>NZ_CP036267.1:3821540-4425290 GCF_007744255.1 Thalassoglobus polymorphus | reverse complement strand
GGTTCTGCATTTGGACACCTCAACCAGGGCTATGTCATCGAAGGACTCACTGGGCATGTCGGGGAAAAAGTGGGACACATCTTCGAAGACATTCCCAGCTTTTGCAGTGATCAAGGTGACATTGTTTGTGATCTATTGAACCCGTAAGCAAGTTTGAAAGATGACGGTCGCTGCGAGCCATCGCCTGAGGATTCGTTTGAAGATCTCTGTAATCAATGATTTCTTCGGAGCTCGAAAAGGGAAAGTCAGGTAGACGGATCAGTTCTTTTCATCTTTTGTGACATTTACTCTCTGAGTTACTCTCACAAGCCGGCTGAATGGCAATCGCCTCTCAGTCGGCTTTTTCGCGTGCTTCAAGGAATTTCGTCAGCGAGTGAATCGAGAGTGAGGTAATGTTTCAATTCTCAGGGCAACACCGTTTTGTTGAAAGCACATTGAATGCTTAGCGTGCTCACGGATATCAGATTCACGATTCCGGAGGCTGCTTCCTTTGTGGGGGAGAACGGGATGCCAATAAAGGCCAGTATTGGATTTATTTTAGAAGAGTAGTAACTGATGTCTGAATTGAACCCCGTTGTATATGTCGTCGATGACGACCTTCAGATGAGGACATTGGTCCGGAATATCGTTCATTGTCTTGATCTTGAATGCCAGACATTCGCTTCGGCTGAAGACTTTCTTGGCAACTACCAATCAGGATCTGGCTGCATCATTACAGATGTGCGGATGCCGGGTATGGATGGCGTCGAATTATTGGAAGCATTTGGCCAATTAGGAATTGCGTTGCCCTGCATCTTAATCACCGGTCATGGAGACATCCCGCTGACAGTGAGAGCGATGCAGTCCAACGCTGTCGATGTGATCGAAAAACCGTTTCAAAATATTGTCCTTCTGAATGCAATCCAACGCGCGATTGAGCTTGATCAGGAAAACAGGCAGCAAAAAGAAACTGCTTTGGCTGTCTTGCGTCGACTCGAGCAACTCACCGAACGTGAATCAGAAGTGATGGAGGGAGTTCTTCAAGGACACTCAAATAAGCAAATGGCATTCAAATCGAATGTCAGTGTGAAAACAATCGAGGCACATCGCAGTCGAATGATGAAGAAAATGAAAACTTACTCAGTTGCTGAGTTGGTCAAACAAGTCACCGAGGCCAGGTTAGAACTGAAAAAATAACGCCAGCGGGGCACTCCACTTCAAATGTATGATGCATTACATGAAGGGAAGATCTATCAGACAACTTTAAGAATTTCCTTCGGAACCCATCTTCGCGACGGTTTGGCTTGATGTCGATCGCGACTTCGAGATTCGATTGAAAACACGAGAGCATCTTTCGAATTGGTTTGCAGGATCTGCCTCGTGGCGAAGAGGATTTTTATTAGAACTGATCCTGAAACTTAAAATTGCTCTCTCAAACGTAAAGAAAAGCGGCTATCCCAGAGGTTTTCGGACTGGTTCTAAAAAACTCTCTCGTCCGACTTAAGTGAGGAATCGACCATGGCCATTCCGGATTCAACCCAAGATGCTGACCTCTTCCAAAATCGGAGTCGCGAATTCCTGAACGAAATCAGCGATTTTATTTTGGATGGCGCTCTCAATTGTCAATGTCCGATTTCTCTGTTCGGAGAAGCGCTTTCAAAACTTCAAATCCTGCATCCTCATTTGAAGTCCGGAATCTGGATGTGGAACCGATCGAGCAAAGTCTGGGAGATGCAAGCTTTCGAGGGCAAAAAAGACTCCGTCAACCTTTCTGAATTTCAATTCGAAGACGACCACCAAGGTTCGGAAGAATCGTCGGACTCCATCTTCTTGTCGAAGGTCAAACAGTTATTAGCTGAGCGACCTCACCTTTTTGCCGCTGAGACAAAACAAGTCGTTCTTGAGGCAGTTCCGATCTCTAAGCACTCAAGCCACAATGACTTTCTGGTTCTTTGGGGAAGGTGCGAAAAATGGAAGCAAAGCGAACTCTCTGATTGGGCAAAGCAACTAGGGAAAACGTTATTTCGGGCGATTAAAATAATTGAGAAAATCAGCTCGAATCAAAAGTCTGATGCGATTTGCTCCGCCCTCTTCCACACGTCCCCTTTGGCAATGGTTTCAATCTCGACTCAATTCGAGTGCCTCAAATGGAATCCCGGTGCGGAACGAATTTTTCGACAGCCGGCAACCAAAATCCTGGGAACAAAAATAAGTTTGGCAACTAGCGAGCACCAGGCGATTTTAGACAAGTCGATCAATCGCAGCATCGCCAACAAGTTGCCGAGTCAGTGCGAAGTGCTCTGCTCGACCGATGAAGGAACTGAGTTTCCTGCCAAAATCTCCATTGTTCCGATTCTCTCGTCCAGTCAGGCTGTCGCTGAAGTGGTCTTAATGATCCGCGACGAAAGTGAAATTTCGGCAGCTAAGCAAGAGCTGCACGCTCCAGCAGGTGTTTGTTCTATTCTTTCACAAACACAAGACTTACAAGGCGTTTGGTCATGTCTCCTGTCAACGGTCGGGACGACGTTGAATTTCTATTCAGGTTCAAGATGGAAAAGAGCTGGGGCAGACTGCCTTTTTGAGGCGACTGATCAATGGTCCTCGGACAACGAGCAATTGAATTTCGGGACTCAAAAAGTTGAATTCCCGAGTTCCGAGCTTGAAAAGATATTGGCAGGAGAAATCTACTGGAATAATGATTCTGAAGCATTTCGGTTTGAGAATTTGAAACCCTATGAAAGTATGGGGCGATTGCAAACGACCGAAGTGGTAGTGCCGTTACTGCATCAAAATGAAGTCCATTCCATCCTTACCTTTGAAGCACCATTTCAACCTGCGTTGAGGTACGGTCAGATTGAGGCACTTCGAACAATCCAGGAGATTTTGAAATCTTCGATCGCCAATGAACAGATGCAGCTGACCATTGAAGAACAGAGAGAGAGTCTTCGTCAAACGAAAAAGATGGAAGCTTTAGGAGTCATGGCAGGTGGGATCACTCACGATTTCAATAACTTGTTGACGGTCATTCTTGGGAACACCGAACTCGCAATGCACGGATTGAATCCCGGTCAGGGAAAATGGGATCTGCTCAACGAAATCCAACTGGCCGGTCAGCGAGCATCCTCGTTGACGAGACGGTTTCTGGCTTTTAGTCGCAAGCGAGATAGCGAGCCTGCCTGTTTGCACTTAAGCAAATTGATCTCAGAGATGTTCCCAATGTTGCGGACAATTCTGGGGGAAAATATTACCCTCGAAACAAATTTCGAACCGGGGTGCTATCCCGTTTTTTTGGATCCCGTTGAGCTTGAACAAGTCGTGATGAATTTGACTGCCAATTCTCGCGACGCAATGCCCGAGGGAGGACAATTCACGATTAGCCTCTCCAACGTGGAAATGAAATTGGGTGACCTTGCCTTACATCTCGGAGTTCAGCCAGGAGACTTCCTGAAGATGAGTGTGACTGACACAGGCACCGGGATGTCTGAAGAAACGAGAGCTCGAATATTCGAGCCCTTCTATACCACGAAAAACGTAGATCAAGGTACCGGGTTGGGACTGGCAACTGTTTACGGAATTGTCAACGGAGGTGGCGGCTTCATGAACGTGACCAGTGAAATCGACCACGGGACAACCTTCGACATTTACCTTCCAAGAACATCGGTCGGCATCGCGCCAAGCTATGTTCAAGAAAATGTTTCGCCATTGACTGAAGGATCAGAAACAATTCTTGTTGTCGAAGACGAGGAAGTTCTCGGCAGACTGGTTTCGCGAATCCTTGAAGTGAAAGGGTATCAAGTTCGACATTTCCGTCATGGGAAAAACGCAATTGGGCATTTGAAAGAACACCACAAGGCGATCGACCTCATACTCACTGACGTCATGATGCCAGGGATGTCTGGTTCGGAGGTGATTCAAGAAGCAAAACGAATCAATTCCAAAATTCCAATCCTCGTCATGTCGGGATACAACGATTCCGAAACTCTCACGGAGCAACTTCTCAGCTTGCCTCCAATTCTCGAAAAACCATTCACCGGTGACTCGTTAGTCCAGGCAGTTCAGAGTGTTTTTCAAAAGGAATCCACGGATTCTGCCAAGGCGTAATCCGGAACCTTGGAGCCCCTTTGTCGTTGCGGCTCCTTCTCTCGCATCACGCTATTTTTCTACTTGCTCAGTTTCTGCAGAAACTGTCGAGTCGGCGTACGGAGATTCATCGATGATCGTGCCACTCCATTTAGGAACCTGTTTTCGGTGGGCGGCTCGACCAATCATGTGGGCAGCAACCGGAGCTGTCAGGAACAGGAATCCGATGATCAGAATCGTTACGGTGGTCGTTTCCATATCGGCGAAACGAATCGCAACCGCGAGAAGTGTGCAGCCAACTCCCAGAGTCGCACTCTTCGTTGCACCGTGCATCCGCGTGTAGATGTCCGGCATACGAACCACTGCAACCGATGCCAGTAAGGCAAAGGAGGTTCCGGCGATCAGCAGGAAGATCGTTGCGATTTCGCTCATTGGTCGGTCTCTCGTTGCAGGTACCAACAGAAGCCGATGGTTCCGATAAAACTGAATAATGCCGCGACCATTGCGACTCGCAGAAAGATCACGTCTCCGGTTTCGATGGCACTGACTGCAATCAGTCCTACAAGGAGTGTGGAGGCAAGATCAAGTGCGACGACGCGGTCAGGAAGCGAAGGGCCAAGGATCAAACGTATGAACGTAAGCCCCAGAGCGACCACCAACAGCACGAGTGAAACTTGAACGGTCAGACTCAGCCAGTCTGTTGTGGCGATCATCGGGGTGAGTGAGTTAACGCCAAATGTGAAGATGTTCTGTATCATCGAATCAACTCCAGTAATCGCCGTTCAAAACCGTTCTTGATGCTGTCACGAACACTCTCGGGGCTGTCGACAAACATGGCATGCACATACAGCGTACGTTTGTCGTCAGACACATCAAGGCTCAAGGTTCCCGGCGTTAGCGTGATCAAATTCGCCAGCAATGTGATTTCCCTGTCGGTTTTTGCGTCCAGCGGCACAGCGATAATTCCCGGTCGCATATACAGGTGTGGAGTGATGACGTCATAGGCAACCCTGAGGTTGGAGAGAATCAATTGCCAAAGAAAGAAACCAGCAAATCGAATCGCAATTGGTAATCGTCGAAAGTAGCGAGACTGCCCCATCAATGGTTGTGAGAACCATAAAACACAGTATCCGAGAACGAAACCGATCGAGAGGCTTGGCAAGGAGATTTGTCCATTTGCCAGTGCCCAGACCAGTGCCAGAAAAATGTTGAAAAAGAAGTTGAGCATTAGTGTGTCTCTCCGCGTGGTGATGGTAAAAGTCCATGCGCCTCGGAAGTGGAGTCGTCGATGAGAAGGTCGCCTTCGCTTTCTATTAAGTATTGATCTGGCAATACGGCCTGTATGTAAATATCGGGATCGAGAAGTTGTTCGGCAGTCGCCATTGAAGCGTTCATCACCGGACCTGCCATCACCCCAATCCCCACTGTGATCGTGACCAGAAGGAGTGTCGGACCGAACAGGCTAAGTCGTTCAAACATTGTGTAGGGGTTCTGAGAAGTTTCGGTCGCGGCCCCTTCAGGAGCCGGTTTCCAAAATGCTTCAGCCCAGATTTTCGTCATCGAGAATAGAGTCAGCAGGCTCACAGCCAGGGCGACAACCACAATGGCATAGCCTTCCGCTTCCAGGCCACCTCGGATCAGTGTCAGTTTGGCGAAGAACCCCGAGAGTGGTGGGACTCCAGCCAGCGACATCGCTGAGAGGAAGAACAGTGTGGCCAACACGGGGGCGGATCGATACAGACCGCCGATTTCTGCCAGACGACCTGTTCCGAAACGACGTTCGATAATCCCGGCAATCAGGAACAAGTTGGTTTTCACAACAATATGGTGAATGATGTAAAAGACAGATCCTGCCAAAGCGAGCGGAGTGTACAGTGCCAGTCCCATCAACATGTAGCCAATTTGGCTGACAATATGAAACGACAGGATGCGGCGGATTTCACTTTGCGCCATCGCTCCGAGAACGCCAGTCACCATTGTCAACCCAGCGATGAGCAACAGCAGGTTGTGTGTAAATTCAAGATCAGTCACGAACAACAGCGTGAATGCTCGAATCAGCGAATAGACTCCAACTTTTGTGAGCAGCCCGGCGAAGATCGCCGAGACGGCCGCAGGTGGAGTGTGGTACGAAGCGGGTAGCCAGAAAAACAGCGGGAACACAGCTGCTTTCGTTCCGAATGCGATCAGAAACAACATTGCCAGAACGGAGACGGTTCCGTCATCTGTAAAGCTCCGGAGCTTCAAAGCAAGGTCCGCCATATTCAGCGTTCCGGTGGCGGCGTAGATCACCCCGATGGCTGCAAGAAACACGGCGGAGGAAATGAGATTCAATGTGACGTATTTAATGGCACCTTCCAGTTGCCCCCGTTCACCTCCAAGTGTCAAGAGTACGAACGACGCAATCAGCATGACTTCGAACCAGACATACAGATTGAACAAGTCACCTGTCAGAAAAGCTCCACAGACTCCCATGAGCAATAACTGAACGAGTGGGTGAAAACCAAAATCGACTCGGCGGTCATCAATCATAACGAGCGAATAGATCGACACTGCGAAGACCATTAGCCCAGCCAGCATGACCATGATCGAACTTAATCGATCAGCTACAAGAGTGATGCCAAACGGAGCGGGCCAGCTTCCTACTTGCAACACGATCATTCCATCTCGGTTGACGAGACAGATGAGCGCAGCCGCCGACGCCATCAGCAGCGTTGAACCAATCACGCCAATTACTTTTTGAGCGGCGATTGACTTCCACACCAGCAGCAGAACTGCCATCGTGGCCAGAGGCAGCACGATGGGAAGAATAATGGCAACCTGTTCAATCATGTGTCGGTCGCTCTCAGTTGGTCTAAGTCATCGGTTCCGAGAGTTTGATACGTCCGATAAACCAGGACGAGGGCAAACGCCAGAACAGCAAAGCTGATTACGATGGCAGTAAGGATCAGAGCTTGAGGCAACGGGTCAGCGACCTGCGTGAGAGGCTGCGTTTCACCAGCTGGAATAACCGGAACATGGCCACGAACGATTCCACCTGCAGTAAAGATCAGCAGGTTGGCAGCGTGGCTAAGCAGTCCAAGTCCAATCAGCAACTTCACGACGCTGCGACGCAACATCATATAGATGCCTGCCGCATACAAACCGCCGACTGTGATGGCTAAAACAATTTCCATGTGGCCTATTCTTCTAGAAGTGAAAAGATAAAGACGACAGAGACTCCTGTTACAACGAGATAAACTCCGAGATCGAAGAACAGCGGCGTACCGATGTGCAGTTCTCCCAGACCGACAGTCGTTGCTGTCGTCCACAAACCGGTGAGGAATGGGCGACCTGTCAGTAACGGTGCTAGTCCACTACTTAGCGAAATTAAGAGCCCTGAGCCGATCAGAATTCTCGGGGAGACACGAAGCATCTGTCTCGCGGCTGACGCACTATCGATAATGGCGTACAGAGCAATTGCGCCGCTAACTACCAGACCACCAACGAATCCGCCTCCCGGATCATTGTGTCCTCGCAGGAATAGAAACACCGACGCTAGCAGAAGTAAGGGCAACAGAAACCGAATGGCAGTTTTTAGAATTACTGAGTCCATTGTCACACTCCCTCCTGTTCGGGACCGGGGCTGAAACCGGTCGCGAGCTGAGCCGTGTGGGGATCAGTCGTCGCCGAATCATCCGATCTTTCATCAAGTGCAGACTCAATCGTTGTGAGTTTGGCCGGTCGGAGCATCAACAGCGAATAAACACCAATCGCTGCAATCGCCAATACGGTGATCTCGCCCAAAGTGTCTAGCGCGCGGAAGTCGACGAGAATCACGTTGACCACGTTTCGACCATGCCCTTCTGTAACACTATTCGCAACGTAGTACTCAGAAACCGGTCGGTCCGCACGAACAGTCATCGCAAACATCAGTAGTGCCGAGATGGTCGCGCCTGCCCCAATTGCGATCAGGGCGTCGCGCCTCCGTGTTCGGCCAGAGGAGAGGCGGCGAAATTCCGGTAGTCGTGAGAACGCCATGACGAACAGCAGGACAGTTAGCGTTTCAATTACGAATTGCGTCATCGCCAAATCTGGGGCCCCAAACAACACAAAGATGCCCGCGACGCTGAAGCCGACAATGCCGAGTGAACCGACCGCTAGCAACCATGTTTTCGCTCGGACTGCTGCGAACGATGCCGCCAGAATTAATCCGACCAGCAGAACTTCATGAACGCGATAATCGAGAGGTAGTGAATCCAGGTTTGAGAAAATTCTGCCTCCCAATGCTATCCATACGCTGAAAACAGTGATCCCGATCATCGTGTACAGATAGAATCGCTGATAACCATTTTGCAGGATCGCGGTTTGCACGCGCGCCAGTTGGTTGACATTTTTCAAAAGCCAGGCATACACCGATGAGGGACCGTAGTGAATCACTGGATTGAGACTCGCGTAAATTCCTCCCAGCCGATGTCGTTGCCAGTACAGCGTGATTCCGCCCGCCAGCGTCAACAGCGACAGAAGGAGCGTCACGTTGACTCCATGCCATAAAGCGAGATGTACTGGAACCTCATGTCCCGTAACAGCATGACTTCCAGCGGCCAGCAACTCGCTGATACGTGTAGGCATGAGGCCCAATAGTAAACCTCCGATACCGAGTCCGAGTGGAGGTCCCCACATCGCCGGGCCACCTTCATGGGCCTTCTGGGTCGCCTCGGTTCGTTCAGCAAAAAACGGTTTGACACAGACAAGCCCCACAGCGGCGACTAATCCGATGTTGGAGAGTATCGACGCAGTTAGAAAGGGAATTTCCGCCAGATGGCCGATCGCTTCGTACCAGGCTTCCTTTGCGACAAAGCCGAACGTCGGCAAGACTCCCGACATTGAAAATCCAGCCAGGCAAGCCGCCACAAACGTCACAGGCATCGCAGATCTCAGACCTCCGAGCTTATGAATATCGCGTTCATGCACGGCGTGATCAACCGCACCAGCGACCATGAACAGCCCTCCCTTGTAGAAGGCATGAGCGACCAGTACCGCCAAAGCTGCGGTCAGGGTAGCTTCAGTTCCAATGCCCAGTAGCATCGTGAGCGTTCCCAGCACACTGATGGTGGCATATGCCAGAATTTGCTTCAGGTCCGTTGCTCGCAACGCCAGCACCGCACCAAGGGCCATCGTGATTGTGCCAATCGGAGCAATCATCCAGAACCACGCCGTCGTTCCGCCTAAAACCGGATGCAGTCGTGCGATCAGGTAGACTCCTGCTTTGACCATCGTTGCCGAGTGAAGGTAGGCACTAATCGGCGTGGGAGCTGCCATCGCATTGGGCAGCCAGAAATGAAACGGAAACTGAGCCGACTTTGTGAAAGCTCCGACCAGGATCATCAATAGAATTGGCACATACAGTGAGTGTTGACGGATTGCCTCAGCGTTGCCTACGAGAGTCGAAATCTCGAAAGAATTCCCAGCCACACCGAGTAATAGCAGTCCTGGTAGAAGTACCAAACCGCCACCTCCCGTGACCAGTAACGCCTGCAAGGCAGACGCTCGGGATTCGGGGCGATCACTGTTGAAGCCGATCAGCAGGTAAGAAGTAATGCTGGTCAATTCCCAGAAGATGAACAGCGTGAGGAGGTTGTCAGCCAGGACAAGCCCCAGCATTGCCATCATAAAGAAGAGCAACAGCATCCACAGGCG
Source organism: Thalassoglobus polymorphus (assembly GCF_007744255.1). GTDB lineage: Bacteria > Planctomycetota > Planctomycetia > Planctomycetales > Planctomycetaceae > Thalassoglobus > Thalassoglobus polymorphus. Next base: position 4,415,555 of record NZ_CP036267.1, on the reverse strand, counting down.
TCCGAGGCGGTCATCACCTTTCAGGTAACCTCCTGCGTACACCAGAATCAGCGCACCAATTCCGGTAACCATCAACCCGAACAGCAAACTCAGGCCATCCAATCGCAGGGAGACCGCAAGGTTCAGTGCCGGGACCCAGTCAATGTGGGCTGAGATCTCCTCTTGATTCATGACTGATGGCCACAGTTTCAGCAGGTAGGTAAAAACCCCTGCCGGAACCAATGCGAGACACCACCCTCCACGTGAACCGATAAGTCGGTTCACGGCTGGGGCTAAAATGCCAGCGGTCAAGATGACCAGTAACCATAAAAACATCAGCAATCCTGAAAAGACTTCTGCAACAGTTTGCACAGTGTTCGCAAGCGAGCCATTAAATGCAAGTCTGATTCATTGACTGTTGCAAACATTCTTCGCTGATCGATCGAGTTAAAACGTCATGTCGTGGCGAGATTGTTGGTTTAAGTATGCTTTTGTGCTTCTCACGTCCGCAAAGTACGCGTTTTCGGAAAAAAACACTCCACTTCCGTCAGGTAGCCAGAAGCTCTAACAGTATTATCCGGAACCAGCCCGGAAGCTCGTGGGATCGTCACTTTCCTCAGTATCTGAGAGTGTCAGTTCAGGCTTCTCGATCACCTGTTCAGAGTTTGTCAGAGCCAATGCTTTAGTCTGTGAGAGAGAATTCGAGTGAATCCGTTCCTTCACTGGAAATATTTGCCTGAAGGTCTGTCGAAGATACGCTGCCGTACTTTTTCGGAAGAAATGATTCTTCCTTTGACCCCACAGGAGGGCCATTGGGGTCATCAGGGTTGAGGATTGTTTCCACGCTCCGTTTGACCACTGTGACTTGATAGTTTCCCGGAACTGCTCCGTCACCATCATCGTAAGTCGTGAGTGTAAAAGTTCCGTCTGCTTCTGTAAGTGCAAAGGCAGCTGGATCGGTGTTCGTAGCTGGAATCAGGTTGACCTGTGCTCCTTCGACAGGAGTTCCATTGTAAGTCACTTTTCCTGAGGCGGGGACCGTTTTTGGGCGAGCCGCTTTAAGCGGGTCTGTCTTTCCTCCGCAGGCGGATAAGGTGACTAGCATTGCGAGCGAAAAGAGAGCTGAGTATTTCATTGTCTTTGAATCTTCCAATTGGGTGACAGGTCACAATTGACTGATCACAGTTGAGAAATTTTCATTAGCCAACCGTTGACAGCGCCGTGCGGGGCGCACATGAATTCGGAATGGCAAACAACTTGAACAGGACCGCAGGGGGAGCCCCAACGGTCCTGTTTTCTGAGTACGATGCAGGCGGGAAATTCTAGAATTGGTCCTGTAACTTGAAATTGCTCTCTCAAACATTGAGACAAGCGGCTATTCCAGAAGTTTTCGGACTGGTTCTAATTAGAATTCGCCTACGACCTCGCCACCGGCTCGAGAACCTAATGCTCCCCAGACGCCGTATGGGCTCGGTCCGCTGATGTTCCGAGCATTCACACCAAGGTTTCCAGTGTCGATATTTTCACTGATGAATCGAACACTTCCGTCACCGAGCAAGACTTGAGCACCACCAACGTGGCGACTACCTGATGAGTAAATTCCTGGTTGGTTCTCATGATTGTTCTGAGAGCAGGAAGGTGAGTTGATCGGAAGAATTGTTGTGACTCCCGAAACACCTGCACCACCATCAGCCCAGCGATCTCCTCCAAAGTCTCGGAGAGTCGAGCCCGTGATATAAGCACGATTGGAAGTGCTATACATTGCTCGGCAGTCGTTCGGAATAATGGTCGTGTCTGAGAACGAAGTTGCGATGGCGACCATTCCGATGTCGTTCGATCTTCGCGGGAAAATTCGCTCTGCCATAAGAATTGTATTGCTCGTCCCGTCAGTAAGGTCTCTCATGCGAACGCTACTGTTCACTCCGAAGACGCCACGAGGATCTGTCGAGAGGACATCGGCACTGTCACCAGCACTGAATGCGTAACTGTTGTTCCCAAGATTATTGGTTGAAACATGTAGTCCATCTGATGGGCAAAGCAATCCTGGGATTTTAGCTTGCCACGGAGTGTAATCTGAAGTCCACGGGCCGGGTCCGAACGGATTATATGTCACTCCGTTAATAGTCAAACTTCCTGAGATTTGATTATAGAGTGGTGCCTGATCAATATAAGGGAGTAGTCCAATCATGCCGCTACCACGTCCCCAGTTCGAGGAGCTTGAGCCAGTATTCGTACCACCAGTTCTATAAGGGAAGGTGTTGTAAACGTCATGGTAGTTGTGCAACGCCAAGCCCAGCTGTTTCAGATTATTCTTGCACTGCGTTCGACGGGCTGCCTCACGAGCCTGTTGAACCGCTGGCAAGAGCAATGCAACTAGAATTGCGATGATCGCAATCACAACCAAGAGCTCGATCAGGGTGAAGCCATGACGCTGGCGACGATTCTTCTTCATGATTTCCTCTAATTTTAAGTTTAGTTCCATCAACGAATACTTATTTCGTTGTCTGTTTATATGAGTATAAATCAATGCTTTAGTTCACAAGAATTATTCGCATGCGAACTAATAAATGTTAAGGAAGCATTAAGTTACGTCAACTGGAGAATCTCTGATATTACATTCAGTTTTCATATCAGCTCGCGTTTATTGATGAGAGACAGTACGAGACGAGACGCAGTAGTAAGCTGCTGGCACTCCAGAATCACGAAATAACCAGTCTCTCAGCTAGATCTAGCTGAGATTACCTATTTGCAATGTTTGATCTGTGTTGTGAATAGGGCGATAATTAGGCGGTCTCGGTTCCGTTCTTTTCTTCGGGAACTGCAAAAACAAATCGTAGGAAGCACTACAGAACGTTGCCGCGAGAGACTCCGTCATCTGTGTGGTCCGTCAGTGCCAGCTGAGAAAACCGAACTGTTTGTGGTCGGCGAGATTCGCGCAATCGGTCGCGCTTCGTTACTCCTGGCGACTTCGTTAGCTACCGAATCGCATTGCCGAAGAGATAGGCGGCAATGCATAACAACGCCATCACAGCGATTCCCCACGAGCCAAATTCGTGTTTCAGGCTCGGGGCGAGAATCAGGAACCCGCTTCCAATGATCGACGCAAGCGGCGTGACGGTTGCTTGCCAGGTTACTGACTTTTTAACCACGCGAGGGTGAAACAGAATGACGAGCGCGATTAATGTCGACCCCGCGACGAAGACGCTGTTGATGACAACTGGACTCACTCGCTGTCAGCCTTTTTCCTGGCAAGGACGGCTGCAACCGGCATTGTCCAAATTTCCGTTCGGTCTTCGTGCTGCACTTCAAATTGGTTCGCCTCCAACAGCGCCACGGTTTCGATCGAAAAAGTCTTTGTTGGCAGCGTGCTTCGTGTGAAGTCCTTTGTTCATATCGCTCTCACCTTGAATCAGTTCAGTTGCCAAGATGCCTACTTCGATTTTCTGGATCATTTCTTTCGAGAGCAGTCGTGCGGTCGATTCTAGAGCAGATAGTCCCCGTAACTGCTCCCCGAATATCATCTTGGGCCTTGAAGTCTTGACGTAATCGTACAACCCACAGGTTTTAGAGATGGTGCAGGTGAATTGAAACTTCCTCGCCGTCGCCAATCTCAAATGCTTGCCAGCCCCCCGCAGTCATTGGTCCAGCGGTTTCTGCATGACCGTTTCTGCAGTTTCAATTCTCTCAGATTTCGGGCTATTAAAATTTTCCGTCTCGGACTTCGAAGTGAGTTGGTTTTCCCCAAGTCACTTGGTCTCGCTTCAACCAGTCGGCAATCCAGGTTTGAAGTTGTTCCAGCGAGACGCGCGGGGCTCCGTATCGCTGGTGACCGAAGGAACCATTGTTGAGCAGTGCTGTTGGTGCGGGTTCGCCGGTGAAGTCGACAGAAGTTCCGAACAGGTCTGCGTATCGTTCGCAAATTTCTTTGGTCGAGAAAATCTCTGGTCCTGAAACGTTCACAACGAAAGCGGGTGAGCTAGCATCGGCCATTGACTGGATCGTCATTGCATTGGCGTCTGCCTGCCAGATGACATTTGCATAGCCCATTGAAACGTCAATCGGTCCTCCTGCCATGACTTGCTTAGCCAGATCGACAAGGACGCCGTAACGCATTTCGACGGAGTAATTTAATCGGACAAGGCTGGTTGGGTTCCCTTCACGATTGCAGAAGTAGGAGAACATTCTCTCTCGCCCGACGGCAGTGTTGGCGTATTCGCCGATGGGCTGTAAGGGATCGCTTTCGACTGAACCGCCAGACTCAATCGGGACCAGCGGATACACGTTTCCTGTTGAGAAAGCAGTGATCCGGCTGTTGCGATACTTGCGACAGACAACCGATGGCAACCAGACATTCATTGCCCAGGTCAGCGATTCATCTCCTGAAGTTCCGAATTTGGCTCCCGTCATAAAAATAACATTCGGGACATCGGGAAGAGAAGCAATGAATTCTTCGTCGAGCAAATCACCTGAGATTGTTTCGATTCCGAACTCATTCAGCTGTTTCGGAAGTGACGCATCTGAGAACCGGCTGACAGCTATCACTCGCCGTGGTGTGTCGGCTGCGTCGGCGGCACGCTTTACCATTCTGGCAAGAGACGGCCCCATTTTCCCACCCGCTCCGAGGAGAATAATATCACCCGGCACTTTTCGAAGCGCGTCAATTGCTCCTTCTGTCGGTTCGCTGAGAAGTTCTTCAAGGTGAGCTTCATCTCGGATGGATTCGGGTAAACTTTGATTCATTGTTTCGACCTGTCTTTTCAATATCTCGGTTCGCAGGAGAGTGTCTCTCGGACTAGAGCAGTTTGCTCTACCGTGTGCCCGCGAAGAATGTGTTTCATCAATAAAGTAGCTGTTCGCCACGAGGCAGAACCTGTGCACCAATTCGAGAGATCCTCTAAAATGGTCACCCCGTTGCAGGAGATGCCAGAGCGTATTGTTTGTTTACGTTTCCAACAACGAGCTTCTCCCCGCGCCACATCCTAATGAGTGGCCGAACGGGTTGAAAACCGAATCTCTTAGTCAGTTCAATCGCATCGGCATTTGGGCCAGGAGCATCCCAAAAAATCGTCTTATGTTGCTCTGAAATCAATTGATGGATCAGCCCTTCCGCAAGATCAGGAGTTTCAGCAATCACCGGACCTAAGTAGGTTGCCAACCTGCCCGGACGCAACATTCCGTATCCATTTTGCTGAGATACGACTTTCGAATCGGCTGCCAGACGCGACAGCCACTCAGACCTATCCACCCCGAATGCCTTCCTGTCGAATTGTTCGACCTGGAAATTCTCCAGACCTTCGACGTTCTCGACTGTCCCCACATCGCCCCGCTTTTCGTATCGGTGAAATTCCCACTCCCGTTTGAAGCCAAGCTGTTCGTAGACGGTTGCACCAGCAGGTGTCGCATCCAGTTTGATGCACTCCGTCCCACGTTCTTCCAGCCAGGCAATCACATGTTTCATGAGCGCGGTTGCGATTCCTTGTCGGCGAAAATCTGGATGCACCAGCATCATGCCGATCCAAGCCAGGTCAGTCCCGTAGGTCGTCGTAGAAATTGTTGCCACGGGTGTCTCATTCATCATGCCGACAAAGCAACCCCGCGGTTCGTATCGATAAATTCGCAGCCAGTCTGCCGGCATCTGATTCCAACCTGACATCTCTCCCAAGCTGAGACCAAACGGGACATCGGCTTCCGTCATCTCGCGGATTGTGAATTCATTGCTTACCATAAATCTTGTCCCGCTGATTGCGAGTCTGATTTTTCGCCCTCTAAAAGTTTCTGGACATCATTTCGAGCAACATCGAGCATGCGGTCGAACAATACCTTTGCATCAAGGCGGTGATAATTGTGAATGTCGCCAATTATCCCATTTGACTGGTGCTCTTTGACGAACTCGCAGAAGCCATCAAGATTCGGCGTCAGCTCGACAGCTTTCTCGAAGGACATTTGGCGGGCGGCCAATTCATCGATTCGATCCGGCCACCAGTTTGAGTCGAGCAAATCTTTGCTGACTCGCTCCACGAGTATTGTTTCGACCCCGCCGGCATGTTGATCACCACGCTCCGAAGCAAACTCCGGCAACGGATCGTGCAGCCAGCGGAATGCCCAATCTCCCGCATTGCTCTTTCGAATACCATCAACAATCGCCTGCCGATGTGTGATCGATCCGTGAACATCCACAACATACAAGGCTTCCGGTTTCAGCCAGTCAATGACTGCGTTGCAATATCCGGTGACGTATGGAGTCAGCAAGTCTGTAGTGATGTCGACGCTGTGTCCAAACGGGAGCCCCCAAGTTAATTGACCGTACTCCAGTGGTCTTGCCAGATGAAAACCTGTGAATTCAGATGCCAGTCGCTCAAGTACGCTGTAGCTTTGAATCGTGTCCGTACCCAAGGGGAGATGTGGCCCATGTTCTTCAACTGCGGTGTCCACGCTGAAGGCCAGGATTCGTGGTGATTCTGTTTCGGGGAGATCCTCTTCGGGGAGTTCGACAATCTTGACTCGATTCTGATTTTCCGCCGAGGCATACGTTGGAAAGCACTCGACGATTCGGCTGAGTAATCGGTCTTTCAGATCAGTCGTCAGTGCTTCATGGAACAGCGGGGGAAGTATGAACTTCCCGAGTTTTTCGAGGTCAGAATACGAAGTCCCGAGCGAACAGACCGGCAGGATGAACTCCGTGTCTTCAGGCAATTCTCGAAGTGCGTCCAACGTATACGCGGGAACCCACCGGCCGGTGTTGACCCGCTTCGGCAAATAGTCTTCAAGCATAAGTATGCCGTTCATTACGGGGGAAATTCATCACAAAGGGACTGTGGCATCGAGACGCAGAGCATGTGTCAACTTCAATCTGCTCTTCAGGTTCAGCCTCAGAGCGACGCAGTCAATGAAGTCATGATAGTGACCTTCACGGGCACAACAAGCATTGAAAATGCGCTACTCAGAGTCAGCTGACTTTGACAACGATGTCGAGATCGTACGGCAAGCCCGGCTTTGTTAATTTTGCGTCATTCCTTAAGTAGTGAAACGCGACTGCGCGGCGAGGTCGCTGACTGGTGTTGCTCGACGATTGATGCAATGTGTTCCCGTGGTGGAAGGAAATTCCGCCGCTGGGGACAGGAGCAGGCGTCATTTCGAATTGCTTCATCAAGTCTGCTTCAACTTGCAGGTTGAACGGTTCATCTTCCGGGGCGAAATGTTCGAGGACTTCGCGTTTATGACTTCCATCCCCGTAGTAGAGGCAACCGTTTTCAATGGTCGCCTCATCGAGAGCAATCCAGACTGTTAGCGTCGCGTCGAGATCATTGGGGCCAAAATAGAAGTTGTCTTGATGAACTGGTTTCGGTCCGCCGACTTCTGGCGGTTTCATGAAGACTTGGCTGAAGAAAACGGAAACCCCGGAGCCAATCAATTGTTCGACGATCGCGACGACATCGGGGTGCTTCGCCATCTGCTGAAATTGTTCTCGATGATACGCCGGATTGTCCAGCTTACGGAGTGCCTGAGCGGTTCCTCCTCTTTCGAGAAACCAGCGGCGTTGTTCTTCACTCATTCGTGCAAGAAACTCTTCGCTCCACGATTCGATGTCCTGCAACGCCTTCGAAATATCTTCTTGCGTGAAGACATTTTCTACGGTCAGGTGCCCCGTTTCCTGGAATGTCGAGAGCTGATATTCGGTTAGCATGATCGATCTCGGAGGAGAGTTTCAAAATGATTTGAGTAAAATTGATCATTGTCTAAAACGTGGACGGTGGCAGTTTTCTTTGAGTCCTCCTGCCATTTCTGATATTTCGCAGGGAGGTCGTAAAACGCCGTCTTGCCAGCCATGGCGATCAGCAAAACCAGCCCCAAACCTGCGAAGGCATTCGTGAACGTGCTGTTGACGTGATCGCCCATTATGTCTTTGCGACTCGTTAACCAGAGGAGAACTCCTGCGACCAACGGTGCGCCGACAACGGTGACCGCCTGAGCCGCAATAATCGTCGGAGTTCGGTCAAAGTCGAATGCGAGTGTAGCGACTCCGACCGCCATGCCAGTCAAAAGTGCGAGTGTCGTCATCAAGCGAGGCCAGAGATCAGTCGGCTTGCTTCCCAATCCTAACCCATCAGAAAGAGTAAATCCCCCGATCATTGAATTCACAATGAACGATGAATATGCCGCCGAGAACAGCCCCAGACAAAAAACGATTTTTCCACTCGCTCCAAATGTTTCCTCCAGCGACTTCGCGACGTCAACCGGATTGTTGAGTCTAACGACCTCTCCGGTGTACAAACCGGCTGCTGCGGTCGACATCAGCATGATTGTGATCAATGCCATGATGACCGATCCAACACGGGCATCGACTAAACCACTCTTGAGTTGCTCAAGTCCCCATCCTTTTTGATGAACCAGATATGCCTGATAGAACGCAGCCGAGATCACAAAAGTTGTCCCCATCAGACCGAGCAAAGGAAGCATGTTCTCTGCTTTCGAAGTGTCAATCTGGTCCAGATTCGGAACGAACCCCCACATCATGGCATTCAGGTCAGGTTTAAGGCGGATCAAGTTCACGGCGAAGCTGACTAACATGAGACCGACGAACGTCATCATCAGTCGTTCGAGCATTTTGTACATGTCTTTAAAGGCAAACAGAAACGAAATCGCTATGACGTTAAAGACAATGACCAGGCCGGTCACAATTTCTTTCGAATCAATGAATGCTTCAAAGGCTGCGGCAACCCCAATATTGTTTCCGGACTGAAAAGCTGCCGAGATAAAGAAGACGCAACCACCAACGAGAACTGCGAGCCATTTGCCCGTTCTCTTGCGAATCAGGTTGCCTGGCGAATCTTTGGCCACAACTCCCAGGCGAGCGCCCATGGTCATGTAGACCATCATGAAGGCGACCGAAGCAACGACAATCCAAAGGAGAGAGTAAGCATTGTTCGCTCCCACAGTGGAGCTCGTCATGATACTTCCGGGACCAACCACCACACAGGCAGTGATGAGTCCAGGACCAATCCGGGTGTACCAGGGACGGGGTGCGGACGTTTCGTTCATAGTCAGCTCATCGAGGATAGATCAAAAGTTATAGATGAAACAGAGTCTGTTAAATCCGGATGAATTCTGCAATCGCACCCTCAAAGAGAACTGTTTAATTTCCATCTCTGTCCGCTGAGAACATGTTCGTGTTTCTGATCCCCGTGAAGAGTTCTGTTTATGGCCATGAATCTTTCAATGTCACGAGGCTGACCGCGTACCTCTTTTCAAAACTGCTGTAGAACGTATTTCACCAGCAAAGTTGCGAATCAGATCTCCACGCTCTTTCACTCTATAGACCTGTGATGCAAACCGACTGGAAAAAACTCCCTCATTCACGAGGAATGGGAGCGTTTGAATCGCTGTCAGTTCAACACTTGAAGTGGTTGTCGGTCGTGTTATGGTTACTCTTTGACGCGGACCAGTTTCATAAGACGTCCGGAGACGTTCCAGTCTTGAACATAGAGATTGCCGTCTTTGTCCCAGTAGGAGCCATGCGTTCCGCTGAAGATTCCTTCAATCCATTTGTCTTGAGGAACGTTAAAACTTCCGCGAGTTTTAGGATTCGGATTGTGACCAAGGACTGCCATGATCGTGTTGCTTTTGTCGAGAATCACTAAACGACCATGCAAATCAGGAACGGAAACGTAATCGCCCTGCACTGCGACAGAAGTCGGCATCCCTAAACCAGTGGTGACTTCCTCAATAAAGTTTCCGTCAAGGTCATAATGCAGCAAGCGGCCCTTAGGTTGATGGTTCCGATCGCAGATCAGCAACCGGGGCGGGTCGTAGCGAGTATCTAAAGTCATTCCGTGTGCGGTGTTGAACTGCTTGAGATCATTTCCTTTGGTACCGAAGTGCGTGAGGTATTTTCCGTTCTTGTCAAACTTGAAAATATGATTGCTCGCATAACCATCCGAGAGGATGATGTCCCCGTTCGGCGCGACGGTGATCGCTGTGGGGGCGAACTTTTTAAGCTTGAGCCCAGACTCCTGTGGGAACGGAAGCTTTAAGACGATGTCGCCTGTTTCCGCACTGAACTTAATTCCTTCACCAGCTGCATTTCGGGCACCATAGATAAATTCTTCATCCCCCTCCTTGCGGATTTCCATATCGTGAATGTTGGAGTGGGCATCACCGAGGAATCGTCGAATGACTTTTCCATCGGGGGAAAAGACAAACACTCCCATGTTTGCGCTTGTGTAAATGTTCCCTTCGCTGTCGATGACAACTCCACCGTGTGTTGGTCCCAATACGGACTTCCCGTCTTCTCCTAACCCCCAACCGGGGACAGTGTCGAATGTCATCATTCCGCACCCCATACGAACAGGCTGAGCTTCATCAGCGGAGAATGCCTGCAACATCGGAACGAATGTAAAGGCGAGTGCGAAATACATCGAAGTACGCATCATGAAAATCCTGCTCAGGAGCCTGTCATCAACAACTGACAAGCAGGTTGAATCGATCAAAGAACTTGAATGTGAAGTATTGGGGCCATCTGTTTTCAGTTCAAGCTGGTCGAGAAAATTTCCAGGATCATCTCAAATTATTCTGAGAAGAAAGCAGCCAAAGATGACAGGAACATCCTCCAACGCATCGCTGATTTCTTCACCACGAATCAAAGACGAAGAATTTGGTGACGACATGCCCGATCGATCTCCCGGAAATCTCCGTCCGAGTCCCATTTGACATTATGAAGTTGTGGAACGATCATCGTTTTCTCAGACAAGACAGCCCACATTTGGAAAGCGGTTATGGCGAACAATTTTCGATCTCGGTTAAGTCAACATGAGCTGCTGCTCGGAACCATGGTGACATTGACGACTCCTGCGACATCCGAAATTCTGGCGGAGCTCGGTTTTGACTGGCTGTTCATTGATGGTGAACATGGTCCGCTGGAAACGGGAGACGTCGGAGCCATCTTGCAGGCTGTCGGTCATCGACTGGGATGTGTTGTTCGTGTGCCAGCTGTCGAAGAAGTCCCAATCAAGAAGGTGCTCGACCTTGGTGCCGATGGAGTCATCGTCCCGATGGTCAACACTGTTGAAGACGCAAAAAACGTCGTCAGCTGGTCCCGATATGCTCCAATGGGATCACGCGGAGTCGGATTGGCTCGGGCACACGGGTATGGGTTGAAGTTTGCTGACTATGTGGAAAATGCAAACGACCAGATTGCGGTGATTGTGCAAGCGGAGCATTATCAGGCAGTTGAAAACATTGAAGCGATTGTCAACGTGGAGGGCATCGATGCGGTTCAACTCGGTCCCTATGACCTCGCTGCCAGCATGGGAAAAATGGGGCAAGTTGATGACCCGGAAGTTGTGGAAGCGATCAACCATGTGATCCAAACCTGCCAGAACGCGAAGGTTCCCATTGGTTGGTTTGGAGTGACCGGAGAAGCAGTTCAGCCATACATCGAACGGGGATGCACGCTCATCACAGCAAGCGTCGACACCCTGGTTTTTGCCGGCGCAGCAAAAGACTTACTGGCATCACTGCGGTAAAGAGCCCGGCAGTAGGGTGCTACTTATTGACGAGAAATCCAGCTTCCTGAGGTACGACTTGAAAGCCAATTTGCTCAAGTTCCGCTTGCACTTCAGGTTGCTGAAGCATTTCTTGAAAAGCAACAATTTGTGGTTGCTGTAAGTTTTCTTTGCGGATGATAAAATCAAAATGTTCTTCTCGTAAAGGGAAGCTTTGCAGCCCGTAGTCGTTCGCGACCGAGTCGATGGCGATTCCCCAATCAGCTCGCTGCTGTCTGATTGCAGCGGCAACTGCGTTGTGCGATTTGACTTGCATCGCATAGCCATGCGGAGGTCGATCACTCTCATTCAATTGCTGGAGCAGTTGGTCGGTCAGTATTCGAGTTCCGCTCCCGGGGTTGCGATTGACCATCGAGCAATCACTCGCATTCAACGCGACCTGGATTGCTGATTTGCCATCAAGTCCGGAAAATCGCTCGTCGTCGCTTCGGCAGACAAACGACTGCATACGCCGATACCCTTTGATGAGCGAGAGCTCTTCGGTGAGAAACGGAACGTTGTAGATGTTCGTCTCAGGATGCAACAGGTGGACTCCAGCCAAGTGACATTCACCTCGCTGCACAGCAGACAAACCCGCTTCGCTGCCGACGTGCATGATTGAAGGTTTGAGGTCCTGCAGGCGTAATTTCCCCAGCAACAAATCGAGCCCGACACAATGACTCCCGATCACGACAAGGTCACTGGTTTGGAGCTCTTCGTCGAGAAGCGTCACTTCAACTTCGGTCCCGGCAGAAATAATTTCACTGTGCTGAGGAATCGTCAGGAATCCATCAGCAAGAGAAAATGTGGTGACCGAGCCCGAACCTTTTCCCATTGGATAGGCGTGGCGTTTGCCATCAGACTCGAATAAACGAACCAGAAGATATTCCGTTCTTCCCCGGTCGGAGTTCACTTTGATTGGTGATTTCGCTCGGACTGTTTTTCGACTTTCAGCCGGCTGACCAGCAAGCTTACGAATCACAGGAGCAACAAATTCATGAAAAGTAAAAATCGCTGAGGTTGGAAATCCAGGAAGGATGACAACCGGTTTGCCTTGTGTCACCGCCATGCAGATCGGCTTTCCCGGTTTGAGCGCAACACCGTGAGCCACAATCCCGGGGTCGTTGAACTGCTGTACGATGCGATATGAAATATCACCAGCCCCCTTCGAAGTCCCTCCAGAAAGTAAGACAACATCTTGTTCGAGTGCAGTGTTGATCATCTTTTGCAGTTGATCAGCCTCATCTTGAACTCGCCCTACAAAAACAGGAGTCCCTCCGCATTCCTTGACCGCTGCTGAAAGGATGGCTGCGTTTGAGTCATAGATAGAACCGACCGGTAAAGTCTCGCCCGGGGCAACAACTTCGTCACCTGTCGAAATGATGGCGACACGGGGAGATTTGAAGACCGGCGCATCCGTTTGACCGAGTGATGCGAGCAGGCCAATCTCCCGGGAAGTCAACTTCGTTCCTCCCCAGAGGACCGTTTCACCCTGGGCGATATCGGTACCCGCGTAGGTAATCATATTCCCAGGTGCGACTGAACGTGAAATCGTGACGGTTTCGACACCATCCTGCTCGCACAGGTCGGTCTCTTCAATCATCACGATCGCATTCGCGCCGCGGGGAACCATGCCACCAGTCGAGATAGGAGTTGCTGTCCCGGGGGTGACGGTCGCATTCGGTCGTTGCCCCGGGAGGAGCGATTCATTGTTGATCTTTAGAAAACAGGGAGTCTCCTCCTGAGCTCCAGCAGTCTCCTCGGCGATGACGGCAAACCCATCGACGTTAGAACGATCAAACCCGGGGACATCGATCTTCGCTTGAATATTATGTGCCAACACCCGGCCGTGAAGATCATCAAGCTGAATGTTTTCAACCCCCAAAGGTTTGAGAGTTAAGCTGGATTGGAAACGCCGAGTTGCTTCGTCTCGGTCAATGACGTTTAAAAATTGCTCCTGCCGGGATGCCTGACGAACGTTTTCTGAAAGTTTAGATTTTGCCATAACTGAGGCTGGGTTGAATGCTGAATACCAGAAAACATAATTCGACACGCTCACTGCGAAGTTTTCACATTGGTCTACTCTGAAACCTTTGAGCGATTTCGAAGCACGCGGACACGGTCATTTTCACTGTCGCCAATGTAGATGTTTCCTTGTGAGTCGAGGCAAATTCCGTGGGGGCGAGCAAGGCGGGCAGTGAGAGGCTTTCCGTCTGGACCATCTCCAAGTTTTCCATCCCCCACGACCGTTTCAATCAGTTTCGATTTGGCACGATAAACTCGAATGGTGTGACTTTCTGTGTCAGCTAAGTAGACGTCACCATTAGCTCCAACTGCGACCCCTTTCGGCCCGGAGAGAAGCGCGGTTTTCGCAGGAGAACTTTGGGAGTAGCCTTTCTTGCCGGTCCCTGCGAGGTGATGCAACGTACCGGCTGCTAAGTCGATCCGGTAAAGAGCGTTGCCTTCACGCAAAGCCAGAAACAAGTTGTTCTTGCCATCGTAATCGAGGGCGCGGGGGCCATTGAGTGGAGTTCCTGAAGCAGGTGCCCCATCGGGAGTTTTCGCTTTTGAACCAGTACCGCTGAAGGTCTCGATAATACCCGTGCCAAGGTCAACTCGTCGAATCCGGTGATTGGCGATATCACAGATGTACAGATTGTTTTTTGAGTCCAGAACGATGGAATGCGGACGGTTAAGTTGTGCCTTTGTCGCGTCGCCACCGTCGCCTCCAAATCCAGGTTGCCCCGTCCCGGCAACGGTCGAGATGATTCCAGACTTGGCATCAACCTTACGGACGACGGCGTTGATCATCTCAACGAAATACATATCACCATTGGCTGCAAAACGAACTTCGTAGGGTTCGTTGAGCCTGGCCTCAGTCGCAGGACCACCGTCTCCTGAGTAGCCTTTTTCGCCTGTGCCAGCGACCGTTGTGATGATTCCGGTCTTGAGATCGAGCCTTCTGACGCGATCATTCGAAACTTCACAAATATAAAGAGCGCCATCTGGACCGATCACAACACCGAAAGGGTTTCCGACCCCCGCTTCTGTTGCTGGTCCCCCATCACCCGAGAATTGCCTCTCGCCATTGCCAGCAATTGAAATTACTTCCGCTGCTTGTATGGGGAGAGTTGCGAAAAGGGTGACACTGAAAAGTAAAGTTCGGTGAAACATGAATGAGCTCTGGAAAAAACTTGAAAACGAATCGTAACCCGAGTGAATCATAGCAATTTCAGAAGCTTTGGTATTGTCACCAGAATACTTCTGAAGTTGTGAACATCATGACGAACAGGAATTTTACTGGTGAAACGCGTTCTTCACGGGCACACGGTAGAGCAAACTGCTCCATTGATCAATCCGCACGATGAACGAACGAGTCGCTGAGTGCAACGATTTTCTGGACACTCTGAAACGATTTTAAGCCCTCACAAGAATGCCTGTACCATTGAGGTCAGTAGACCAAGCAGACTCCGAACCGAGGCACGATTGCCTCTCGGTAAAGGCAACTGCGTCGGCGCGTAAAAAAACGTTTCTGAGCAGACGATATCGTCTGCTCAGAAACGTAATGAAAACATGAGAATTTCGGCCAGAGCTGACAAGTCCTGAACAAGCAGTCTCACATGAGAGTCTTTCCAATGCTGGTCGTACCCTGAAGCTCACTTTTATGAGTTCATAAACTGCTCGCCACGAGGCAGAACGTAAAGGACAGTATTCGATACTCTCTAATATGAGCCACTTGCACTGCCCGATCCACGGGACCCACCACGGCCTCGGCCGGATGTTCTCTTTCGGAGTGAACTACGTTTACGACCTCCACCAGGAGCTCCCATCATTCCCATCTCCATACCATCCGCTCCGCCGTAGCCACCAGCACCTGGCTCACCACCCAGTAAGTCTCCATACTCACCCATACCTTGAGCATCGAAAGCAGCCGTTTTGGCTTTCAACAGCCTGTCATACTGTTCCTTCTGGAATTCGATGTACTTCTTACTTTGCTCGTGAGCACTGGCCATACTTGTTCCATCGTACTCGACCAATTCTTCTTCATCAGTTTTGATCAGGACCTGGCTCTCATTCCGGAAGTGATCCCGGTGTCCTCGTACCAAATTGAGTCTTAAGGAGGGCTCGATACGTTCATTGTTGTGGAACCCGCGATCGATACGAATGTCCTCAATCACATCAACGAGGAAGCTGTCTGAAGCGAATGTGTAATCCTCCTCTTTCACTTCCTGTCCGGCTGCATCAATGACCTGAGTTTCCACCTTATCAGCGACCGCCTGTCCCATACGGACTTCAAACGCTTTGTTCACCATGGTTCCGTATTTTGAATCCCAGAAGTAAACATCCATTTGAGCGGAAGGGAGTAGACGGGTGCTCCCTTTAGGTTCGTTGACACGTGTCAGGAAAAACTCCATGTCATCAACGACAGTGACAGGCTTGGTGATATTACTCCAGTCAGTTGTTCGTTCTTCGCCTGCAACAACATGAGCGAGTCCACCAGCGTCAGCAATACGTTTTCCAAAGTTTGGATTTTTGAGTGTAAAGCGGACTCGGTAGCGATACGTTTTTCCTGGCTCGACTCCAAAGTCGAAATACCTGAACAGAAGCAACTCTCCGTCGACGGAAGCACGTTTCATGATCCATTCGCGAATGAGTTGTTCTTGTTCTTTGGGGTCTTCAGCATTCTTTGCCAGCCGTTCCACAAGCTGTTCGAGTGGACTGTTGGGGTTGGTTGCGGTTGTCCGTCGGCCGCCACGTCCTCCGCTGGCTCGACCGCCTGAAGCACCTGGTTCCATTCCATAACCGCCAGCACCTCCGCCTGCCCCGCCATAACTTCCGCCTCCGTACCCGCCAGCTCCTCCGTAAATATTCTCGGTCCCCATCAAATCGCCCTGAATCCCTCGCGAGTCAAATTGGACTTGATTGAATCCACCGAGACTGGCCTGTGAGCGACTCACAGACTTCTTACTCTTAACGGCTTCGAGCAGTAGAGCATTGTTCATTTCCATTTCGACGTTCACCTGCTCCGGTGTGAGAACGAAGTTTTTAATACGTTCATGCGTCGCCTGATTACGCCACATTCCGGAAATTCGAGCGGGCAGCGGCATGGTGATCACGCTGTTTGTCACAACGCTGTTGACAACATCTGCCTCGAAATCGGAGACGGAATTCAAAACGTCGAGAGCAACTTGAATGTCAACTTTCTCCCAGCCTTCTTCTCCTTCTGGCCACGGATTTGGCCCTTTTTGTGCCATTTGACGTTGTAGCTCAAAGTCTTTGATTTCAAACAGTGCGGCAGCCTGATGGTACGACAAATTTGTCGCGTCAGCAATTTTTGAAATTTGATCACGTAGTGGAAAAACTGCTCTGACGGACGCGAAGAAATATCCTTGCCCATTCAGACGAGGAGCCGCAACACCCCCAATGCCTGCGCCTGCCTCACCAAATTCACCCATTGCTGCACCGCCTGGAGCACCATAACTTCCGGATGGATCCATGACGGCAACTGCCAAGTCTTCATAACCACCTTCGAATTCGCCGCCAGCGCTACCCGGCCCAGCCAGGCCGCCGGTCGTTTCCCGCTGACGAAGTTCGTCCAACATGTTTTCGTTATCGTCTTCTTCTTTGGCATCTGTGGTCGCCGCGATTTCGCTCTCTTCAGATTCGACATCCTCGGCAGGGCCAGCAAGACTGAGAAAAGCTCGACCCGAAGTTGCAATTGCATCTTCCGGAGCTTTCAACACAAGTTCCGTGACAGGCTCGTTCCGTCCGCGCGGGTCGACAATAGGAGCGACAGAACCTTCCAGCGGACGCGGGTCAACGCGAGCATACAACGCCTGTTCGACACGAAGGTTCGTGCTGACTACCGGATACTGCTCTTTTTCCTCTTCAGGCCACCCATGATTTCGCAGGTTCTTTTCACCTGCTGCGACCTTCTGATTAATTTCACCAGGAGTCTTTTTGTAAGGAGACCATTTCGCGCTCATGAGTCCTAATAGGACGACAAGAATGACAACGCCGAAAACCGCCTTTTCGACGTGTTTCACTGCTGCCTGTTTAATGTCCAACTTCGCCATAATTCACCTCAACCTGTTCGGTTGTTGTAATTGAATTTCTCGTTGAAATGATCGTTATTGCAATTGACGAAACTACAGCTTCTCAAGTTCCGAGGAGTTGACATTTTCGTCTGTCGTTGACTCAGAAGCTTTCGGGGTCGCGTCGTCTGCCGCGGCATCGCTGTCACCGGGAACTGGTTCTTCAGGCGCTGCGGGGGCCAGTTCTTCTGACACAGCAGGATTGCCATCTTGCTGGTCGGGATTTTCCGAGCTTGCTGCTGGGTTATCAATTGCGTCAATAATAATTTGTGGCTGCTTGTACATTGTGATCACACCACACAGGTCCAACTGAACCAAATTCGGATTTTGCATCGCTGCGTCTGCAAATGGTGGAAGGTTTTGAATCAGGTTTCCGACACCGGGGATTCCGGTCTTTGCACCGACTCCACCGAGTCCTCCTTCTCCCCCCCCATAACCAGATCCGCCTCCAAAAGTGTCTGAAGCTGCAGGCCCAAAGTTCATCTCTTCGCCACTTCCAAAGCCCGGCATAAAGCCTCCAGTAGTCCGTTTTTCACTGTAGTGTGGGTTCTTTCCAACATTGTATCGAACGACACGAATAGGCCATTCCGAATCGGCAAGAGCGACCAGGAAGTCCGGGATTTTATCCTGCATGATGATGACGCTCATGTAGAAGCCGCGTTCCAGAAAAGGAGCCTCTTCAGATTCAGCGATGTAACGCAAGCGTGTCTGATTCTGCGCTCCTCCTCCGCCACTTCCTGCACCCCCATAGGCCATATCATCTGCCCCTCCTCCTCCTCCGCCGCCATCGCCGCTGGAGTCCAAGTCAGATCCAAACTCCTGAGCTGGACTGAAAGAAATCGGAGCGACTTTCGACCCGCCAGTTTGATTTCCTCCACCGTAGCCGCCTCCTTGAGCTCCCGGTTCAAGGCCAGTCATGGCTTCTCCGTAACCGCCGCTTCCAGCATCGCCTCCGCCTGAACTGCCGCCAGTCAGGACTGGCTCTCCATCTCCACCAACAAGTTGCAGAGTGTCGATTCGACGAAGGATAGCTTCGGTCGCTGAGTCTTTGTCTTCATTCAATCGAGCAACAGCGTCGAAAAGCAGACGCAACAGCCAGATGTCAATTTGTGCATTCCAAATTTGTTCGGAAGTTGGTCGCATTCGTCCAAAATGAGCCTGTGGAATCGAGGCTGCCAGGATGACTTTTTGTTGCCAGGGAACATCCGCAGGCTGTGGCTGTCCGCCACCGATCATGGGACCTCCACCAAATCCGCGTGAGCCTTCCATTGGCATGACCGGCTCGACTCGAGCCTGCAAATCCTTCATCAGTTGCGGATAGGCAGCCTGATACGCCACGACTCCCCGGTAATCAAAATCTCCCAGGAACTTCTTAGGGAGATGGTTTCGAACGACATTTGGCCACGTCATTCGTTCCTGTTGTTTGTTCCAGATCCCGACAATCGATTGGTCAACATTCTTTGTGTACGCTTCATTGATCTTCTTCAGACCTTGTTCGTACTTCTCATTGGCATCATTGGTCCCGCCGGGGATATTGGAGAGAACACCATCGAGCGCCGTCTCGCGAGATTCCGTGGCTGCTTTGAGCTTGGAATTGGCTGAGAAAAAACCATACATCGCCAGCGGCAGCAGAAGTCCGGCAAGAATCCAGAAACGATTCTTGATAATAGGTTGTAGCTTATCCATTTGATTTCCTCGTCCGCGTTGACGATTCCCTCGAGTGATCTATGAGTTCAATATGAATTCGAAATCAGAGCTATTCCGCTGAGTCATTCATCGGTCATTCATCTGTCAGCGGTTGCGTATCAGTTGTGGGCTGTTCGCCACCTTCCTGAGGAGTTTCCGCTTCTGGAGTCTCCTCTTCTGGAATTTCTCGTTCTGCTCTGGGAGTCGGCTTCCAGACAAACTGAATCGTAAAGTCTGTCCGATTCAATTTCTTAACCTTGCCGCCAGACGTCCCCGGCATCGGAAGACCTGCACCGGGCTCCGCTCCACTTGGTTCGGCTCCGTATCCCGGGTTTGCACCGGGGTTCCCACCAAACTGTTGTCGAGGGTTTGTTTTGTCCAGCACCCTTGAAGCCTGGGCACTTGGAGCCCCTCCATCAATCTGGAAATCTTCGATGGTCTTGCTGAAGTTAATAATTGTTGGGTGCGTGATTCCCATCCTTCGAACGTGTCGTTCTGGGAAACCATCTCTGTGGATGACTGGCTGCTTAAGGTTCTTCAGGAATGTGTGTACCACATACTGAATGTCCTGACCTTCAATGATGTCGTTGGGGTCATGATGCCAGTGTTGTCCGACGAACGTAATTAAGTAGCCTTCTCCAGATGGTCCAGACTCTTTGTCTTCGGCAGTCATGAACTCTTTTTGTTCAGAACTGAGTCCTTCGTACCAGGTTGCCAGATCTGCCATTTTGTCGCTCGTCAAGGCGGACATGGAAATTCGGTTTCTCAGGTTGATTTCATCCTGAGAGAACTCTTTTCCATCCGGATCTCGTGGCAGACAGTCGAGAACGGCATTGTACATTTCTGTCCAGGTGTGGACGTCGCGGCGTTTATCAATCAGGCTTTCGAGCCGTTCGCCCGTCCCTTTATACGTGTTGACTTCGCTCTCGTAGTTGCTTCTCAGCCCGGAAACTTTCTGACCAAATCCTTCTGCTTTCTTCTGAGCCTCTTCGAATTCTTTCGTATGGACCGTGCTGTACGACATCGCGTTGAGCGCGGTTGCCATGGAAAAACCAAGCAGCATGGAAGCTGCTGTGGCAGCGACCCAGGGCTTTTTCTTCTTCACCATGCGAGCGGTGGAAATTTCCGGTGGCAACAGCGAAGTTTGAATTCGAGAAATGCCGAGTGCTTGCAATGCCAGACCGTAAGGAACTGCAAAACTCAAAATGTTTTCGGCAAACATTGGTGAGTTCAAAACGGCATCACCGGAGAGTTCATTGAAGGTGTCCGGACGTTCCACTTCGTATTGAAGGTTTTGTTGCAGGAACTTCTGCAGACCGGCAAGTTTAAAGCCGTTCCCTAAGCCAATCACTTTCACGACTTTGGCGGAGCGATTCACACTGGAAAAATACCCGATGGAACGCTGGATTTCCGAGACATAGTCATTAAAGACTGGTCGCAGTGCCTGGAAAACAGCACGTGGGTCAGGAGCTTTCGTGGCATTGCACTTCAGGTGCTCTGCCTTGGCGAAGCTCAGCTTCATCTCTTTTGTCAGAGCCCGCGTAAAGTGGTTTCCTCCGATCGGGACGTTTCGAATCCAGACGTTGTAGCCATTAGTGACCATGAGCGTGGTGTTGTCGCACCCCATGTCCATGACAATGTAATGGTCTTCGCCCGCATCCCCTTCGGTCTCTTTGCGGATCTTCATTTCGTCAACGCTGACCACGTTGTACAACGCCAGCGGAGCGATCTGGATCAGCTCGACTTCAACCTTCGCATTTGTATAAGGTCGCAACTGCTGATAGATCTGATCACGTTTCATCGCGAACAGGCCGACTTCGGCATCAAGCAGAAAACCACCTTCTTCAGCACCTGCGCCAAGTGGCTGATAATCCCAGATCACATCTTCCAGTGGAAATGGAATTTGCTGACGGGCTTCGTACTTCACAATTTCATGAAGTTTGCCTGCTTCAACTGGTGGAAGCTGAATGAAGCGGGCCAGAGCAGATTGCCCGGGAACACTGATCGACACCAAATCCCCTTTGAGATCATTCCGGGCCAGGAATGTTTCCATTGCCTGCGGAACAATTTCTTCCGGGATTGCATCCGGTTGAGAAAGGATTTTCGGAAAGGGGATATAGTCGAAAGCTTCTGCGACAACTTGGTCAGCCGATTCTATGTACCGGACTTTCAGTGCTTTGAGCCCAGCCTGACCAATGTCAATTCCCCAGGCGGCTTTTGCTTCTGCCATCGATGAATTCTCCGACAAACAAACGAAATGATTGTATACGTTTCGCCAACAGCGAAACATGATCTAATACATCAATAGAAAATTATTGCTGTACGAGTGAACAGAATCAACAGGGAAGATTCCGGATGATGTGATGAAAATGTCTTCTGGAACAATTGTTCTGAACCGAACTGAAGTGATTGTTTCTCTTTAATTTAGGGAAAACAAGCAGAACTCGCAAAGGAGAATCCATCAAAAACGACAATTCTGAGGGGACCACCATCGCAAGTCTTCCATCATTCTCGGCTCGAAAATGACCAGAAAACGGATGTGCCTCTTAAATAGACGTGTTCAAACCAGAAAAGTTCCAGAGAATTCGCTCAAGATTGCTGATCGCTTTTCTACTTACAGTTCATGTAGACGGCAGAACTCGGTTGGAAGGCAGAGTTCATTCAACCGGCTTCGGGTTGTGCCGGTAAATCAGAGACACTCGCACGCTGCTGCTGAAAAAGCATTCCTGACAGAGAGATGGCGGTCAAACTGACTCGCCCCGCGATTCTTGACAATTCAACGATTTTATAGCCCGTCAAATTCAATTTCAGGCACTCTCTGCAAATTGGCGCTCGCAGCAAATTGGCACCACAGCTTGGCACCACAAAGAAATCCCGGTCTGCGGCATGAAACTTTCAGCTCACTGAACGAGAGTTGTTCGGAACTGGTCTCGGGAACTGGTCATTGCTAGAACTGATCCTGAAACCTAAAAATTGCTCTCTCAAACGTTAAGAAAAGCGGCTATTCCAGAGGTGTTCGGACAGGTTCTAAATTGAATTGCCAGTCGAAACCCGATTGCCGCGAGGTAGAGTGCTGACGCCAATTCGAAAAATGTTATGGGCCCTCGTCACTGGCCGCTTCGCTGGCTTCTTGACTGGCTGTTTCGGTTTGAGCTTCGCTCTGCCGGACTTCCTCGCCAGCTGCTCCATGAAATTCTCCCCACCGTTCCCAAGCGTAGGTCCATTCCATCCACATACGCATTACTGACCACAAACTTCGCATCTTCTCGAGCTGCTCTGAATTGAGGCGGGTTTGATTCACGACTGAATCCTGAGCTGCCGCCTGCAAACCCCAGCGTTGTGAGAGGGACTTACAAATTCCATCAGCGGAAATGTCGGGCTCGGAATCTTCACCAACCAGACCAGCTGCCTCAGCTTTCACGAACAGAAGGAACAACTCGTTTCTTGCCGGGTCGATTTCCAACGGTTTGCGGTTTAACTCGCAATTGGTGATGATCGCATCGACCTGATCGAGGATCTGTTGGCCAAGAGTGTTTGATTCGCTTTGAACTTCAGACATCAGTAGCTGTTCATTTGGAGTGCATTAGAGTTGTATCACCCCCCTTTTACGCCCTTTTCCACAGAAATCAAGCGCTCCTAGCGAGGCTACGAATAAAAAGAAAGACCGATTCAACCAGTTCGCGAGCCACGAGACTCCTGATGGCCCCGAATTGAACACTTCTCGAACACATTTCGTACAATCTCGGAAGCCCTCGCATGCTGAGCCCCTTGCCAACGTGTTGGCGTCGCGTCGCTGTCACTCTGTCACCCTGTCACCCTGATTACTCACGCCTCGGGCTCTCACGTTTTTCCAGCCAAGTTGTTTCCATCCCACATTACCAATTCAAATTACAAATCAAGTACGATGTTGATGTGATTGGTCTCATCCCATGAGTCAGCGAGGCGAATTACGATCTCGCCTGAAAATTCTGCGATCCAAAACCAGCTGAGAATGCAGCTTTATGTCGCCACAAGATATTCGTATGTCCGGATTTCAGTCCAGAAGCACTGTCGATGAGGCACTTGCTTGGCTGGATGGGGCAGTTCAGGAGATCCCACAGCAAGTCGAAGAGATCTCGCTCGAATTGTCACACGGACGGACTCTCGCAGAGAGAGTCGTTTCGCAAATCGATGTTCCCGGATTTGATCGATCCGCCATGGACGGGTACGCAGTCATTGCGGACGAAACAACAGGTGCAAGCGACTACAACCCCATTCGGTTACAGGTCGTTGGCGACTCAATGCCAAGCAACGGATATTCAGGGGAAATTCGCTCGGGGCAAGCTGTTCGAACGATGACGGGAGCCCCAATTCCGAGAGGAGCCAGCGCTGTGGTTCCGGCGGAGTATACGGAAGTGGTGGATGACAATGTTCTTATTTCGCTGACTGTCGGGCAGTTCAAACATATCGGAAGAACAGGCGAAGATATCCAGATTGGGGGAACCGTGGTTGATGCCGGTCGCATCCTCAGGCCGCAGGATGTCGCGGTGATTGCTTCAATTGGGCAAGCGAAAGTCACCGTTCGGAAGCAACCATTCGTACGAGTGATTATCACAGGAAACGAACTCGTCAGACCAGGTGAGCAGAAGCGACCACACCAAATCTATGAAGCCAATTCCTCCCTGTTGAGTGGGACAATTCCTCGGGATGGCGGGATTCTGGAATCTGTCCGCTTCATCGAAGATAGCGAGAGTGCGATTCGAAATGCCTTGCTCGAACCGGGTGCGGATGTGATTCTCGTTTCGGGCGGTTCTAGTGTCGGGGCAGAAGATTTTGCTCCCGGACTCGTTGCCAGACTTGGCGAACTTCCCATTCATGGCGTGGCGATGCGTCCTTCGAGCCCGACAGGTCTCGGACGTATCGGAAACGCGATCGTTGTTTTGTTGCCCGGGAATCCGGTCTCATGCTTGTGTGCTTATGACTTCTTTGCAGGCCGAGCGATTCGACAACTTGCAGGTCGGTCAAAAAGTTGGCCCTTTCGCACAATTGAACTTCCTTTAGGCAGAAAGATCGCATCAGCCATCGGCAGGACGGACTATTGCCGAGTCCGAGTCGAAGCCGGAAAAGCAATCCCGTTGGCGATCAGCGGAGCCTCAATCCTCTCGTCGACAACTCGAGCAGACGGTTTTGTCATCGTTCCGGCAGCCTCAGAGGGATTGCCGGCGGAAACTCCGGTTACGGTACTGCTTTATAGTGAATTGTTTATGACGAATTGAGGGATCAGGATTCTGTTGAATTTCTCTCGACGAGCTTGTTTGACTCGGAACAGTTGAGTCATTAGGATTCGCGATTCGTCTGTTGACCGGCAGCATGGTTGTTTGCATGTTGCTGATTTCACATGTCGTTTTTATTGTGAGGTCAACAGTTTTGAAACCAGGTTGGCGAGAACAGTTCTATTCAAATTCTGTTCAAACCCTCCGCAGAAAACGTCCTTTCTTGAACTGACAGGTGATGTAACTTGTCTGACATTCAACCGTTTGGGCAAATGCCCAAGAACTGTCCGAAATCAATAAAACACAATAGTTTTCGGAGCAGTTTTCATGACTTATCTGGAAGCCGATGCATTGATGAGCTCTCTTTTTGAGAGACTGAATGCGGTTTTGGATGAGTTCCCAATGTCTGGAGAACAAAAGCGTGGCTGAAATTATCGTAAAAGACATTCTTGATGCTGGTGTTCACTTTGGTCACAAGACCAGTAAGTGGAACCCCAAAATGCGACCGTACATTTACGGAAAACGCAACAACATCCATATCATCGATCTCAAAGAGACCATCCGTGGACTCGTTCGAGCTCAAAAATACCTTTACAAAGTTTCAGCTCAGGGGAGTTTGATTCTCTTCGTGGGGACGAAACGACAAGCTGTCGATATCGTTCGCAACATCGCTGAGCAGTGCGGAATGCCGTACTGTACAGAACGATGGTTGGGTGGAACTCTCACCAACTTCCGTACAGTTCGCAGTCGCTTGAAAAGACTCGAAGAACTGGAAGCGATGGAAAACAGTGGAGAAATGGCAACGTTCTCCAAAAAACAACAGTCACGCTTGCGTCGCGAACTGAATAAAATTCAGCGCAACCTGGGCGGGATTCGTGACATGAATCGCTTGCCCGAAGCAATCGTGATTGTGGACCCGAACAAAGAACACAATTGCATTCACGAATGCAAAATCCTCGGTATCAAAACTGTCGCTCTGATCGATACTGATTCCGATCCAGATACCGTCGACTTGCCGATTCCGGGGAACGACGACAGTATTCGCTCGATTCGAATCATTCTTGGCTACCTCGCGAACGCGATCAGCCAGGGACGAGCAACGCTTCCACAAAAGAAAGATCCACAAGCAAACGCAGATGATCCAAAGGCCGTTCCAAACGTCCATTAAATTGCTTGTTGAGAGTTCAATTCAAGCCCCGCAGTGTCAGCATAGACTGCGGGGCTTTTTGTTTTGTAGTCCCGTTTTTCACAGGGGCATGGTAGAGATCACTGCTCGATCACTGCTCGATCACTGAGACATTTCCGAAATTGGTTCTTGTCCTTCGAAATAGACGCGTCGACTTTCCGTTGATACAGTTCTTCCCAATATGTCCGGGAAGACAAACGTCATCCGGGAATTACCGGAGTTGATCGACACGCTGCGCGGCGTTGAGTCGTTTCAGGAAGTTGTCGCTGCAATGCAGCGGGGAAACAGTGGGACAATTGACGGCGCATGGGGATCATCTTGCGCGCTTGTGGCTGCTGCGATCTCCAAAGAAGCCCCGGGACCACTTCTCATTGTGCTCCCCAGAATCAGCGAGGTTGAAGACTTCGCGGTTGATCTTGATTCGCTGATCGATGAGCCACCTGTCCTCTTCCCCGCCTGGGAAACGTTGCCGAAAGAACACTCTGTTTCTGACGCAATCTTCGGAGCCCGGCTCAGAGTCTTACAGCTTATGGAATCGGGAGCATGCCCCAAAATTCTGCTGACGACTCTTCCGGCATTGCTGCAGCCAGTCCCCACGAAAGAAGAACGGGAGTCAGGCACTCGACGGCTCAAGATTGGTGAGGAAATTGACTCGGATGAACTGCTCAATTGGCTAGTTTCGCGAGGTTTTGAGCGTTCTCCGGCGATTGAAAGACCGGGTGAATTTTCGGTCCACGGCGGAATTATTGACATCTACTCGCCCGAAGCGCTCGACCCGATTCGGATGGAACTCTTCGGTGATGAAATTGATTCGCTCCGATTGTTCGATGTTGAGACGCAGAGGAAAGTTGAAGATCGACAAGAGGTTGAGCTTGTCGCAGTGGCTCCAAGTAGTGAGGCTGCGAGCACGCTGGGAAATGCCCACTTTCTTGAATCTCTTCCTCAAGAGAGTTGGGTCGCTCTTTCTGAACTCACTGATTTGGTCGACGAGGGAAAGAAGTACCTTCAGAGGCTCGAAAACCCCCGTGGCTTGTTCAGCGTGAATGCGACAATCGCGAAGTGCACCGAGCATCCCAGTGTAAGTATCGCAGCTTTGGCAGAGGCGAGTTTCGAGACCACTGCGCATTTGCAAATTGAGTCGACTGAACGTTTTACTGGGCCGAAAAGCGAAGTGGTTCAAGAGTTAGGCACGATTGTCGGACAGGAAGAACAGGTTGTCATAGCTTGTCATAACGAAGGGGAAAGAGAGCGACTGACAGAACTGATTCAAGAGGAAGACCCCGTCCTCGCAGAACGCATCACTCTTTGCATTGGAGCTGTTACACAAGGCTATCGACTGGTTTTTGCGAATGTTGTCATCCTTTCTGACAACGAAATGTTTAACCGGGTGCATGTCCGGAAAGCCCCGAAATCGAAAGGCCGCCGGCTCGCGAGCCGAGCGATTGACAGCTTCCTCGAACTGAACGAAGGGGACCTTGTTGTTCATCTGTCGCATGGAATCGGCCGCTATCTGGGCATGGAACTGATTGGCCCGGAAGATGAACGGGAAGAGCACCTGATTATTGAGTTCCACGATGCGGTGAAAATTTATGTTCCAGTGACGCTCATTCATCTTGTGCAGAAGTATGTTGGAGCGACAAAATCGAGTCCTCGACTCTCACGAATTGGCGGAAAAACCTGGGCTAAAAAGAAAGAACAAGTTGCCGAGGCTGTTGCGGATATGGCCTCGGATATGCTGAAGCTGCAAGCGCAACGAGCAATGCAGGTCGGGCTCTCCTGTCCCCCGGATTCGAAGTGGCAGAAAGAATTTGGAGCCTCGTTTCCTTTTGTCGAAACTGACGACCAGTTGAGCGCCATCGAAGACGCGAAAGCCGATTTGATGGAGCAAAAGCCAATGGACCGACTGATTTGTGGTGATGTCGGTTTTGGAAAAACGGAAGTCGCCATGCGGGCAGCTTTCAAGGTTGTTGATGCCGGGCGGCAAGTCGCAGTGTTGGTTCCAACAACAGTGCTCGCTCAGCAGCATTACCGATCTTTTACACAGCGAATGGCAGAATTTCCCATTCAAATCGAAGTGTTATCGCGATTCAAAACCAAAGCCGAACAGCGGAAAGTTCTAGAAAAGCTAGAGGCCGGAACCGTTGATATTGCGATTGGGACACATCGCATCGTGCAACAGGATGTGCGGTTTCGAAATTTGGGGTTACTCATTGTTGATGAAGAACAGCGGTTCGGCGTCGCATCGAAAGAGATGCTCAAACAGTTGCGGTTGAACGTCGACGTGTTAACACTCAGTGCAACGCCGATTCCGCGGACGCTGCACATGTCGCTGCTGGGGATACGTGATATCTCGAATCTTACGACAGCCCCACAAGAGCGATTGCCGGTCGAGACCAGAATCGCTCGTTGGGACGCGGACATGATTCGCTCGGCGGTGATGCGGGAATTCAATCGAGGTGGACAGGTTTACTTTGTTCATAACCGGGTCTTTGACATCAAGTCTGTGGCAGATCGATTGCAACAGATTGTCCCGGAAGCGGAAATCGTGATCGCCCACGGGCAAATGACTCCGGAAGAACTCGAGGTGAACATGGGCAAATTCGTCAACGGGACTGCTGATATTCTCGTTGCGACAACCATCATCGAGAGTGGCCTCGACATCCCGACCGCAAATACAATGTTCATCGATCAGGCAGAAATCTACGGCCTCGCTGATCTGCATCAGCTACGAGGTCGGGTCGGGCGAGATAAGCATCGGGCGTATTGTTATTTGCTGGTCAGCGAGGGCAAAACCGTTTCGAGCGTGGCAGCCAAGCGGTTGAAAGCAATCGAAGAGTTCAGCGAACTCGGTGCAGGGTTCAAGATCTCAATGCGCGATCTTGAAATTCGCGGAGCGGGGAACATTTTGGGAACCGAGCAAAGTGGGCACATTTCGACGGTCGGTTATGAGTTGTATTGCCAATTGCTGGAAAATTCGGTGAGAAAGCTGAAAGAACTCCCCGAGAAGGTCAGCCCGCATGTCAATATGGATATCCCTGTTACCGCATATCTCCCAAGCTCTTATATCCCCCCAGGTCGACACAAAATCGACGTCTATCGGAAACTTTCAGCGGTTGCGAACCTGAAAGGGTTGGAAGAAGTCTCCAACGAAATCCGCGACCGATTCGGCCCGATTCCTGATCAGGCGACGCAATTCCTTTCACTGAAAGAACTTGAGTTGCTTGCGTTTCAGTGGAGTATTGAAAATATCCGTCTTGAGCAAGATCGTTTTGCGGTCCTGACTTACAGGGATGCTCAGCAAATCCAACGTCTGGTCAGTCGCTATGGAAAGAAGCTCAGAATCGTCGACCGGCAGAATGCGTACCTTGTCCTCCCTGAAAATGCCTCTGAAGGGGTGGAATTGGTCGAGTTTCTGAAATCCGTGTTGCGGTGATGCTGAAAATCGAGATATAAGCCAACTCCTCCCCTCTCCGCCCATCGGGATTTCCCGAGTTGACAGTCGATTCTCGAAACTCACATTGGCAGAAAGACTGCCAGAGTGCGTCATCGAAATTGAACACGACGACCTTGCGCCTCGAGTGAAAGCTTTATTCAAAGCCAGCTCACAGGCATATCAGAAATAAGTTTGATCCATGTCTCGAATCGTGATCCTCATGGCGGTTATTCTTTCCGTAGGATGCTCACAGCATCGCTACGATATCGCTGATCCCGTCGTCGGCCCCCCTCCTCCACGAAAGCAGGGTGGCCAAGCGGTTGCATACAATTCTGAAGCAGAGAGCGAGTTCCAGCTCGCAAGCTATACGGAAGACGAAATCATCCCGATGACCGAAGTGGTCGCTCGTGTGAATGGTAACCCCATTCTCGCAGGGCAGGTTCTTGAACCGTACGCTGCCAAACTGGCCCAGGCACGCAAGCAAATGCCGGCCAGTGAGATCCGCAAAGCTCAAGAGATGCTGCTGAAGAAAAGCTTGCCCACACAAATCGAACAGACACTGATGGTCGATGCTGTCAAGTCGAAGATGACGACAGAACAATATACTCAAGTCGACGAACAGCTTGATGAGTTCTTCGCAGAGGAAGTTGTGCGACTGCAGACCCAATTTAATGTGGGGAACATCGCAGAACTCGAAACCTTGCTGCAGTCTCAAGGCATGTCGCTGGCGACGATGAGGGACGCATTCGGGAATCGACAACTTGCTTCAGAATACGTCCGTGGCAAGATGGGCAGCGAAGCCCCGCTCACACGTCAAGACCTGCTGAAAGAATACAATCTTCGAAAAGAAGAGTTCGCTCACCCAGAGCAAATCAAATGGCAACAGATTCAGGTTTCCGTCACAAAACATGGTTCACGGAACAATGCAGCTCGTGAAATGAATAAAGCGATTGAAGAACTGCGTCAGGGAGCCGACTTCACCGACGTTGTCCAACGTTATTCCGACGGCCCTCTCAAGGATAAAGGGGGACATTGGGACTGGACGCAACCTTCAAGTATCGCCAACACAGACGTTCGTACGGCCTTGGCTAAACTTCAAACAGGGCAAATGAGCGAGGTGATCCAAAACGATAGCTCACTGCACATCGTCAAGGTGACCGGTCGCAAGGCTGCGACATACACTCCGTTCCCGGAAGTCCAGGAAAAGATTCGAACCGAACTTATCGCGAAACAGCGTGAAGCCAAAGCAGAAAAAATTCTCGCCGAGTTAAGAGAGAACGCAGTCATCGAAACAATGTTCGATGATCGTGATTCGACCGTGAAATAATGCCAACAAAAGCGAGGCTGCCTTAGTCACCACGGAACATCACAGAACAGACGACAGAGGCACACAGAGCCTGAGAAAGCTCACTTCAAACAGATCAACAGCTCTCTCAGCGATTCAATACAAACATTCAACGGTCTCGAAGATCGCGTCAAGAGAAACTTGAGACCTCCAAATTTCGCTGACTTTACAGAAAAAGATTCAATGAATCACAGCGATCATGAAAATACGAATGAGAAATGACAGACCTGTGCGATCGGCAACGTTCGCCGGTCAAAACCCTCAAAAAACCAATTCCCCCCCAGAAATACAAAAACCGCAAACTCCCCTATTGACCCTTCAATTCAAACTGCGGTATTAGCCTACACCTCTCTTCTCTCAACAACCCCTTTCAAAATTGATTTCGTTTTCAACGTCCAAGAGTCCTGAGACGGCTCATTGATCTTGCGGAAGGATCCGCTCGATTGATGTATGCCACAGGATTTAAGGTCAGCTTCCAATCCTCAAAGTAGCGGCAAATAGAGTCATGGTGCGACATCGAAACAGGCAGGACGTCTTCTGTCAGAACTCCAAGGAGGGACCGACATTGTACAAATTTATGGGACTACTGATTTGTGGTGGTTTACTGACTGCAAGCGCGTGGCTGAGCAGTCGTATTAACGCCCAAGACACTACTCAGGCGGTACAAAATCCGTTTGAGAAGTACACACGTCCTGCGATCCAGGCTCCCGAGCCAAAAGGAGAGCAGGCGAGTGGTTTGCCAGTCGTCACCGATGTCAATCGACGTCGCGTGAATGACCTCCTTCGCCAGGCTCAGCATCAGCTGCAGCAGGGACAACAGGAGGAAGCCCTCCGGTTGGCGGCGATGGCTTCTCGCACTGCACGTGAATGGAAAGTTTCCTTCACACAGGGTGAGTTGACTCCCGAGATGTTGATCTCTCAGATTCGTGGCAATGTCACGGCTCCTAAGAGTGATATCCAACTGACTGGATTCAACGGACAGTCGCAAGCGGCTCCGGCAACTCCAGAAGGTCGCAATCAACTTGCACAAAACCTGCTCTCCGCTTCTCGAAAAGATATCGAGAACGGTGACTACCAGGCAGCACGTGACAAGGTTGTTCAGGCGAAGGAGCTCAACGCAACATACACTGCGTTTGACATTCGTCCGGAACACATCCTTGTTGAGCTTGCTCGCAAGCAACCGGCACTTCCCGGTGGACCGTCAGAAGTCTTCACAGCTGACGCCAACGACGTTGAAAGCTCCGCCAGAGCGTTTCAACAGGTCAATGGCCAAACAATGAAGGCTCATTCCAGCGACGACAACAAAGCCGCTGCCATTGAACTCCTGCACGATGCTCGTCAGGCCATTCTTAAAGGACACACCAAGGAAGCTCAAAGCCTGGCATTGAAAGCCAAGGAATTGAACGTCACCTGGGGACTGTTCGAAGAGACTCCAGAAATGGTTCTCGCAGACATTGGTCGGATTTCTGGTCAGGAGATTTTTGCCGCTTCTCCGCGCCAGCTCGATCAACCAGCTCAGCCGTCCGCGAATCCTGAAGCTCGCATCGCTGCACTGAAACTTCTTGAGGAAGCTCGATCATATATGCAAGCTGGACAGCTCGACGCTGCCTTGGCAAGTGCAAACAAAGCAGAACAACTCGGTGCCAGTTATCAGATCTTTGATGATCGGCCTGACCTTGTTCAACAGGAAATCCGAGTGCTCAACGCTCAGAAGAGTGCTCCCGCAGCTCCGTCGGCTCCTGCATTCGCAAATGCACAGCCAATCGGTGCCGCAGAGCAACAGAAACTCAAACAGCAAGCGATGACACACTTGCAGGGTGCTCGAGAAGCCATGAAAAGTGGACAAATCGAAGTCGCTCAAAAGCAAATCGAACAAGCTGAAAAATTCGATGTTGCCTTTGGACTCTTCGAAGATCGTCCTGAAGTGGCTCGCGAAGACCTCAATCGTTTGATCGCTGCTCGCGAAACCGAGAACAATGCTGCCAATATCGCAGCGACTTCTCCTGCGGCACCAGCTGCAGCACCTCAAGCAGTTGCAGCAATGCCACGAGCAAGCCAGAAAGATGAAGCTGTTAAACTGCTGAAAGAAGCACGCCAGCTCCTTCAGGAAGGAAATTCGCAAGTTGCTTTCCAGAAAGCTGTTCAAGCCAGCCAGTTTGATGTCACCTACGATCTGTTCGAAGACAGCCCTGAACGAATCATGGCTGAAGTCCAACAAATGACATCACCAAAACCGGCAGCCACTCCTGCTGGGAACCCACTCAACCTGACCGAAGCTCCAACTGAACGCGTTGCAAGTGCAGCCAAACCAAACTCTGGATTGGTAGTAACTGCTGATGCGTCAGCAATGGATCTGTACAACCAGGGTGTCGCAGCACTGCGTCAGGGAGATCGTAACACAGCTTACGAAGCCTTCCTTCAAGCCTACCACTCAGGTGAAGAACTCGACGCTTATCGTCAACAACAACTGCAGGACAAACTGCGTGAACTCGCTCCGCGACGACGAAACAGCGGAGGCATCATGCAAGCCAGCAATGAAAGCTACAGCCCCGGAAGCGAAGGCCAACTCGGTCGGACCGTTGCTGAGCAGCAAGCAAAGTTTGATCGTCTGCGAAGCGATAGTTTGAACGCAATCTTCAAGGCCGAAAAACTTCGTGACAAACAACCAAAACGAGCCATTGAAGCGATCGATCAGCAAATCGCTGCCATCAACACTTCAGGCCTCAGCGAAGACCAAACCGGAGCACTGATTGCTTCACTGATGAACTCACGAAATGACATTGCGACTTACATGAAGCAAAAAGCTCCGATCCTCGAGCTGGAACGTCGCAACGGAGAGACCAAGGACCTGATTCAACGTGAAATCGACACTCGAGTTCGTGTCGAACAGGAACTGGCTGACCTCGTCGACAAGTTCAACGATCTGATGGATCAACGACGGTATCCGGAAGCTTCCGCTTTGGCGAAACAGGCTAAGGAACTCGATCCTGAAAACCCTGTCACAGTAATGATGGACCTCAAGTCCACATTTGCCTGGAGAAATGATCGCAACCAGAAATTGCGTGCCGACAAAGAAGTCAGTGTCTTCGAAACACTCGATGATGTTGAACGAAGTTCCGTCAACCCACTCGCTGATGGACGTCCTATCGCGTTCGGGAAAGACTGGGCAAGCATTAAAGCTCGTCGTCAACCAGGTCGTGCCGATGCACGGTTCCACAGCGAACAGGAAATGCGAGTCTACAACAGCCTCAAAAACCCTGTCGCCCTGCACTTCGACAACACTCCACTCGCAGAAGTCATGCAGTTCATTGCGAACACTCAGGGCATCAACATTGTTGTTGATGATGCTGGACTCGCAGAAGAAGGCTTGGCTTCCAGTGCACCAGTGAGCATTGGAGTTGATGGAATTCAACTTCGCAGTGCACTGAACCTGCTACTGGGACCACTCAATCTGGACTACACGATTGAAGACGAAGTGTTGAAAGTGACCAGCCGACTTCGCCAACAAGGTGAAATGACTGTTGCCGTTTATCAGGTGGCAGACTTGATCGTGCCTGTCTCGATTCATCCTCCAACTTCACAATTCCAACCTGGAGCAGGGTTTGGTTCAGGACTGCAAAGCGTGCCTTCCTTCGGCGGATTGACTGGCGGAAACGGACTGGCTCAAGTGCCAGCGAGTCCTCTGGGTGGCGTGAATCCAACAGGTGGACTGGGTGGAAACCCACTCGCCAACCAAGGCGGATTAAACGGCCCAAGTGCGACGAACTTCGAGTTTGACGCTCTCAGCGATCTCATCACCGCAACAATTGAACCAGGCAGCTGGGACGAACTGGGTGGTGAAGGTGCTGTCACAAATCATGAAAGCACACTGAGTCTCGTCATTCGACAAACTCAATCGGTTCACCAGGAAATTGAAGGTTTGCTGGGGCAACTCCGACGTCTCCAAGACTTGCAAGTGACAATTGAAGTTCGCTTCATCACTGTCAGTGACCAGTTCTTCGAGCAAATCGGAATCGACTTCGACTTCAACATCCAAGACACAGTTGGTGGTCCATTCGTCACCGACGACTTCATTCCGATTCGACCATTCGGATCAACTGATCCAGAAAACGGAGCCACCGGTGGAACTCAGACTGGTGGTAACCAGGGTGGCAACCAGGGTGGCAATCAGGGTGGTCAACAAGGTCAGAACCAGAGTGGTGGCGGAGGAAGCTTGTTCTCGCCATCGCCAACACTCAACCTGACTAACCGCGACAACTGGGCTTCCAACACGATTGTTGGACTGAGTGCACAAGACTCATTCAGCGACAACCTGGACATCCCATTCCGACAAGGTTCATTCGACCTGGCTGCCCCATCATTCGGTGGATTTGATCCAACAGCTGGTATCCAGTTCGGAATGGCCATTCTGAGTGACATTGAAGCCTTCATGTTTGTGCGAGCAGCACAGGGTGACCGACGATCGAACATTATGTTCGCTCCGAAACTGACACTGTTCAACGGACAGGTCGGTAACGTAACCAGTGCCTTACAACGACCATTCGTGATTGCACTCCTCCCCGTAGCCAGTACTTTCAACATCGGCTTCCAACCGATCATTGAGGTGATCCCCGATGGAACACAATTGACAGTTCGAGCTGTTGTCTCAGCTGACCGTCGGTATGTTCGCTTGAGTGTGTTACCGTTCTTCTCGAACGTGACTGACGTCTTCACCTTCTCCTTCCAATCAGGTGGTGGTGGCGGTCAGCAAGGTGGCCAAGGTGGTCAAGGTGGCGGTAACTTCGGTGGTGGCGGTCAACAAGGCGGAGGAAACTTCGGTGGTGGTGGCGGTGGCCAAGGTGGCGGTGGATTCGGCGGAGGCGGTGGTATCGCCGGTGGTGCTGCCGGAAACGTGACCGTCCAGCAGCCTGTGGTCGATACCGTGACTGTCGACACCGTGGTCAGTGTTCCAGATGGTGGAACAGTTCTCCTCGGTGGAGTGAAAACTCTACGAGAAGGCCGAAACATGGCTGGTGTTCCGATCCTCAACAAAATCCCTTATGTCAGTCGACTCTTCAAGAACACAGGTGTTGGTCGCGAGACTGAAAGCCTGATGCTGATGGTGACTCCTCGAATCATCATCCAGGAAGAAGAAGAAGAACTGCTGGGACTACCTAACTAAAGTCTGTCTGTTCTCCTCCGTCCCCCCCCTCGGAAGAGAGCAAACGTCTCAGGTAAAAGGCCGCTGAACTCGTTTCAGCGGCCTTTTTTTGTAGAACTGATCCTGAAACTTGAAATTGCTCTCTCAAACGTTGAGGAAAGCGACCATTCCAGTAGTTTTCGGACTGGTTCTAAACAGAAGTGTACGAACCACCGAAGCAGAGAGAGTCTGAGGTTCGACTGAGGTTCGAATGGAGAATTCATCCTTCAACCTCTTTCATCGCGACGCCATATCAGAGCGGATTTCACCTCGTCAAAAGCAAGGACTTCGCTCGGTAGCAACAAAACAGACTGAATTCCCTATTCGATCAGGGAACTCCAGTTTCTGGAAAAATGAAGAGTTCTTGTCGGTGCAGGTAAAATCTGAAAACAGTTCCAATTGTTTCGTCTTTCCCGGCATAGTTGATATTGCCAAGTGAGACATCATACTGAAGCAACGAACTTGCTCTTCGACAGGAAGGATAGGCAATTTTGAATTCAATACTTCCACATAAGAAACGCAACTGCACGGAATGAGACTGGTAATTGAACCTGTTTGGAGTTGGCCGGTGATCATTGTCACAGCTGTGACAATGATCGTCCTCGTACTATGGACGTACCCCAGCCGGGTCGAGCATCTTCCTCCATTCTCTCGACGGCTGTTGATTTTCCTTCGGTGCTGCGCAGCAGCCATCCTGATTCTGGCGATGCTCCGCCCATCGATTCAGGTCTCCGAAACCGACAAGCAGATTCTACAGCTCAATATTCTCACCGACCGCAGCAAAAGCATGTCCACTCCCGATGGCCCAGGGGATCTGACTCGGCGTGAATACATTCTTAAAATTCTCTCCGACAATCAGGAGCAGTTTGAGCTTCTGAAAAAAGATGTCGATGTGCAGTTCATCGATTTCGATTCTGAATTGAGTACCGCGAAAGATCCGGAAAACCTCGCAGATGGAACGAGCACCGCGATCGGTAAAGTGATCGACGATATACGCGAAGAAGCGGTTGGTGAACGATTGATCGGTATGGTCATGATGAGCGATGGCGCTCAGCGAGCCGGCGGTGATGACGATGTTGATCCACTTTCTGCATCGCGAAGGTTTGTCGAGCAACTCCGGGTTCCGATTCACACACTCGTCGTTGGAACTTCTGAAGTCTCGACTGCTGGCATCGACCTGGCGGTTGCAGACCTGCAACTCGATCAGTCTGTCACCTTTGAAAAGAAGACTGTCCCAGTTCGCTTTCAACTCAAACTTGTCGGAGCAGCGGGGAAGAAAGTTCGCGTCCGTCTGTTGATCGAAGATCGAAACGGAAAACGGCAGGGCGAGTCAGGAGAGCTTGTCGAAATTCCGTTATCGAGTGAAGCGAGACCATTTCGGGACATCGAAACAAATAAGAACTCCGTCACAGTCCCCGTCGAGCTCTCTTTTGTTGCGGAGCAGGCGGGCGAATACAAAATCGCTGCTGAAGTTGTCCCCGATCCCGGTGAGGTCAAGCTGAACAACAATCGTCTGGAAACTTTGATCACTGTCCGCAAAGGAGGGTTGAAAGTCGCATATTTTGATGTCCCGCGGCCGGAACAAAAATTCTTGCGTCGACTTAACGAGACGGCCAAGATTCAAATCGACACTCAAGTCATCCTGCCTGGAAAATTTGCAAACCAGTCGAAAATCGATCCTGACTTTTTCAAGAAGGATCAGTACGACGTCTACATTATTGGAGATGTCCCGGCATCCGTCTTCGAAAACTCCGGAGACGATCTCCTGCGTCAACTTGCACTTCGCGTCCATGAGGGAGCCGGCTTGCTCATGACCGGCGGGCTGCACAACTTTGGAGCTGGAGGGTACGCATCAACTCCGTTGGCGTTAATTCTTCCTGTCAAAATGAGTCCCGAAGATACGATCCCGCTTGATCAAGATCGGCCGGAAGATCACATCAACACTGCAATCCAGATGGTCCCGACTGTCGATGGGGATCAGCGATATATCATGACTCTGGCAGCCTCGCAAAACATGGAACGATGGGAAGAGTTACCCAAGCTTGGCGGGGCAACTCGCATCTTGCCAAAATCGGGAGCGATTGAAATTCTCGCCGAAACGAAGAATGAAATGCCGCTGCTCCTCGCTTCTGAAACTGGACGGGGTCGAGTGTTGGCCCTTGCTGTCGATGAAACCTGGAAATGGCATTTACATGGATTCGAAGCGGAGCATCAACGTTTTTGGCAGCAGATGATTCTCTGGCTGGCTCATAAAGAATACGAATCCGATCAACCGTTGTGGGCTCGTGTCGAGCCGAGAAATTTCTCGCCGCTCTCAAAGGTTCCCCTGGAATTCGGTGCTCAAACAGAAAATGGTGTCCCTATCCCCGATGCGAATTTTCAAGTCGAAGTCCTCACGCCGACAGGTGAGACCTTAAAGGTTCCACCGCAACGCTTTGGAGATCATGGTCTCGCGGACTTCACAGAGACAACTGAACCGGGAGATTATTGGGTCACAGTCAAAGGAACACACGACGGAAAAACGCTCGGCTTGCCCGCATCAACTCGATTCGTCATTGATTCACGCGATATCGAAATGGACAACCCGGCAGCCGATCCCGGGATGATGACCGAAATCGCTGAAACAACGAGCGGCCAGGTGATTCCTCCCGAAAATTTTGGAGAGTTCCTTGAGAGCTTACGGCAGGAGGGCATTCCTGAAGAACTCAAACGTTATCGTCGCATCAACCTTTGGGATGGCTGGCCTCCCTTGTTGATTTTCATCGGGTTGATGTCCCTTGAATGGACTATTCGTAAATCGCGAGGACTGGTCTGATGATGGCGGGCGAACCAATGGCCTTCCGTACGTCGATTTCATGAACGAACTCGTCAATCCTTGAACAACCGGTCCTCGGTCGACAAATCAAATTCAATTCGCCATGCTTTTGCTTCACCTTGAATCACCTCAAATACAAGAATTTGGTCTCGCAATCACTGAGAAGTCTTTCATCACAAACGTCCCCAATGATGGACTCAAAATCTCCCTGCGAGACCTTCGTTGAATCCTTTATTGATCTTCATTTGATATCACTTAGCTGAGGAACTTTTCATGTCCCATGCATCCCCCAAGTTACATAACGCCATGTGGCCCGGACTGGTTGGAAAAGAAGATGGAACAGAAAACCCACCGATCTCGCTCGACCGGATGCTGGAACTGACCGCCGGGGCGGAAGTCAACGGAGTGAAGTTTGACGGGATCGATTACTTCCTGTTTCTGCCTCACACGGATCCTGAAGCGTCTGACGATGAACTTAGAGCGATTGCCGACAAAATCGCCAGCCACGGTTTTAGTGTCGGCTCTCTGGTCGCTCCAGTCTGGCCCGGGACTGTTGGCGATTCCTCAATGGGTGATGCTGAATCGCAAAAGAAGTTTTTGACCGCTGTCGAAAAGGCGTGCCGTATCGCGCGTATCTTCAATGAGCATGGTGTTCGAAATTACGGTGTCATCCGTATTGATTCTGCTGAATTCGGTGTTGAAAAGTGGAAAGAGAACCCCACCGAAAACACAAAGAAAATTGCCGCCACCTTCAAAGAGGCTGCCAAGATCGCTGCCGATCATGGTGAACGACTGGCTGCAGAAGGCGAAATTTGCTGGGCAGGAATGCACTCCTGGCGAGATATGCTGAACCTGCTCGAAGAAGTTGGCATGCCCGAAACACTCGGCTTCCAGGCAGATCTGGCTCATACTTACTTATACCTGATGGGCTACAACGCTCCCGAACATGCTCTTGTCAAAGAGGGGGACAGCGAAGAAAAATTCTACGCAGCTTACAAACAAATGACAGATGCCCTACGGCCTTGGACAATCGATTTCCATGTCGCACAAAACGATGGAACAGTCCATGGATCAGGAAGCCACGACAAAACTGGAAAACACTGTCCCGCCGATGATCCAAATGGCAAACTGGATATCGTAAAGTGCTCCGGATACTGGCTGGAAGGGGCTCAGGACCGTGGCATTCAGCACATCTGCTGGGACGGTTGCATGTTCCCGAACTCAATGCTCGAAAAGCAGGAAACGTGGAACACAATCCTCGCCAAGATGATCGAAGTCCGCGACGCCCATGGCTGGGATTAATCGCTGAAGCTGATTTCGAATTGGCTTTCGCATTCTTCTTTATCGTGAGCAGCCTCTGAATTCATGAAAGTGACTTTCACGGCAACGACATTAAGCCCCCGGTGAATCACCCACCGGGGGCTTAATGAGTTTCTGAAGACCCAATTGATACTTCCTCTAAAAGAACGGGTAGACAAATGGGGCCAGGACTGATGTGCTGAAGTAGGCAGCGAGGCAAATGAGAGCCAGCGAGAGCAAAATCGGCACGAGCCACCACGCTTTGTTCTCACGAAGAAACAGGACAAACTCCTCGATAAATCCGAGCTCCTTTTCTTCGGCAGCCTCCTCGAACGATTTCGGCTCATTTCCGGCTGCACTCGCTTGGTCATCGCTCTGCGGTGTTGTTTTCAATTCAGACATGATTCATTGCCTAGAGCATCTTTCGAATTGGTTTGCAGGTTCTGCCTCGTGGCGAACAGCATTCTTCCTTGAGAAATGCGTTCTTCACGGGCACACGGTAGAGCAAACTGCTCTAGAACACTTTCGTGTTTCTTGTGTCCGTGAAGAGCGGTTTTCATCCAATGAATCACTGATTTCCACGAGACTGTTCGCGTACATTTTTTTCAAAACTGCTCTTTAAAACTGCCGGAAGTACGTTTCTGGTGCGGGTGTGGGTTTGCGTTTTTCCCAGTATGTCGATGCGTCCGGAGTCAGCTCTCGCTGTAACGGATCTCCTGTTGAACGGACTCTCCATAACCCGATTGGCGTCATCACGAAATAGTAAACAATAGCCAGCAACAGGTGCGAGATCAGGAACCCGATCGGAAAGACGACAAGCATCCAGAGTCGGTAGATTGGTCGAATCACATGCGGTGCGATCATTCCGAGGCACGCCACAACGAGCGAGCCGACGCAGATCACAATCAATGGTTCCTTTGAAATTCCCCACTGACCGAGTACAAAAGCGGCAACGACGAAAAAAAGAAATTGCACACAAGCAAAAGCCCGCAACCGCGATTCAGTTGCTTGGAGACTCTCAGAGAATTTCTGCATGGCGTTGCTGTTCCCTGAATAAGATGACGTTTCCTATCACAAGAATATCCATGCCCGTCAACAGAAAACAACGATAGGCGTCTTGTGGGGTACAAACGATTGGTTCATCTCGCAAATTGAAGCTGGTGTTCACAAGAACTGGGCAATTCGTTTGCTGATGAAACTCTGTGAGGAGTTTATGGAACAGCCGATTCTGTTCGGCAGAGACTGTTTGGATGCGCGCGGAGTGGTCGACGTGCGTCACAGCTGGAATGACCGAACGGACTTGCTCCAACTTCTCCAGTCCTGTCGCAGTGGAGTTGACATCGATGCGTTTGGACTGTTGAACATTCGTGACGATGAGCATGTACGGGCTTGATTGGCCCGGCTCCATTTCGAAGTATTCATGCACATTCTCCTGACGAACAGCTGGAGCGAACGGTCGAAATGATTCTCGAAATTTGACTTTGAGGTTTATTCGCTTTTGCATCTCCGGGTTCCGTGGGTCACCAAGAATACTGCGATTCCCCAAGGCCCTGGGGCCGTATTCCATTCGTCCCTGCATCCACCCAACGACTTTTCCGTCAGCGATCAATGCTGCGACCCGCCTGCAAAGTTCGTCTTCATTCTCTTCGATTTCGTAAACAGCCTGCTCCTGTTCAAGAAATTGGACGACCTCCTCTTGCTGAGGCCCCGGGCCAAATGCTGATGTTTCTTGAGTTGAAATTGTCGGAGCTTCTCTCGGATTTTTCAGTAACTGGTGCCAGATCAAAAGTGCGGTCCCCAACGCTCCTCCGGCATCGCCTGCTGCGGGCTGAATCCAGATGTTTTCGAACGGACCTTCGCGCTGAATTCGGCCATTCGCTACGCAGTTCAGTGCCACTCCTCCCGCGAGACAAAGGTTCTGCATTCCGGTGACTTGAGAGACATGCTCCACCATGCACAGGATCAACTCTTCGGTGACGACCTGAATAGAAGCTGCGAGATTCATTTCTCGCTGAGTCAATTCTGACTCCGGTCGACGCGGAGGTCCGCCAAAAAGACGATGAAACTTCTTCGACGTCATTGTTAGTCCGTGACAGTATGCGAAGTAATCCATGTTCATGCGGAAAGAGCCGTCAGATTTCATGTCGAGCAAAGTCGAGCGAATCAAATCGGCGTAGACCGGTTCTCCATATGGGGCCAAGCCCATCAATTTGTACTCTCCCCCATTCACTTCGAAACCACAGTAATAAGTCATTGCGGTGTAAAGCAGACCCAACGAATGTGGGAAACGGAGTTCATGAGTCAGTTCAATTCGATTCCCGTTTCCGGTCCCAAACGTGACTGTCGACCACTCGCCAACACCATCAATTGTGAGAATAGCTGCGGAGTCAAACGGTGAGGGAAAGAACGCACTCGCGGCATGGGATTCATGGTGCTCCGAGAACACGAACCTCTTGCGATACTTTCCACCGAGTCCTTTACGCAGTTCACGGCGCAAATGTGTTTTCTGTTGAAGCCATTGAGGAATTGTATGTGCAAAGGACCAGAATCCTCGCGGAGCAAACGCCAGATACGTTTGCAGCAACCGATCGAACTTCAACAACGGCTTGTCATAAAAGCCAACATAATCCAGCTCGTCAACAGAGATCCCGGCTTCGGTGAGACAGTATTCAATCGCCTTTTCAGGAAAGCTGGCGTCGTGTTTTTTCCTGGTGAACCGTTCCTCTTGTGCAGCGGCGACAATGTTTCCATCGACGATCAGCGCAGCCGCAGAATCATGATAGAATGCGGAAATACCAAGAATTGCTGTCATGTTGTGAGATGTGTGAATGACGAAACGGTCCGGGTTAAAGCTCCGTCACTTCGGTGCCTCTGTCAACTTTTCCAACTTGGGAGTAATGATGTTCGCGCAGTACGGATGACGTTTATTTCGTAAATAGAAGTCCTGATGGTAATCCTCGGCTGGGTAGAATTCTGGAGCCGGTTCGATGTCCGTGACAATGGGACTTGAATACTTCCCGGATGCCTCAAGCTCTGCTTTGACCTGCTCTGCGATCTGCTTTTGCTCAGGAGAGTGATAGTAGATCACCGAGCGATATTGGGTTCCAACATCGTTTCCCTGACGATTGAGTGTTGTTGGGTCATGCGATTGGAAAAAGAGTTTCACGAGCTTTTCGTAAGTGATCTTTGTCGCATCGAACTCAAGACGAACGACCTCTGCGTGTCCGGTGTTTCCAGTGCAGATTTGATCATACGTCGGATTCGGAACATTCCCGCCCGTGTAACCGGAAGTCACTTTCAGCACGCTCTCTTCAGTCTGATAAACAGCCTCGGAACACCAGAAGCATCCCGAACCAAACGTCGCAATCTCAACAGCCATCTTGATCCTTCCCTGTTTTCTTGTAAACAACATTCGTAGAGTTGACGTGCTCTAACGACACCTGATCATGATTTAGAAATCCGAGTCTCTCTAATCGTTTCAGAAGTAGCGTTAGCAGCTTTCAATAAATCATCTGAAGGTAAACATCATACGTACAATGGTCTCAATACGCTCAATTATCCTCGGAATTCTCTACATCTCACCCGTGTTTGTCTATGTCGGCTTCGGGGGCTATGCACTCTGGCAAACGGGTCTGTTTCGTTGGACGTGGTGGATTATTCCTGGCTGTTGGTTCATTGCATTTCTGACAGCAAAACTGTGGCCTGCCAAGCCTCCCAGATCGCTTCCGAATGAGACTCCAAAGCACTGGACACAAAAGGACGAACAAGCACTGCGTATTGTCGAAGAGTATCAAAATCAGGTTGACGAGTGCACTCCTGAAGAGTTGACGGACCTTCAGTTTTACCTTCACCAATCTCAAGACCTGGCACGGTCACTCGGGAAATATTATCACCCAAAAGGGAAAGAGCTCTACTCGTCACTCACTGTCGTCGAAGTTCTCGCTGCTATTCGACTGGCAGTTGAAGACTTGGAAATCTGGTTTCATGAATCGGTCCCCGGCAGCCACTTGATTACGATTCAACAATGGAAGTACCTCGGGAAAGCTCCGAAATGGGCGAAGCGTGTCAGCGAGGTGGGCTGGATGGCAAGCCTGCTTTTGAATCCGCTGAACATCGCAAAATACCTTTCATCAAAAGCCACCTTGCAGCCAATCGCGGAAGAACTACGGACCGAATTTCTGGCTGCTGTCTACTTGAGGTTCACTCGTCAGGTCGGTTTTTATCTCATCGAAATGAATAGCGGGAGATTGCGTCGCGGGGCAGATCGTTATCGAGCGACATTTGGGGCACACACTGTTGAGTCACTCGCAAACCCATCTACAATTCCGCCTGATTCGGTGATTGTCGCTGTCGTCGGGCAGGTCAAGGCAGGTAAGTCGAGCGTGATCAATGCACTCATCGGTAAACAGGAGGCCGTGGTTGACATCCTTCCGAGCACGAAAACTGTCAGCCGCTACCGTCTGCCGATTCCTGACACCAACGAATCGCTGACCTTTCTCGATACGCCGGGCTATGCTGATGCAGGGCTTTCGAGGTCAGAGTTCAAAGAACTGGAACAGGCCATTCAGGAGGCTGATGTCATCCTGCTGGTTTCGGATGCCCACTCCCCCGGGAAAGCTGCTGATGTCGAACTGCTCGAGACGATCCAGAATCATGCGAAAACTCGCCCTGAACTCAAGATCCCCCCTGTCGTCTTATGCTTAACACACATTGATTTACTGAGTCCGATGATGGAATGGACCCCGCCTTATGACTGGGACAACCCGAGTCGTCCGAAGGAAGAAAGTATTCATGCAGCGGTTAATTCTGCTCAGGAACTTTTCGGGACTTCCGTCAGAGAAACAGTCGCCGTTTGTTCGGACGTCGCACGTAATCGGGCGTTTCATATCGAAGGGTTGCTGGCGGCACTGTTGACCCAACTTGACGCAGGAAAGTCAGTCGCATTACTAAAGGCATATGAAAAAAATCTGGATCAAGATCGCCTTTCCGTCTTGTTCGATCAGCTCAAGGCATCGGG
The DNA here is from genome assembly GCF_007744255.1 of Thalassoglobus polymorphus. Lineage (GTDB taxonomy): Bacteria > Planctomycetota > Planctomycetia > Planctomycetales > Planctomycetaceae > Thalassoglobus > Thalassoglobus polymorphus. The sequence continues at coordinate 4,370,729 of NZ_CP036267.1, read as the reverse complement.
CAAAACTATTGTTCAAATGTGGGGCGAGGAACGCTTAAAGCTTCCCAAGCCGTCAGTTTGATCAAATTCTGTGAATCACCAAATCTCGCAAAAACACCCGATTTCTCAATTCCTGAAAAACCGCGTCTTGCTGTGAATCGCCTGATGGGATAGCATTTCGGTGATGTGATCTATGGACGGACCGCATAACTTGCAATGATCTTATCGAACCAGCGGGTGAGATTTTCTCATTCTTTACAGATTCTGCCGCGAGGCAGAATGAGAAATTTTTCACCCAAGGATGGTATAGTCGCAATTCTACAGGCGAATCTTATGTCTTTACTGAATCTCTCGCGGATCAGACGCTTCACCGCTGCCGGAATGTTAGTTCTTGGACTGACCACTTTTTTTGCTCAAAGGCTTTCGTCCGCTGACGCAGCTGATGGGGAAACGGCGGTTCTAGTTTCTAAAATCATCCCACAGTTTCACCTTTCTCGACGATCAATCGATGATGAAGTTTCGGGAGCATTACTCGATAGCTTTATCAAAGACCTCGACCCACAGAAGCTCTACTTCCTGGATTCAGATATTCAGGAATTCCAGAAATACCGAACTCAACTCGATGATGAACTCAAAGAGGGAAATGTCGCGTTTGCGTACAAATTGTTCGAGGTCTACAAAGAGCGTCTGACTCGTCAAATGGGTGTCGCCAATGAGTGGGTTGAGAAAGAGCATGATTTCACAATCGACGAGGAATTAGAAACCGACCCGAAAAAGGTGACCTGGGCGAAATCGACAGAAGAGCTCGATGACCGTTGGCGCCGTCGTGTCAAACATGACCTCCTTCTGTTTAAGTTGAACGCAGAAGAGGCTGCCAAAGATCCAGAGGCAGAGAAAGACGAAGCAGACGATATCGATCCGAGAGTACGCCTCCACAAACGGTATCGAAATACGCTACTGACTGTGAACCAATACGGAACCGGCGAACAATTGGAAATGTATTTAACCGCATTGGCCAGCGTGTTTGATCCACACTCGTCGTATATGTCTCCGCAAAGTTGGGAAGACTTCGAGATTCAAATGCGTCTGAGCCTCGATGGTATCGGAGCCGCTCTGCGAGGAGACGACGGCTACACGGTTGTGGCTTCCATTGTCCCCGGTGGTGCTGCTTCCGATGATGGTCGGTTGAAAGTGAAAGACAAAATCATCGGTGTCGGGCAAGCGGAAGGCGAAATTGTAGACATCTACGAGATGAAACTCAGTGAAGTCGTTCGCATGATCCGCGGACCTCGCGGAACGATTGTTCGCTTGCAGGTGAAGTCGGATAAAGATGGCAAAATCAAAATCATCCAACTGACTCGCAAGAAAATTGAACTCAAAGAATCAGAAGTCAAAGGCGAAATCATCGAGGCAGCTGACCGTGTCGGTCGCCCCGGTCGAGTTGGTGTCATCAGCCTGCCATCCTTCTACCGTGATTTCGCAGGAGCCTCAGGTGGAGCTGCGAACTTTAAGAGTGCAGGAGCTGACGTTGCGAAAGTCCTCGGACAATTCGCCCGTGAGCAAGTCGATGTTGTGATTATTGACTTGCGAAACAATGGTGGTGGAGCACTGACCGAAGCTGTTGAAATTTCTGGTCAATTTATTGATCGTGGACCCGTTGTCCAAGTGAAAGAGCCGAGTGGATACGTTCGCATTCTGAATGATGAAGAATCGGGCGTGATGTACAACGGACCTCTCGTGGTCATTTGTAATCGTCTCTCTGCTTCGGCCTCTGAAATTTTCGCTGGTGTGATCAAAGATTACCGTCGCGGGATCATCATCGGTGATACCACCACTCACGGAAAAGGGACTGTTCAGAATCTCATGGACGTCTCTCCACGTCAGCCATTCCGGCTCATTACACCAAGTGATCGTGGAAAACTGAAACTGACGATCCAACAGTTCTACCGAGTCCAAGGTGATAGTACACAAAACCGAGGAGTTCGCTCGGACATCGTTTTGCCTTCGCTCATTGATCATTGGGACTTGGGAGAATCATTCCTCGACAATGCTTTACCTTTCGATAAAATTCGTTCGGCAAAGTACTCACAAGTTTCAAGCGTCAATCCTCAAGTGGTTTCAGCGTTGCAAAAGAACAGTGAAACACGAGTGAGTCAGGACAAAGACTTCCAACGAATTGAACGAGCCGTTTCCCGCTACCTGGAACGCAAGACTCGTACGAAAATTTCTCTGAACGCCGAGACTGTTCGAAAAGAGCGAGAGGAAGACGAGAAAGCCAACAAAGAGGACAAGATTGACGAAGAGGAAGAAGAAAAAGATCCCGATGCAGAAGATCCAATCTTCCCTGAAAACTTCTACAACAATGAAGCAATCAATATCGCCCTTGACTATGTTGCAGCTCTGAAAGGAAATTTGACGGTCTCAAATTAGTCGAGACCGAATGATTCCAGTGAAGTCGACGACTTCCGAACGAAGCTGAGTCCAGAGCACTCAAAACAAAAAACGCCACACATGGATTTGTGTGGCGTTTTTTATGCGCTGACAGGGTTTCATCAACCCGCCTCTTCCTGAACACTTTCTTGTTTCTCAGGACCGTGAAACACGCTTCCGGGGTCCCTGTCGCCCTCGGTGACTCACCGGGAGCTGAACAGGAAACTGAGGAAGACCTAAATGAAACATGCTTCTAGAGCATCTTTCGAATTGGTTTGCAGGATTTGCCTCGTGGCATCAGCGTCTGGACTTGTGGAAACGTACTTCGTCGACAAGAGAAACATTGGAACTGTTCTAGTGTATCGACAGGGTCGATAAGGAACGGGCATAGGCAGCGGACGTGTCAACGTTCAGCAGAAGCGTAGCTGACCATGATTGCGAGCTGTCGACGATAAATTTCCAGAAAGGGACGACCGTGCTACTCTGATGGACAAGTTCGAAGCCACCTTCGCTTTGGCTGACGGTCTGAATCGGAAAAGTCCAGATTTCGGCAGGGTGCGAAAATTCAAGACCGACATCAATTCCCAGCCACTCGTCTGCCAATCCAATGCGATCGCCGGAAGGGAGTTCCAGTATCGACTCCAGCGGGCCTACCTGTTGCCCACGTGAATCGTAGAAATATCGGTCCGGCTGTCCGGCAGCCATCCCTGCAAAGTTGAACTCCACAGCAAAGTGAATCTCCTCTCCAACAGGTAATCCAGACAGTTCATATTGAATTTCAATTTGACTCGAATTGTTCGTATCGAGACCAATTGTCTTTCGCAGTTCTGCAACATGCTCTCCAATCCGTCCCTTGCGGGACATGACGACCTCAACACGTTTTGCAGACTTGCGCGTGCGGGTCTCATAAACTCCTAAAAGGAAGTCGCCAATTTCTCCGTTTCCGTGTTGGAATTCTTCAAATGTCGTCCCCGGACGCAGGAAGTGATCGACCAGACTTTTTCTCGGCCAGCGGTCATAGGCGATTTGTTTATCAAGATCCGCCTGTTTGAATCGGTGACCATCGTGTGTGTTGAAATCAATATCGTCGACTTCATCATGGATGCCGGCTGAGTCAATAATCGTTTGATGATACGGTTCAGGACGCCGGTTCAAGGTGCTCAGCAGATTTGTTTTCGTCTCACGAACATCGAACTCGTAAAGATGCCCTCCCCGGGCAGGAGCGAAATAGGCAATGAAACGATCACCAGCCAAGCGGATTTCTTTGCGTCCATCGAGATTATAATCCTGAACAGAGACATCTACCCAGCGGCCACTTCGACCTTGAAGCGTTTCAACCAGAGAGTCTGCCGCGATCAAATGTTTATAGATCGCGTTTCGCAAGTGCGGCAAATACAACCCTCCAAACGCACCATGCCAATACGGACAATTGCACTGACCGCGATACAATTCCATGCGGGCAGCTTGCAGAGTCGCGAGTGAATCGGAATCTTTCAGCTCAGCAGAAAGTTTCTCCAAACGGTCGCTGACTTCCAGCGACCGGCAATACATCTCATTACTTTCCGGGTACTTCACAAGAAAGTTTCGCCAAAGCCCCGCTCGGAAAAAAGGTTTCGTCTGTTCCCAGTTCTCTCCCTCTTGCAGAGACTTTAAGGCCTCCTGATAGATCGGCTGTTGCTCAGTCGGCAATGCCCATTCTGTCATTTCCCGATAACTGGCGTTTGGAAGATAGACTTTTCCCAGAGGTGCAACGGAGTCAACGGCTTGTCCCATCGTGACAACTTGCAGCCACTCTGAGTTTTCCTGAAGAGTGGAAAAGAAACGTCGCAGCCAATCCTTCTCACCATAAACGTGAGAGTGCGTCCCCGGCCAGGAACCGAACTTTTCTCCATCATCCCCAAAGGAAGCGATCGTTCCGGGAAATCGCTCAGCCAGATTTTTTAGATAATCAATAGTATCTTCAGGGTCTGACCATGGGATGGTGTATCGCAATGTTTCGTCGTCGGGAAACACGCTCAGTAAGCGGCCTTCGTTCTCGGTTAAGTAGTGCCCGTGCAGCTTATCATCTGAAAACCCTGCCCAGCGAAAGTGTGAATCGTCAAGGATCGTGTACTCGACTCCTGCGTCAACAATGTCGCTGGTAAAGGATGGCTCCCAGACTCGCTCTGGAACCCACATTCCGCGAACGGTCGTATCGAAGAACTGTTCAAGGTGCTGAACGTAGGCTTGTATTTGTCCAACGCGGTCTCGGCTGGGAATGGATGCCAGAATCGGCTCGAAGTACGGACCACCTAGGATTTCCAACTGTCCCAGACGGACAAACTCTTTGATCCGATCCAGATATTCAGTTCGATTGACCTGCAGCCATTCGAGCAGGCTTCCCGAAATGTGCATTGTTACCGGGATGTCAGGAAATTCGCCCATGACATCCAAGAACGGCTCGTAGGCTTCCCGGCACGCTTGTTCAAAGACACCATCAAAATTGCCGACCGGCTGATGATTATGGACAGCGAAGATGAGCCGTAACGAAGGAGACATCACAATTCCAATATGACTCGAGAAGAAAAGCCATTCAGCCACGGTAGGTTCCGCTCCGAATGACTCGACACAAACGTCGTGGTGTTCGTGATAACACTTTTTGAAATCGGGTTGAATGGTCAACGTCGCTGGACGTTCGATTTCCTGAAAACCGATCTGATTGACTCGTTAAAGTTGCTGAGGCTTCTCAAGGAAATGATAAGCTGCGTAGAGTTGGTAGGTTGCGGTGATGCAGGAATTATTGGCCTCGACTTTCCGTTGACGGCAACCAAAGCGAGAATCACCGGGGTGAAATTTTTGAAGAGAAGCTAAAAATCCCTGTGAACTCGTGACCTGAATCTCGGTTATCGAACTATCATCATTCTCAAACATTATTGAGGTCGAATTCGCGGTCTGTCTCGTGGATAGGATTCAATTGACAAACTGATCTTCTATGAAAAACGGTAGAGAAACTTTCTCGCTGTCACAAGCAACAGACCTCACCTGTTCCACTGTTGACCACAAAGCACATTCAGACATGACATTTTGACATGACCGTCGTACAACCGAGCTTTGAACAACGCAAGCAGTTGCAACGAAGACCAGATGAGAAGCCGGTCATGTTTCAGACGTGGCAGAAGTTGCTCTTTCTTCATTGGCGTTTTGATCCCGCCGAAATACAGAAGTTGCTTCCTCCCGGCTTAACGGTTGATACGTATCAGGACTCTGCCTGGGTCGGTGTTGTTCCATTTTATATGAGAAGCATTCGACCTGTTTGGTCTCCAGTTGTTCCTTATGTTTCGAACTTTCTGGAGCTGAACGTTCGAACTTATGCATACGATGAAAACGGTCTCCCCGGCGTTTGGTTTCTTTCACTCGATGCGAACCGTTGGCTCGCTGCCCGATTCGGGATAACTTTCTTCAGACTTCCTTACTTCTGGGGAAAGCTGACCGCCACAGAAGATTCGGCGAACTGGATTAAATACTCCTGCCGCCGCTATAATGATTCGAAAAAGCAAACTCATTATTTTCGATATCGGGGAACCGGGGCAGCCTCGGCAGCTGTCGAGGGAACTCTCGATTTCTTTCTCGTCGAGCGATACATCCTGTTCACTGAGCTCAAGATGGGGCAACTCGCAAGCGGGCAGGTTCATCACACGCCGTATCAAATCCAAACGGCTGAACTTTCGGAATACAGCGAGGAGATTCTTGGACTCCACCCGTTAGAGCTTCCTGGCCGCAAGCCAGACCATGCTGTCTATTCTGAAGGGGTAGAAGTAGAGGTTTTTGGATTGAATCACGTTTGATTTGGCTTTGATCCAGCTTTGCTGCTGGATTCCTGCAAGCTCAATCTTCGCTGCTGATGACGCGATCCGTCGTTTCCCAACGAGCATTTCCAGTCTGACGATTGATTGTAACCAGTAGCTTTTCTGTTCGCTGTACAACCTCGCCGCCACATTGCCCGGAACAATCAAGGGCTGCGCCATCGTTGAACTGAATTGTAATTTCCACGTTCACTTCACCCTTCTCACCAATGACAGCTTGCTGGAAAGAGTGGAGTTCGGGGTCAGAAGCATGCCCGCCGCAGCGAGTGAGACGCCGCACGTCCATCACCGCAACGAAGGTTCGCAACTCTTCTTCGAGAGCCTTGCTCAGATTGGACTCATCGGTGACAGCGAGTGTTTTATTGAATGCCATTTGAAGAGTCACCAATTGTCTCGAACATTTTTGTATTTCCGTGGCCGTACAGAACGTCTTTCATCAAGAGTCTGATTATAGACCACGAGGCAGAACGCGAACACCGATTCGAAAAATGCTACAGATCCAGGAGTTTTCCGACAGTTCTCAAGTTTTCCAGGAGATGCCATGAGGTGAAAGGGCTCAGCCCTCGTCGGTAACTTGGCCGGAAAATCGATCGATGATGTTGTTGTGCTCATCGAGAATCGCGACCTGCGGCTCGAATGACTCCACTTCTTCTGGCTCTAAGGACGCAAACGTCATCAGGATGACGCGATCATGGACACTGGCAAGATGGGCCAATGCCCCGTTCATCTTGATTACCTTTGACCCACGTGCTCCGGGGATAATATAGCTTTCAGCACGAATCCCGGACTCGCAATTGGAGATCATGACTTTTTCGTACGGCAAGAAACCGATCTCATCCATCAGGTCGCGGTCAATCGTCACGCTGCCATGGTAATGCAGTTCCGTCTCAGTGACGGCTGCCATATGAAGTTTCGCTTTGAGAATTTGCAGCAACATGAACTTAGAGACTAGGAGTTGAGGATGAGGATTCAGAAAAATTTGAAATCAAAGTGTAAAGTGGCATTGGGGTGAGTACCAGTCGCGGAATCGAATTGTCTTTTTCAGGACAGAGATGATTGATGTGGCGGTACTGGAGCAGCATTCCTGTATTTTATTCGTTACCTGCTGTGTGAACAGGCGGTATTTTTTTGACGTAACTCGTTGTTCCCGGGCGAACGAGAGAGCAACTCGCATTGACCTCAATAGATGTGAAATTTTCAGGTTTCTTAATTGTCGTCAATCTCTGACCAGTCGACGAGTTCGATTTCTGGTCGAACGACTTCCTGGATTCCAGTCCGTTGACTGGTTTTGACACCCTTTCCGCCACGGCCGGTCACGGTGTACTTCAGTTGACCGAAACTGAGCTCTTTACCGTTCTCATTGATGACTTTAAGGACATCTCCCGGACGAGTTAATCGCTTCGCAGCTAAGACTTCGTCATCTGGATCAGAGAGCTTCAGGCCCCGCACGCCCTTCCCTGCACCATTGAGGATCGGTACATCTGCGACCGAAAAGTGGATTAACCGAGCAGCTTTCGAAATCAGGAAGACGGTGTCCTCTTCTCCCATGATCTCAACATGAATGACGCGATCTCCTTTGGCGAGTCGACAATACTTCCGTCCATTTTTTGTCGAAGCTGTCCTGAATGCGGAGAGCGATAACCGCATCACCTGTCCTTGCGCAGTGGCGATAAAGAGATACGGTTCAGGAGGATAGTCTTTGTATTCGATGTCTTCGGGAGTAAATCTTGAATCGGTTGAGAGTGCGGTGATGATCGCCGATCCATCGCTCTGCTTGATGTGCTTGGCGAGTGGTTCTCCGTAACCGGTCGAGGGGGGGATCTGGTCTGCTGGCAAGGTGTATGCCGTTCCGTCGCTGGAAAATAGTATGATGTGCTCTAAGGTCGATGTCGGATAGACCCCGATCACATCATCCCCTTCACGCACTCGCAATTTTTTAATGCTTGAGATTTTCCCAAGCCGCCGGATCCAACCTTCCGCGGTGAGGACAATGTTCGTGTTCTCTCGCACGATGTACGCCTGCGGATCGAATTCGCTGATTTCTTCAGAAGACCCAATCGCGGTTCGGCGTTTGTTCCCGAATTTCTTCTCGATTTCATTCAGCTCGTTCTGAACTTCTTTCCAGAGCCGTTTGTTTGATCCAAGAATTTTACGAATTCGATTTGCTTCAGTTTCTTTCTCTTCGAGCTCTTCGCGAATGCGGCCAATTTCGAGCGAAGAAATACGATACAACTGAAGTTCGAGAATCGCGGTCGCTTGCTCTTCATCAAGCGGAAACTCTTTGATCAGTTTTTGGCAAGCGTCCTGTTTTCCAGAACTTTTGCGGATGATTTTAAGAGCTTTTTCCAGTCCGTCGAAAACGATGACAAATCCGTTGAGGATGTGAATTCGTTTTTCCAGTTGAGCGAGCAAATACTCGAAACGCTTGCGAACCGTGTCGAAGCGGAAATCGAGAAAATGCTGCAGCAATTCCAGCAGAGAGCAACGTTGGGGAAGCAGCGCGCCATGCTCATCCGGGACGAGACACGTTGCGTTATACGCAAAGTTTTCTTCCAGCCGAGTATGCTTGTAGAGATAAGACATCACGGTTTCTGGGTCGATGCCGTTCTTGATATGCAGAACGATTCGCAAACCTTGTTCGCCATCCGATTCGTCAGCAACTTCGACAAGTTGTGGAAGTTTTCGGGAGTCGCGAATATCGCCCAGCGAGTTGACGAGACCGCCTGTTTCAACTCCATAGGGGATCGAGAAAATCACCAGCCGGTTTTTCACTTCCTTTCGCTTCTCTTTATCAAACCTCCATTCCGCACGGACCTTGATGCTTCCGCGACCTTCGCTGTAAATCGCTTTAAGCTCTTTTGCATCGGTCACAATTCGCCCACCAAGTGGGAAATCAGGACCTTTGATATACCTTCGCAGTCGAGCAACCGTCGCGTCGGGATGGTCGATTAAATACGTAGCTGCCTTGATCACTTCACTCAGGTTGTGTGTCGGAATATTCGTCGCCATCCCGACAGCGATTCCCTGCGTGCCGTTCACCAACAGGTTTGGATATTGCGACGGCAATACAACCGGCTCAGTACGCGAGGCATCGTATGTCGGACGCATTTCGACGGTGTCGTACCGCAATTCCGACATCAACTGTTCAGCGATCGGCATCAGTTTCGCTTCGGTGTATCGAGATGCCGCCGCAGGCAACCCCATCACATTTCCGAAGTTTCCTTGCCCATGCACAAGGGGTTCCCGGTAGGTAAAGTCTTGCGCAAGTCTCACCAACGCGTCGTAAATCGCCTGATCACCATGTGGGTGAAACTTTCCGATCGTGTCACCCACAATTCGTGAACTCTTGACGAATTTCGCATCCGGAGTCAGTCGCAACTCGTTGTACATGACGTACAAAATTCGCCGCTGCACCGGCTTGAGACCATCTCGCACATCGGGGAGCGCGCGCGACATGATGACCGACATCGCATAGTTCAGATATCGACGACGTGTTTCGTCGCTGATGGATACAAACTGTAATTGATCAGCATCGCCGTTTCCGTTTGATTCGGCGGTGGCTCCATTCCCTGCGGCCACTCTCTTCTCCTTCTTTCCGTTAGCTGCTCGCGATGCGATTCAAATGATGAGTCTGTCGTGTTTTGATGAAAATTCGTACGCAACGCCGAAATGGGCAAAGAATTGTTGCGATGGAATTATGAGTTCATATCGGTGTTCGCAGTCTCTCGTACGACTGTGATTTCCGAAATTTCAGTGCAAACCGGGCAAGTTGCTGTGATAGCGAATCTGGTGGGGAACAGCAACAAAGAGATGCCTGAGAAGCGACTGCTCAACACCGAAAGTCGCATCATTTTTGCGAAATTGCGAGGTGCAACGGACGGAGAACTTGTTCGATGACATGCTTTTCGAGAAGTCGCTCACAGTCCTGGCGAAGTTCATCGAGAGTTTCGACAAAGCTTCCATTGTGCGGCAAACTTCCGTACTGACGGATCGTAAAGTAAACGCTGATCGGTTCTTCAGTGTAGTCCTCACGACGGACCTGATAAGCGTTTGTCCGAGTCTCGATCATCAGCCGAGCCTGTCGGCGACAATCGTCCGTCAACGCCATCGTGACGGATGGCTCAAAGTTGAGTGGACGTGCCCCTTCGATACCGAGGACACCGTCGAACGCCGGTCCCATTCCGAGTGCTTCAGCGACCAACTCGTCATGATTACCTCGGTAAAGGAAATCGAACCCGATGAGAAAATCGAGAGCTTCGCAATCCAATGGACTCACAGACAACATATATGGAGCAAGTTCAAGTGCCAACGCATGCTGCGGAACGGCATCATCAATCGTGGTTGGATTCACGCAGCTACTACATATTCGTCGTTCTTCGATGTTGACCCAACGATAGCTCGGCTGGTCTTTGTCTTCTTCCAGCACGAACGCCCCGCTGTCGCGGGTGTAGAAGTTTCTCATCGTGGGATACGACTTTTGAAAACGTCCAAAGAATTCGAGAACGGTTTCTCGTTGAGAAGGGAGAGGCATTTCTGTGTAGAGATTCATATTGACGAAATAATCGTCGGAAAGTGAATCATAGATGTTCATGAATTCTCCCGTCGCTCACCAGGAAACGGTGTGAACTTGGTGGTTGCAGGTTGTGTGAATGGCAAAGATCGTGGGGAACACGGTATTCTATCGTGAGACAAGGCAACAATCAAAAGAGGCGATTTCATGGCAACTTTGACACGTCAAGAGAACCCGACGGATCAACAAGGTTTGATTCAATGCAAGTCAACAGTCACGTTTCAGTCTGGGTTGGGTTGGTTTGGTGTCGTCATGACGCCCGAAGGAATTGAACGTCTCCACTTTGGACACTCTGCAGAAGAAGAGGTTCTGGAGCTGATTTCCGAAGAATACGAACTATCCAACAGTACACCTCCGAAATGGTGGAAAGACTCGCAAAAATTGCTGCTCGCTTTTGCATTCGGAGAATCTGTCGATCTTTCGAAAATTCCAACTTCGCTGGGGAGACGAACACCGTTTCAGCAGAAAGTGGTTCATGCACTTTTGAAAGTCGGTTATGGCCAAACAGTGACTTACGCCGAACTCGCTGCACGTGCAGGTTCAGCGGGAGCAGCTCGTGCTGTTGGAAACCAAATGGCAAAAAACTGCGTGCCGCTCATCATCCCCTGCCATCGCGTTGTTGGCTCTGGCGGGAAACTGGGAGGGTTTTCCGCTCCACAAGGTCTGACGATGAAGCGACGTTTGCTCAATATGGAAAATGATCAATCTCAGCTGCCACTCGACTTGGACGATATTTCTTAAGTCTAGTTTTATTCATTGCTTACGAGGCTTGCCCAGCAGTTTCGGGACGATGAAACCTAAGACAAAAAGGGCCACTCCAAAGGGGATCAGAATACGTGGTCGCCGAACAATGAGTAACAACAACGCTGCCACACCCACGATCATCCAGGGCGAGACATTCGCCCAAGCAGCCGCTCTTCCTTTCGTTGGAGCTGCGTACCAAAACGCCGCCATCAGCAACCCAACTCGAACAAAGCTCCCTCCCCAGAAGCTCTCTTCGGGGTAATTCAACGAAATGATTGCCCCGGCAATGAGGCAAAGAATGGCGATGATCCCGACTAAAAGTCGGTTCACTTGAGGTCGATTTTGGTCAGAAGCAGTGTTCATGTGGCGTTCATATTGGTGAAATCTTTACGAATTCGCATCATTAAACAGATTGCAACGACCGGAAATCGTCCGATATAAGCCGTACTACTGGTACTCGAAAATACTCGGAGATTCATCACATTTTCCTCATGCGAGATTTCTCCGAGGAAGGCGATGCCGTAATCCGTCTGCACGTTTCGATCTCATTCTTTATTCTGAAATTGGCATTACCGAATGCGTTCGGCAATTTTTTGCATCTTACTCTGTTCCCTGACAGGCTGCGCTCATACCGCAGTTGTGACCTGTTTGGAACCTGCTGAAATTGACGTTGCTGGAATGAATCGCATTGCCGTCGCTGACTTCTCCGGTGAACAGGGTGAAGCCATCGCAGCTGTCCTTTCCAATCGGCTTTGGGAAAATCGATTCTACACGGTTGTCGACCGATCTGAACTCACTTCAGAAATTCAAACAGCAAGTTACTCCGAAGGGAGTTCGCTTCAGGGAGTCCTCGCTGCTGCCCACAAAGCCAATGTCGACGGTGTGATTGTGGGCAATATCATTGAATATCGATGTGATGATCTGGTCCTCGGTGCAACGGACATCGACGTGGACATTTTCAGTCAGGCAGATCCTGAGGGTAATTCGCCATCAGCGAACAGTGCAATCGACATTGACTTTAATCAGGTCGTAAGACGAGAGGGAAGCGTGACCATTGCGTTTCGACTCGTTGATGTTGAAACGGGTGAGATTCGAGCAGCCAAACAGGTTTCAAAAAATTATCAGGGTGAGCAGGTCAACGATCAGGGAGATCTTCCGACACAAGGAGAAGTGCTTCAGATGCTGACAGGCCAGTGCCTTGACGAAGTCGTTAAAATGCTGGCTCCTCACGAAACGGATTGTGAAATGAAATTCGCAAGTTGCGACTTCTGGACAAAAGGGTCCGCGTCTGTGAGGAAAGGTTTGAAGGCTGTCGAAAAAGGGGACTGGAACGGGGCAGAAGACCACTGGACTCAAGCCATTCAACAGAACCCAAAGAATCATGCGGCAATGTTTAACCTCTCCATTGCAGCTGCCCGAAAGCAAGAATATGACATCGCTGAGCAATACGTGCTCGATGCTTTGAAGTTGGAACACAAAACGTGCTACACAACCGGGCTTGAAAAAATCCGCGAACGCCGAACCGCTTGGACTCGGGCGATTGACCAGCGTGACGCTCGCGTCGTGACTGCCGCGGAATCTCTCTGGCAATAACTCTCTCTGGATGTTGAGCACTTGCTATTGCCGACGCCGTTCGACAGCTCCCTCTCCTTCGAGAAACCTGTCTTTCAAACATGCTACCGAAATGGATTGTGAGAAAAATACCACGATCGCATTTCGATAAAGATTCACGTGACCTGCCTCGTGACGAACAGCAAGTTTATGAAAGAAATGCTTTCTTCACGGGCACACGGTACAGCAAACTGCTCTCGTGGGCACAAGAGTGTGTTTATGTTTGTGAGGGAGGCGGTTGAGCAGTTGGCAGGTGATTTATTGAAATCGAAGAAATGCAACCCTGAAAAACGAGAGAATACTCATCATTTTGAATGTACCGGTCATTTGATCCAAGTTTTCGAGTTCCGAAAACAAGAGGGCGAAAATCATGCGAAATTATCGTGGTTTCGAAGTCTCTCTCTGTATTATCAATGCTGGTAAACCCTGTTTTTAACTTACTTTACGTGCATCTGGCAGTTTCAAAAAGTGAAGCGTCAGTTTAGGCTTTCTGCTAAACAAATCCTTCCGGATTCAGTACCCTGCGAGCCATTGAGTTCCTGATTTCAAAAGCGTCGAAGATGAATCGTAGAGAATCACACTGCCCTACACCGCCAATTTGAATAGAACCGAATAGAACGAACGTGCTTGAACATATTTTCGAAAAACATGCCGCACTCATCGCACTGACCAGTATCTTCGTCTTCGGAACGGGAGCGCAATGGCTCTCATGGCGGATTCGACTTCCATCGATTTTATTACTGTTGGGAGCAGGTTTCCTCGCTGGGCCAGTCTTTCATCTGGTGAATCCAGACGAGCTTCTTGGAGAGACTCTCTTTCCATTTGTCTCGATGAGCGTCGCCATCATTCTGTTCGAGGGGAGTCTCTCACTCAAGCTTTCAGACCTGAAGGAGATCGGCTCTGTTCTCAGCTACTTACTGACAATTGGTGTGCTGGTCACCTGGATACTCGGTGCATTGGGCGCCTACATCATCCTTGGGTTTACAGGGCCGAATTCTGTTCTTCTTGGTGCGATTCTCGTCGTGACCGGCCCAACTGTGATTGGCCCCATTCTTCGTCAAATTCGACCGATCGGACAGGTCGGTGCCATCGCACGTTGGGAAGGGATCGTCATCGATCCGATCGGCGCTGTACTTGCGGTTCTGGTTTTCGAAGCACACCGTGCGTTTCTTGATACCGGAGTCAACGAAGGAACAATGATCGCCTTAGAGAATTTGTTCTGGACGATTCTTTATGGCGGTGGTTCTGGAGCACTGGCAGCCTTGTTGTTAATCTTCTTCCTGAAGCGACATGCAATTCCGGATCATCTGGAAGCATTGGTCACCATGTTGTTCGTCCTGCTTTCGTTTGCCGTTTCAAACATTTTACAAGAAGAATCGGGGCTTGTCGCCGTCACGCTGATGGGAGTGATGATGGCCAACTCAGGGGTGACTCTCAAACATATTATCGAGTTCAAGGAGAGCTTGAGTCTACTGCTGATTTCCGGGTTGTTCATTTTGCTGGCAGCACGTGTGCCAATCAGTTCCTTTGCAGAACTCGGCTGGCGAGGGCCAGCTTTTGTCGTCTTCATGATTATTCTTGTACGGCCTGCAGCGATTTTCATTTCGACATGGAATTCGAATCTGACGAACAAAGAAAAGCTGTTTTTGAGTTGGCTCGCACCACGTGGAATCGTCGCTGCGGCCGTTGCCTCGGTTTTCGCCATTCACCTTGGTCCCGATGGAAAGGGGCTCGTGCCCGCCACATTTTTATTGATCGTCGGAACCGTCGTCGTTTACGGGCTCACTGCGTTTCCATTGGCGCGCTACCTCGGCTTGGCTTCATCTGATCCACAAGGAGTGCTGATTCTGGGAGCGAATGAACTCGCAAGAGCGATTGGCCATGCCATCAAGGAAGCGAATTACCCAGTGATGCTCGTCGACACCAATCGCTGGAATATTTCGACAGCCAGAATGGAGGGCTTGCGAACTTCCAGCAAAGATATCCTCAATGAAAATGCGGTCAACGAACTTGATCTCGGCGGGATTGGACGACTCATCGCTTTGACTCAGAACGATGAAGTCAACTCGATGGGCGCAATGCAATTCTCAGGACTTTTTGGGCGAGCAAATGTTTTTCAGCTGACTCCTTGGCGGCGCGCTGAAAAACAAGAGAACTCGACATCTTACCTGCGAGCAAGATTTCTTTTTGGTGACGAGTTCAGCTATCAACGACTGAGTGACAGAATCGATTCCGGAGCGGTGATCAAGGTGACGAAGCTGACTCCTGAGTTCACATTTGAAAACTTCCAGGAAGCTTACGGTGGCACAGCGGTCCCGCTTTTCATCTCGCAGAATCGAAAGTTGACAGTACTTGATACAGAACAACACTCCCCAAAGGCTGGTCAAACGGTCATTGCACTTGTCGACGAACCGGAAGGTCACCTCCAGGACCAGCCCAACGGAATAAATGAGACAACGTCCGCCCCAGTCGAAGGTTCAATTTAAAGCCTTTTGAGGCTGCTATAAAAATACTTGACCAGACTGATGTTGATTCGGTTCCTGAAAACCGCCTTTCATCAGGGAAACGCTGTACACACGAGACAGAACGCGTACATGATTTCCCAAAATGCTCTAGCACGAGGCAGCAATGCGTATCTGGACATCTTGTTTGTTACTCAGTCTACTCACCGTGAGTGCCCACTCTGCTGAACCCAGCAATCTTGCAGACGAAATCGTCGCAACTGTGAACTCTCGCAAGATCACGGGAAAAGATTTGCAGATTGAGTTCTTCCAAAAACAATTGGCTGCGACTCCAACGCCGCAGTCTCAAGATCAACTGATTGAGCAACTGATTGATCGCGAACTGATCAAGCAGTTCTTAAAGAAACGAAACGTGACTGCAGAACAGGTCTTGATCGACGAACGAATGAACGCAATTCGAAAACTCGTTGAAAGCAAAGGCGACGACCTCGAAAAAGTGCTGGGCTCACTTGGGCTTCAGGAAGACTCACTCGTTGACATGATTGCTCTCCAACTCGCCTGGAATGCTCACGTCACGCGGACTCTCACGGAAAAACGAATTCAAGAATTTTGGAAGACAAACAAGACTCACTTTGATGGTACGGAAATCAAGGCATCACAAATTTTCAAACGGACTCCAACTGGCACAAGTGATGAGGAAAACTTCAAGCAACTTAAAACACTCCGCGAAGAAATTGTGGCTCAAAAGTTGACTTTTGCAGAGGCTGCAAAGATGCATTCCGACAGTCCCTCTGGGGCCAAGGGGGGAGACTTGGGGACCTTTGAGTATTACGGTCGCGTTGCAGAGCCGATTGCTGCAGTGGCGTTTGAAACTCAACCGGGGAAAATCAGTGAACCATTTCGAAGTCCCTTTGGGCTTCATATCGTGAAGGTTCATGAACGCAATGACGGAGACCTCAGTCTCGAAGATGCTCGTGCACAGGTTGTGAAAGCTCTCTCCAAAACGCTTTGGGATGAGCAAGTTGCACGTGAACGAAAGAATGCACGCATTCAAATTTCCAATTGAATCAATTCGATCCAGTCTGGGAGAGGAGTGGCGAAACTTTGCCTTCTTTGTCGATCACGAAGATCTGTCTGGCATGCGGGTCGGCAACTAGAAAACCCTCTTTGTATCGGCATAACCCAACAGGTTTTTGCATCGGTGCCCCGGAGACGTACGCCTCCGGCTTGGCTCCCGGAGAGAGTTCTGCTTTCCAGATTGTGTTCGCATAATTGTCAGCGATGTAAATATTTTCCCCCGCAATCACGCAGTGATGTGTCATTTGAAACGGGCGCCCAGTAATCAGTTTTTCAATCTCTCCCTGTTGACTGATCTTCCGAACCGGATCTTGGAGCGTGGTCACGCAGATGAGCTCTCCACTTTCATTTTTCGCCAATCCTCTCACTGCAGCGATGACGGCGACTTCTTCAGGTTTTCCACCAGTTTTTGGAAATGTCCAGATGCGTTGAGTTTCCAAATCGGAAACGATGAGGTGATCTCCATCAATCAACAGGTCCGCTGCAATTCCAATGTGCCCCTGTGTAAGAGGGAGTGGCTTTCGATCTTCTGAAAACGAATAGACCTCGCGTGTGGCCGAATCGCCTGCATACACGGTTCCATCGTCATCAACTACTACACAGCGAATAGCGTTGAGCGGTGTCCGAAATGTTTTCGAGCCTTTGAAGAAGATTTCCAGTTTCCCGTCAACGACTTTCCAGATCCCTGGCAACTTGCGATCAGCGATGTAGATAGAGTCCTCCGGGCCGACTGCCACATCCAGCGGGTACACCAACTGATCTTGCGCAATGCCAAGAGAAGCGATGCTGGAAGCAAACATGAACGCAATAATGTTTCGAGAGAACATGAAGTACTCACTGGATAAAAAACGTGAAGTTTTGATTTTCCGTACCGATGTGAAAGACTCTGGAGTACGGAGTTCCCGATGAGCAAAAGTGGCCAATTGACAATTGCCGGATTAGACTCGAAAACCGCGAAGACAGACTTAAGTCCTTGTTGCCGTTCTCCCATTGTTGGTCCGTCGATCCAGACGAAACAATGGTCCAGTTGGACATATCGCTGAGCTCTTGCCAGTCGTTTACTTTGATCGAATCGGTTCGGAGGATTTTAGCTCATCAAGTGAAGATCGGCGAAGGACTGACCAAAAATCTTCGGTAGGCAATTCACGGGTCTGGTAGGTTTCCAGATATTCTTGAGGATGAGGGGCCACCTGAATGTGATCGTAAGGGTACGACTCCATCCCGACAAATGGGAGCGGCCCTACCGTTTCTCCCGTGACCGTATGCAAGTTTGCATCTTTGTCCCAACCGACATTATGAAGGATAAAATCTCGTTTCCATCCCGGTCGAAGTGGTTGCTCTGGAAGATCGAATTCCATGATCATTTCATCTCCTGCACCAATGACCAGAAGCTTGTGATCCGTCTCTTCAATCAACTCACGAACATCGCCATAACGGGTTAACTTTCCGTCAATAGCAGCCCAGGGGGTCACCTGAATCGTTTCATTGTAAAGGAATTTCTCGGGTGCGTTGTTGGGACCAAATGCGATTCCGGAAACTCCGCGGTAGTGTAATTCTGCGGAGGTACAGGTGAGCGTTTGGCTGACATACTCGTCAGTCAACGATTCTGTCGAAAAGAAAATTCTGTCCCAGTAAAGTTCCATACTGGTCGCAAGACGAATTCGATAATCGTCTGTGAGAAATGCCTCGGTCAGATCGATGGCAATTGTCTTTGTCTTTCCGCCGGGAAATCCACAATAAGGAATCGTTTCAACAAACTCACCACTTTCATTCGGGGCAAGGATTGAAGGCGGAGCCGGACCTCGTAACTGTGAGTTTTCATGAATCGCAACATTCAATCCGGTGTCAGTTGGACGTACCCAACCGGTAAGGAAAAGCGTCAGTTGCTCCGGTTTCTCGGTCAGCCCAAAATCGATTTCGATGAACGAGTCATCGGTGTAGCCCTGCATCAATCTCTTCTCGAACGGTTTGGCATAGTGGCCATCTTGCTGACGAATCTCAGCCATCAGGTCTCTACCAACGTGGTTGACCACGGAAGCAGGGAGACGTTCATTCCGAACCTGGTGCAGTTTGTATTCAGAGATTGATCCCGGTCCGACTTTCTCGTTTGAATAGATATTGATCTCTTCGGGATGATCAATCGCGATCAGTTTGACTTGATCGAAATAGGCGATTTCCCAGAGCTCTTCGGTGATTCGGATTTTGTATTTGCCATCTTGTTCGGCAAGCATCTCACCGGAGATTTTCAGATATTCCCATGGCCGTGCAGGAACAAGTTCGCCAGCTGGGTTCTGTAACCCAATCGGAGAGGCCCACAATAGATCTGTGACGAAAACGAATTCCTCTCCATTCCATGTATACAGGTACGGGCACGAACCGGAGAGTTTTTGAACTTCTGAGACCAGTTGATTCGCAGCTGGCTGAATCACATTTTGTGGAATTCCGTTGGTCCATAAAATGCGGACTGCATCTGCTTGAGGATTTGAGCCAATTCCGAACTTCGTTTGAGGTGATCGGACAATTTGCTTTTGGAACTGTGCTCCAACTCGAAGTTCCAGGGTGCTTCCAATTCCAAAATGATTGATTCGCTGGCTACTCGAACCGCTTTCGTTCTCCACGTGGGCAGCGAGTAGTGAAACATCAATCCAATTATTTTTATTCCCACCGTTGTTGGTGAAAAGATGCACCTTACCCTCGGAGAGCAGGACGAGATCATCGTCTCCATCCTGGTCAAGATCTCCTTTGCGGACTTGACGTAGCGATTCCGGTTTTTCGGTGAGAACATCATTGGCGTTCAGATACTTCATGGCTGCGGTGCCTCGCAGCAACTCCATCCCCTGTGATGAGACAGAGATGAGATCTCTGAATCCGTCATTGTCGAAATCGAGATCGAGCAGAGATTCCGTGGGGTTCTCTGAAAGTGTTTCTGACTTCGTGAACTGAACGTTGCCGGTTTGCGGAACACGTGTGTAGAAGATTTCGATCCCCTCTGTTCCACCGACAAGGATGTCCCAGGAACCGTTCCGGTCGGCATCGACAAGTTCTAGAGACTTCCCTTGTCCAAGGCTGAATTTTTGCCCGAACGGCTTCCAGTGAAACGTTCCGTGTCTGAAGTTTTCCAGAATTCCCAATGAGCCGTCGCTCAGCAAGACGAGAATGTCTGTGTCGATATCGCGGTCCCAGTCGACCGCCAGACAGTCCACCACCTCGATCTCTGTTGCATTTTCGTCCAGTTGAATCTTCTTGAATTCAAAATTCCCCTGATTGTTCCAGCACGACAACTTTCCATTCGCAATGACTGCCAAATCAAGATCTCCATCATTATTGAGATCTGACGCGACGACATGAGTCACATCCTTCAGCTCGTTCAATTCTGTTGACGCGGGCATTGCCTCAAGTTTGATCTCCCGAGTTTCAGGAGCTAGAGAGGTCTTGAATAACTGAACTCCCTCCGCACCGAAGAAGATGACATCTTGCAACGAACTCTGGCTCGCTGCACTGTTTTCAGCCTCAGCCTTTGTCCCGGTCTTTGCCTCAGCCTTTGCTGTCTCGGTTAACTCATAATCAAGATCCGCCACAATGAAATGTGACGGCTTTGTGTCGAGAGTGACCGAGAATTGTTCCACCCAAGACTCGCTCGGGGATGTCTTTGCATGTCCACGAAAAGTTGTCCCGCTGAGAGTCAGTATCTCCAGTTGGCCATTCAGATTCAAATCGACAATTTGCAAGTCTTGAACGGCATCGCTGATGTCGACTTGTTCAGCTGCGGATTCAAATTTCACTTCAATGTGGTCGTGGCTGACATTTTGCAAGACTTCCGATAGCCGTTCTTCGACCACTTTCGTGAAGTCAATTTGAATGAACTCTAAAGCGTTTTCGTCAAGTTCATTCAAGTCGTTTTTCGAAACAGCGTCCGCTGTCACAATATTTTTAATCGGCATTAAGCTCGATTTTGCAGCTGCGGAATTTCCAGACTCTAAACTTGCTTTCGCTTTTTCAAGAAAGGTCAGCACATTGTATCGCGATCGTTTTTCGATTCCCGGCGCAAGTGGAGTCAATAATGTTTCGAGCTCTGTGATCAGTTCAGCCAATGGGGGATCATCACTTTGGGCGGTTGTGATGACCCACTGCATTGTCGCGAAAACATTTTCGGGAACGAGTTCATGCAAACGGGTCAGAGCCTCTCGACCTGATTTTTGAACGGCGTCATCTCGGCTGGATTGAGAGACTCGATAGATTTCGTACCAAATCGTTGGATCATCGGGAGTCAGTTTTGCAGCTTCCGATAGAAGCTCAATTGCTTTCACTGGTTGAAGCTGCTTCTCATAAACTCTCGCTTCCAAGCGATAGCTGGCCGGGTCGTCGGGATGGAGTTGGCGTAACTGTTGAATCGATTCTATCGCACGTTTTTGCGACGAATCCGACGTTTCCTTCCCAGCACTCGCATCGAGACCGATGAAGAAAGAGGTCTCTGCAATTGCAAGGTTTTGAATCGCCAATGCGCTCTCTGGAAACGTTTTTAGAATTTTGCGAAAGCGTCCTGCGCTCTCTAGCCATTGGTGGTTTTCCAGTTCTGCGATTCCAAGATTTCGTGACTCTGCTAATGCGAGTAACTCTTCATCAGTCAACTTGGAAAGGTCGGTCACCTCGGGTGAGTCATTTCCAGGAGGAGCATTTTTGACCGGAACAAGGAACCAATAGCCGAGCAAGCCGATGATAATCAGCAATAGAACGGCAATGAGAATCGAATAAAACTTCACAACGACCTCGAAAAAAACAATTCAATAAATCAATACGAGATGCAAACTGGCATTCTGAAACCTGTCCTTTTTACTCGGGCCTGGCAATCATTTTTTGGATTGTCTGCGCAACTTGCTTTGCGTTTGTTCCGACCGGAATGACAGATTTGACACCGATCTCGCGCAGTAGACACTCGAAGTCAAAATCATCTTTGGGGCAAGTTACCATGAGTTGCAGCTGACAGGCAAAGTTTGCGAGCTGGGTGAGAGATTGCGAGTCAACTTGACTGAAATCGACTATGGCAATTTCATATGAATGCCGACTGAGGTGACTCAGTAAATCGTCGACATACGGAAACCACCGAAATGTGATTTCTCGATCGGTCGCGAACTCTCGTTCGAGACTCGCTGTGAGAAACGATTTCTTTTCACAAACTGCGATCGTCCGAGTGCTCACTTCTTTTTGTTCTTTTTTTGTTCTTGCTGTTTGGCTCTGAGGTACTTTACTGTCGGGATATTTTCGAGAGAGTATTCTCCACCAAGTTGATCGCGAAGTTCATCACAACGGTCCTGCATCATTTTTAATGTTTCCGCATACTGAGGATCAGTCGCCAGGTTCTTCAGCTGAAGCGGGTCCGTTTCGAGATCGTGCAGGAATTCACCTTCAGGGAGATTTTCAAAATACCGAGCATAGACGTATCGGCTTCCGCGAACTCCTTCATACTTCGGTATATCGAAGCGGTCCATCAGATGTTCACAAAAGTAATCGTCCCGCCAGCCATCGAAGGCCGTCCCTTCCACGAGTCCTGAAAGGTCGCTCCCTTGGTAGCTCTGTGGCGTGTTTGCCTTTGCATAGTGAGTGATGGTTGCAGGAACGTCCACGTTTAAGACCATTTCATCGCGAACCTGTCCTCGCGCACGAGTCGGAACGCGAGGATCATGAATGACTAACGGAACACGAAGTGATTCTTCGAAGTGGCTCCACTTGCCCGCGAACCCTCGCGAACCTTTGTAATATCCGTTGTCCCCCATGAAGATCACAACGGTATTCTTTCCGAAGCCCTGTTTCTCCACGACTTCCAGAACCCGACCGATGTTCCGATCCAGGCCGGTGATCATGCGATAGTAAGCTTTGACATTATGCTGATACTTCTCAGGCGTGTCCCATCTCCAGAACCAGCGATCCCGGTGCATCGCTGTGTGGAAGAATGACGGAAGCTGTTTCCAGAAGTTAATGTCGACCTTCGGAGCTGGAATGGTGACATCTTCATAAAGGCCATCTTCTTCAGGTGGCCATGGGTAATGATCTTTCTTGTCACTGTCTTCAGCATGAGCCGCGTTGAAGCTGACCGACAAACAAAACGGTTGATCTGCGTCACAGCTGCGAATGAATTCAATCGCCTTGTCACCAGTGATGTTCGTCAGATGACGTTTCGTTCCGTCGGGCTGTTTCTTGAAGTACGGATTTCGGTTCAGTGGAACGAATGAGTCGAACATTTCTTCGGTCATTCCCTTCGCGACACCCACCCCAAACTTCCCAACAAACCCAGTTCGGTATCCCGCCTGCTTCAGGACAACCGGATAGGTGTTGCGGACTATCTCATCAGCAATCGGAGGTGTCCCGAATGTGTACTTGTGCGAGCGTTCCCAGAGACCGGTTAAGATTGTTGCTCGACTGGCTGCACAAATGGATGTTGTCACGAAAGCATTTTCGAAACGGGTTCCTTGAGCTGCAAGTTGGTCGATATTTGGGGTTTTGAGAATCGGATGTCCTGCACAGCCCAGCAAGTCGGCACGTTGATCATCCGAGAGAAAGAAGATGATGTTCGGCCGCTCGGCAGCTTCGGCGAAGAGGCAGGACACCTGAGCAAGTGAAACTAGAACGAAAGAGACAATTTTCAAATTCATTGACGTAGTTCCTCGTTGTTCGCTCACTTGAGCGATTCACAATCCTGTTTATCGGGAGTGTTGACTTTGCCTTAAACTTCCAGCCAGTCAGATCGATGTTTTCGCTTTTGATTCGCTTGCCAATACTGACCTGATTCTACCTCCAGACAGGTCAGCCAGCCATCTCCATAGACCCAAGTATCAATACAAACAGCATGTTGTCGATTTGCGGGAAGACCACTCCTTTGAGCAGTATGACCACAGATTACTTTTTTCCCCGATTTATGCGGTCTGATTAAATCGAAACGCTCCCAGTAGAGCGCAGACTCATCCTGATCGTCGAGTGCTGCGTCTTCGTAAACGTAAGCATGCACGAAGATGTGAGTCTCCGTTTCGTGATAAGGTCTCAGGTCGTACTTGATGAAGTCGAGATGCTGAGGAGAAATGTCTTTAATATTGGGGATTCGTCGCTGGCTTGTTTGCTGGTACGACGTGAGCGTTTCCGATCCGCCACAAGCCAACCAGTGTTCGGGGTTCATTTGTGCTTTCGATGCCGCAAGCATCATCAGTTCATGATTCCCGCGCAGGGCGATGAATCGTTCGTTCGCAGATTGATTCATCACCCAATCGAGAACGCGAGCAGATTCTGGACCTCGATCAACATAATCCCCCAAGGTGATGACGAGATCATCTTCCTGAATGGGAACCTGCTCCAGCAAAGTTTCCAGTGCAGTCCAACATCCGTGAATATCACCGATGGCAAACGTCGCCATGCCTGGGGGCCCTTTTGTTATGCTTCAGCGATGATTTTTTGAAGTTCCTCTGCCGAGAACGACTCGCTGAACCTCGCACCTAATTGAGAAACAATCTGTCCAGCAGCATGTGAGGCAAGATGCCCCGACTGCTTCCAGGTGAGTCCATTCGTGATGCCATAGAGAATTCCGGCGGCATACATGTCGCCAGCTCCTGTGGTATCTTTCGCGTCAACCGTGACGCCTTCAATCGCAATGGTCTCGCCGTTGTGCATGAGCAATGATCCATTAGGACCAAGCGTCAACGCGACGTTTTCGGCGTGTTGGTGCATCACATGTGCACAATCAATCGAATCATGTTTGCCTGTGAGAGCGCGGGCTTCTTCGAGATTGCAGAAAACAAGATCAACGGAATTCTTAATGAGTTCCCAGAATTCGTCTTTGTGGTATTGGATCAGAAACGGGTCGCTCACTGTGAAAGCAACCTTGACGTTGTTCTTTTTGGCCAGTTCAATCGCACGAAGCGCCGCTGAGCGCGTTGGCTCTTGCGTAAAGAGATATCCTTCGATGTAAACGTACTTCGATTGGCGAATCACTTCCTCTTCGACATCATCCGGCCCGAGGGATGTGGAGGCTCCCAGACAGGTGAGCATCGTCCGCTCTGCGTCATCGGTGATTAAAATGACACACGTTCCGGTTTGACCGCTACCAGATTCAATATTGATAGCAACACCACGCTCACGAAGATCGCTCAGATAGAAGTCTCCGATTGAATCATGGGCAACCTTGCAACTGTAAGCAGCCTGGCCTCCAAAGTCGGCAACCCCCATCATCGTATTGGCTGCCGAGCCTCCAGCGCACTGCGAGACATCGCTTTCCGAAATCTCAGCGAGAACTTCGGTTTGGACTTCTTCATCGACGAGAGTCATGATGCCTTTTTGAAAATCCAGTTTCTTCAGCGTTTCATCAGAGACATTGACCTGAATATCAACGAGCGCGTTTCCAACGCCATAAACATCGTACTTCACTATGTTACCTGCAGCTTCCTGTTGAGAATCAATTTCGAAAGTCATAGTGTGCCAGTGTAGTTGGTTCACGTTCAAAGCGAAAAGGGACAAGTCGCACTGATCGGTGAGTTCATTTGAAAGAGCTGATTTCCGTGAGTGTCATTCTGGCGTGCCGATCCGGGAGTTCTCTTGCATTACCCTTGCACAGTCCTTGCACAGTCCTTGCACAGTCATTGTGGATTCATGGCTGAAAGCTCGCCGCAATTGCCAAGAACAGATTCTTTTTGTGACATTTTGTGACATAGGGGCTTCGAGGTGAGGAAATGAGGGGACTTTGTCAAATTCCAGATGCCCATTGCAAAATCATCAAATCACTCATTTCCTGTTGATTCAATGTGTCAACATTGACGACGAAAAATAAACTTGCCATGATAGATCCTCACATCAGTTATTCGCATTCCCTTATTCCAGTTCATTCATTCGAAGCGGGCAAGAATCCCGGATGAATCACGGCTACCCTGCGGTAATGGACGAACAATTCATCAACATGTTGCAGTACGCAGCTGCTGTGCCAGCTCCATTGCGTATTGAAGTCACCAAGTTGGGGCAAGAAACTGGTTCGAAAGAGGCGGGGCCAGAGGAAATAGACCTCGGAGAGCGAAACACCGAGACGATCGAACTGGCCAAGCCGTTCGTGGTGATTGGACGGCATCCCAATAGCGATATTGTGGTTAACGATCCTGCCGTCTCGACTCGACATGTATATCTTCAAGCGATTGGGCCACGAATCGCAGCTCTCGATTTATGTAGCCGTTCCGGGACTGAATTTCAGGGTGCGGAGTTTTCAGGATGGCTGTCGCATGAGCATACCATCAAAATTCCCGGTGCCGAGTTTAAGCTTTGCGATCCCTTTTGGGTCAACGACACCTCTTTGAAGCCGCCGACAGAGTTCCGCCCCAGAGATGAACAACGAGAGGAATACGGAACGCTTCCTAAAGTTGAATTGGAACTGCTGAACACATCTTCGCAAGGGAAGCGGTGGCCGATTAATCGTGTCATCACGCTGATTGGACGGGACGAGCGTTGCCGGATTGCGGTGATCGATTCAAAGATCTCTCGTGTTCATTGTTCGTTACTCCTTTTGCCTTCTGGGCTGTGGGTCATCGATCTCACGGGGAAAGAAGGCGTCTCTGTAAACGGACAGCACTGCAATTGTGCGATGTTGGCCGAAGGGACCGAGTTTCAACTTGGTCCGTATCAACTTGCTGCCAGATATCCCGAAATTCCAGCACAAACGTATCCCCCGGCAGATTATGAGGAACGGCCAGAGAACGATTTTCTGACGCAGCACAACCGAATCTTCCAGACCCAAATTTTTGGGGATACGATTGTGGTGCTGCCACTTGGTGATTCGCAGGCGTTCTTCTATCAAGACATCCGCCTTGAGACGAATCGCGTGGTCGATGTGATCAACAAACGCCATGTTAAAAACATTGTGATCGACTTCAGCAAAGCTGCCACAGTGGGCCACATACTTGTGGAATCGCTTTACTCGTTCTGTCGAGCCGTCCCAGGCAAGGCCGCTGTTTGTGCGTGTACTGTTGCAACTTACGAGATGCTTCAGGCTTCGAAATTCTTTCACATCTGGCCACACTACCAGACCCGCCAGGATGCCCTGCAAGCTGTCTCGATTCCCGATTAATTCGATCGAGCCCGACCGGTTTCTGAGATAGCGATTGAATGAAAGCGGTGATTGTCGGTCATTGCTTGCCACGGTATCGATCACGAAGCCACGAAGAGCATCTTTCGAATTGGTGTTCAGGTTCTGTCGCGTGGCATTAGCGAATGGGCTTGTGGAAATGTACTTCGCGGACACGACAAGCATTGAAGCTGCTCAACCGAACAATCTGGATGAGTTCTGCGAAACCGACAAATGCACCCCGTAAGCCCCGCTCGATAAGTCCGGGGATTTTTTTGTCGGTTTGGTGTATCATTTTTTCCGTTCGTGCTGCTTCGCACGTGAATCCTCCCGAGGCCCACTATCAGGAACTTATTACATGACACCGCTCTTCAAGCACGCCGTTTGCCTGCTCACCATCCTCTTTGTCGCAACGACAACAGCAACGAAAACGACAGCTGCCGATTCCACCTCAACGAAGCAGGTCATCAACGCAGCAAAATTTGATTCCCTGCAAGCTGCTCTGGATGCTCTCCCCAAAGAGGGTGGAGTTGTTTTACTCCCACCGGGCAAATTCGAAATCACAGAGCCACTTCGCCTGGGAGTTGGTGATGTCTCCTTGCGAGGCTCCGGAACCGCCACGCACATCATCAACAAAAACGAAGCGGGCGAGCCAGCATTGCTCATTGCACATCCAGAGTGCAAGAACGCCAAGACAGACCGCAAGTTCAACTTGTGGAGAGTACACGTCACTGATTTGCGAATCACTGGCAACGAGAAAAGCGGTGCGGGGATCGAAGCTCGACAGGTCAATGAAATCTATCTCGAAGGAATTACTCTCAGTGAAAATGGTGGAGACGGCGTTTTCCTGAACTACTGTTATGAAGATCCGCGTATCGTGGATTCACTCTTTACCTACAACAAGAAAAACGGAGTTAACTTGGCTGGCTGTCACGATATCGTCGTGAATGCCAATCACTTTGAGGAAAATCAAGACGCCTTACTCTGCACAGATGGGTACAACCTGTGCATGAATGGAAATAACCTCGATGACCACCTTGGTCATGGGGTGATCATTGAAAACACATACGGCAGTGTTCTGTCAGGAAATATGATTGAAGAGTGTGCCGGGACTGGAATCATTCTGGATCGCGATTGCTACGGCATCACTCTCAGTGCTAACGTGATTGCTCATAACGGAGCGGGCATCGACCTTCGTGATGCTCATGGCTGTGCGGTCTCAGCAAATACGTTTACGATTCTGAAAACAAATGCTCTTCGTATTGGTCCCGATAGTGGACGCATCACTGTGACTGGGAACAATTTTTCGAACAGCTACATCGGAGAGAAATCGATCAAACGTAAAGTGGACGATGCAGCCGCTGGCGGGATGTTGATCGACAATGCAGCCAACATCAGCATCACTGGTAACGTCTTCTCAGGATTGACTGAAAAGGCAGTCACCTTGAAAGGTGAGCGGAAGAATATCGTCTTCGCCAGCAATGTTCTGGTAGATGTTGAAAGCGATCTTGAGTAGAGAACGAAGAAGTCCTGATCCGTTGACGTAAATAAAAAATGCCCGGCTCGAAATTTCGAGCCGGGCATCTCATTTCTACAAGTGACTTGCCGTTTAATCCTGATTCATCAACTTCGCTGGAGGCACGAACGAGGCGATTCGGTGGAAGGCTTGTTCGACTTCGCTTTCCATATCGGCAACACTGGCTCCTCCAGGAACATCAATAAAGTGTCCGCCTGCAAGATGAGCGATTGCCCTCATCAGGTTTCGGTCTGCATCGATCCCCACACTCATCGTGTGAACCGTGATTCCATTCTGAACGGCGTCGTAGGCAGTGCGTAACACGTATCGACGTTGCGAACTGTTGGTGTAGTAATCACTGTTTCCGTCACCATCGTAGTCAAACAGTTCGTCCCAATCCCATCCGTGCGGAAGCGAACTGGATGCCCCCGAGTCCATGGTGTTGGTGTTACCGTCGGTCATCAGCAGGATTGTTCGCCGTGCTCCTGCCCGGGAGTTGTCCAGAATCATTTGGATTCCATCCTCCAGACCACCTCCCATGTTTGTCGCATACGAATAATGTGCAGCCTGTTTGTACTGCATCAAGTCTCGAATCGCCTGGTAGTTATCGGTGATCGGCTCGGAAGAGATATTGACCGATGGGACATTTGGATCTGAGTCGTACATCGTTTTTTCTTGACGGTGGGAAGTGTCGTAACTGACCATCCCCAGGTGATCGTCAAATCCAAGATCTTCGAGGAAGTCGCAAAGCAACAGGTGCCCTTCCTTGATCGCATGGAAAGGGAAGTGACGTGTTTTCCAGAGGTCTGGAGTTTCCCAGTGACCGGGATAATCCCGCAGGATGTAATTCATCAAGGTCAGCCCGCCGTAAGTTTCGCGGAAACCTCGGCTGGAGAATTCAGAGTAGTTCCGAGCATGGTTGATAAATCCGTCCCAACTTCCCCGAGGATACGGGTAACTACCAGTCAACCCGAAGGCCTGTTTGACTTCCCAGTTGCTATCATCGAACTGAAGTGTGACCTCATTCCCTCCGTTAGGAGCGTTGAAGTAGTACCAGTACGATCTTCCGTCTAACACTTCGAGGTACATATAGTCCATCTCTTTCCACGAACTGTACGACGCATTGTATGGGCCGTTGCTCCCGTAGGAACGGTAGTCTGTCGAGTTGTCGGTAAAGCCAACATAAAGCTCACGGATTCGCTGCGGTGAGGACATCGTTGCAGATTTTCGATTCGCAGCATACGTGACTGAAATTCCATTATTGGTGACGGTCACCGGTTCATTTTCCGATGGACCACGAGCAGTGACCCAGGCGGTTTCAATATTTTTTGAGCCATTAATGTTGACGCTGTTGCCGCTCAGGCCATTGAAGGTCTGGTAACTGTTATCAGTATATTTTACCTGAACTTTTTCGATCTCTCCGGCGCTTGTCACTTCGAGATCGTCGTATTTAAACGTGACGGTCGCAGAGACTCCGTAATCCGATTTCGTAGTCGTGAGGTACTGAGGAGTAAATGCCAGCGAGCCCGTATTTGGCATTTGAAGATCGTTCCACACCAGTTCCAGATTCTGTTCAATTTGCGAATCGGAGAGACGTGCGGATGATTCGTTGTTGAAGTAGCTGTCAAAGTTCATGGATCGTGAAAAGTCGTGTACGACGACAATATCTCGCGACTCGACATACGCGACC
This sequence comes from Thalassoglobus polymorphus, assembly GCF_007744255.1. Taxonomy (GTDB): domain Bacteria; phylum Planctomycetota; class Planctomycetia; order Planctomycetales; family Planctomycetaceae; genus Thalassoglobus; species Thalassoglobus polymorphus. The sequence goes on along the minus strand of NZ_CP036267.1, from coordinate 4,340,724 downwards.
GCTTGTGCAACGATGGTTGAGTAGCGATCTCCCGTCACACCTGCGAAGAAGAGTTTCAACTTTCCATCCTGAGCGGAAGTGTCATTGTTGTCTCGACGAGCAATGACTTTCACGACGTTCGACGGAGAAGCGTTCCAGGTGACATCGAACTCTTGGGTCGACTCATTGAAGGAGCGACGACCAAAGATGACGTCGATCTGCTTATCAATGAAAACATCATTCAGGGATGCAACATCCTTGGCGGCGATGCGAGCCTGATCTCGTGAATATTGAGTGACATCCGCGGTTCCAACAGGTGCGGTGTTGACGGCGTTTGTGATTTCCTGTGCGGCAGCCAATGCAGCAGCATCGACGGCATTTTGCATCCGTGTCTTCACCAGATTGATGTATCCGATGTCGACCGCGAGGGAGACAAACGTTAAACACCCGACCAGACAAATTGCTGAAAGGACAATGAACGCCCCTTTTCGGGTTGTTGATTCATCCTCCTTCAACAAATGAAGTTGGTTTGTAAAATGTTGGATTTTCATGGTGGATTCTCTTCAGGTGTAGTGTTGCCCACTCTCTTCTAGAACACTTTCGTGTTTAATGTGTCCGTGAAGATCGCATTTTCATGCGATGGATCACTCATCTCCACGAGACAGTTCACGTTATTTTTTCAAAATTGCTCTAGCTTGAAAGATCCGAGCGACCCAGGCGAAAGACAATTTTTGACGTCAGCGTTTGCCCACTCATGATTTTGATAGGAAACGTACTGACATCCGCATAAGCGACAGTAGCGGTGAGCTGAAAGTTTTTCAGGTAGTTACTCGGGTCATCCAGGTCAAAGTCCTGTCCAGCTTTGGCGCCATCTGCATGCGTGAGTGTTAGAGTCACTTCGTCCCCAGGGACGCCATTGGCTTTCAACACATTTCGGATATCGAGTAAAACTTTTTCTTCTGTCGTCATTCCGGGTGGGACGACACCGTTGTAGTGCATCGATGCCAAACGTCCCCCTTCCCGGAGGGCCGAAGTCATATTTGTTGAAACGTCCAGAGCGCGGCCCATTTCAGCAACACCAAAGATCAGTGAGATGAAAATCGGAGCAACGATCGCGAACTCCACCGCAGCAGCACCTGTTCGTTGATCGCGAGTTCGACTTTGAGATTGAGTGGATATTTTCATTTCACGAGTCCTTATTCGTGTCGCATGACGGATTGGCCGGAGAGAGTCAGTCCATCGAGCCAGATTGGGGGAATCAGGGCCACTTGGTCGTAAGGGACAGTCACGCGGACAACAAACAGGTCGCGAGTTTCGAGATCGCTGAGTTCAACAGCTGTCAGCGTTGATGAATCAAATGTGTCTGCGTTGTAATTCGGGGAATCAAAGACCGATCCATCCAGGACCGAAACAGTCGCAGTCGCAGGGCTCAGGGATTTGGTCAAGTACGAATTCGCTTTCGCAATCGTCTGTGCCGAGGTCACTCCTTCAACAACACCGAAACGCGCAGCACGTTTTGCAGAAGCATTTAATGTGTTAATCACCAGGTAAACGTGCGAAACTTCCAGAATCATTGCCAGGAAGACGACAAACAATGACGAGACGAGTGCAAACTCAACGAGGACTGCACCAGACCGTGCTTTCTCAGACTTTCGCGGGGTTAAAATTCTCATTGGACCGACTTGTCTAGGGGAGAAGACTTTACAACTTCCTAATAGCTAGCTTGCGGTTTGCCACGAGGTCCCATGAATTTCAAAATGCCGTAATTTTTTTGAAAAAAACTGAATTTTAGCAAAACCGCTTCTGAATAATTCGTTTCATTCATTCACCAAACACAATCAAAATGATGCAGAAAGGCGTCGCGTCGATACAATCCGACGCATGGATTGCCAACTTACGATTGACGTAGCGTCTCTTGCTCGCAATCGTTAATCCGTGAACGAAAAAGACTGATCACCGCCAACGGCTGACCAACTGTTATGAATGAACTGCTCCAATATCTTTCGACGCTGTCCTCACTCATTATTGGGATGGTCTTTTGCGTGCACCTGTTTCTGTTTTTCGTGCTGTGGTTATGGTCACGTCGAGACCTGAAGAAGATTGCCTCGGCGCTCTTTGATTTCACACGAGGGCTAAAGAACCAAAGCCTCCTCGATTCGACCGCTCATTTGTCTGACCAAATCGACGCGTTTCTTTCAGACGTGAACGATGTTCTGGACGAAGCCGACCGCCAGGCGGATCGCCGAGCTCTACTCGAACGGATGCGTGTGCTGGATGAAAAACGTCGCTATTTGAACTCAATGTTCTTTGAGACGACCTACAACATGGGGCGCACAATGATCGAGGCCTACCCGCTCGCCGGCGTTCTCGGGACGATCCTGGCAATCGGAGTCGCACTGCAAACAAGTGCGGCAACACAATCGACAGCGACCGTCGGCATCATTCTCGGACGGTTCGGAGACGCAATCTGGTCCACGGCAGCTGGCTTGCTCGCCGCGATGATTTTGATGTTCGTGAATAGTTGCCTCGAACCTGCATTTAATCGGCTTTCAGAGAATCGTCAGCATGTGAGAGAAACAGTCTCGCGAGTCAAACGTGAGTTGGCTTTTGTGCCATCCGCCTCTGAGGAGGATGAAGAATGATCGTTCCTAGAAAAATGACTCTGCAATTGACTCCACTGTTGGACTTATTGTTAATCGTAATCTTTGCGCAGTATCTCGAAGTTCAGGAGACGCAGGTTGTAGTTGAAAAAAATGCGGCTGCTGCTTTGGTTGAACGTGATGAAGCCGTTGCAGCCATGACTCAGATGGAAGAGCGACTTCAATTTGCCGAAGCCAATCTCGAAGAAACTCTTGAGCGGGAACGGATCGTCGCAAAGTTGCTGTCTGAACTCTTCGAGATTCCAGACCAGGACATTGAAAAAATTCTCAGGCGACAGCTCTCTTCAGGAGTTTTATCAGATGTTGACCTGGAGAATCTCAAGGAGCGAATCCGACAGCTTTCTGATGAGAAGTCAAACCAGATCGTTTCCCACCTTCTCGCTTACGAGGAAATCCGGAAACGTTGTGACGTCTGGAACATCCATGTAACACCGCAAAACTATCTCACGCTCACGAGCGATAATACGACCCTGCGAATGCAATTCCCTCGAGATCTTTCGACCGATTTTGCTCAGCAGGATTTTATCAATCGCTTTATTGAACTCGCTCATACGTTGCCGGAACCGAAGAGTCTCGTCATCCTCATGTTGACTTACGAGAGTGAATCAACTGAAGGCGATCTCGAACCGGTGCAGGAGGCGCTCCCGCAAATCACTGTCCGCCTCAATTTCGAAAGTGCTGGTCGATCACGTTACGATTACGCAGACCTTGGCATGCGGATTGAATAATTCACGATCCGATTCTCGAATTCAGAAATTGTCTTTTACTGAAGCGTGACAGTTTCAGTAGCTTGGTGAGCGACGCTTTTCAGCTGCAGCGCCAGCGAATTGCCAGAATATTGCCTGCACCGTTTCGAGATCTGTCGCGACCGGAAGCTTACGCTCTGGGCTTCATGCACACCTCGCCACGAAGCAGGGCGCGAACATCAATTCGAAAATGCTATCATTCGTCTCGATTTGGGGATTCGACAACACACGTAGATGTTCATATCATCTCTGTTCAAAGTGTAGGTTCTCTTTGATCAAAATTTGCTTCTGGAAGAAATCATGCAAGTACGAAAGCGATATCTTGGAGGCGCTGCCGTAATCGTTGGGCTGGCGATTTACTTAAGCCAGTTCTTTGCAGGGATGGGGACTGGAACAGGAAACGATCAAGGTGATCAACCGTCGGAGAGTGTCGCCACAGGTGATGCAACGACAGGAGATCCTGCAACTGATAACGGCGAAGCCCCCGATTTGAATAATGTCTCAGCGACCGGAAATCTCGACTCCACGATGATGTCGTCGACCACTGAGGACGCAGTGCCAAAAAAAATGATTACGATCACAATACATGAAGATCGTTACCGATTAACAACAGACACCGACCCGATGACCGGCGTCGACATCTCTCAAAGCGAAGTTGTCCAGCAAACCCAGAAAGCGACCGGAGGAGAACAGGGCGTGAAGCTTCGAGTCCTGCGTCAGAAAAATGCACAAGTCGGAGCGAAACTCGGATTGTACGAGGCACTGAACAACGCTGGGGTAAAACGTGAAGAGATTCAGGAAGTTTCTGGTTTTATCGACTAGAGCATCTTTCGAATTGGGTATTAAGTGTCCCATTTCGCTCTTGGTGAGCAGTCTATGAGCTCGTGAATGTGATCTTCACGGGCAGGACAAGCATTGTAAATGCCCTATCGTGAATTTGTTCTGGACAGCTTTCCTATCTTGCCAATCTTGGGTGACTCAATGGTTCTGCACATTGATGGGCCTCTGGGCAGGAACCGAATGAAGTCTGTCGAGAAGTGTGCCGATTCTGCCAATAGCGAGTCCTCATACCCTCTGACCCCAGTGAGAACATGTCGACACATCAGGACCTCGATTCCTCGAATACAGAACCTCTTCAACTAGAGCAACTTCAGCTGCGACTTGAAGAACTGCAGGAGCAGCTTTTGCAGTCCCAGAAAATGGGATCGCTTGGAGAGCTGAGTTCGTCGATCGCTCATGAGTTCAACAATATCCTGACGACGATCATCAACTACGCGAAGCTCGGCCTGCGTCAAAAGGACGCCGACGCCCGGACCAAAGCATTCGATAAAATTCTGAGTGCCAGTCAGAGAGCAGCCAAAATTACGACCGGGATGCTTTCTTACGCTCGATCCAGTTCTGATCGACGAGAGTCCCATAATTTGGCGTCGCTGTTGAATGATGTCTTAATTCTCGTTGAGAAGGATTTCAAAGTTCACCGAATCGGACTCGACGTCAACATTTCTGCCGACCCGTACGCCTCTGTGAACGCAGGTCAAATTCAACAAGTGTTGTTGAATTTGATAGTCAACGCCCGGCAGGCGATGGAACCGGGACGCACCTTGACGATTACGGTTTCGGAAAACAAAGACGACAAAATGGCGGAAATTTGCATCAAGGATCAAGGGACGGGAATTCCGGCCGATGTCCTTCCGCACATCTTTGAGAAGTTTTTCACCACGAAGAAAGCTGACAAAAACGGGCAGGGAGGCACTGGACTTGGCCTGTCAATGTGCAAAGATGTGATGGAATCCCATAATGGTCGCATTCGTGTTGAAAGCGCCGTTGGACATGGGACAAAATTTACTCTTCGTTTTCCTTGTAGTTCTCAGCCAGCCTTTGGTTTGAAATCGAGCGAAAACGCCAACCACAATCCTCAGCCGGAACCCTCTTCTGCCACCGAAACGTCATTCGTCTGATGCCTGGATTCTGCTCAGCATTCTGATTTGCTGTGCAGTGTTGCGACTTTGCTTTATTGCAATTCGATACGATGAGCTGAATGAAGATCCCGATTCCTATCTGGGTATCGCCAGAAATCTCATATCCTGGCGAGGCTACTCCACTCCGGGAACTGAAACACCAACGGCATTCCGTCCGCCGCTCTACCCGATATTGATTGCACCGATCTCTGCCGAGAGTGCAGCTTGGGCACGTGGAACGCTCAATATTCTGGCGGTAGTGTGTGCATCGATTTTCATCTGGAAATCGGCAATTTCACTAAGGTTATCTCGATCGGGGCAGATTCTGGCTGTTCTGGTCTACGGGCTGGACCCACTTCTTGTACGGTATTCATCACTCTCGATGACAGAGTCGGTCTGTTCATTGATGTCTGCGATGCTGCTCTGGAGGCTCGTCCAACAGGAGCCACCGAATCAAAACCTGAACTTGAAAACGCCCTCCTGGAAAACATCATTGCTGACAGGGATTGTCTTCGGATTGTGCGTCCTGACCCGGCCAACATTCTGGGCATTTGGTGGACTCTATTTTTTATGGACGCTCTTCAGTTTGAAGTTTCAGAAAGGGGCAGGAACCTCGCAATTGGTCCGCCGACTCGCATTTGCTGGCTTGGGAGTGAGCATCCTCGTTGGTCCGTGGCTCGTGCGAAATTGCATCGTGTTTCATTCTCCCATTCTGATGACGTCCCACGGGGGCTATACCGTTCTACTCGGGAATAACGAAGCGTTTTACGCAGAAGTTGTGGAGCAACCCTGGGGGACGGTTTGGGATGGTTCCAAAGGCCCGGGGCAAGGAGTGTGGGCTCACGAAGTCAATCAAAAGCTGGATCAACTTGAGCTCTTCTCTGAAGTCGAACGTGACCGCTGGATGGCGAATCAGGCCAGAGAAACAATCCGCAACAACCCGACGCTCTTCTTAAAAGCCTGCTGGTTGCGATTCATTCGATTCTGGAACATCTCTCCCAGTGGACCTGCTGCAGAGAACATTCCGATCACAGTTCTTCGATTGGTGAGCCTGTATTACATCGTACTCTGGGGATTTGTTGCGGTCGGATTGGTTCGCATTGTTCGTTCTGCTCTAGCACAGCGAATGCGGTGGAGCCCAGTATTACTGCTAGTAATCTCCTTCACATGTGTGCATCTGATCTATTGGAGCAACGTCAGGATGCGAGCTCCCATTGTTCCCGCTCTTGCTTTGATAGCAGCGGCTGCAATCTCTCGAAACCAATCAACGCATCAGCAATGATTGAACGGTAGAATCGATATAATCGGAACGAGTGACACTCCGTGAAATCGATTACACCGGTTGTTCCAGGAGTCCCTGATTTCCTGAACGGAACGGTCCCTCCGGTTCGATCTCTCTCTACAGGGTCCGCCAACATATTCTGGTTGGCGATTAGTAACGTCGGCTCATATCTCAACGGAAGAGGTGTCTCTGTGTACGAAGGATTTTTTGGTCTTTCGAAACGTCCTTTCTCTGCTGTTCCGAATCCCGATTCATTTGTCGGGTTCGAACCAGCTCGAGAGGCGCTCGATGCACTGCTGACGTGTATCACGCAAGCACGTGGAATTGCCGTAATGACTTCCGCTGCGGGATTAGGCAAAACCCTGCTCTGCAAGCGACTCGCGGAAGATGCCGAATCTCAATTTCAGTCCATCTATCTGAGTACATCCGCGTTCAGCACGCGGCGTGCGCTGTTGCAAGCGATTCTGTACGAATTCGGTGTCGAATACGAAGGGCTGACGGAGCAGGAAGCGCGGCTGAAGATTCTCGAAGCATCGCGTGCCATCGCTGCCGATGGGCGACTGTTGTTGATTCTTGTTGACGAAGCTCACCTGTTGAATAACCGACTCTTTGAGGAACTTCGCGGTCTTACAGATTATGCTCCAGACGGAGAAGCATTGATCCGTTTGGTTTTGAGTGGGCAATTTGAGCTCGAAGAGAAACTGACCGACCCGGCGCTCTCGGCGGTCAATCAGCGGATCGGTTGCCAGATCTGTCTGGAGCCTCTTTCATTCGAACAGTCAGCGGAACTTCTCGTCAAGAAACTTGAATGGGCTGGGGCGGAAGAAATCGAGTCCATCATCACGGATTCGGCTCTTGAAGCGATTTGCCGCGCCAGCGACGGGAACCCTCGCTGCTTGTGCCAATTGGCCGATCACAGCTTCTTGCTGGCGTTTGCCGAAGAGGAAAAACCGATTTCCAGAAACTCCGTCGTTGCAGCCCTTGATGACCTCAAAGAACTGCCACTGCATTGGAATGATCTTCCTGATGACGGCCTGGCTGCTTCCTCATTGATTCTGGATTCAGAGGAAACCGTTGCAGAAGCCTCCACGGAGCCGAATGAATTTGAAACGGAAGAGTTCGAGATCCCAGACTTCCTGAAAGAGACCGATGAAACGCGGTGCGAACAGATTTCTGATTTCGCCGATGAAGATGATCTCGAGCAGACGAAACACTTTGATCCCTCTGATGAGAACGAAATTGAGTATTCCGTGATCGAAGTGGGTGCAGAATTGAAACCGTTCGCCCCTGCCAATACTGACGACGACGAGCAGGGACTTCGCGAAGAGTCAGTCGATGAATCCGATGCGCATTTCCTCACTCTTCCCATCGAAAAGCCAATGGAAATGCAGGAAGAGACTGTTGTTGATAAGTTCGCTGAGCTAGACCGAGCTGTTGAACACAATCAGCAACCGACCTCTGAAAAGGAAAGGCCTGGGCGAGACCTTCCTGAGTGGGAGGAGAAGTCTGAAGAAGTTGCTGAAGTGGTCGATGAAAGGGAGCTTCTCGAGACCGTTGAAAGTTTGCGACGAGAGATTGGATCTGCCGTTGACGAGTCAAAAGAACGCTTTCACTCCCGACAGAAGGATCGCGATCTTGATGACTGGCAGGTGCACGATGTCGTTCAACCAGAACCCCAGCTAGAAAACGAACCTCAGGAACGCACCACGGAAACGGTCGACGTCGCCGAACCAGCTGAGGAAGCCAATCCTGAAGCTGCCGACACGGTCGAAGAAGAACCTTCACACAGGTTTGCCCAACTCTTCACCCGACTCAGCCAACGTCGCCGCCAGATTTTACAGCAACGAAACGCCAAATAACGCGACGTTGCTTTTGGAATCTATCATTCCTGCGCCGGTCCCAGATAAACAGTTGCAGGGATCGGCGTGTCGATCTGGCCATGCTTTTCGAACTGTCCTGTGATTTGCCATTTTTCAAGGACTCGCTGAAATGCAGCGTCACCTTGTTGATGTGCGCAGATCTCTTTGATCGATGCGAGTTGCTCATCGTAGTCGCTGTTCGCCATGACAGGACTGAATTCTACGATGTCGAAGTTGTAGAGATGTTCCAGAATCTGTGATGCATTTGTCAGTTCATGAACGAAGACTAAGCGATCACAAATCGCTTCCCATTGCACAGCTGAGAGTCCGCAACTTTCCAGGTAGTTCTTCTCCATTTCTTCATCGTACAGGTATGCAGCCTGATTGGCCCACGCTTCCTGAATCGATGAGACCATCTGAGGAGTGACGTCTGTCCCGTCCTGCTGGGCAATCCTTCGGATTTCTTCCTCAGTCGGTCCTCCTCGATTGACACGCCAATCCATCTCTTCAGCATAGGCTTTTTCAAATCGCGGGACGAAGTCACCCTTTGACGCTCGAGACCACGTTCGCTGAGGGCGTTCTTTAAGAAATTTCTGATAGGCTTTTGCCGGAGTTGTCAGTGGCGTGATACGAGTCAAGGGGTGATCATCTCGGCGATCCATCTGGTTTTTCTGGTCAGTCGAAATCGTAAACGACGCGCTGCCATCATCAGTCAACGAGACAATATCAAACCAGTTACCGACCATCGGATGTTCGTAGAAGACGGCATAGGTGTCGGTCTCTTCGTGCAAAAGTGCTCGAAGTTCCATCATCGCTGGGATCACGTCGAAGTCGCCGATGACCTGAAATCCCTGCTCTTGCAAGTTGCTGGTCCACTCCTCGATTTGTTGTGCATTTGACCACTCATGCCCTTCAACTCGCAACAATTGAATTCGCAATGGTGGAACACCCCCCGCATGTAGTCCGCCAGCGATCCCCGCGATTGCATCCGAAAATTTTTCGGAGAGGGAATCCGAAAGGCTCGACAACTTCCAGCGGAGCCAAAAGTATCCTCCAGCGACAAGGACGACCAGCGCGAAGATGATGGCCAGAACAATCGCTCCGACCAATTGCAGAAACTCAGCCATCCGTATTCCCTCATAGGTTCGATTGTCTATGTCTTTGTAAAGCTGCTGCATCATAAGCAGGCAATTTTTTTCTCGCCACAATAGAGGCCAGCGACTAAATAAGGAAACTATTTTGAATGAATGCTTTCAATGTCTCGAAATTTTCGAGAGAATAACGACAGACGAATTGAGTGGCGTGTGTGAGCCTCAAAATATTTTCGCTGACCAAACCGAAAAGACAGGGCCATAGCCAAAAGATTGAAGGGTAATCGTGCAAACTCTGCCTGATCCTAAATCCTGAATTTCCGTCCTCTTTCCTTGTTCCAAACAGCCAGCCAGCCGTGCGATTTCAAAAAGACACCACTCCGCCCCCCTATCTGAACCGCCGAGACCAGTACCGCATGCTCGGTCTATTCGGGATGCTGATGTTGATTGTGGTTTCCATTGAGTTCACACGGAAACCTGAAAACTGGCACTGGTTTTTCTCCTTGGGTGAAGACCCGGTTGAGGTCGAACTCAAAGAGTTATCGCTCGATGAACTCGACTTCCAGGTTTTAGACGAGGATCGGGGAACGCTTCCTCCCGACACATTTGTCGCCGTCGCAGATGAACCGACAATCCAACTGGATGAAATTGGATTCAACGTCAAGCAGATCCCGCCTGAACTTTTGGAGAACGTACAAGATAAGCGAGTCGGTTTGCTGCGAAGCGAACAGGATGCAATGGACCGCGTCTTGAAACGTGTTCGTGCGTTGAGCCAGGATGAGCTACTGGATGCAGCAGATTCCGAAATTGGCTTTCGTGTTGTCTTCACCGATTCGGAAAAATACCGAGGCCGGTTAATAGAAGTCGAGGGAACACTCTGGAGATTGCAGCCATATCCATTCGGCGATCCGGACTCAACCGAAGACGATCTCTGGCAGGGGTGGTTCTTCAGTTCGGATTCCGGAAAAAATCCGTGGGTTGTTTTTTTTGCAGAGAAGCCTGACGGGATTGAAGTCGGTGAAGGAGTAGACCGTCAAATTCGGACTGCGGGTTATTTCTTCAAGAACTATGGTTACGCTACGGAGCAAGGATTGCATATCGCTCCAATGCTCATTGCAAAAACGCTCATCGTGAAACCGCTTCCACCTGCCACCGATGCCACAACTGAAAACCTCAACCTGTATGTCTTCATCTTTATGGTGACTATCGGCGTTTTATTCGGCCTGATGATCTGGTGGTTTGTTCGCAGCGACCGCAAGTTCGACAAAAGCCACCTCGCCGAAATCGCCGAATCTCGCCACGATGCCTCCCCTGAATTCATCACCAGCCTCAGCGATCAAGCCCCGAGCGACCCAAACCAGCTCGTACTTCCCAAAGGAACCGATGAGGAAAAATAGGCTGCGTTCATTCTTAGAATCAGTCCGGAAACTTGTGGGACGCTCAATATTCTCAGGGTTCGAGAGTGCATGCTCAAGTTTCAGGATCAGTTCTTAAGCAGGCACTTCCGCTATTCAACTTTTCGAGGTGAGCTGGTTCGTCCCGTGTTCACACTCATTGAAGAGCCAAATGAGAGTGGCATCTCTCGACAAAAACGATTCAGAGAATGATTCGCACTCAGCTTGGGCGAGTGCGCAGGTAATTCAAGCCAGGAATTGTGGGGGATTCAGAAGCACCCCAGAAAAAATCAAGCCAGAAAGAGCCAACCCGCGAAGAGGCAAGTTGTTGAAGAGAAAAAGTTACCCGGCCAAGATTTGAACTTGGACTAACAGTACCAAAAACGTTTATCGAGAGATTTTCGCATTCGCTAAATGCGTGTAATAAACCTTGCTGATGGCAATTTTAATGCAGTGAAAGGTGATTCGCAACCTTGCAACGCTTTTCAGTGATTCACACCCCAAATCAGCCGAAAAGGGTCAAAAAGGGTCAGACTAACTTTACCACCCGATCAACTGTTAGTCTAAATCTGCGCATAAAAAACGCCAACGGTCGCACGATGCAACCGTTGGCGCTGTGAAGTGGTGAAGTGATTGTTAGTGTCCAAGTGAGTTTAGGAACTGCTCAAGATACCGTTTGCAGTCCTCGCGAGTCCCTTCGTTTGGTCCGATTCCGTCACTGTTCACGCGAAATGTGATCGCTTCACTTTCGGAGTTCGGCAAAGCGAATTCATACTCGCATGGTCGCAGGTTTTGAACCTCAAGTCTTTCCATCGGCCTTTTCTCGTCCTCGATGGTTTGAAGTGGCTTCACGTGAACGGCCCATTGCTTGATTTCGCAATCAGGTTCCATCATCGACTTATTGAGATCGCAGACCACCCGGCGTGCATCTGAGTTGATGAGGTTCGAAATGTGAACCGGTGGCATGGAGTATTCATTTGCTGCCGTCCAGTCATGCGGGACTTGCACGGAAGCTACATGAAACCCGCTTGGCGAGTAGACAACAACGCACCACTTCGGACAATGCGGACGATTCTTGAGAAAGTCACGATTCATCTTCACTGCCATTTCATTGGCGATGTGACGAGGCATCTTGATTGACTTCTCGCATGGAGTTGTTGTGCAACCGCCTGGCTTGAATCCCGGCTGAACCGGAATAATCATGACGCATGAATCCCCGGCCTGTTTGGGGACTGGATGCTTCGGCTCCTCGATTGGGTGGCTGTTGGTCTGAGAAACGAAACGTTCGGAAGAAACAAGCATGGTAGAACCTTTTCGGTTCTGCGAGTCCCGACACGTCAGGAGCTTCCTACAAAAAGGAAGTCCCGTCATGGAGCTCGGAAGCGTTGTCACGGTTGTAAAGAGCAACCGCCATGAGCCATTACAACTCATGGACGCACGAACCCCATGCCGGGACTCTCGATTTCTTTAATAGTTTTGACATTCTTTATGTGCTCTTCGAGAAGAGACTTTTGACAAGAGCATCATGCCATGTTTTCATTGTGGTTGTCAATGGTGTTTTTCCGGACGTGTTCTGAGTCGGCTTTTTCATCGAAACGCATCAGACAGCAAATGTCGGCTGCCAACATGGCAAAATCATCAACACCTTAGACCATACCCCATCCAGCCGCGAAACCGCCGTCACCAGCTGGATTTTCATTGAGCAAACCTTTGATGTCTCTGAGAAGTCCGTTTGAATCTTTCGCTGCTTTGCTGACTTCTGCGAGCCGCTTGTTTGCTTCCTTCTGAAGTCCACCATTGCTGTTGCGATGTCCTGAGATTTTCTCAAACGCTGCAACGCTGCCTCTGGAGATTGCTTCCGGTGTTAAATCTTGTCGGCCTCCTCCTGATCCCGTGGAAGTTTGGCCCAGTTCATCAGGTGGAGTAGCTTTTGCATCGGGATCGATTTCCATTCCGGCCACTTTGTCCTGGAGTGATCCGAGCCCCGACAACTTCGACTTGATGGCTTCATCGATTCCAGTTCGTACAACACCTGTGAGACCTGAAACGTTTTCTTGAAGTTCCTTTTCAAGTTCAGTCATCACCCGGCCTGAAATGTTTGGCATTTTCTTCAACGTCACATCGAGACTGTTCAGCAATGGTTTGTAGTCAAAATCAATGTTGACCAATCCCCCGGATGCAATCTTCGCAAACAGTTTGGTTGACCACTTCGAAACATTCCCAAATAAATTCTTAAACGATTGAGCGATGCTATTGGCTGCGGCATAGAAGACATCAACCAGCGTTCCGCCTGCCCACTTTGCATAAACTGGCAACTGCTCTGTGAGGAAGTGCTTGATAGTTTCGAATGCCTTCAGCCCATAGAGTTGAACCTGAGCAAATCCGAGTTGAGCAACGGTTTCGATGTTGTTGAAACTCCATTCCGCCGCCGCTGCGATACTGACAAATCCTTTCTGTAGATGCTCACCTGAAATGGTCATCCCGCCGCCCAGTGAATTAAAGAACTGCATTCCTATTCTGTGAATCGCACCGAACGCAGCCTTTGCAACATCAGCGAGTGCCACAAACGATGGTGTTGCGTTATCAATATGCGTTCTAACTGTTTGCCAGAAACTAATGCTCTGACTGATCAAGCTTTTGAAATCGAATGCCCTGGCGAGTTGCCCCGCCATCGATTGCCACGCCAGACCGAAGTTGTCTTTCCATGTGGAAATCAGCCCGTTGACAGTTCCGGACTGTCGAAGCATTCCACCCGCAAAGACGCCCGTCCCGGTTGCTGTGCTACGAATTGCGGCATCAAGTTCACCAAAGCCGATTTTTCCTTTAGAAAGCATGTCCATCAATCCGGCGCGATTGGTCCCGATTGCAGACTCTAATGCTGAGTAGATTGGAACACCTCGTTCAGCAAGTTGGTTGAGCGTTTCCATGGTGACTTTGCCCGTTGATTTCACCTTGGCGTAAATCTTTACGATCTCCTCGATTGGCTTACCTGTTCCGGCTGCGACATCTCCCAGCATGCGCAAATCATCTGTGATCGATCCAACCGCTGTACCAGCATTCAGCAACAACTTGGCGGAATCCCGTAAGCCCGGCAACTGGAATGGAGTTGATGCTGAGAATTCTGTCAGTTCAGATAAGAGCCATTTCGCCCGGCTCATTGATTTCAACATTGTTGTGAAGCCCGCTTCAGCCGTTTCAGCATCGGCGTAAAGCTTCAAGCCCCAACCAGTCAGACCGACGAAAGCCGCCGCCCCGACCTTGGTTAGCGTCCATAATGAACTGATCAGTTTTTTGCCAATCGCGATGGCTGTACGGCCCGCTGCCAGTCCAATATCACGAATCCCGAAAGCGATGGACCGCACCCCTGTTTTCAATGCAGATGATGCAAGTCTTGGAAGTGCCTTTGCCGTCTTGAGAATGTTGCCCGGGAGTTTCCTCAGAGTACTCGCCAGACTCTTTGCAACGTTCAACACCATCTTGAATGGTGCAATCAAGAGCTTCAGGGGAGCGAGAAGAACACTCACTGATGTTTTCAAAGCACGGACAGTGACGTTCACAATCTTTGCTGAGACTGCGACCGCTGCCAGCGCAAGAGTGATCAGCCGCAATGGTGGACTCATGAGCTTTAACGCGAAGACTGCTAGCTTCACCGTCTTCACAAGTCCCACGATGGCAACATGAACATTGAATATCGCCTTTGCCAACCATAGAACTGGTGGCACGACTGCTTTCGCGACGATCAACAATCCCTTCAATGGCAACATCAGCAATTCAAACGACTTCACAGCCGTCCAGACTCGTGAACCGAGAACCTTGATTGCACCGGATAAGCTTCCAACCGCTGACGCTGCCTTTTTCGCCATCGATGCAAGACCAGTGAACCCATAGAGAGCGCGACCGATTGACGCCGATGCTGAACCAATCGCCTGGAGACCTTTGGTGATCAAATCGAGATTGAACCCCGTGTTCGTCGCGACTGTGGAAATGCTTTCCAGACCTGTTTTCACATTGGCAACAGGATTCGTGAAACCGGATGTATCGGCCCCGATCTTAAAACTTAGGTCACCAATCATATGAATCCATCTTTCAACAACGACTTGTGAGAGCAAGAAAAAAAGCGACGTGAAGCGCTAACCCCACGCCGCTCAGGAGGCATTCGAACACCGAATGCTGTCTCATATTGGCTCTTAACCTTCTCCGGCTCCGGTCGCTTTGTAACCCGCTTTCGGATCGCCCAACGCACAACCGTAGTCGTGATAAACTCGCATCTGAACGCCGAGCTTGTCGAAGTCCGCGTCTTGAATATCAACCGTAGGTGATTGCATTCCGTTCAGGAATCCAACCGTTACTGGCTTCGTTCGTGGACCACCAAACAACATCCACTGAGTTGCTGAAGTGTTCTCGAATCGTGTTGAGTTCGCGAGACGAGGTTCAACAACCAGATGCGGAACAATGCCTTGAACTGGATTGCCGTTCGGCTGTGATTCGGTCGCGATGGCGAGAAGTTCAGCCGACTTGAGAAGGTTTCTCGCTGTCAATTCCAACGATGGACCGACAACCAACGCTTGCGGTTGAATGTCGATGTCGAATCCCTGTGAATCCCGCTGGCTTTTCATGGCCTGAATCGCAGCCCCGAGTGAATCGACATCAAGTGCCGATCCGGCTTCACCGAGATTTGAATTTCCGGATGAGAAATAGCCAGCAGCTTGAGCCCCAAGAATTGTTGACCAAATCAAATCTTTGAGACTTCGCCCGGCTGCCGCCCCGAGCATCGGCGAGAGTTCGTCAAGGAACTTCAGATCATCGTTGACTATATCGGTTCGAGTCACTGCGAGCATTTTCGCAAATGTGCCAACCGACCATTCGTACGTGGCTTCCTCGCCGATCTCGCCATGCTTGATTGCACCATCATTTCCAAGTGGATCAAGCCCCTCGATTGCAGCTGGCCGGATTCCCGTTTGAGTCCGGAAGTTTGCAGCACTGGCGATGTTGCAGAACTTTCGCCAGTCGGAAGTTGTCTCCTCGTAGGCATTCTCAAGAGTCCGGTTCATCGTGGTGCTGAGAATGTTCGGCAGACTGGAAGTGCTGAACGCCGCTTGAATCATCTTGTCATCTGACGAGTAGGAATTGCGATCCTTGCCGGACAGTTGCAACGCTGACGCCGCCAAGTCCACGAGGCTTGTGATTCGTGCCGCTCTGGCTGTCTCGCATGTTTGACCGCCAAACGCTTGAACCGCCAACTCTTCATGACCTGCGCGAATCATCAGGCTTGCTGAGAGAGCGTTCTCAGTGAGTCCACCACCTGAGCGATGTGACGCATTGAACGGTGTTGGTCGCGTCCGTGCCGAGCTTGCTTTCAGAACTTCAAGTTCCACCCGGTCAACGCTCCAATTGTTTTCAATCGCTGTGGCTGCAATCTCTGGATGCCCAGCCGCTTTGGCTTGGATCTCTGCCTGGTATCGGAAGAAATCAGAGGCAGTTGCTCGCATAGTGCCGGTCAAAGTGTCTCCATTACCCTGCGATGCGTCGTATTGTGCCTGCAAGAGTGCGGTTCCCTGTGCTGTGAGAGTCTCGGTATCAACTCCGAGTGCTTCCGTGAATTCTTCGAATGTTTGGTTTGGCATTGTGGTTTCCTGAACTGAGTGAGCAGCTTGAGCAGCTGCCGCAAGATTGACGGTTGTTGTCGAGTCGGCACCCATCGGGAGAATCGACGTTTCTTTGAGCTGCGAACGCTTCGCAACAATAACTGGACCGGTGAACGATTGACCGTTCACGCGTACTGTTTCCCCCGGTGGAATCGTGACAGCCTCTTCAACTGCCGCCCCGATTGACGCTTGCCATTTGTGACCGGCGTCTGATTGTTTAATGACCTGTTTTGCCTGGACACTTTGACCAGTGACCACCCCGGAAAGTGACAAACTGAAGCCATCGTTTTGAATGTCGTCAGTTGAGCCGAGAGTTGTTTCAACCGTTGCTTGATGGTCCATCAGGATCGGAACTGATGGCGGAACGGAAAGCCCCTGCAAATCGACAACAACCGGAAGCGGAAAACCATTGACCCGCAACGTTCCGCCGCTGTATGCCAGAATTTTGAACCGTCGCTGTTTTCCACTGCGAGCATTCAGGATAAGTCCGGCTGTGAGTTCGATTGTTTTCACTAAATCAACCCCGCAATTTCAAGTTTCGATTGCAACGCCCGGCAGAGAATCAATCTCGTTTCTGAGTCGAGTCTTTCACTGGCGATGGTTCCCAGCAATGTGCGGAAGTCAACAGCGTCAAGTTCTTCAAAAACTGTTTGTCCGATTTGACGTGCCTGGAGTTCTGCGAGTTCAACCCCGGTCATCTTGCCAACATGCTGTGAGTTCAGAAGCCAACGCCTCGATGAATTCAATAAAGCGGCAGCAACCAAGATATCTTCCGCCGACCAGAGAAAACCGTTTGAGCTCACTTCAGGAGTGACAGTTCGCGACCGGCCCCAAGAATCGAGCAAGTCAGCCGAGCAATCATAGCCACCGCCTGAACGCAAAAGTTTCACCACATCTCGAGTTGTGACCGGATATTTCGGCTCCATCGCTGCCGCTTCCCAGCATCTAGCGAGTTGTTGCTCTGCCGATTGTGGCTGTTCAACGGTTTCATGTTGTGTGGTTGAGGTTTCCATAGCTCAATTATCCTGTTTGGTGTTACTGGTGGAAGGTAAGTCCTCGTTAATTCCAAGGTTCTCTAACATTTCGCGTAGTGCAAAACGCAAATTAGAGGTGGCTATCGCACCGGCTGGAGAATTAGGAACATCATCCATGATTTCTTTAGTCGAAAACCGGTGTCCGTCATCACACACCCGATAGCGAATTACTTTCTGCGGTAGAGCGCTTCGTGTTCTTAGAACTTTTGTAGGTTTGCCGCATTGACTGCATAGAAACCGCGACTTTTTAACTTTTGGCATTGTTAGTTTTCCTCAATCAAGAAGCGGCAGTCTCTGTTTTTGAAATTTCTTATCGACAAAAAAACCTGAGATACGTAGCACGCCAGACGGTGCTGGCGCTGAGAAGAACCTGTTATGCCCCCCCCTCATTCGGCCCCCGCCTCCACTCGGTAGCCTCGAATATTCGAGGTTGTCGGGAAACGTTGCCAGTTGTAACCTCGATTAATCGAGGTTGTGACATGGGTTAATCAACGAATTCCCCGAGCTGGTATCTCTGTGCATCCATGGTGATTGGCTTCGTCTTGTGGCAGTTGCGACGTTCACGCTCATCGGCTGTCCACTCACTTTGTATCTCTTCACACATGAGATTGATTTCATGTGGCGATGGAACGAATGAACCTCGCGTTCTTATCTTCTCGGCCTCGTAGGCTGCCCAGTCGTCGCTGTTCATTGGCTGTTCACTCGCTGTTCACTTTTCACAAACACTATGAATTAAGTCTATTGCCCGTGTGTCATTACGACGTTAAAAGGCTGTTCACTTTTATTGCTATGCGACTTCCAACACGTTGAAACCATTGCCAATCACCACTAACGGTTCTAGGTTCGTTAGTGGTCATATCCCAACCATTGCGCACCGCTGCCATATCCCAGTGACTCTTACCTTATTTAGAAGGTTTCACTGATGAATAAATCAGACTGACGTACGATGTGGTGACGTGTTACCGACTACGAGTTTCCGTAGTGTCACTGGTCCCGGTTGTAGGCTGACAGAGCCGGGATTTGATATTGACGGTAGACCGTGCTTGATGAGTGCGAGTCATCCCCAGACCACATTGCAACACTACAACACCCAATGGCGTAGACTCCCAACCGCCTGGCATCTCTGCCGCTCTTCTGCGGGTCTCTAATTGTGTTGTAGGCTGACTGATTGACATTTCTAAATTGTTCTTATGCTCCCAACTTCTTGAGAGTCGCTTTGAATGTTTCCTTCTCGGTTCGCTCGACCTCTTTAAGTTTCTCCCATTCTTCATGAGGGATGTGTGATTCAATCGCATCACGTAAACGCTGACGGATTGCTGACGATGGAATAGCGTCCAACTCAGCGCACTGGCTGCCATGCTCTTGAATGAAAGCTGCCGCCCTCTTGTCGCCTGGCTTTGTCTTCAATGGCAATAGGTCGAACTCTTCAAAGTCTTCAACATTGACTCCGAGTCTGATCCAATGAACTTCACAGCCCGTTGTATAGCGGTCCAACTTGTCCTTGATGTCTCGTTCTAAATCGAAGCCAGAAGGGTCGAAGTCTCCGAGGAAGTAGCAATAGATCGGCTTATCGACTTTATTCCATGTTGAAGCGATCTCGTGAGCGAATGACAGACTTGAGTAGCCACGGATCGGAGAGAGTGCGACGTCGTATTCTCGCGTGATCGGTGATAGCACACCCGCCATTGCATCCTTTTCGACAATGACATGAATGTAGTCGTCCATCCCTGCCCAGAAATCTTTGCGATAAGACTCGGCAACGACATCGGCGTAATCATCAAGACCAGCCCAGCTACTTGGCTTCTGAGTCGAGCGAACACCATCGACCAACCAAGAGAACGGAACAACACCCTCTTCTCTCAGTCGTGTTGCTATGCGTCCGATCCGCCGATAGTGCTTGTTGTCAGTTGATGGCAACCAGCCCGCCGAGACGACGCGATACATCCAGCCACGTAACGTTGTGGGATGCTCGTCAATGAGCATGTTGACCGCCACCAGTGCCAAGTTGAGATTCCCACCACGAAATCCACAACTCTGAACATTGCGGATAGACTTATCAGTCAGTGTGAGCTCATAACCTGAATCGGCAATCTGTGTTCTTAACGGTTCTAGGTTCGGTAAGGGTTCGCTATTGATATTTTCGGTAGTTGCTGACATGATACTCTCTGGTGATTGCGAGTCGCCCATTCTGAAAAAGCCGTCAGTGAATTACGCATCACTTGGCGGCTTTTTTTATTGAAGAAGTCCGGCTGCCTTGAGCGACTCGTCTGTCGCATCTCCAGAATTGCCAGCTTTTGCCGCTTCGGTTTGTGCTTTCAGGAATGCATTAAACGCTTCCGGCGTCGTCTGCCAGTACCCGCTGTGATAGATCGCTTGCAGCTTAATCGTGCCGCCTCGCAAGCCCCTCTTGCACCAGCGCCATACCGTTGCTGGAGATGGCTTCTTGCCCGTCCGGTTCAACGCGACTGTTGCAACGTGTGCGAGCTGACCATCAAGTAGATTTTCGGCAGTAGACATAAAAAAACTCCAATCGTTGAAAAGGCGTGTTCGCCGTTGTCATGATTGGAGTTTCGCAGAGAGTGGTAACGTTACAGCGTTACATTCTGTAACAAATATTAGCTTTCAAGATATCCCATCCCATTCAATGAGCTTGAGTGTAGAACCATTATCGAGTGTGATTCCGATATTTTTCAATTTATCCTTCAGTCGATTCTTTGCGGCATCAGGTGCTCGACTTCCCATTCCTTTTTCGCCTGAGTATTGCTCAAGCCACGCCTCTCTTGTAGTTCCTCTCTCGCCAGCTTTGAATGCGATCCGGAAGATGTCCCATTGACCATCGGTCTTAAATCGTAACCGCTTTCCATTTCGCACAACCGAACGATCAGCTTCGTCGAGTTTTAAGCCAAGGTAGTTGTTGCAGTCAGAATCATTTTGCTTGGTGAATCGCTGCGAATTGTGACGACGAAGTTTTTCATCGGCAATTAATTTCCCACCAATCTTTTGGAGATCTGCACGCAAATCATCTTTCAGTTGAAACAGCACTTTCAAATATGCTTCGCAGTAGTGATTGTCGGCTGTCCCGGTGTACAGAACAAAAGGTTCATCAAGTTGGAAGCGGGCAATTTCAATTAATGAATGCACGCTTCGGATAGTAGGTTCGCTCTCCAATGACAGACAGTCTCTTGATATGCTATCTAAAGTTTCATTGAAGTCATTGAGCGCCCAATAGAAAACCTCATTCGGCGTCATGCCGAATGTGTCGAATGGTTCCATGCCTGGAAACATCTCGTAAGCGTTATAGAAAACTTCCGGTTCGTTAAGTTGGTGAGCAATTCCTAGTAGTCGATATCCAATTTGTTCGCGAACTGAATAATTATCTGTTGACTCATATTCGTGAGACATCGTACCCCTCGCTTCCCTTGCAAGTAAAAAGACACCGGGGCAGCTCAGCCGCAAGGGTTAAAGATGCTGAGTCGATCTGGGGGATCAATCCCAAACCGGCCCCGGTGTCAGTTCAGCCTATCCTATTTGTTTGGCAATTTCGATTGCCTTCTGAATATCTCGCTCTGCATAGATTTCCGTCGTCGTCTTCTCTGCATGACCAAGGACAACCCGGCTGGCGTCCAGATCCCCAAAGGCCTGATTAATTGAAGTCGCTGCGTTGTGTCGCAATCGTCCTGGAGACCATGATTCAACCTTGGCTTTCCTGCATGCCTTGCTGATGCTGCTGATCATTCCATGAAGAGAATACGGCTGATTCGAGCTATCACTCGGCGTGAAGACATATTGAGCCCCGCTGACAGCGTCTTCCACGAATGGCATGATGACCGCCTGAGCTTTTGGACCAATGCAAATAATGCGTGCCTTTCCTCGCCATTTATTTTTGTGCGAGTTCGGCTTGTAGAGCCAGACTTCACCCTCAGTGTTGATGTCGCCAACTTTCAAGAGTCTGGCTTCTGATGGTCTGGCGCCTGTGAGAATCTGGAATTGAACCATCCGTGACAATGGTTCTGTCAGGTATGGAAGTGTTTTATTGAAATCGTCAATCGGGACCGGCAAGACAGGTTGAGATTCTTTCGCCTTGGACCGTGACCGTTTCAGGCCTTCAACCGTCTGAAGTGCAGCAAACACTGAAACAGGAATCAATTCTTGACTGACTCCCCATTTGAACACCCTTTTAATGCGAGCCAGATTGTTGTTGACCTGCTGACGGACATGGACAGCTGCCAACTCATCGCGAACTTCAATGAGTTTCGATGGCCCAAACTGGTAACACTTCACGTTTCTGAACAACTTGATCAGTGGTCGAAGAGCGTAGCGGTAGTTATTCGCTTCTCCAGTCTGATTTCCGGCATCGTCACGATAGAACTCTTCAGCATGTTCCATGAACGCCAGACAGAGTTCACCTACGGTGGTCGTGAGCTCTTGCGATGAGTCTTTGGCTTTTCGCCACTTCAAGATTTGGCGGTCGTAAGCGTCGTCAGCTTCCTGAGAATTCCACTTGCCGAGGTAGATTCTTTGACCATTTATCTTCACGTAAGCCCGGTCAGATGCTTTGTGGTGACACTTTTTTGGCTGTCTCATGGCATCAATTCCCTTGCAGAGAGGTGACTTGACCCCTCACAAAAGGGTCAAAAGTCGCAAGAGTTATTGCACGCCGAAAAAAGCGGTAGACGTAAGTTTCGTCTCAATAACGGTTTATGAAAAGTTACCCGGCCAAGATTTGAACTTGGACTAACAGTACCAAAAACTGTGGTGCTACCGTTACACTACCGGGTAAGCTTGGACGAAAGATAGTTGGTTGAGAGAATTTTGCAAGACGGGTTTTCGGATTCCTGGGCTACTTTTTCAAGAGACTGCTCAGCAGCCCAATGTTCGCGAAAAAATTGTCCTTTTCGAAATTGTAGTCAAATCGCCAGAGTTTGATGCGATGCAAAGGGCTTGAGAATTTCTCGAATTGCTATTCGCCACGTGGAAGAACGCGTACACCGGTTCGAAAGATGCTCGATCGTGGGCGCGTTGCTGGTGTTGAAATCTGGATTTGCTAGGATCAATGCACGTTTAAGCGTTGAGTGAGTCTCTCTCAGCGAGTTTGCGGAGTCAGTCGAAACATCATATTTCTCGGAGCTGTTGATAATGAAACTGTTTGTGTCTTTATTTTTGGTGTTGGGGCTGGCAATTCCCTCCTTTGCAGAGGATGGATACGAGTCACTTTTCAACGGGAAAGACCTGTCCGGTTGGGACGGGAACCCCGAATTGTGGTCGGTCGAAGATGGTCTCATTACCGGAAAAACCAATGGTCCGGATCACCTCAAGTACAATCAGTTTTTGATCTGGAAAGGTGGGAAAGTAGGCGACTTCGAGCTGAAACTCGACTTTCGTGTTGAAGGAAACAACAACTCTGGCGTCCAATATCGATCGAAGGAACTGCCAAATGTCGGCAAATGGTCAGTGGGCGGATACCAGGCAGACATTCATGGCAAGCCAGAGTACACAGGAATGCTGTACGACGAACAAGGCCGGGGCATCGTTGCTCAGCGTGGGCAGAAAGTCGTCGTCGATAACAACGGCAAGAAAAACGCGACGAAGCTCGATGTTCCTGTCACCCCCATCGACATTACCAAATGGCATGAATTGACAATTCGTTGTGAAGGAAATCGCCTCATCCACAAAATCGATGGGGTGACAACCGTTGAAATCATTGACGATCACGAAGCAGAGCGGGAAATGGAAGGAATCATCGCCTTTCAGGTCCACCGTGGCCCCAAGATGAAAGCTCAGTTCCGCAACATTCGCCTGAAAAAGTTGGGGAAAAACGCAACAAAAGTGAGTGCAAAACCGACTCCGAAGGAGTCGAAAACAGGAAGTGAGAATGCCAAGCCGAAATGGATCTGGCAAAACAAAGGAGAGCAACCGGCCAAGCAGGTTTTCTTCCGCAAAGAGTTCGAAGTAAAAGGATCTGTGGCTGCCGCTCGTCTCTATGCGACCTGCGATGACCAGATGACGATTTTTCTGGACGGGACCAAAGTTGCCGAAGGGGGAGCCTGGAACAGGCCGGTTTTTGCTGATGTCACCAAGCTGATTGAAAAGAAAACTCCGGGTGGAAAGCACGTTCTGACTGTCGAAGGAAAGAATGGAGCCTCCTCCGCTGGACTTGTTGCGTCTCTCAATTTTGAATCGAAGAAGCGGGATGCCTGGTCGATTGTCACTGACGAATCCTGGCAGACGGCGACAAAACCCGCGAAAGGTTGGCGAAATTTAGGTTTCAAAACTCCAAAGCACTGGAAGAACGCCGATGTGGTTGGCCAGATCGGAGGAGCACCATGGAATATCACACTTGAAACCCTGCTCGCAGCCGCGCCATTGAGAGAGCCGGAAGCGACTCCCGAGGACCAGCTGATTGTGGCCAAAGGTTTCAAAACCGAGCTCTTGTATTCTGTCCCGAAAGATGAGGAAGGCTCGTGGGTCAGTATGTGTACTGATCCTAAAGGTCGCTTGATTGTTTGTGATCAGTACGGCGGACTGTTTCGTGTGACACCGCCTGGAATCAATAAGGCCACCGAGTTGGTGATCGAGCCGATCAACGTCGACATTGGAGAGGCTCAAGGCTTGTTGTGGGCATTCGACAGTCTTTATGTCGTGGTCAACAAAGGGAAAAAATATGAGAGTGGCGTTTACCGTGTGAAAGACACAAACAACGACGATCAACTCGACTCGCTGGAAACACTTCGCCAATGGGAAGGGGGCAGCGGTGAACATGGTCCTCACGCAGTCCTGCTGACTCCCGATAAGAAGGGGCTGTATATTGTTGTCGGAAATAAGACAGCTTTGACCGAATTTGCTTCCTCACGCGTTCCTGAGATCTGGGATGAAGACAATATGCTCCCTCGTGCATATGGCAAAGGGTTCATGAAAGGGACCCCTGCCCCGGGTGGTTACATCAGTCGGATTGACCCTGAAGGGAAAGAGTGGGAGCTTGTGACCGCAGGCTTCCGAAATGAATACGATGCCGCATTGAATGCCGATGGCGAACTCTTCACGTACGATGCTGACATGGAATGGGACTTGAACACCCCCTGGTATCGTCCCACTCGTATTTGTCATGTGCTCAGCGGTGTTGATTACGGCTGGCGAAACGGTGGCGGAAAGTTTCCAGAACACTTCGCGGATACGCTTCCACCAGTTGTGAACATCGGACCGGGTTCGCCCACCGGAGTGACGTTCGGTTACGGAGCAAAATTTCCTGCGAAGTATCAGAAGGCGTTGTTCATCTGTGACTGGAGCTACGGGAAAATGTACGCCGTACACATCACCCCTGATGGCTCAACTTACACCGCCGGCATCGAAGAATTTATTACCGGAACTCCACTTCCGCTGACGGACCTCGTTATCAATCCTGTCGATGGAGCAATGTACTTTGCGATTGGCGGACGGCGAGTGCAGTCCGGTCTCTACAAGGTGACCTATACCGGCGAAGAATCGACAGCTCCTGTCGATGCAACAAACAGCGCTGGCAAAGAGTTGCGGGCAATTCGAAAGAAGCTGGAAGATCTGCATGTCGGAGATCATCCCGATGCCGTAGAAAAAGCGTGGCCGTACCTCTCTCATGAGGACCGAGTGATTCGCTACGCAGCTCGGACCGCGATTGAACATCGTCCAGTGAGCGAGTGGAAAGAGAAAGCACTCAATGAAACCAACAATGTTGCGCTTCTTGAAGCTCTCCTCGCATTGGCCCGTACACATGAACGAGCCACAAAAAATCCTGTCGAAGCTTTCGATACACCTGTACCAAACTGGAATGATCCAGCCCCCATCACTGACAAAGAAGCCTCAGCGACTCAAATTCAGGCGTTTGAAGCGTTGGGACGAATTGATGCCGATAGCTTAACGGCTCAGCAAAAACTTCACGCACTTCGAGTGGTCCAACTGCTGCTACTTCGTTTTGGACCTCCTGAGCTCGAATTGCGAGACGCTCTTGTTGAAGAACTGTCACCAGCCTTGCCGTCAGACGGGCAAGAATTCAATTCCCTGCTGCTGGATATTTTAATCTATCTGCAAGACCCGGCAGCCGCCAGGAAAGGGGTCGCTCTACTTGAAAATGCTCCGTCTCAAGAAGAACAAATCAATTATGCGAAGTCGCTTCGCCATCTACAGGCTGGCTGGACTCCGGAACTTCGTGATACGTACTTCAACTGGTTTGTGAGAGCATCTGGGTACAGAGGAGGAGCAAGCTTCGGCCTGTTCGTAAGCAACATCAAAGAAGAGGCACTCACGCACTTGTCGGAAGAAGAGATCGCCCGCTTGAAGCCGATTCTCGACAAGAAACCGGAAGGTCAAGTCAATCCATTTACCGCAGCTCCACGTCCGCATGTACAAGACTGGACGCTTGACGATCTTCTTTCCTCTGTTGAAAACGATTTAACTGGTCGAAACTTTGACCATGGTCGTAAAATGTTCGGAGCAGCGAACTGCTTTTCCTGCCATCGATTCGCAGGTGAAGGAGGAGCACTCGGTCCAGATTTGACCGGGCTCGCTGGACGATTTGATCGAAAGTATATTCTCGAATCGATCATTGATCCGAACAAAGTCATCAGCGACCAATACGCAGCTGTTCAAATCCTGACGGTTGATGGAAAGGTGATCCACGGCCGAATCGTGAATCTGTCAGGCGACGCCTTTCGCATTAACACGAACATGCTCACCCCAGACGCTCTAGTCATTGTCGATCGAAAACAGATCGAAGAAATGGTTCCTTCAAAAACATCGATGATGCCCAAAGGTTCCATCAACACGCTGACTAAAGAGGAGATCCTCGACCTGATGGCCTTCCTCCTCTCACGAGGAGACCGCGAGAGTCCCTACTTCAAATAGATCGACTGAGACTGCAAGGTTTCCGCTGGTGGCTTACTACGCATGAGAGCCTACAGATGACTGACTGCGTGTGGCAGGCTGCGTGTAGTAGACTGCGTGTGACTGATTGCAGACTCAACAAGAAACTTTGATGAAGCGTCTCGCTTCATCTCTGATTGAACTCAACCGCTACGGTTCAAATGATAAACCGTAGCGGTTTTTTGTGTCATCGATTTGAGTCTTCTTGAGATTCCTCCCCTGTAGATATTGCAAGGATCGTCGAATTTGCGAGACTGTAGGAGTCGGCAGGTCCGACATTTGCTCTTTTCTTTATGAATTTGATGGAGTTCGCGCATGCCCCCCGCTGGCAATGATTTTTTACGCCTGCATCAATCGCTACAGGAACTCAAGAAAGTCCAAGACCAACTCGCTCGCGGACCTCGCCAAATTCAAGTCCGCAAAAAGAGAATTGAGACCGCTCAATTCGAGCTTGATGAACTAGAAGAGACCCTGAAATTCACCCGGGCCGAAGCGGACAAAAAGAATCTGGATTTGAAGTCCAAAGAGGCGAGCATTCTGGAGTTGCAACGCAAACTCAATGGAGCCGCTTCCAATCGCGAGTATCAAATCATCACCGGTCAGATTGAGGCCGACACGGCTGCAAAAGCAGTCCTAGAAGATGAAGCGATTGAGTATCTGGACCGTGTCGACGCTATTCAGAAACAAATCGAAGAAAGCAAATCCCGAATCGACGATGCGAGCAACGACGCTGAGCTGTTCACCAAATCATTCGAGGAAAAAGCAGAAGGCCTTCGCGCGAAAGAGGCGACGTTAAAGACGAAAATCACAGAGTCGCGGTCAATCATCCCCAAGGAAGTTCGCGAGCAGTTTCAACGACTGGTCGAAGCTTACGGCCCTGATGCAATGGCAGAGAGTTCAAACGGAGTCTGCAATAACTGCTTCGTCTCTCTCACACCGCAGGCGAAGGTTATGCTCAACAGCGGAAGGACTCTCTTCTGCGGTTCCTGCGGCCGTTTCCTGTACCAGGTCGATCAATTTATAGAGGGTTAATCCTCAGTTACCCAACGACACAAAACGGTAACCAAAGTTCAACAAAGTAACCGAACCCCGTCGTTTCATGCAGGTTCTGTTCTATGAACGCGCGGGGGCATCATCGACGCACAGTCTGCATAACGCGCTGAAGCACTTTTCGTGTTTCTTTCACTCGTGAAGTCATGAAAGTGATCTTCAAGGGCACAATGTAAAGCAAACTGCCGCTAAGGGGATTGCTGAACGACTACTTTTGAATCGGTGGTGCGTAAAGGATTTGTTCAACCGGAGGGATTGAGACTTGTTGAGTTGGAGGCTGCGGCATGGAACTCGGTGAGTAGTATTCGTCCGCAGGAGCCCGGAAGGCACTCGATTCCGGTGGAGCAGGAGCTACTGTGGCTGGGGTCGGTTCAGTCGGCGGAACAAGTGGAGGTGCTGACTGCGGTGCAGGTGATGGCGCGGGGTGTTCATAAGTCGGTGAATAACTTTCTGAGGGGTAACTCTGTGTAGGATAACTCTCAGAGGGGTAGCTGTTGTGATGAGAGTTCTGGCAGTCTGGGCAGTATCCACCAGAGTGTGCTCCATCATAGACAGCTCCGTCAATGACTTGGCCATCGTAATAGCCGTCACCCATGATCATGCCGTCATAATAAGCTGCTTCTCCGCCATTCCATTCATCATAGCCCCACTGGTCACCACTCCATCCATCGTGGTAGCCGGAATCAAATCCCGCTCCATGTCGGCCACGGTTTTTTCGTTGACAGTGTGGACAAGAGTTTGTGTGCCTTGATCCAGAACCTCCCTCCAGTTCGCGATACCAACGCTTCATGTCGCGTTGTTGCTTTCGCTCGGCGAGAGTTGGGCGATGACGCATTCCCTGAGCCCCCAAAGGAACAGGGGGAGCGATGCTGCTATTTCCGATGCACGATCCATACGGATTTCGGGACATACCCGGTCCGTAACTGGGACATGAGTAACAACCGGCACTCACAATGAGCATCAACATGGGGAAAATGCTGCGAAAACGCATTTCATTGCCTTTGGACATCAACTTGGCGCGTTTGAAGGAAGATTCGCACTTGTGAAGGTGCGCTGTCGTTCGTATCGGCCTGCCAGCGTGTTAAACTTTAGCGATTAAGCAGAATTTGACGATTTTGAAGGTCGTGTCTGCTCGGCAATAACGGCAATTCCTGCTGATTCTATTGCATGAATTGTTCGCGTACTGGGGCTCACTTCTGAGCAGTCTTCCGCGACTGGTCACATCAGCGGGATGACGTATTGCATGTTGATTTTGCAGAAGTAAAAATAAAGCCATCTCCTGAAGCGGTCGCATTGGTATCGATTCTCGATGCGAGCAAGCGAAATGAGTGATTCCCAAGCCTGCTGAACCAGGATTCGGAGGGTTTTTGAGAATTGGGAGTTGATGTTCGCCTGAGTGTGCCACACAATAGAAAAAGAAGAGAACCGCAGAATAAGCAGAGATGGCATGACGGTCATCTCGGTTTTTCGGCTTTGATAAAACTTCAGCTTGTGATCGAATTTTCAGGTGATCACACAAACCTCAACATATTGTTGGGGCTGATCAGGCTTCCAGCTGGGAAACTTCCCTCATGGTTGCCTCAATAAAGAGACAGAAATTAGAGACACAAGATAGACAAGTTCACGATGCTGGCTCGACAATGAAGTCGTTCTCAGCGGTATTGGCCGAAAAGCCGATACAATAGTTATTGATACACTTTTCAAACAATGTCTGGCCAGATGCGTTCCAGCATGACGAATCAGACGATTGTTGTGGATTGTTTCGTTCGACCACCCCACGGGTCATGGAGGATTAAGTGGAATCTGCTGAGCGATTCTTCCATTGTCCTCGACAAATGACACGATCCGGAGTCGGCCTACGATGTCGAAAAAGTATTTAAGCCTCGAAGAAGCAGCTAGCCTCCTCAATATTCCAACTTTGGAATTGATGCGTATGAGGGAACTCGGAGAGATCCGTGGGTTCGCTGATCGTGGAAACTGGAAGTTCAAGGTTGATGATGTCGAGGCGCTTGCTCGCACTCGCATGGTCGATTCGAATCCAGAAGTCCCACTCTTGGCTGACGACGACCCGGGCGACGATGTTGGCGAACAGCCGACCATCATCAGTAAAGGGATCGATGAGAGCGACAGTATTCTTGATGATACTGACGATCAACTCGACTTCGCTGACAGTGATAGCGATGTTCGTTTAGTGGGTGGTGCCGACCTGAGTCTTGATGACAGCGACAGCGATGTCAAACTTGTCGGTCTCGACAGCTCTTCCGATTTGCCCACCGATCAAGCGGAGACAGCTCCGGAATTCGATGCGGCGAAAAGTGATAGTGATGTTCGCCTGGCAGCTGACAGTGACAGCGATGTTCGCCTGACGAGTGGTGATAGCGATAGTGACGTCAGTCTGATGGACAGTGAAACAATCACTGCATTCGGGAAAGGTGATGTTCTTGATGACAGTGGAAGCGACAGCGATGTCCAACTTGTCAGCGCCGACGATGATGCTAGTGACGTCACTTTGATGAGTGGCGACGCTCAACAGGCTGTCCCGATCGATTTGAGTGACGACGACCAATCCGTATTGAACGATGAGTCTGGGATTTCACTCGCCGGTGACAGCTCTCTCATGCTGGGCGGCGAGAGCGGAATCTCGCTGGAAGGCCCTACCGATAGCGGGATCGAACTCTCTTCTGACGATGATGATGAAGGGATCACACTCGATTTGGGAGATGACGACAGCGGAATTTCTCTGGAAATGGACGAAAGTGGCATTTCCCTCGAAGCGGACGACGACCAATCTGGAATCTCACTCGAAAACGATGACGAGTACTCTGGAACCATCCCGATGATGGATGCCGTTTCCGACGATAGCGTTCCGGAAACACAATTCGAAATCCCACCACTGGGAGACGATGAAAGCGACGTGTTCAGCATCGCAGGCACCGATGAAACGGGTGTCCTGGACATGTCCGATCTCGAAGACTCCAGCGTTGGTGATGCCGTCTTCGATCTCGATGAGGAAGACGACGTTGATGAGTTCGCTGCTTCGGATGTTTTCGATGAAGATGAAATGGACATCGAAGACGATGCGTTCGACGACGATGATGACTTGGATGTCTTCGACGCGGATGACGATGTTTTCGATGATGACGAAGTCGACCCTGCCTATGGCGGACGCATGGGCGGCGGGATGGCGATGGCAGATGCCGACTGGGGAACAGGAACATTTGTCGGCTTAGCACTCTCCAGTGTCCTGCTACTGGTTTGCGGAGTCGTGATGTTTGACCTGATCGGAAACATGACGACGGCATCCTCACCGAATCCGCTCTCAAGTGCCATTTTGAATGCCCTCGGAGGCCTCTACGGCGGCTAAAATCCTGCACCCGCGATGAATCTGCACTTGCGATGAAAAGTCCTGGCAGGAAGAACGCCAAACTCCACGGGGCAGAGAATCAAACCGCAAAGACCAGTTAAAAATGCGACAAATTGTGACGCATTTTTGAGTGAGCGGCAGACGTACTGACCTGCTCAGCAAACGCCACTGGATGACGCCAAAACAGCATCAACAAACCACAGAACTACGCTGAATCACAAGTAGTCACTGTCTGGACCTTCATTGGTGCAGGCAGTGTTTTTTATTGATTCACTGCGAATTTCCATTTCGAGAGTATTTTCGGTACTCATCGTGCCAGTGAATGCCACTTTCTTAACGTCATGGACTGCTCGACTGCTTCTCACGAGGCCGAAATCGAATGAAAATCCGTTCGAAAAATGCTATCATAGATTGGTTCGCCGCACGATTGACGCGAAATTCGACCGAACGACGTGAGATTTCTTTACTGAAGCTCCTATGAAGGTCTCTGACGAAACCATGCTTCGATACGTCATCCTGACACACACTTGGCCGACGTTCCATTGGGATTTCATGCTCGAATGGGAAGGAAAGCTGCTTTCTTGGCGGATTCTGGAAGAGCCGACGCTCGATACGCCCCTTACAGTGCAGCGGACGCCTGACCATCGGATTGAGTACCTTGATATCACCGGTCCGGTCAGTGGCGGACGTGGCGAAGTTCAGCAATGGGATCACGGCCGTTTGAGCATTCAGTCTCTAAAAGAGGACGAAGTGTGCGGTTTGCTTGAGTCTTTCAAGGATACTGACAACGTCAGCTTCACGATAAAAAATGATATTTTGAAGTTCTCGAAAGAATCTGTTTGAAGGGATTCGCCGTAATCCACTGATTAGAAAGGGTTTACAATTCGAAATGTATGTCGGCGGAGAGTTGTTTTTCCTCTTGGAAGCCTAAAAAGGCAACGAACATTATCCATCCGAATGTGGTTATTAGAGTAGAAGAACGACCAAAGATGCTGCACAATAGAGAGACGACCGATACAGGGATTCCGTTGACAGCAATGAATTCGTTTGCAATTTCACCTGAGTGCAAATTGATTTGAGACTGGATGGCGTCGCATTCTGGTCAGTTGGAATCCACCTTGTTTGAATAGAGATGCGGAGATTTTGAATGTTGCGAACAAGCAGCCCAATCCGATTCGCTGCCGTTGCACTGTCAGTGTTCACAGCACTGGCATCATTAAATGGAGCAGCACAAGCTGACGACGGGTTTACGACCGGTTCGTCCGACCCGCTAATTCAGTTTATCAACCAGCAGATTCGACAGACTTGGGAAGACAATGAAGTCAAACCAAGTCCAGTTGCAGATGACGCGGAATGGATTCGCCGTGTGTACCTCGATATCGTTGGTCGGATTCCAAGTGCAGAAGAAGTCAAAACGTTTCTGGATGATGAAGACAAGGCAAAACGCTCCAAAAAAGTTGATGAGCTGCTCGCTCATCCGGATTATGTTCGCAACTATACCGAAGTCTGGACCAACCTTCTCATCGGTCGAAATACTCCTGACCGAACCAGTCGATCAGGGATGCGGAAGTTTCTGAGGGAAAACTTTGCCCGGAACCGTCCGTGGAATGAAATCGTCTATGAACTCGCCACTGCCGAGGGACACTTCGAAGAAAACGGAGCTGTCAACTTCATTCTTGCTCAGTTGCAAGGCAATGTGAACAGTGAAGACTATCACGTTGAGGCGACAGCCAAGTTCACTCGTATCCTGCTCGGAATGCAGGTGCAATGTACACAATGCCATAACCACCCATTCAATAAGTGGAAACAGAATCAGTTCTGGGAGTTCAACAGTTTCTTCCGCCAGGTTCGAAGAATGGATCATGACAGGTATGACCCTGAAACCGGCGAAGATGTCGACGACTATTCAGAACTTGTTTATCGCCCGTTTGATGGCCCTGTTTATTACGAAATGCGAAACGGTCTGGTGCAGGTCGCCTATCCGAAATACTTCGATGTTGAAGTCGAGCCAAATGCACCTAACCGCCGTGAAGAGCTTGCCAAAGCAATGGCGTATGACGACCCGACTCAAACAGTCGCTCGTGCAATGGTCAACCGAACCTGGTCGCAATTCATGGGGTATGGGTTTACTCGCCCCGTGGACGATATGGGGCCACACAACCAGGCCAGCCACCCGGAACTTCTCGACCGGCTGAGCGATGAGTTCGTGAAAAGTGGCTACGACATCAAGCAGCTCATTAAGTGGATCTGTAATACTGAAGCCTACAACCTGACGAGCAGCTTCAACAAAGACAACGATTTTGACAATCCTTCTGCTGGAGAAGTCCCACTCTTCAGTCACATGTATGTCAAAACCATGAACGCGGAGCAGTTGTACGATTCGCTCCTGATTGCCACAAACGCACATAAAAGCGGAGCCGGAAGCTTCCAGCAAGCTGACCAACAACGTGAACGCTGGTTGCGGGATTTCCTGCGAATTTTTGGTGGGAACGATGAGGATGAGCCGACGCTCTTCAGCGGAAGTATTCCACAGGCTTTGCTGATGATGAATGGTCCGTTAGTCGAGAAGGCGATCAGTGCTGAAAAAGGGAGTTACCTGAATTCAGTTCTCTCAGACCCTCAATACCGATCGGACAACCAACGTATTCAAGCTCTGTTTGTCTCGTCATTAGGACGCTTGCCAACCAAGCACGAGTTATCACGACTTTCAACGGGATTACGGAAATACCGCAATAAGCTCACTGGATACCAGGACTTGTATTGGGCATTGCTCAATTCAAATGAGTTTATCCTGAACCACTAATACTCGTTCACTTGTGAGGGCATCCGCGGATGCTTCTTGCAAGTCACATTTCCACGACCAGAATTCATTTCAAACAACTCAAAACTTTTTCTAGGGGACTCGCTATGAATACTTCAATACCTGCTGGCATGTCGCGTCGGCACTTTATGAATCACATGGCCTTGGGCGGAGCAACCGCGCTTGGAGCAACTCAGTTCTTGTCCAGCCTGGAAGCCAACGCAGCTCAAGTTGCCGGTGCCCAAAAGGCTTGTATCCTCGTCTGGCTGGGTGGTGGAGCTCCCACAATCGACATGTGGGACCTGAAACCAGGTTCCAAGAACGGTGGTGAGTTCAAACCGATCAGCACCAAGGGAGATCTTCAAATTTGTGAGCATCTTCCGAAAATTGCCATGGAGATGGACAACCTGTCTGTCGTTCGCTCACTGAGTACACGTGAAGCGGATCACATGCGTGGCAGCTACTACATGCACACTGCTTACGTTCCGAACCCAACCGTTGTGCACCCAACATTCGGTTCGGTCGTAAGCTACGAATTGGGAGCGAAACGAAAAGATCTGGAAATTCCATCATTCGTTTCCATTGGCGGGGGCGGGATGGGCCCAGGTTTTCTGGGAATGAGCCACGCACCATTCGTTGTCGATTCACGTGGACAAATCCAGAATGCGAACACGAACGACATGAACAAAGATCGTCTTCGCCAACGTCTGGATATGCTCAGCACGATTGAAGATGGATTTATCAAATCAAATCGTGGTGATGTCGGACAAGCTCATAAGGATGTCTACAAAAAAGCTGTCAACCTGATGACCTCGGAGCAAATGCGTGCTTTCCGAGCTGAAGAAGAGCCAGCTCCTGTCCGCGAAATGTACGGCAACACTCCTTTTGGTAACACTTTAATCATGGCTCGCCGCCTGGTTCAAACAGGAGTTCCGTTTATTGAAGTCCAATTCCCTGGAGGCTGGGATCTTCATCAAAACGTCTTTACAACTCTTCGAGATCAGCGGTTACCACTGCTCGATTCCGGAATCTCCGGTCTCGTGAGAGATCTCAAACAGCGTGGAATGTTCGAACATACAACCATCGTTGTGATGGGTGAGTTCGGCCGGACTCCACGAATCAACCAAAACGTCGGTCGTGATCACTGGGCAACCAGCTGGTCAGCCCTGATCGGTGGTGGTGGTCTTCAAGGTGGACGTGCTATCGGAGAGACCGATGCAGATGGACTTCGAATTGTGAGCGAAAGCTATCTCCCAGGCGATCTGTGGGCGACAGTCTCGCACGCTCTGCGAATTCCACTCAACACTGTCCACACATCAAAACGTGGACGCCCGATGAAACTGGCTAACGGCGGTCAACCAATCCAAGGCCTTATTGGCTAAGGCGGATTCGAAACGTTTCGCAAACCAAAACTGAGTCGTATCGATGTCAGTGAGCGAAGCGTTAAGGATTGTCTTTTATCGAGGCTTGGGAAAGAGCGATGAGTTCGAACAAACCTCACAGACTTTGGGAATCGTTCTCAATCGTTGTGATGAGACACCCATGTTTAAGGTTTCGTGAGAGCTCATCAGACTTGCGTCAGTCTCCTCGTAGATGTACTCGCAAATGAACTCACAGGGGACCGTCAAGGTCCCCTGTTTTTTTGAACAACAGTATGAGCGAAACGAAGACCAGTTCATCCCCTCGTGGATCACTACCGAGCGATGAGTTCATTCAACTTTTCACTCAGGTTCAACGACAATTGTACCTGTTCATCTTATCGCAAGTTGGACGCGTTGAGGCAGCGGAAGAGATTTTGCAAGAAACGAATCTTGTGATTTGGTCGAAGTTTACTCAGTTCGAACCAGGCTCGAACTTTTCTGCCTGGACTCGGCAAATTGCGGTTTACGAAGTACTGAAATGGCGACAGAAAAAGAGTCGGGACAAGCTGACTTTTTCTGATGAATTTGTTCAAAACATTGCAGACAGTTTCGACTACCAACCAGAGGAAGTGGAGCGTCGACAGTTGGCGTTGGAAAGTTGCTTAGACAAACTGAACAAGCACGATAAAGAACTGATCGAAAAACGATATCAACCTGGTGTGTCCGGAAAGGGACTGGCCAAACTTCTTGGTCGACCGCCAAATTCGGTCTACCAGTCGTTGGGAAGAATCCGAAAGACATTACTGGAATGTGTTCAGAGAACACTCGCAGTGAATCCAGAACTGTAATGATTTTCCCAAACAAGAACTCACACGTAATCAATTGGAACACCAGCTTCCTGGCAGGTTTTCACCGAGAATGAACACGAAATCGCGACAAGAACTTCTGACCTTGCTTGAGGGATTCCTGGAAGGGAATATCTCGCAGGAGGAACTTACGCGCATCGAAACGTTAGTTCTCAGCAGTCCCGATGGGCGTCGCCTTTACATGGACTTTATGCAACTCCATGGGAATCTCTACTGGGACGCAGCGGGGTGTGGTGCAGATTCCGAAGTCAGGACGATTCAGTCTTCAGGAAAATTCTCCAGCCATGTGAAACCGATTGAGAGGTTTCGCCGCCGGAAGGTCGTCGGTGTTCTCACTGCAGCAGCCCTGCTGATCTGTGTCGGATTGATGCTTCGAACTTCAGGAGCGTTGCCGTTCAATCAACAGACTGCATCGAACGACAAGAACACTCCAGCTGACACAAATCCGGTTCCTTTACCTGTTGATGTCTCTCCGGAGCATCAAGGTGTGACCCCAGATATCGTTCGTGTACAATTGCCGCCGAAGGACAAGTCTGGTGTTTCCGGATCAGATCAGCCGGTCATCGATAAAGTTTCATCCGAGTTCAAGGCGTTGCCGTTTGATCCTAGCTCTGACCTTGAAGTTGTTTCATTCATCAATCAAGAACTTCGCGAGACTCTGGATGATCACGGAGTTCGTCCGTCTCCCCGATCAGAAGAGACGGAATGGATTCGGCGAGTCCATCTGGATCTTGCTGGGAGAATTCCGACCAGCCTTGAAGTTGAAACCTTCTTGAATCAAACAGATGCGAACAAGCGGGCTCTCTTGCTGGATTCACTTTTAGAGAGCCGCGACTTCGCGAGTCACTTTGCAACAATCTGGACAACGTTGCTTGTAGGGCGTTCGACTGATCGGGTTATCGATCGCAAGGCGCTTTATACCTACCTGGAAAACCAGTTTGGAAATAATCAGCCCTGGTCCGATACCGTCACAGACTTGATCACAGCCGAGGGGCCTGCGCATCAATCTGGTCCCACAAACTTCCTGCTTGCGCATTTGAATAACGAAGCTGTCCCCGCGACAGCGATGACGGCTCGGATATTTTTGTGCCAGCAAATCCAGTGTACTCAATGCCATCGACATCCGACCGCCAAGGATTGGGGGCAGGAGAAGTTCTGGGAGTTCAATGCCTTCTTTCAGAAGACGTCTGTGAAAAAACAGATGTTAGTTGATGAAAAAACAGGGCAGACAAAACAGTCTTTAGAACTCGTTGAGGCAGATTCTTCGCAACTGGAACCTTCATATTACCTCGACTTACGAGGTGTCATGAAAGTTGCTTACCCTCGTTTTGCTGAAGTGGAAATCCAGCCCGAAGAAGACTTAACTCTTCGTGATCAACTTGCACAATTGCTGACAGCTGAAGATGACTCACAATTAGCCAAGGCGTTTGTGAACCGCAGTTGGTTACACTTTTTTGGTCATGCGTTTACTCGTCAGGTTGACGATATGGGACCGCATCACCAGACAAGTCATCCAGAGTTGCTAGACGGAATCTCAAAAGCCTTTGCTTCAAATCAGTATGATGTTCGGCGACTGATTCGCTGGATTTGTCTCTCGGACGCTTATCATTACACGTCGACTCCGATTGAAGAGAACAAAATTGACGACCCGGACGCAGGGGAGACTCCTTTGTTTTCACGGATGTATCTCAAGCCGCTTTCTCCTGAACAGATCTTTAATTCACTCATGGTCGCATCAGGTGTTTCTCCCGATGAAAGACGTCACCGTGGGGCAACGTTTGCTCAAAGGGAAGAGTGGATGCAGCAGTTTTTCAGTGCTTTGGAAAACGAAGAGAACGGAGAATTGAGCACTTTCGACGGTTCACTTTCGCAAACACTTATGATGATGAATGGGGAACTCATTCAAAAAGCGATCGATCCACAAACGGGCCATGTCCTCCGGGAAATTCTTTCGGATCGCAATAAATCCGAAACAGATCGTATTAAGGATCTCTGCCTGGCTGCATTGTCGCGTTATCCGACGAAGCAAGAACTGGAGTCCATCCGGAAAATGCTCCGCAACAATTTACGTCAACGGGCGTCTCGCAATGTCCCTTCTCATGTGGCTTACACTGAAGCCTTCCGGGATGTTTACTGGGCTTACCTCAATTCAAGTGAATTTTCTGTCAACCATTAGGTCGAACCAACCCGACAAATCGTGGAATGGTCACTTTTTCGGTGCTTGAGAGAGCAAATTCAGGTTGCAGGTCACCGAGAATCGCTGCGCTTGCATAATGGGGGCAGAAAGTGGCTCAGGGAGTCTGGATTGCATAATCTGGGAAAACTGTGACAATAGATATTGCCCTTCTCCAACCTTAGGAAATCTCTGAGCTTATGTCTTCATCGCTTTCTCCTGAAGAAATTGACTCGCTTGTAGACCGAGTGATTCACGGAGACCACGAAGCGCTGGGCATTCTGTTTGAAAGTCATCGTCAACGCTTGTGGCGAATTATCAATTTTCGCTTGGATCAAAGGTTGCTGGGGCGGGTTGATGCCGATGATATTCTGCAGGAATCCTATCTCGCTGCTGGAAAGCGAATCGAACACTTCTTGCACGATTCTCCAGAGAGTTTTTTCATTTGGCTGCGTTTGATTGTGAACCAGACAATGATTGATGTTCACCGTCGGCATCTGGGGACGCAAGCACGTGATGCCAGTCGAGAACGGCGAGTCGGAGGGGGATGGACTCCGGAATCGACCTCATTTTCGCTCTCTCACCATCTTCTGGGGCATATGACCTCCCCAACGCAAGCAGCTTTACGGGCGGAACTGTCTCAACAATTGAACATTGCCTTGGAGAGCATGGGGGATCTCGACCGTGAGGTTCTGGCACTCAGGCACTTCGAAGAACTCACAAATAGTGAAACGGCGAAAGCTCTTGATATTTCAGAACAGGCAGCAAGTTTAAGGTATGTTCGAGCACTAGGACGATTGCGTAAAATACTCGAAGCGATCCCCGGATTCATGGATCGTTCGTAAATTTCTTTTCCTTGTTGATTCTCACACCCCAACCTCGTTTTCAGTTGCCTCGAACGATTGCTGTCGCTGCTCTGAGAGCAAAACCGTTATTGTTCTTCGCGGTCTGCCTCGTACCAAGCAGCCGATGTCGTTATGAAAGCGATCCCATCGGGCACAAAATGCTGTTGAATCGTGGGCGATGGCTTCGATGTGACCGCCATTCACCGACAGTCCAATCATTGTTTTAAGTATTGCGAGAGCTGTTTGCTCTACCGTGTGTCCGTGTAGGACATGCACCAGTTTGAAAATTCTATAGAGCAAGAGATGCCGGAACCGCAGGAAATTTCTGATGATGGAACGGAAGCCGATCTCGTCGGCTTGCCGCAACGAACGAGTTCCGGTGCGCGCGATCCAATCGAAGAGGCCGCCAGTCTCTATCTCGAACGTCTTCGTGCTGGCGAGACCGTTGATCTCGATGACTTCGTTCAGGGTTACCCTAAACTGGAAGCGGAACTCAAAGACTTTCTTCCATTGGTTGCTGCCATGGAAGACTGGAAATCGGAGAAGGAGCTCGAAGTTGTCAAAACTCCGATGCCCGAGCAGTTTGATATTGAGCGGCTGGGGGAATTTCGAATCATTCGGGAGATTGCCCGTGGGGGCATGGGCGTTGTCTTTGAAGCCGAGCAGGAATCCATCGGCCGCCACGTCGCTGTGAAACTCTTACCCTGGAAGTTTGGTGCTCAATCGAAATGGAGCAAGCAATTTCGTCGTGAAGCGCGTATCGCTGCTCGCTTGCAACACCCAAACATTGTTCCTGTCTTCAGCTTTGGTGAACAAGACGAGCGGTTTTATTACGTCATGCCGATCATCGAAGGTGTTGGTTTTGATCATTTGATTTCTCGCTTGAAGACCGGAGAATCAGCAGTAGAAATCGAAGATCTTCTGACAGAAATCCGAGGGCCGAACTTCGGGCGAGCAGCTGTTTACCACCGCGAAACTCCAAAGCAAAAGCGGTATTTTCGACGGAATAACTGGGTGCAAGTTGCGAAACTAGCGACACAAATCACAGGAGCTTTGCGTTTTGCTCACAAGCAGGGAACTTTGCATCGAGATATCAAGCCCGCAAACTTATTGATCGACAGGTCCGGAAAAGGGTGGGTGGCCGATTTTGGTCTGGCCTTGGGGCGTGAGCGTGCGATGTCTGAGCTACGTGGACCGATGGCAGGCACGTTGCGGTACATGGCGCCCGAGCAGTTTGAAGGCATCGTCAACGAGCGGACCGATCTCTACTCATTCGGAGCGACATTGTTTGAGTTGTGTACTCTCCAGCCAGCTTTCGATGGACAGTCCCGCACGGAACTCGCAGCCCATGTTCAGCGGGCAAAAATCATTTCTCCAAGAGTCCTGAATCCCGAAATTCCGCACGATTTAGAGGCCATCATTCTGAAGCTCATGAAACGCAACCCCGAGAAGCGATACCAGAACGCCGACGAGGTTTACCGCGACCTGCTGCGATTCATCAATAAATACTCAGCATCGAATCGAGGTTTGTGGAGTCGGTTTAAAGACTGGTTTTAGAGCATCTATCGAATTAGTTTGCAGGATCTGCCTCATGGTGAACAGCATTTTTCTAGAGAAATGCGTTCTTCACGGGCACACGGGTGAGCAAACTTCTCGCCACGAGGTCTTACTCATCAAGTGCGCGTTTTGCAGACATGAGCATGGCAGACATCTGGTTAATGGCGGGCATCACCGCGGCGACTTCTTCCAGAACCGGGACGAGTGTTTTCTCCTCGAACTGCTTCGCCTTGATGTCGACCCAGGATTCGCTGACGGCATCCCAGGCGAGGGTCAACTTTTGGGTGGCATCCTTAAGTTGCCCGGCACCAGACTGAAGATTTCCGATAGGCATGTTGATTTCCTTTTCTTCAAGTTGACTTCAATTTGCGGAGACGAGAGATGCGGGGGCAAATTCACGATCAAGACTGAAAGATGTCAGGTGAAAACTTAAACGGATTCAATCTTTCCTTCGCCTTGCTGTGAGTATTCATCTGGTCGAGTCTCCTTGTTGTTCCACTCTCGTCATTCGATTGTCTCAAGTGAAATCTGTGAGTTCGTTACTCACCGAAATCTTGCGGGCGTGCTGTTTCCGAGTATGATTCCAGAATCGAGATCGCGTTCTCCAATGTCGCGACAGCTTTCGGAAGGTCTCCTTCTAGCAGGGCCTGAAGAGTTGCCAAACGTCCTCGGAACTCATCTGCTTCGTGGCGTACTTTATTGGCCCACTGCTTCACAACTTTAATTTGATCCTGGCAGTGTTGCAGCCGTTGCTTGGCCCGCGTGTAAGCTTGCTTCTCTTCCATGCAAGAAGGTCGATGCCCCGCAACGATCCGCATGCGGCAAGATTCCAATGCGGCGCGGGTTTGCGAGACCTGATCGAATCCGCGGCGAATTTGAGCCTTCCAGTAGTAAGGCCGTTCGTGCTCGATCCACTCGTACGATTTGTGAAGCTCCATCGTCATGGTCTGCAAGGCCAACGATGCATCTTCGATGAATACGATCAAGGCCGCGCGGAACTCAATTAACGCCTCGATGCTACGAATATTGGCTGACATCTCATTTTCCCAACGAACTATGGATTGACTTGAGTTTAGCACATCGTGGCGAGTGACTGGTAAACCTGGCTGGTGACAAGCCGTTCATGAAGTCATAAAAAGACTTTGACGGGCGCGAGAAGCATTGAAAATGCTGTGATAAGATTCAAAACGTATTTTACTTGTTGGATTCAACATTTTTGAGAGCATTGTGCGTGCAAAGTTTGCATCGCAGGTTCAAGAGGAATAGTCTGTGGCTTGGACAACTCGCCCCTTATACCTTGAAAACTTCCATTGAACCCATCGACGCGCTCACTTCTGATTTGGCTCGCTGGCAGTTGCCTGTTGGTGATTGGCTTATCACTCATTTTTGCACATGCACCCGTTCCGTTTCGACGTTTGGGGATTTTGTACGCAGCCTTTGGAGTTGCATGCGGGGCCGGGTTGAAATGGTTCATGCGAGAACTCTCCCTGAAGCGGACGCCATTGCTGACGGTTCTAGCTGTGTTAATTGTTTTCACAGGGGGTGGACACCTTGGTTGGGTTTCGTATCAGAACCTGAAATCTGTTCGAACAGAAATGCGTCAGCAGTATTCCGAACAGCTGGCGATGCTGAACTTCGTTGAGGGGGCCGCTGATGAGGAAACGAAGAAGGAATTCGATAAACTACGTAGAGAATTCGATCCCGCATTCGGTGACTACCTGGAGTTCAGAGTCTCGCCCCTCGGTTCCTGGAAAGCTCCCTGGCCATTGCTGCTTTGGTTGGGAGAACTGACAATCGCATCCGCGATAGCAGTCTGGATCTTGACTCGGGAACCTCCCCTTCAGGATCGAATCGTGAATGAACAAATAAATCAGAATGAGAAAGTCGATCCATGATTGTTGGTCTGGGAACAGATATCGTCGAAATCGTCCGCATTGGAGAGATGATCGAACGGCACGGAGAACTTTTTCTACAACGAGTGTACTCCGAACTCGAAATCAAATATTGCCAGCGTCACAAAGAGGCGATTCAGCACTTTGCTGGACGCTGGGCTGCTAAAGAAGCAGTGATGAAAACACTTGGAACCGGGTTCACCAAAGGGGTGGGTTGGACTGATATCCAGATTCTCAACCGTCAATCGGGGCAGCCTTATATCGAACTGACCGGAGGGGCGGAGCGTGTTTCCAAGATGAAAGGAATCGACGAAGTATTAATCACGATTTCGCATTGCAAGGCGTATGCAACTGCGACGGCTGTTGCGTTGCAGCATCGCCCTGCGGAGAATTGATTGGCGCATCGTGTTGGTTGATTGGGTATACTGAACAAAAACTGGAATCGAGGAAAGACTCATGATTCAGCTGAAACGTATTCTTGTTCCGACCGACTTCAGCGACTTCAGCAAGCGATCAATTCGGTATGGATGTGAGTTCGCAAAGCGGTTTTCGGCTGAACTCCACATCTTGAATGTTGTTGAGGACATCTACCCCATTGTCCCTGAGCCAGGAATCCCAACGC
The DNA here is from genome assembly GCF_007744255.1 of Thalassoglobus polymorphus. Classification (GTDB taxonomy): domain Bacteria; phylum Planctomycetota; class Planctomycetia; order Planctomycetales; family Planctomycetaceae; genus Thalassoglobus; species Thalassoglobus polymorphus. The sequence continues at coordinate 4,297,657 of NZ_CP036267.1, read as the reverse complement.
CGATCACCTCTGAATATCTGATTGGATTGAAGGAAAGCTCGGAGCGACTGATTGAGACACTCCCGGACTCCGATCAGGCGGAGGGGCTGAGTATCACACGTTCGGTTGTCTCAGGAACTCCGTTTCTTGAGATCATTCGATACGCTCGAGAAAATAAAATCGACATGATCGTCATTGGAACACACGGACGCTCTGGATTGATTCACGCACTCATGGGAAGCGTTGCAGAGAAGGTCGTCCGTAAGGCCGACTGCCCTGTCCTCACGGTTCGCCCTGAAGGTCATGATTTCGTGATGCCGTAAGTACGGGCAAGGATGTATTTGATGCTTGAAGAGCAAGCGATCCGCAGCACATTGAAGAGTGAAAGATGAAAACGTCGTGAATAGTATTGCGTACTTGGGTATTGGTCTTGCCGTTCTGGTATTCATTTTCATGGCGTTAGCGCCCATGATTGTGAAGAGACAATCTCGTCGAGATTTGGAACGGGCGTTTCAGGAGTTTAAGCTTCGCCGAGAAGCACTCGAAGCAAAATTCTTTCAACTGGCTGCCTCGATTGGAAAACCGCGCGGTCTTCGCTGGACAGTTTGTGATTGGAAAGAGCCTGTCCGCTTTGTCCGAGACCGTTCAACCGGATTGCTGACAGCTCTCGCCTCGGTCGAGATCCATTTCGAAGCCATCGAGGGGGGAGATATGGAAGATGTCGCTGCGGTGGGTGACGTTCGAGATGCGTCGGCCTTGTTCCACTACGAAAATGGTCAGTGGGGAACCGGTGGAAAAGCGTTGTTTAACATGAATCCAGAAACGGCGGTCGAGAAACTCGAACATCAGTTTGAAGCGGTCGAGAACTCTCAACAGGCGTAAAAAAAAGCAGCACACTCTGAAAGTGTGCTGCTCGAAAGATTCATTCAACTGTGACTCAGACTTCTTTTGAGTCAATCCAGCTCATCATGCTGCGGAGTTCACGGCCAACTTTTTCGACCTGATGCTCACGCTCACGGCGGCGAGTCGCGTGGAATCCTGGGCAGTTGGCTTTGTTTTCCAAGAGCCAGTTGCGAGCGAAGGTTCCGTTCTGGATCTCTTCGAGGATTTTCTTCATCTCTTTTCTGGTCTCGTCAGTCACAATACGAGGACCACTACTGTAGTCGCCGTACTCAGCTGTGTTTGAGACACTGTAACGCATGTAGTTGAGTCCACCTTCGTAGAAGAGGTCGACGATCAGCTTGAGTTCGTGCATACATTCAAAGTACGCCATCTCAGGCTGGTAGCCAGCTTCGACGAGAGTTTCGAACCCTGCTTTCACCAATTCGCTGACGCCACCGCAAAGAACAACCTGTTCACCAAACAAGTCTGTTTCGGTTTCTTCGGCGATTGTCGTTTCGATCACACCACCACGAGTTCCGCCGATTCCCTTTGCGTAGGCAAGTGCCAAACCGCGGGAAGCCTCTGAAGCCCCTGGGTACATGGCGATCAAGGATGGGACGCCGCCACCTTTTTCGTATTCGCTTCGTACAAGGTGACCTGGACCTTTGGGAGCAACAAGACCAGCATCGACACCTTCTGGCGGAATGACCTGACCGAAGTGGATATTGAATCCGTGTGAGCAAAGCAGAAGGTTGCCTGGCTCGAGTTGGTCTTTGATTTCGTTGCGGAAGATGTCTCCCTGAACTTCGTCTGGAAGAAGGATATTGATCAGGTCGCCAGCCTTTGAAGCATCTTTAATTGACACTGGCTCAAAGCCATGACTCACGGCGAGATCGTAGTTAGCACTTCCTTTACGCTGCCCGATGACAACGTTGCAGCCACTGTCTTTGAGGTTCTGAGCCTGTGCGTGCCCTTGACTTCCATAGCCAAGAATCGCAATGGTTTTGCCTTTGAGAAGTGAGAGATCCGCGTCGTCGTCGTAATAAACCTTTGCAGCCATGACAGCTCCCTAATTGTTAGTCCGTGAGAATTGAATCAAAAAAGAAATCGAGGTTTTTGTGTGTGGGTCAGCCCGGTTGCTGATGAGTAACGTTTTGAGGTGATCGGTTCTTGAGGTGATCACTTCCGGTCGAGTGATCTGGTTCAGATTCGACTTGCCACCAATTTTGTGGAATCAGAATCCTTAAGCAGATTGCTCAACGTCTTTTTCTGCCGAGTGAGTTGGATCGCCCACTTCAATTTCAGCCGACATTGAATTCACGCGAGAGAGCGCAATCCGACCGGTGCGAACCATCTCGATAATACCGAATGGCTCCACGGCTGCGATAAACGCTTGAATTTTTCGTTCCTGTCCAGAGATCTCGATCATGACGTGCCCGGCACTCACATCGACGATGCTACCGCGGAAGATATCGACGAGTTCTTTGACTTCGCTACGTTGAGTCGTAGAGTCCGTACGGACTTTGATCAGCATGAGGTCACGTTCAACATGCTCTTCATCGAGGTAATCGACGACCTTGACAATGGTGACGATTTTCTCCAGCTGCTTACGAACCTGAGCCAACGATTGAGCACTCCCGCCGACGACAAAGGTCATCCGGGAATACAGTTCGTTTTCAGTCGGACCGACAGCCAAACTATCGATGTTAAAAGCGCGCGAAGCCATCATTCCGGAGATGTGAGCAAGCACACCCGGTTGATTCATCACCAGTGCTGAGAGAATATGCCGCATGTCTGTTTTCCAGTTGAAACGGAAGGACGAGCCCGCTTGACTTGACCGAAAAAATTGAAACAGTGATCGTCTCGATCGACGAGAGACAAGATTCAAATTATCAGGTCAGTTCTATAACGCTCGTCTCAGGAGAAAGTTGCTCGATGTGAACTCGACACGAGAAGACACATCACACCGTTGCAAACCACAAAAGATATCTAGAATTCACCTGGATCTCTGAAGCTGACCTCTCAAACATTGAGAGATTGATATATTGCATCGGTTTCCGGATAGATTCTATATCTCGTAGAAGGTTCGGGTCATAAATAGTGTGCCGATCACTTTCCCGGTAGTGGGCGGCGAGTTTATCCAACGTCGGGAGTCATAACAACTCTCCACTTTGGAGATTCGAAAAGCGAGAGAGCTGACAGTCCTAAAAATTGGAAGTTCTAAAGAAATGTCCGGTTCAAGAGATTGATTCTTTTGGTCGATATGATACTATTGTGTTCGCATGTTCACTATTCGTGGAGAAGAAAATGGCCAAAGCCAAGTCCGCCAGAAAATCCGAAGCAAATTCCAAAGATGGCTCTAATGGCGTATTGAAGAACGCTTTAGGTCAAATTCACAAAGCCTTTGGCGATGGCGCGATCATGCGTCTCTCTGATTCGCCGGACGCATCGGTGGATGGGATTTCGACCGGATCGCTTTCACTCGATCTCGGACTCGGTGGAAGTGGGTTTCCTCGTGGTCGGATCATCGAACTTTTTGGCCCGGAATCGAGCGGTAAGACAACATTGGCTTTGCACTCAGTCGCCAGTGCTCAAAAAAATGGTGGGATTGCTGCTTTTATTGATGCTGAGCATGCACTTGACCCAGCGTGGGCAAGAAAACTGGGAGTCAATCTCGAAGAACTCCTGGTCAGTCAGCCAACCTTCGGTGAGGAAGGGCTTCAAATTGCTGAAATGCTCATTAAATCCAATGCCGTAGACATCATTGTCGTCGATTCCGTAGCGGCTTTAGTCCCGAAAGCGGAACTCGATGGCGAAATTGGAGACAAACATGTTGGCCTTCAGGCTCGAATGATGAGCCAGGCAATGCGAAAGTTGACCGGAGCGATCGCAAAGTCGAAAACGACTGTTATCTTCATCAACCAGATTCGAGAGAAGATCGGAGTAATGTTTGGATCACCGGAAACAACGCCTGGTGGTCGAGCATTGAAATTCTACTCTTCAGTGCGAGTCGATGTCCGTCGAATTGCGACCCTCAAAGATGGTGACGATGCGATCGGAATCCGAATGAGAGCAAAAGTCGTCAAAAACAAAGTCGCCCCTCCTTTTCGGGTTGCCGAATTTGACATGCTGGGTGAATCAGGAATTAGCCTGACCGCTGATATTCTGGATATGGCAACCGATGCAAAAATTGTCCAGAAAAGTGGTTCTTGGTTTGCCTACGGGGATGTCAAGCTGGGCCAAGGGCGTGACAAAGCGAGGATCTCCCTCGAAGAAAGTCCAGAACTCCTCCAGGAAATCCGGGGTAAGGTCTTGGCCTCGAAAGGGTTTAGCGACAACGGAGAGACGCTTAAGCCAATTGATGTAGATAGCGAAGCAGAGAAGGCCGAAAGCAAATAATTTATTCCTGCATTTACGCAATCTGCCTGATAGACTTCATTTTCAGCAAACGACTTGCGACGATATGAGGCTTAGCAGCACGATGCCAGCAACACCTCCGCCAAGCGTTCAATGGCCCGTTTGCTGGCTGTTTATCTCGTAGATGCTCATTGCCAAATCTGGAGGCTGTTTTGATCTCGCCAACTTCGAGGTCAAACACTGATCAGACTTTGGTTGTGGCGAAAATTTTCTCAGGACTGTGGTCATGACACCGCGTGAAGTATTGGCATTGTGCAGGCAGAAGGAAGTTCAAGCTGTCGACCTGCGTTTCATGGATTTTCCTGGAACTCAAAAACATTTCACGATACCGGTCAACGCTTTGACTGAAGAGAGCTTTGCGGATGGGCTGACTTTTGACGGGTCCTCGATACGCGGTTGGCAGTCGATTAATGAAAGCGACATGCTGGTGCTTCCGCAAGCGGAAACTGCAATGGTCGACCCATTCATGAAGTCGACCCTGGCGATGACTTGCAACATTCAAGATCCCATCACTCGATCCGATTACAATCGAGATCCTCGCAATGTTGCTCGGAAAGCTGAAGCATATATGGCTTCGACCGGAATTGCCGACACAGCCTTATTCGGAATGCAGCCTGAGTTCTTCATCTTTGACGATGTTCGCTTCGACCAAAATGTCCACGAAGGCTACTACCATATCGACAGCATTGAAGGAGAATGGAACCGAGGCCGATTCTCAGATTCGAAGAACAGCGGGCAGCAGATTCGACGTCGCGAAGGATACTTCCCGATGCCACCAGCTGATACTCTTCAAGACCTCAGAACTGAGATTATGTTGACCGCCCAAGAGTGTGGGATCGGTATTGCCGGACAACACCACGAGGTCGCGACTGGCGGACAATGCGAAGTTGATCTGGAACATGTTCCTCTTCTCCAGGCTGCAGACAACTTATTGAGGTTCAAATACATTGTCAAAAACGTCGCAGCGAAGCACGGCAAAGTCGCGACGTTCATGCCCAAGCCGCTCTGGAATGACAATGGTTCCGGCTTGCACATGTCGCTTTCGTTTTGGAAAAACAACGAAACCCTTTTTGCTGGCTCGGGCTATGGCTCAATGAGCGAGTTGGCAATGAACGCCGTCGGTGGAATTCTTAAGCATGCTCCAGCCCTGCTTGCATTCTGTTGTCCGACGACGAATAGCTACAAACGGACGGTACCAGGCTTTGATGCTCCCGTGAATTTGACCTACAGCTTTCGTAACCGCTCAGCTGCAATCCGAATTCCAGTTCACACATCATCATCGTCCACGAAGAGGTTTGAATTCCGCTGTCCCGACCCAAGCTGTAATCCTTACCTGGCAAGTGCTGCGGTAACGATGGCTGCACTGGATGGAATTCAAAATAAGATCGCGCCAGGAATGCCGCTCGACAAAGATGTGTACGATCTCCCCAGCGAGGAACTCACGGCATACGCTAAAGTTCCTGACTCTCTTGAAAAATCGCTGCAAGCACTTCGTGAAGATCACAGCTTCTTATTACGCGGAGACGTCTTTACCGAAGACGTTATCGACACCTGGATCTGGTACAAAACAACCTATGAAGTCCAAGCCATCCGAGAACGCCCACACCCTTGGGAATTCGCATTGTACTTCGACTCATAGTCTTGCTCATGACGCTGAGTAATCGTCTTCAGAAACTTTTTGAGAAGCAATCAGCTTTCTTTCAGGTCTCTTTGGAAGGGTTTCGGGTTGTTGTATGTTCCAGGCGAGGCCGACTGTGTGGAGGAATTGGATCAGCCACCAACCGGCGTCCATTTGCCATTTGCGGATGCCGAATTTTGCTGATTCCGGGAAGGCATGATGGTTGTTGTGCCACGCTTCTCCCATGGTGATGAGACCCAGCCCGGGAAGGTTGTAGCCCTGGACCGCTGCATTTTCGATTCGCCAAACCAAGATTCCGTGATTATGGGCGAAATAACCGATCAGCCAGTGACCGGTGAGCGAAACGGCAACTCTCACGCAAATTCCCCAGATCACCCAAGAAGTCCCTCCGATGACAAACAGAACGCCTGCTAACGGCAATTGAAGGAGCATCCAATTGCGGTCAAGGAAGGCGTAATATCTCGAGTTGGCAACTCTGGATTCTATTTGAAATTCAGGTGGGTTATGCAGGTTGATTTCACAGTGGAGATTCCAGAACCAGTCTTTCCAGATGGGGCTTTTGTGGCTGAAGAAGTCGTGGCACTTGTTATGCCGTTGTGACCAGTCTCGGATGTCGTGCATGTAGAGCATCTTCCGAGGGCCGCCCATTCCCACGAGAACACCCGTTGTGACCAGGATGCGTTCCAGCCATAGAGGGCACTGAAAACTTCGATGAATAAGAAGTCGGTGCAGACCCACGGAGTGTCCGCAACAGAGTGTGACAGATGTCAGCACAGAGAAGAGAAGCAGGCTCTTAAGACTGAATGTCTGGCTTCCTCCCACGATGGCAATGAGCAGCATCAAGGAGTACCAGGTTGACTTCACAGGAGACCAGCGAACAGTTCCATGCACGGGATTTGTCAGCTCACTTAGTGCATGCATTCTTTGTATGCGACTCATCAGATTTGCCCTTGGCGAATGATTTGGAAGATAAGGAATCTCTTTCCTCTCTCCAGTTGATCCGCAGGCAAATCTGTTGCTTCACATAATTTCTTGCGATTGCACAAAAAAAGCCCCCCACGTGAGTGGAGGGCTTTCTAGAGCTAGCTCTATCCTGTGCCCGTGAAGAACTCATTTCTCTAGTGAAAATGCTGTTTGCCACGAGGCAGAACATGAACACCTATTCGAAAGATGCTCTAGTTCAGAGAACTTCAATTCGTGCGATTAGTTGCAAGTGTTGCAAGCTGGAGCACATGGGTTGCATGCAGGAACTTGAACCTGAACGGTTTTCTCAACCATTTTGCAAACCTGAACTTGAACTTCTTTTTCAACCTGAACAGGAACGCAAACAGTGTAAGTTTGTGTTCGTTCTTCAGAGACAGTATCACAGACTGTCACTTGGTACTCTTCTTCACGTTCTTTGCGAACGCATTCTGTGTAGTTGACGTCGCGAGTTTTCTCGACAGCAACTTGCTTGCAAGTTGTGACGGTACGAACGCGAGTTTCTGGCTTGAGAACACATTTTTCGACGGTGTATTCTTCTTCACGAGGAACTCGTTTGCAAACAGTGATGGTACGAGTCCGTTGTTCTGGCTTACAGACAGTGACGTTGTAAGTGTACTCTTCGTCACGGCAAACAGGCTTGCGAACAGTGTAGGTACGAGTTCGCTCTTCTGGTTTGCAGACGGTCACGTTGTAGGTGTACTCAACATCTTTGCAAACAGGTTTGCAAACAGTGATGGTACGAGTCCGTTGTTCTGGCTTACAGACAGTGACGTTGTAAGTGTACTCTTCGTCTCGGCAAACAGGCTTGCGAACAGTGTAGGTACGAGTTCGCTCTTCTGGTTTGCAGACGGTCACGTTGTAGGTGTACTCAACATCTTTGCAAACAGGTTTGCAAACAGTGATGGTACGAGTCCGTTGTTCTGGCTTACAGACAGTGACGTTGTAAGTGTACTCTTCGTCTCGGCAAACAGGCTTGCGAACAGTGTAGGTACGAGTTCGCTCTTCTGGTTTGCAGACGGTCACGTTGTAGGTGTACTCAACATCTTTGCAAACAGGTTTGCAAACAGTGATGGTACGAGTCCGTTGTTCTGGCTTACAGACAGTGACGTTGTAAGTGTACTCTTCGTCACGACAAACAGGTTTGCGAACAGTGACGGTTCGTGTGCGTTGCTCTGGCTTACAGACAGTGACGTTGTAAGTGTAAGGCTCTTGGCGACAAACGCGTTTGCAAACAGTGTAAGGAACTTCTTCGCAGGTCACTTGTGGAACCCATTTACGCACGCAGCGTGTGCAAGCAGGATTGCAAGGATCAGCGACTTGCTCAGTCACCCATGATCCGCAAACTTTTTGAACCTGGCGAGTGTGAGTTTCCTGAACTGTATCCCAGACACTGCGAGTTGCTGTTCGCTCTTCAGTGTGTGGAACCATGACTGTGTAAGTCTGCTCGACTTCTTCTTCAACCCAGTCGGTCACTTTGCGAACAGCTGTACGTTGTTCGGTGTGTGGGACCATGACTGTGTAAGTCTGCTCAACCTGCTCTTGAACTGTCTCAGTCACCTGTCGAACGCCAGTTCGCTCTTCGGTGTGAGGAACCATGACTGTGTAAGTCTGAGTTTTTTCTTCTTCGACCCAGTCAGTCACTTTGCGAACGCCTGTGCGCTCTTCAGTGTGTGGGACCATGACTGTGTAAGTTTGCTCGACTTGCTCTTCAGCTGTCTCGGTCACTTGTCGAACGCCTGTGCGTTGTTCGGTGTGAGGGACCATGACTGTGTAAGTCTGAGTTTTTTCTTCTTCAACCCAGTCGGTCACTTTGCGAACGCCTGTGCGCTGCTCAGTGTGAGGAACCATGACTGTGTAAGTTTGCTCAACGTCTTCGTTGACGTTGTCGTACACAGTGCGAGTCAAGGTTTCTTGTACCGTGTGAGGAACGTTGACTGTGTATTCAACTTCCTTTTGCTCTTCAGCAGTTTCGTAAACGGTGTAGGTTTCTTGACGAGTTTTTGGAACTTGCTCGTAGTAAACTACTGTTCGGGTTCGAGTCTCTTGACGAGGAACTTGCTTTTGAACAGTGTATGTTCGCTCACGTTGTTCCTGTTTGTACTCTGTAACAGTAACTGTTCGTGTTTCGGTGGTTGTTTCCGGGACCATGATGGTCCGTTCAACAGTTTGGCATGCCGGTGCTGTCGCAACAGCTGGTGCACAGCTATTGTTGTTTGCAACTTGCTGAGTTCCACAAGCTGTGGCACATGGTGCTGGACGACAGCGACGCCGATGTCGACCGCAATCCCCTGCTTCAGCGTCTGTTACGACGAGCGTCATTGCCACGACGGGCAACAACATCATCAGATTCTTCATTCGATTCCTCCCCTTCCATTTTGTGGTATAACCAAAATCGCGGAACCCCTCCGCAATGCCATAAACTTCAAGCTGTCCGAGTGTTCTGAAAATCTAAAACGAGAACCCGATTGGCTCACCATGGCAACTGGTAACTATTAGGTAAGATACGTAATGTAGGGCCGTTTGCAAGAACGACCTTGACATTCTTTGAAAGGTTTCTGATCAGTATGACTATTCCAATTCGCAGAGCCAAAGAAATTGCAACGGTTTTAACGCTATTGACATCGTTTTTATCGTGCTCATCCGCCTATTCGCAAAATAGTGTCGTCAAGCTGGATACAGTGGAGCAGTACATCGTGCAGTCTGAGAAGTCTCCTGTGATGACTGGGACAACCAGAATTGCTGACGCTTCTTTGGGCGCTTTGCTAGATGTCACCCATCACCGTGGTCCATGGAGATACTCTGCGACTGTCAAAGGATGGGTTCACAAAAATAATCTTGTCCTCATTAGCGATGCAGTCAAAATTTTTTCCGATCAGATCGCAAAAGACCCAACCCCTAAGGCGTATCACCTCAGGGGGATCAGCTACATGGCGCAGGGGAATTGGGGGCGAGCAGTCAATGATCTGGAGGAAGCTTACGAACTTGGAGATAGCTCGATCACGTTGCACATTAATCTGGGGACCTGTTTCCAGCAGCTGAAGCTTTACGATAAGGCTGAGGCCGAGTACAACGTCATCCTGAAGACTTACCCGAACGAGGTGGGAGCCTATCAGGCTCGGGGAGATCTTTTTCTGGACACCGGAAAACTCGATGCAGCCCTCAAAGACTTCACGAAGGCGATCGAATTGGCGCCGGAATCTCCTGAAGCCCACAATTCTCTCGGGGTGACTTTACGTCTTGTGGGGAGATATCCACTCGCGATTCAGGCATACACGAATTGCATTGAAGCCGATCCAAAATTTTTGCCGGCTTACATCAACAGAGGATTCGCCTACAAGAACGTCAAGAAGTTTCAGTTGGCTGTAGACGACTATGAAGAGGCTTTGAAGCTTTCGCCCGGTTCGCCATCAGCACAGAACGACCTCGCCTGGTTGCTGGCAACTTGTGAAGACGAGTCTTTTCGTGACGGTCAGCGGGCCGTTGACCTGGCAGTCGCAGCGTCCCGTTCTGCCAAATATCGTAACCCTGAATACCTTGACACCCTTGCAGCGGCGTATGCCGAAATTGGCAACTTCGAGAAAGCGATTGAGACCGTCCAGACGGCAATCGAAATCTTTGGGGATGGCGACATGAAAGATGCCAGTGTCGAACGACTCGAACTTTATCGGCAAGAGAAATCGTTCACAGACGTGATTGAGGTCCCCGATTCCAATGCCGATTCCAAATCTGATTCCAGTAAGAAAGACGCATCGGAAACAGAATGATCGGAGTTGTCAGCTGTCACTTTCTGGTTCAGACAAAACGATTGTAGCGGACATTCCGTGCGATGGGCTACGACTTTGAATGTGACCTGAGAGCGAATTAAGATTTCGTTGCAGGGTCAACTTTATCAGTTCGCCATTCCACAGCTTCGTGGTGACAATCGATAAGCCGCTGGTGGACGAGTTTCAGAAATTCGTCCCGGCGGCCTTTTTCTGAGAGCTCCTGAATTGTCTCGACCGAGATTGGCTCACCGAAAACGACGCGGACTTTCACTGGCCTGATCCAGAGTGATTTTCGGGGCAAGGCTTCGAATGCCCCGGCGATTCCGACCGGAATAATCGGAACCTTCGCCCGGCGGATCAGGGCAACGAATCCGGGTTTGAGTTCCCCGATCTCGCCATCCGCACTTCGCGTTCCTTCTGGAAACATGCCGACATAAAATCCGTGTTCCAGCCGCGCGATCGATTTGCGAAGACTTTCCGTCCCGGCAGATTCTCGGCGTATCGACATCACATACGTTTTTTTCAGTATCCAGCCAATCACTGGAATTCGAAAGAGTGAATCGCGCGCGAGATAGCTGACTGGACGCTGCAGGTGTACACCGATCAGCAGTGGGTCCAGAAAACTTTGGTGATTCGCAAGAAGCAGAGCACCTTCCTTGGGGAGATGCTCTTTTCCGCGGACGCGTAATCTCAACCAGGTCGCACAAAAGATTTGAAAAAGGATCTGGATGAATCTCCAAACGCAATTTCGACGGTTTGGATTTGGAAGCGTTTCGGTATCCGTCATCGAGTCACTGGGCCGCCCATCATGCTGACTTCTGGATGATGCCCGGGAGTTTCGGTGATAGAAATCATGTGTACCGGTTTCGACTGGTCATGATCATCCGAAGCAACCAGAAACTGGCAAAAACGACTTCCATCGGGAAGAGCACGAACCATTGAAAGGTGTTCACTTGAAACAGGTACATTCAAGCCGTATTCCGTTTGTACTGCCTGAGCTGCCAAACTTGCGATTTCGTCCGCCTGTGCACTTCCTCCAACTGTTGCCACCGCACGCACATTCTCTAGACGCCGTTGAGCAGCTGCCATCGAAAGGACTGACTTGATCTCTGGGAAACGGACAGCCAGGACACCGACTGCCCGGCAGCGAAGTTCACGCGTTTCGGTCGCTGTTTGAATTCGAAAGACTGTTTCACCAGCCCCTTCGATGTGGCTCTTGAGGCCAGACTGGACCGTTGCCTGCTGAATTTCTTTGTTCATTGAATCAGTCTGAACATGACAGAGACCATCCACTTTCCAAAGCTGCTTCACGAGCGTTTCAACTTGAGCGACAGGCAGTTGAGACCTTTGCGGTCCCTCGGGCGACATGATTTGCATTCGACCATCCGCGAGGATGATGACCTCCGGGTAGGAGGGCGTGTACCCATTGAGGTACCACATCTCGATCACGGGTGTGCTTCCTTTTTCGGGCAGCAACGACATTTCCGCTCCCCAGACCGGTGAGGAAAGACAGGCGATTGCGATCAGTGCAAAGTTCTGTACGTGGCGAGACATCATTTCTCGTCCTGATTTGATGGAAAGTGACCTGACTGGTCCGGAATCTTCAATCGAGTCTCTCAAACAATGAGAAAGCTTTTTGAATTGATCCTGAAACTTGAAATTGCTCTCTCAAACGTTGAGGAAAGCGACTTTTCCAGAGGTTTTCGGACTGGTTCTTAGATATCGGCTTCCGGGTAGTTCCTGGGTAATCTATTCATCGACTCTCATCGAGAGGGGAGGTTACCCTAAGTTCGCTGGTCATCACAATCCGTATTTTCGCATCAAGCAGCGATACTGATCAGTTGTTCCAGTGTGAGTCGAAAATTCCGGCCTGAATCACTTGCTCACCGAACTGGCTATCTTTCTTCCGGGAGAATTGAATGACTGCATGGTCTCCGAACTTAGGAAATAACCATGAGTTCGAGGCTTTGAAATCTTTTTCATGAGTCGTCATCCCCGAGTTGATCACGAGATACTTTCGCGGATTCAGGGGGTTTGGGAAGACAAGAGCAACTGCGTGGTCTCGCGTTGAGTACGTTTGTCCCTGAAATGTGATGGAATCCTTTTCCCACTTCAAAGGAAGTTCTTCGACAACTGTTTTGATAAGACTGTTGGAACCGGGGTCGCCGAACAGAATCAGGTTCTTGCTCCGAATCATCTTTTCAGTGACGGCAGAGTCTTTTACAACCAGCGGATGAGCTCGCATCCATTTATCAAATTCTGTTTGAAATCGGCTGAGCGACCAGTCGGAATACTCCTGCAATTCCGGTGACCAAGGTTGTCCTGTCCCCTGAACGCAGACAAACGGCTCCATGAATGCATCATCAATCGGCCCTTGGAGATTGTGACGCTTCTTTTGGTTGGGGTTTTCCTCAAAGTCGAGTGAGTCTTCGTAAGAGAGAACTGACCAACCGCCCGCATCTTTCACGAGATAGACATCGATCAAATTAGCGTCCGCAGCCAGGTTGAGATCGAATGATTCTGAGCCATCAACACTGACGCGATTTGCAGCTGTCCGAAGAATCGATAGCGCGGAGACGTTATCCGTTTCGACATTCAGAACACCGTCATCATCAAGCGTCGAGGTGACAGTCGTTTTCTCATACGGGACCGACTGTTCATGGATCGTCAGCCATTCGCACTTGTTGTATTTAAGAGTGTAAGTGACAAACTCAAACTCACGTAATCCGGGAACTCGCTTCCGACCTTTCGAATTGTGTTCCGCCAGAAATTCCATAAAGGTCGCTTTACTGGCGTCATCAAACTTGTGCCCCATGTTGGGCCCAACGATCAGCTTCAATGGAACCCCGAGCTTCTCAGCCTCCTCTTGAACGTGCAGGCTGGCTGCCAGCTGTGCATCCTTCTCGCCTCCATAGGTGATAAATGGAACGACACTTAAGTTGAGGGCATAGTCTTTTGCGTCATAAATTCGCAAAGCACGATGTTGATACTCCGGAAGCTGTTCAGTCTGTTTTTGATATCGATAGAAGTCCACAAAGCCAGCCCCGGCTCCAACAGATGCCCATCGCGATGGATGATGTAAACCGAGATGCCATGCGCCTGCCCCACCCATTGAGAAGCCCCAGAGCGTAACACGACTTTCATCGACTCGATACCGCTTTGAAACATCCGCGATTGCTTCAAAGACATCAGTTTCGCCAGCCCAGCGATACGCATTGTTCGTCCGCCCGAAAACATCGAGTTGAATCCAGGTCTGTCCCTTCGGGGCAGGCTTTCCATTCGCTGAAGAAATGAAATGGGCTTCTGTCAGTCGAGAGTTTCGACCATGCAAGACAACATACAGCGGCCACCGCTTTGCTCCTTTCATCTCGAAACCTTCTGGAAGTGTCACAAGATACGGCTGCACCGAATCATCAACGCGCGAGCGGTACCCGAGAGCGTGAACTCCGGGGCGAGTTCCCCAATCGGCATTCCCTTCGGCGATTTGCTTTGCACGTTCACTCCCCAGTTCGATCGCTTTCTGGGCGGACTGAACGTAGTTCGGGCGATAGAATTCATTGTGGCGGATAATCCAGTCGACCCCTTTGGCACAGACCTCGGCATCAACACGTTGATTCTTATCAAGCCCATCGATCTGTGCTTCAAGCTTTTGAAGTCCCTGTCGGAGCGTCTCGATCTCTTCTTCAGATTGAGCAAAGACATTGACTGCCAAGAGCCCCATGATGAACAGTGGCGTTGTATATCGAAAAAACATCGTTGCCTGCTTCCGTCCTAAAGTTTTTCGTGAAGTCATTGATAGAACTGATCCTGAAACCTGAATTTGCTCGCTCAAGGACTGAGAGAAGCGACTCTTCCACAAGTTGCCGGGCTGGTTCTAAATTGTTCTGTGCGAATCTCGTCTTTCTTTGAATATGACTTGTGAGAGAGAATTTCACAATTCGACATGCCTCTTAAAGCGTCGCCTTAAAGCGTCGCCTCACAGCGAAACTGCAACGGATGCTCAGCCAGCGCAGAGGTTGAGTTGACAGCATTTTCAAACTGAAGATTCGGTTCTGCCTCGTCACGCACAATAAGCTTGCAAGTGACACGCGTCCACAAAGCCTGTGATCTTTCAAACTGCTCTCTATCGTTGCCAGTCTTACTTGACCGGTCTTCCTTGCAGTTGATCTCGGTTGGTGAAAGCACTCGATGTAAACCCCGTGTAAACTGTCTCTACAGACTCGATTGGGAGAACCATTTCAGTTTGGTATCCTCCGCAATGATTCAAGTAATGGGACACTTATACTGTTGATGAGCAAGAAAATGGACCTCTCAAATCAAAAAATCCTCGTCACTGGCGGTTCACAAGGAATCGGTCGTGGAGCAGCATTAGAGCTTGCGAAAGCCGGAGCCGACGTCGCTGTCAATTATCGTTCGAACTCCGAAGCTGCGGATAGCATTGCAGATGAAATCCGTGCTCTTGGTAGCCAGGCATTGGTTCTGCAGGGAGATGTTTCGGTCCAGTCGGAAGTCGAGCAGATGGTCTCGAATGTCGTCAAAGAATGGGGCGAGATCACCGGTCTAGTTTCAAATGCCGCATACAGTGACCGGGAACTTATGATCAAGGCAGACATGGACGGGTTCAAACGTACGGTCGACGTTAGTATGTGGGGAGCCTTCTTCGCAGTCCGGGCGGTTTCACAGCAACTTGTGAAACAGGAGAACGGAGGATCAATCGTCGTGGTCAGTTCACCGCATGCAAAAATTCCTGTTCCCACTGCAATGGCTTACAACATGTCGAAGGCAGCTATCGACCACATGGCAAGAACGGCAGCCATTGAACTCGCGAAGTATCGCATTCGCGTCAATGTCGTCCATCCCGGTTGGATCGACACACCGGGAGAACGAAAATTCTTTAGCGAAGAGCAACTCGAAGAAGGTGCAAAGAAAATTCCCTGGGGCCGCTTGGGACAACCTGAAGAAATTGGCCGGTTAATCACATTTATGATGAGCAGCGATTGCGATTACATGACAGGCAACACCGCTCTGATGGATGGCGGGATTAGTTTGCCATGGTGGTCAAACCGTGAAGATGGAAAGCAGTGACTTTGACAGAGGCTCGGAACCTGTCTGGAACAAACGGCTCTAGTCAAGGGAGTGGCTACTGATGTTTTCCGAATACAAGGCTGTTCAACCCATCATGTTTTGTGAATATTGGCTCGAATGACGCTCCCAGACTGCAATTTTTTCGCGACTTGAGTAACTTTCTCGTCAGATTTGGTTTCGAGAATTGACGGACGCCCAGCGTCAACTAGAATCGAAACTACTTGAGCAATTGAAAATCATTGGCATTCAAGTCACTATAGGCTTGTACGAAGTGCTGATTCTTGTTGAATTTATCCTGAGGAGAAGTTCCAGGTGCAGGTCGCAATCACGTGTCGACACGGCGAAATCAGTGGTGATTTTCGCGATTACATGTCAAGAAAATCAGAGAAACTTCTGCACTATTTCGAGAGAGTTCAGTCAGCTCAGGTCACTCTTGATTTCGAGGGAGACCGGGTTCGAGTCGAAATGCTTGTAGATGCTGAGCACAAGCACGATTTCGTAACTCACCACGAGATGAGTGCAGATGATGTCGGTCCATGTTTTGACCAAGTGCTGGCCAAAATGGAACAGCAAATTCGTAAGTACAAAGAGAAATTGACCGACCATCGCCGAGACAAACCTCTCAGTAAAGTTATTGGGGATGGTTTAGACTCTGATGTTGAGGAATCAGAAAACCCCGAGTAGAACTTTTGTTCTCGAGGAGTCTTTCGAAATTGCCTCTCACTAAAACCTGGAAACGACTATGGTGTCGGTTGATCGCGGTTTAGAGATCGCCCCCCAACGTTCCAGGTTAGCCCCAGACACATCAAATCGACGACGCAGTCGATCTTAGATTCGTTTTAATTTTCCAGCAGGACTACGACAGATGAAACTCACAGAGTTCGTCGTTTCAGATGCAATTCTTCCAGAACTCGTCGCTGATTCAAAGGAATCCGCTATCCGTCAGATGGTTGCCAGCCTTAAGCAATGCGGAAAGATTAATGAATCTGATGAAGAAGCGATTGTTTCTGCCATCTCGAAGCGTGAAGAACTCGGTTCGACTGGTATTGGTCGTGGAGTCGCAGTTCCGCACACGAAGCACCCATCTGTTGAATCAATTATCTCAACTGTTGCACTTTGTCACAATGGGCTCGATTTCGATAGCCTCGACGGCGAAGATGTCTACATCCTGTTTCTGCTGATCTCTCCACCCGATCGCCCCGGAGATCACTTGCGTGGACTGGAAACAATCACCCGTTACCTGAAAAAAGATGACTTTTGCAGCTTCTTGAAGCAAGCTCGCACAAAAGCGCAAGTCATGGACCTGCTTCAGGAAGCGGATGACAACCTCGTGTAGAAGTGAACCGGAAACCTGAATCTGACCTCCCGAGTCTTCGAAGATTTTAAATCGCGAAAAACGAAGAATCAGGAACGTCAAATATTCAAAAAACTTCACCAGAATGGTTTCTGCTGCACTAATTCACAGAGTTTGTGGATTATTCTGTGTCACAAAACCGCAATTTTTATTAAACTGAGTCTGAGGCGCTGTGAAAGTGACTTGGAAATTCTCACAAAGATTGATGTTCACACGTAATCTTTGAGAACCTGTTCCGGACTGTCGCTGTCCTACAATTGTCGATGACTCCATCGTGGACCATCAAAAGGTCGTCTCCCAAAATATTAATCATAGTTCGTAATGAGTGAACTTAACGTCGGTCGCTTTGATCCTATCATGTCGGAACCCGATTCCATCCGCCGAAACGTGCGGCTGAAACTCGCACAAGGTCTTCACATTCGTGCCTGCTCGAATGTGATTGCCATTGTCAGCGATTTTGCGGGTAAAGTCTTAATTCATGTTGGTGACAAAAGTGCGGACGCATCTTCCATGTTCGATCTTTTACTGCTCACTGCGGTGCCTGACTCCGATTTAGTCATCGAAGCATCTGGTGATGGGGCTGAAAGCATCGTCGAAAAACTGGAAGACCTCTTCTCAAAACAAACCGATCCGGTTGAGTGAGTCCGCGTACTTTCTGAACCTGCCATTCAGGTCGGTCTCTCATTTTCTTCATGAACTCTTGCCAGCGGTGATGCTTCTCACTGCCGATGATTCATTCGCCCTGAATCACCAGTCACCTGTGTGGAAATGATCCTGCTTCTGACACTCTTTTGCGTCTTCTTTGCATCGATAGGCCATTTGAAACGATGCCACTCATGGGGGGAATCAGGACCGCTGAGGTGTTGTCTTTCGGCGACCAACAGCAATTTTATTAGAGAAATGCGTTCCTCGCGGGCACACTGCAGAGCAAACTGCTCTAACTTTAAGAAGAGACTTCACATCGAGACCCATCTATCTCGGCATTGGACACGCATCTTTTCTCTCGTTTGCTACAATAGTGCTTTGCTATGATGCAGGCATCTCATCGTTCATTTCGATTGATGATTTTCCCTCACTCTGAGTTTTTTAACGAATATTGTCCTGCGGACTGCACGCTCTGAAAGCCTGGGCATTCAGAAAGTCCAGAAAAGTTCCACCGTGGACGTGGTCATAAATTTTGAGGTCCGATGCAAGTTAGAAATGGAATAGCTGTTTCACCGGGCGTGGCGATGGGGCCTGCCTTTGTGCTGGGCGTTGAGGATTTTCGAATCCCCCACGACACCCTGAGCGTTACCGCTGTGGAATCAGAGATCGCAAGATTACGCTGCGCATTGGAGAATGTCGCAAAAGAAATTTCCGCGAACGAAGCACTTGCCGAGCAGCATCTAGGGAAAGAGTACGCTGCGATCTTCGCTGCGCATCTTCAATTTGCCCGCGACCCCAAATTGCTTGAGAGGATTGAGTCCTTAATCCGTGAACAGCACCAGACTCCCGAGTACGCTGCAACTCAGGTTCTGCGAAAATTCGCCAGAGAGTTGCAACATCTAGGTGACAAATACCTTGCTGAACGGGCAGCTGACATTTTTGATCTAGAGCGCAGTTTGCTGCGGCATCTCCTCGGTGAACAGCGTGAGGAACTCTCGCACCTGACTGCTCCTGTGGTCGTGTTGGCTCACAACTTAACACCCAGCGAGACGGCCGGTTTAAACTCAAAATATGTCAAAGCCTTTGTCACTGAGACCGGCGGAAGTACAAGTCATACGGCCATTTTAGCGGGGGCTTTAGAGATTCCAGCGATTGTTGGAGTCGGTGAGTTTATCTCAGACATTTCAGGCGGCGAGATGATCATCGTCGATGGGAATGAAGGTCGCCTGATCATTGCTCCCGACGCAGAGACCCAAGCTCGATACCTGACGGAGCAGGAACGATTCCGCACTCAAAGTCTTGCCCTGCAAAAACTGAAGCTTGGTCGTGTCCAGACAAAGGATAAGGTCGACATCGAAGTGTGCGGCAACATCGAGTTTCCAGAAGAAGCGAAAACGTGCAAGAAACGAGGTGCAGACGGAGTTGGCTTATATCGTACTGAATTTCTTTACCTCGGATCGATGCGAGAACGGACGGAGGAAGACCACTACAACGCTTACTCCAAAGTCCTTAAGAAATTCCCAGAACTTCCCGTCACAATTCGGACGTTAGATGTCGGCGCGGACAAGATTCCAGACTCAATGAGGGCCATTTATCGCGATCACTCCAACCCCGAACTCGGTTTACGGAGTATCCGCGTCAGCTTGGAGCATACCGATCTTTTCAAGACACAACTGAGAGCGATTCTTCGCGCGGCTGTTCACGGAAATGTTCGCGTAATGTTTCCCCTTGTCTCGTCGATCGGAGAGTTCCGGCAGGCAAAAATGGTCTTGCGGGACGTGTGTGAAGACCTTGAAGAACAGAAGATCGAACACAAACCGGACATCCCCGTCGGGATGATGGTGGAAGTCCCATCCGCAGCTATCATGGCTGATGAATTTGCCCGTGAAGTCGACTTCTTCTCGATCGGGACCAACGATCTCATTCAATACACGCTCGCAGCTGACCGCTCGGACCCGTCGGTGGCAAAGTATTACAACGCCTCAGACCCTTCGGTGCTCTTTCTCGTTCGCCGGGTTCTCTTTGCCGCAAGAGATGCAAACTTGCCGGTTTCTGTCTGCGGTCAAATGTCTTCGGACCCCAAATTCATTCCGCTGCTCCTCGGCATGGGGTTGCGTCAGTTGAGCGTCACTCCGCAAAAAATCCCGTTGATCAAACAGTTAATCTGCAACATCTCCATCGAAGATTGCCAGAAACATGCAAAAAAGGTCTATCAGCTTGATCTTGCTCGCGATATTGAAAACTTTTTACGTGGCGAATTGAAACGATTTCTGCCCGAATCAGAGGTCTCTCGGTAGAGCAATTTCTCCTGTCATGTGCCTGTGAAGGACTCGATTCTCTTATAAAATCGCTTTTGTCACGCGGCAGAATCTGGGCACCTGTTCGAAAGATGCTCTAACTTTTGATGCGTATTCAAACCGGCGAAACTTGCTGTTCAACACCGTTGTGCAGGTCAATCAACGGTCCTCCGTTGACCTGCATCGGCCCTGCGACGTAGTAAATCAGGATTGTTCGTATCCTTGATTTATTTAGGTCGAGTTCATGCGCACCAAGATTGCGCTTACACTCATAGTGATGTTGCAAGTTGCTTCGCTCTCATCTGCACAGAGCGACGCCCCGCCCCCTTCGCGCTTCGTCCGTCGCCACGAAGTTCAAGCTCCACCTCCGTCTGGTCCCATACGAAGCGTCGAAAGAATCACCGAGACTCAAACGCAGGAAATAGAACGAGTTCAGTTCGCTGAACCTGTCCCTGCCCCTCCTGCAGAACTCCCGGCTCGTCCACTTGAATCACTCGCGAAACCGGCTCCTCGGCAAGAGAAACTAACAGCCCCACCCTTACTCGCTCCGCTGCTTCCGGGAAATCCGACTGTCGCGAAACCAGTCGATCAAAACGAGACGCTGACTGTTGAATCGCATAATCCGCCCCCTGCTGCACCGAATTTATTTAAACCGACTCCGGCTGAAAAGCAAGTTCCCGTTGGACAACGAGGGACCTGGGTTCCAGTGAAGCAGGAACCTAAGAAGCCGATTCAGGAAACGGTCATCGAACAGACAGCATCTCGTCCAGCAGCTCGTTCTGCTCTTGAGCCCACACCTGTGCAGAGAGAACTGATTGACCTCCCGTTGGCACCTCCTCCACCTCCTGAGGAGCCTTTGCGTTTCACCCAGGCTGAACCTCAAAGACTCGCTGCGCCCAGCGTTCCCGTTGCTCCTGTGGACCCACCACCTTTGGGAATCAACGACTATGGTTTAGCACCTGCAGCTGAAGAAAATTTTGTCAGCTCACCATTATCCAGCCCGCCAACACAATTCTACAACGATCCAATTTTCAATGGAGACTGTTGGTATCAGGGAGACGAATTTCACTCGGGATGCGACTCGATCGGATACGATCAAATTTCGCCACTTATCGATTTGGGACTCAAGGGTGGCAATGATCGCTCACTACTGAATGTCAGGGCATTCCTTCCGCTTTGGCAAAATGATATCGATTTCGTGTTTGCCGATATTCGTGGACGTTTTGACGACAAAGAGAGTAGCCAAGGTGAATTTGGCTTGGGGTACCGAACGTTCATTTCGCCTGAGTGGATTTTCGGAATCTATGGTTACTATGACTTGCTCAAAACCAATCAACGAAATCGATTCAATCAGTTTACGACTGGGATCGAATTTCTCTCCGAGGACTGGGATGTCCGTCTGAATGGATACTTCCCGAATGAGGGAGGCAAACCCTCGAAGTCTGCGAACGGAATTTCTAATGGAACTATTATCAGCAACGCCTATCAAGAGCGGGCTGCCACTGGATTCAATACGGAAGTTGGCAAACGCATTGTCCACTGGGGACGGTACGACTCCAACGAACTTCGCTGGTTCGTGGGGTACTATCACCTTGAGAATTCTGCTCCAGGGTTCAAAAAAATGAGCGGCCCGAGCACACGACTTGAGTATCGCAGTTACGATTTGCCGTGGTTGGGAGAACAGTCTCGCCTGACCGCGGGGCTCGAAGCCACATCCGATAAAGTCCGCGACGACCAGTATTGGGGATTTGTGAACGTTCAGATTCCTTTCTCTCCGAAATGGAGTCGTAAGAAGCTCGATCCACTTCGCCGTCGCTTCGTCGACTTACCGGTACGAGACATCGACTAGAGCATCTTTCGAATTGATTTGCAGGATCTGCCTCGTGGCGAACTGCATTTTTTTATTAGAGAAATGCGTCCTTCACAGACACACGGTAGAACAGTTTGCTCTGCTTCTGAATACAACATTCCACTTTATTGACGACGGACGTGATCGTGAAAAGTTTGACTCAAGAACAAATCAAAGAACAGATTCCGCATCGAGACCCGTTTTTGTGGTTGGATGAGGTTGTTGAGATGAACGAAACCAGCATCCACGCGAAGAAACTCATTACCGACGACTTGGATGTCTTTCGCGGACATTATCCGAACTTCCCGATTCTTCCGGGAGTTCTGCAATGCGAAGCGGCATTCCAGGCAGGCGCAGTACTGATCGCCCAGATTCTGGAAACGGGAACAGGCGAGGTTCCGGTCGTCACTCGATTGAACAACGTCCAGTTCAGAAAGATGGTTCGCCCCGGCGACACTCTCGATATCGAGGTTGAGCTGACTGAGCAACTCTCAAATGCCTTCTTCCTGAAAGGCAAAGTTTCCGTTTCAGGCAAGGTGACGGTCCGTCTCGAATTCGCATGTTCCGCTGCCAACCCAAGTGCGTAAGGGCTGCGTAAAGGCTGACGGAGAAACAATGCTAGACGAGGAAACAAAATTTCGGTCGCGATATCAGTCTGCGATATCAGTCCGCGGATAGGAACCAAGAACTTCTAAGCGAACAGCTTTCTTTTCGAGACTCGTCAAAGCTTTTTTGATCTTGGGGTCTTTCGAATGGCCTTCAAAATCGAGAAAGAACAGGTATCCGGTTTCAGGACCGCGTAGCGGGAATGATTCGATCCAGGTGAGATTGATCTTGTTCGTCTTGAACGCATTCAAGGCGTCTGTCAACGAACCGGGACTGTGCGGAATTTGCAGTAGCAAGGCCGTCCGATCCCTCTTCGTTGGCTTTGTGTCTTGATCACCGATGATCGCAAATCGGGTCACGTTATATGCATTGTCTTCAATAGAGTCCGCTACGATATCTAACCCGTATTGGACAGCAGCCTGTCGACTAGCAATTGCAGCGGCCCCAGGTTTGCTTTGAGCGAGGGCAGCCGCAGTCGATGTACTGGTGACATCATGCAACTGAGCGTTTGGCATGTTCCGTGCAAGCCAGTCTCGACACTGCGAGAGAGCCTGCGGCTTGCTGTAGATTTCAGTGATCTCACTTCGAGGTGATCGCGAAAGTAAGTTGTGGTGAACGGCGATTTGAACTTCACCACAAATCCTCAATGGCAACCGGGTGAACATATCGAGGGTATCGACGATGCGGCCATCAGTGCTGTTTTCAATCGGGACGATTCCGAACTCAGCGTGCCCTTTGTTCACTTCCTCAAAAACAGCTGCAATCGAATTGACTGGAATCAAATCGGCGGTCTTGCCGAACTTCTCCAGAGCAGCCAGGTGAGTGAAGCTGAATTGTGGCCCTAAGTAAGCGACGCGGACTTCTTTGACTTGTTCTCGAGCCGAGCTGAGGACCTCGCGGAAGATGCTCTTCAAAACTTCCTGATCGATGGGGCCTTTGTTATAGCTTGCGAGTTGCTCCCAAAGTTCTCGCTCCAGTTGAGGATCAAACCAGACCTCGCGACGATCTGTCAGTTGTTCCAATTCACCAATCGTGAGCTTCAACCGTTCATTGAGGAGCTTGACGATCTCTTTGTCGATGGATTTCAACCGAACAGCAGGGTTGACTCGTCTTGGTTTCGTAGCAGGCTTTGCCTTGGCTGCCTTCTTGGTAGGAGTCGAACTGGACGGTCGAGTTGTCTTTTTCTTTGCCATCGGATGCAGTCTCAATCAGAGAGTAATTATGCCCCGCGGTGGACTCATCCCTCTGAAGACAGCACTCGCTGTGAGAGATAATCTCCAGTCTTCTTGCCCACGGGTAGTCAAGAACGCTTGCATCAACAAGCGCTGCATCCCTGCTCTAGAACCTTTCTCCGTCCGTCTCTCAACTTGTTGAGATCGCTTTGTACTTGTGGGTCTTGCCGATGTCAAGCTTGCGAGCTTACATTAACTATCTCTCTGTTTTGTCGCAAGTCGTTGTTGTGGAGAGACTTACGGTAGACTTTCCGCAGTGTGATTGAAACCTGTAATCAAGATCTCACAGCCAGACCAAATTACCTCAGCGGCTTAATCGTTACAGTTCACACACCCAATTGGTGCTTAATCCGGCAGTGTTGAGGCTTTGACGACTTCTTCGTCAACGAATATTGGTAATGGCGGGTCATAGTGAGCAATTAATGCAATTGCATCGCTGGGGCGACTATCAACTTCAATGACCTCGCCGTTGTGCTTAA
Organism: Thalassoglobus polymorphus; assembly: GCF_007744255.1. Taxonomy (GTDB): domain Bacteria; phylum Planctomycetota; class Planctomycetia; order Planctomycetales; family Planctomycetaceae; genus Thalassoglobus; species Thalassoglobus polymorphus. The sequence continues at coordinate 4,273,445 of NZ_CP036267.1, read as the reverse complement.
TACGGATGACCGCATAATAGGTGTGTTCGACCAGATTCGTAATTACGATATCCTGAACTTCTCCCCCCATCTCTTCGATCACACTTTTGAGGAGATCATGGGTGAGCGGTCGCTGCGGGACCTGGCCCTGCACGCTGCGATTAATACTGGAGGCTTCAAAAATTCCAATAACGATCGGGAAATTTCGTTTTTCTCCATCGACCTCACTCAAGTAGACGACCTGATGATCATTGATCTCGCTGATAATGATTCGGGCAAGTTCCATTTTAATAAGCACGCTCAGATCTCCGCTCATTCGAGATTGTTCGAATCCATCAGTATAGGGACCATGAAATTAGAACATCAAGACCCCACGACTACTCCAGTCAAAGCTGATCTCCTTTCGCATCGGGAACAAGGGGACTTCGTGTGGCCAGGCCGTTTCGTGAGACCAGATTTGCTCTAAAAACATTTTTCGAGCGAAATAAAAACGAAACAGACGTCATCCCCGTAATCGGCCCTCATTTCTGTATTATCTTCCACTGGGGTCCAGTGTTTCTGTTCCAGTGTTCGCGTTCCTTAAAAACTGAACTTTCAAAATGAAATCAGGCCTCAAAACCGGGGTTCGTCACAAGTCCCTTCGACGTATCAACGAATCCCACACTATTACTTTCGAAGGGCTTCCGCCGGTGCTGGCAACACCATTTTTAGTGTGGCTGCTGGAAGAAACAGCGATGGAACTGATTCAGCCCTTCCTTGAAGATGAAGAACTGACGGTCGGAACTTCCGTCGAAATCGAACATCAGGGTGCGGCTCTCATTGGCGATGACGTGACTTTCTCGGCGACGGTCGTCCAGATTGATGGACGGGACTTGTTGTTTCGGGTGGATGCAACTCTTGAAGGGAAAACGATTTCAAAAGGTCTTCATCGCCGTAAGTTGGTTTCTCGGCCAAAATTACTCCAGAAATTGACTCGCTGAGGCTCCCCTGAGCCGTTCTTGCAACTCTTGAATTCTCGCTGCAGAAACCTCTGAAGTTCTCTGATCTTGAATACAGGCTGCCGAACGAACGGCGATGACATCTACTGCCCTCCCCGCCGGTACGTTCTCCGAGAACTTTGAAAAGTGCGACACATCTGCCAGGGTCAGTTTGCCAGCAATGGAACAGAACATCCCATGTTGATGGATCACTTTCAGGAAATGCTTCAACCTGCTGTCACTGACCCAATCAGAAAACCGCATGTCGTTTTTCTGGAAAGTATCAAACAGTACGCCAGCGCAATCTGACGCCGCAGCTGCTTCGATCACATCTTCGATCTCGGGAGCATTTGCATTTGCAGAATCCACATAAGCAACCGCCACACAGCGTGGCGTAGATTCACCGTTTTCTGGACCAAGTTGATCCCGCATGTGCTGCCATGTGGCTTGCCAGTTCTCCTTTCCGTGCATCCCTGCGAGCCCGATTTTGAAATAGTTGAAGCCGCTTAAGGAGGCAGGAGGGACTAACGGGGCAAACTCAACAAGTTCCCCGCAGGCTGCGCTCAGCTGACAACGTGAATTGACAGCTCGGACACTGGCGACGCATTCTCGGAGAACAGTTGGAAGAACCATACCCAGAGAACCCTGCTTAGGTTCTTTGAGGTCGATGATGTCGACGCCTGCTTCAGCCGCGATACGTGCTTCTTGAGCGTTGCGGACACTCACGAGAAGTTTGGGGAGCATTTTCAGAACCATTGGGCACTTTCGTGTTTATTGTGTCCGTGGAGAGTGCTTTCCACCTGATGAATCACTCATCACCACAGGACGGGGCACGTGCATCTTTTCCCAAAGATGCAATCGCGGATGATAAGGCCAACAGGCAGGCTAAGTCATCTCCGCCTAAAGTTGATGTTAGTTCTTGAAGCTGCACGCGCACGCATCTGCCAATCTGACCGAATCTTGTGACAATCAAAGCTTGTTGAAGCAGGATTGAGGTAATTCGTTGATTCCTGTCGAAATAATAAGAGACGTTTTTACAAAAAGGGCATGTGGTGGCATGATTTCCATCAAGAAATCGAATTGCCACGTTTCTACGTTTCTGTTATCACACTCATCTCATTCAATAAATATTCATGACCGACAAACTTAGGCCGCTGACAAAACTCTCGAAACGATTGTCATTCTCTTGAGTTCCAATCGCTTCTTCAGGTTTTGTAAGTGTTCCTTATTTCTAAGTGCGTCGTTGCAGCCGACAGGAAGTCAATATGTCGTCAAGGACTGACGACGCGAGCGCAAAGGGCGCTCAGCGTTTGCGATTGCTGTTCGTCGATGATGAGGCACCGATCCGTATGGTGATGGGTGACGAGCTCGAACAAATTGGTCACGATGTGACAGTTTGTGAAGGTGGTCAGGAAGCTATCGATGCTCTTTCAGAAAATGCATACGATGCCGTCATTACCGACCTGAAGATGCCTGGGATCGATGGTTGGGGTGTGATCGAACACATCAACAAGCAGAAGATCGAGACGGACATCATCATCAGTACCGGTCACGGCGGGATTGAAGATGCTATTCGTGCGATTCGCTCGGGAGCTTACGACTTCCTTCGCAAACCTTATAAAATTGTCGAGATCGCCAACGTTCTTAATCGAGTGGCAGCGAAACGGTCGCTCGAAAATCGTGCGATGGCACTTGAAACAGAGTTGCAGTCGGTCCGTGGGAAGACTCAACTCATCGGCGAAACTGAGCCAATGCAGCGAGTCAAGACGCTCGTTGAACGTATCGCGCCGACCGATTCAAGTGTTTTGATTCTCGGAGAAACCGGAACCGGTAAAGAAGTTGTCGCCCGGAGTATCCACGAACACAGCTCCCGTTCCAAAATGCCGTTTGTCGCAGTCAACTGCGGTGCGTTGCCAGACAATCTCGTCGAGAGTGAACTCTTCGGCCATAAAAAAGGTGCGTTCACAGGAGCAGAGACTCCTCGCAAAGGTCTTATTGAAGTCGCCAACGGAGGGACATTGTTCCTCGATGAGCTTGGAGAACTCGATAAATCTATGCAGGTCAAGATGCTTCGCTTCCTGGAATCTGGCGAAGTCCGCCGCGTGGGAGAAAACGAATCGTTCAATGTTGACGTTCGTGTTGTGTGTGCAACGAATCGAAACCTGCAAGACATGGTCGCTGAAGGCAGCTTCCGCGAAGACCTTTTCTTCCGAGTCAATACATTCGAAATTCGTCTCCCTTCCCTGCGTGAGCGCAAAGATGACATCCACGAACTGGCACTGTTCCTGATTGCTCGATGCACGAAGCGTGCCTCAGTGCGACGCGACCTGATTTCGCCCAAAGCTGTCGAGATGATGCGTTCGCACGACTGGGCAGGAAACGTGCGCGAGCTGGCGAATGCAGTCGAACATGCTGTGATTCTTTCTGGTGGACAAACGATCGAGCCGGAACATCTTCCGGGTAGCGTTTCGAGAAAAGCTGGCAGCTCCGATAAACCATTCCTGGTCACCAACTTCACTCACCCACTCACGCTCCGTGAGATCGAGGAAGAAGTGATCATGCAAACTCTCGAGAAGTATAACGGCGATAAACCACAAACTTCTGATGAGTTGGGAATCGCTTTGAAAACGCTTTACAACAAGCTGAACCAATACCAGAACCACGATCAGGCCGACGCTGCATAAGTCGGCGCTGCTTAATTGCAGCAGCCAAAAGCGAGTCCACTTCGTCGTCGCCAGGAACCATCAACTGCAGGAATCATCGTCCCGGAGAGCCATTCGGGACGATGGTTTCGTGGCCCTGCCCTGTTCGAACAGCTTGCTCTCCATTGTGCCCGTGAAAGCCGCTTTCACTAACTTCTGGACCGCTCTCCATAAGCTTGGCTCTCAAGACCAGTCATGTGATCAATCTTTCCCTGTCAGGTCTGTTGAACAAATATCGCCTGGTACTTGAGTCACTCGAAAAATCTTTCTGGACAGCATGGTCGAGGAGATTTGTACTTGAGTCGGCTCCCAGGCTCACGTTCTCTCTGCGTCATCGCTACTCTAAGGAAACTGAAACTGACTCACCCGTCGTCTGAGAGTTGGTGGCTAAAACGAGAATTTTGCAAACAGGTTCCTGTTGGTCAGTTGGAAACGAATTGACTATGATTTCAGCATATCTTATCCACGGTTCATAGAAACCGAGAAAGGAATCATGATGACGGGATCATCTCGTAAAACTTTTCAGTCAATCTTGATAGCGATGTCGTTGCTCTTTGTATTTGCTGCCAGCGCAATCGCAGAGACAAAGTTGCCACCAACGCCAGAATTGCCTCAACGAGCAAGCCGCTTTGAAGGTTTAATCAATCCGCAAACTGGTGAAGTCGTCCGAACGATGACGCCGAAAAATCCCGAATCTGCTCAATCGCAAAAGAAGAAGTCCGCTCTCGCACGATACATGGCTGGCCGGATTGCCATGGAGCGACGTCGAATTCCAGCGGCTCTTCATGAGTTCGAGCAAGCAATCAAGCTCGATCCAAGCTCAATCGATCCATACAAAGCTATCATCCCCCTGCTGCTAACCAACCCTCGTCGTGTGGAAGAAGCCGAGAACTATGCCTTGCAGGCGGCTCAAAAAACTGATCAGGGGTACGAACTGGTCATGGTGATGGCAGCTGTGTATCAGCGTCAGACTAAAATCGACCAAGCGATTGACCTGATGGAGCGAGCACTCGGCACACGTTCGATTCAATCAGGCACGAAGGAGGAGTTGCTCACTCAGATCGGACTCGGATTGTATCACCGTCTCAACAAAGATTTTGACAAGGCAGCCGAGAAATACGAACTGGTCATGAATCGCATTTTGAATGGCGACGTCGACGGTTCCGACCTTGATGACCTGTTGAAGAATCCCGGTCAGAACTTTGACGAGTTTGGAGACACCTTCTTAAAAGCTGGCAAACCAGAGCTGGCTCTCAAAGCTTATGAAGAAGCCTCTAAGCATCGCGTTGCGAAACCCGGACTGCACAGCTTCAACCTTGCCACAGTCTTCCAACAGACTGGAAAGCCAGAGGAAGCACTCAAGTCTTTGCAAGAATACTTTGACGCTCAACAACAAGGCCGAGGCCGCGCACCATACGTACTACTGGAATCATTGCTGAAAGAACTGGGCAAAGAAGACGAGCTGATCAGCCGGTTGGAAACTTTGCTCAAGAACGATGAGTCAAACGACGTGCTCCGTTACTTTCTGGCAGATCTTGTCTTGAAAAATGGGGAACTTCCCAAAGCAAAAGAGTTGTTCTCGCAGGGCGAAAAATCTGTCAATGACCCGCGTGCCCAAGTCGGACTCCTAACGATTCTGATCCAGGAAGGAAACGCGGAGGAGATCTTCGAGTTGCTCCCCAAAGCCTATCAGCGAATCCCACGCGGAAACGACGAGGATACGCTTGAGCAAATGCAGGAAGATGTTCGCGCACTTTCAGAAAGTTTTGAAGCACAACTGGACGCATTGAAAGAAAACGAAGAGCTGATAACAAAAGTCTTTGACCACGCGCGTACTCTCAAAAAGGGAGACGAACCGTCTCTGGAATTTCTTCAAGCTTACATTCTGGGAAAACTGGCGACCGAGGCGGACGACGCAGACGCAGCGATCGAGTTTTACAAGTTTGCCATTGGGATGCGGAACGATCCTCCCACATTGCTCTACACGGAAATTGGCGGATACTTGCTCGATGCCAAAAAGTACGAAGAAGCCATTCAAATTCTTAATGAAGCATTGGCGAACCCATCGAGTACTTTGCAAAACGACCGATGGCGATTGCTGTTCTTCCTCAGCTACGGTCAAGAGTTTCAAGGCGAAACAGAGCAGGCATTGAAAACTGTTGACGAGGCGATCCGTACCGCCCCCGAACAGTTACATGGTCGCTTGGAGTATCAGAAAGCCTGGATTCTCTATCATGCTCACAACCTTGACGAAGCACTCACGCAGTTTCAGAAAGTGATTCAGTCATTCCCTGAGGATCAGAGCGTTGTTCAGGATGCCCGCTTTAGAGTCTCTGCGATTTACGTTGAGCAAGGAGACTTCCCCAAAGGCGAGGCGATTCTCGAAGAAGTGCTTAAAGACGATCCAGACAACACCCAGGCCAACAACGACCTTGGATACTTGTGGGCAGATCAGGGCAAGAATCTGGATAAAGCGCACAAGATGATTCAGAAGGCGATTGAGTCCGAGCCTGAAAATCCGGCTTATCTCGACAGCATGGGGTGGGTCCTTTTCAAAAAAGGAAACTACAAGGAAGCCGCCGAATACTTGACGAAGGCGACTGAGCAGAAGAACGGCGACGACAGCACGATCTTTGATCATCTGGGGGATGCTTTGGAAAAACTTGGCCAACATGAAGAGGCTCAAAAGAACTTTCAAAGAGCCTTGGAAATTGAACAGGAGAAACCTCACCCAAGTGAAAAATTACTCAAAGAGATCAAAGCAAAACTGAAATCGGATTAAGATCCAGACCGAACGATTAACATCACTTTGAAAATAGAAACGAACAGATAAGCATGGCTGGACATTCCCACTGGGCGAATATCGCACACAAGAAAGGACGAATCGACAAGAAGCGCGGAGCTTTATTCGGAAAGCTGAGCCGGGCCATTATCGTCGCTGCGCGGAACGGGGGAGGAGACCCCGCAATGAACCTCGCACTTCGATATGCTCTCGACAAAGCTCGAAAAAACAGCATGCCCAAAGACAACATCGAGCGTGCTGTCAAAAAAGGCTGTGGTGACCTGGACGGTGAAGATTATCAGGAAATCGTCTACGAAGGTTACGGCGCCGGTGGAGTGGCTGTGATGGCAGAAGCACTCACGGAAAACCGAAACCGTACCGGCGGAGAGATTCGAAAAACATTCGAAGTGTATGGTTCAGGATTGGGACAAAGTGGTTGTGTTTCGTACATGTTCGAACGCAAAGGCTTCTTTTCGATTCCGGTGGAGAACATCACTTTCGACGAACTCTTTGAACTTGCTCTCGAAGCCGGAGCTGATGATGTTCAAGAAGCGGGCGACGTGTACGAAGTCACTTGTTCAATCGATGCGTTTCAATCGCTGAATGATGTGCTCGAAGCGAATAACATTGAAACGCGAGTCGCTGAGCTTTCTCAAATTCCCAACTCGACTGTCGACTTGGAGATCGAAGATGCTCGAAAAGTTCTGAAACTTCTTGAAGAGCTTGAAGCGAATGAAGACATCCAGAGTGTCACTGCGAACTTTAATATCGCTGATGATGTCATGGACGCACTCAGCGAAGAAGAGTGACCAAACTGTTGATCTCCGGAGTTGCATTCCTTGTCGATTGAATTTTATTGCCCACACTGCGAAGCCTATCTGCGCGCTCCAGAATCGAAAGCAAGGCTTTCGATTGCCTGCCCGCACTGCGGAGGGCGCTGCTGGGTTCCTCTTAAGTCAGAGCAAGAAACATTCTTCGATGAAGTCGAAGAATGGAGCGATGAAGAAGATTTCGACGAGGCTGACTACGAAGCTGATTACGAACCGACCCCAGGTCCGGCCGATGTCCCCGTCTTGGCTCCCAAGAAAAAACAGCTCCAGACAAGCTGCAAGGTCTGCGATTCTGTTTTATCCCCCAGCGAAAAAGTTTGCAAAGTTTGCAGCCATCGGGTTGGCGCACCGATTTTCGATGAACCTGCCGATGTTGATGTCGGAAGAATCCTGTCGACTTCGTGGCGACTCTATACGCGACACTTCGGGACTTGTCTCATCGTGACCGTAACAGACGCTGTTTTAACGATCGTGGCGTGTGTTCTGGCCATTTTTATTGGTGGCACAGCCGCTTTAGCAGTTGGGAATCGGCCAGGCTTGGTGGTTTTCATGTTCCTGATCGCATCGGGGCTCGGCTGGGGCATCGCGATGTCCATGTTCGCCATTGGCCATATGAGGTTTTATTTGGATTTGTGTCGAACAGATCGAGCAGATTTTCATAAATCGATGGATTTTCAAGGACCAATTGGACACATCTTTTCAGGTGGGGTTGTTTACTGGAGTTTGTTCCTATTCCTGCTTCCACCAATTTTCCTCTGGCCTTTCGGTCGGGTCGTTGTCGATCAGAATGTTTCGGGAGCTCGTGGTTTGTGGACAGCACTTAGACTCTCTGTGAAGCATTTCTCCGTCTGTTTTGTACTGGTTTTCGTGAAAATTGGGGCAATACTCATTTCAAGTCTCTTCCCGATCGGAGGAGCCATATTGATGACACCCTATTTCGCAATTCTCAACACCGTTGCATATTTGCACTTTATCGGTGAACTTGAGTAGGCATTTTGATACACTGCTGTAGTGTGATACACTCAGAATGATGCGGTGACGTCTCTTTAATTTCAGATTGAATCCTCTCACGTTTCGGAATTACCAAGATCCGATTGGACTCCCATAGGAAGTTATTGACCCGATCACCTCTGGTGCTAATAATGACTTGTGCCATGAACACTTTTCAGGTTTCATTGGGAATACAGTTTGCTCAACTGGTCCCATGACTCGAAAACACAATTTCAATGGCAGAACCAAGTTCAATAGCAATTCTCCACTAATATGGTGACACGGATTCACCTGAGCTGAGAGCCGGTCGTAAGGTATGAAACCTTGCCAAAGCTTTGTCCCGTAAAGAGTTGCGCTAAACGTTCGCAAGAAAGGCGACACTTGAATTACGAATCCCAAGATCCAGAGGCTCGTACGGAATTCACAGCCTCTGATGTTGATATGTCCTCTTCTCAGCCCGAGAAGCGAAGTTCGAAACCCGAACAACACCCTAATAAAGAACAAAGCTTAACTGCTGAACAAAATTCGATAACTGAACAAGATTCGGACTCCAGGCCGACCAGCCAGTCCGAGACAGATCCAACTTCAAGTCAGGCAGGCAGCCTGACCAACCACAGTACTCACAAACAGGATGAACCCATGATGACTCAATTTGCTGAACCGGTTGCTGAAACCCCCGTTCACCAGAATGAGGCTGATCAGGAGACGAAGTCTCCTAAAATTTCGAACGCTCTTGAAAAAGATCTCGTTCAAGTTTTCAAACTCCTCGCTGACGAAACTCGCTTGAAAATTCTCTTCCTGCTCGGACAAGAGAAAGAACTTCACGTCTCCGCCCTTTGTGAGCGTCTTGGTCAAAGTCAACCTGCAGTGAGCCATCACCTGGCTTTGCTTCGCGTCGCAGGACTGATCGACCCACGCCGAGATGGCAAACACAACTTCTACTCAATTCAACAAAACCGTTTCCACACAATCATGGGGAAACTGTTTACAACATTCACCGAAGACGGAAACGCTTCCGAATTCCGATTCGAAAACTTTGTCTTCCGACAAGATACTCCTCCAGAGGCATAACCTCTTCGAGGCTCGATAAATCAAGACCCCGCTCAATTCGATTGAGCGGGGTCTTTTTTATTTGAACTGCGGCTCACGGTCGGATTCTTTCTCGCCGGTCGCTACGATACGTGCTCGTTCAACTTGATGCCACAATGGAGTTTCTGAATGAGTTCGCTTCGCCTTTTCTTCCCGATTGCGTTGATCACATTACTGATGAGTTCCTGCGCCAAGGAACAGCCAACGCCCGAAAATGAGACATCATCCAAAGAGGCTTCGACTGCGACAAAGCAGGAAGTGCCGCCTGAACAGGAGACAAAAGCGGCACAGAAACCTGCTAAGAAGGCTCAACCGAAGAAGACTGTCGAGACGGCATCGGTTCCTTACGAAAACCCTTTAACAGCAGAACAAAAAGCTGCGGGATGGCTCAGCCTGTTTGATGGACACTCCCTCTTTGGATGGGAATCGACAGACGACGAAATCAACTGGTCTGTCAAAGATGGTGCAATCGTCGCTGACTCAGGACCGGTCGGTTCTTTAATGACGACCGTCCCATTCACGGACTATGAACTCGTTTGTGAATACCGCATGAAAACCGGCGGGAACAGCGGTCTCTTTCTGCGTTCTCAGTTCCCATCAGGAAATATCGCGACAGAATGTTACGAGGTAAATATCGCTGACGATCATCCCGATGGATATTCGACAGGGTCCTTGGTGAATCGTCAAAAAACAGAGACTGCTGTCGAAAGAAAAGAAGGTTGGAATGAGTTCCGCGTCGTAGTCGATGGTCCGAAAATCGAAGTTCAGCACAATGGTCAAGATGTGCTGAATTACACCTCTGACAACAACGTCGCAGCGACCGGCCGCGTTGGATTGCAAAAGAATTCTGGGCAAATTGAGTTTCGAAAAATCTTGCTGAAGCCGTTGAATCTCGAGTCACTCTTCAACGGGAAGGACCTCACCGGTTGGCGTGAAGTTCCAGGTTCAAAGAGTGAATTCAATGTGGAGGACGGCGAAATTCATGTCAAGAACGGAGCCGGTTTTATTGAAACGGAAGAGACCTATCAAAACTTTATCTTCCAGTCCGAAGCGATCAGCCATGCAGAAGAACTCAACAGCGGATTCTTCTTTCGAGCGATGGCAGGGACGGAAGAGAATCCTTCTAACGGCTACGAATACCAGATCCACAATGGATTCGAAGGGGACCGCAGCCAACCCAATAACGCAGGCACCGGAGCTATCTTTCGTCGGGTCGATGCACGTTACGTTGTCGCCCATGACAAAGAATGGTTCAATGCAACGTTGATCGCTTTCGGGCCACGAATCTCCTGCTGGGTTGATGGGTACCATGTCGTTGACTGGGTTGATGATCGTAAGCCAGATCCGAATCCTCGACGCGGCTTACGATTGGAAGGTGGTCACATCAGTATTCAAGGTCACGATCCAACGACAGACTTGTCATTCCGGAATCTGAAAATCGCTGAATACCCGAAACCATCACAGGGTGATGAGTAAGTCTCAGAGCGAAACCAAGACAATGAGGGATTTTTTCAGTGCTCGTGAAGACGATTCCAGCCTCCCATCCTGCCGGAATCAAACTCGTTTTCACCACCAGAGATCTCACTCTGCTGCATTGAGTTTTCTGCTCATTGTCGGGTGCCTGTTGATTCTCCAGTGGAGCAATTTAGGGTGGTCGACCGGAAAGCTCGGCCCATCAATTTTGCTCATTTTTTCTGCACTCGCTGGCTGGACGTTCAAGCAGCCCGGCGTGACATACACGATGGGAATGACATGCATGGGGATGCTTATTCTTCATGCCGTTCAAGGGGAGTTACACCAGCAGGCAATTGTCGAAACGGCTCGAGCAACATTTTCTGTTGGAGCCGTGGCACAATTGATGACCGTCGTTCGCTCTATCATTGATGATCGCGAATCGATTTCGGGGTCTGACCCGCTCACCAATTTGCTGAACTTAAAGCGATTCAAAGCTTACGTTGATTCAAGGTCAGCTTCCGATCACCCCGACAGCTCTCCCTTCGCAATCGCATTGCTCGACTGCGACCAATTTAAATCGTACAACGACACTCATGGTCATTTGTCGGGTGATCAGTACCTGATTGATATGGCGAACCGTATCGATTCTTCGCTTGTTGAGGGGGAGTTCGCTGCCCGCTGGGGCGGCGATGAATTTGCAATCTTGTACTTATCCACAAACGAAGAGTTTCTCGTTGATCGACTTCGCGCGCTTCAGCAATCTTTGGCGTCAACAAGCGAGCAAATTGAGAATTCGATGACCTGGAGCGTGGGGATAGCGATTTTTTCATCACCTGAAAATTTCTCAGCAGACGAGATGATCAACCGGGCAGACCAGGCGATGTACGCTGCGAAACGAACTGGGCGAGGGCAGATTCATGTCGTTTCAGATTCCTCGGGCGATGGCTTATAAAGCTGGTTCGCTGAGATGTAGAGTTCAACAGATCGTGGAGTCAGGTAGCGAATACTTTGGCCTGCTTCACAACGATTGCGAATTTCTGTTGCCGAGATATCAATGGCAGGCATCTCAAGAAGGCAAACCTGGCTCGGTTCAAGATACTCCGGAATTACCGCTGGCGACCGGCCTCGGTTCACCGCAACAAGTTTCGCAAGACTCAGAATCGTTTCCGGCTCGCGCCAGTTCGGAAAATCCGTCAACGAATCTGCTCCAATGAGCAGATACTTTTCGGCATCGAGATGCAGTTCCTGAATCGCCTGCAATGTCTCAAATGTGTAGCTGTGCCCTTTTCGCTTGATTTCCAGGTCGCAGAGCCGGAATCGTGGGTTCCCTGAGATTGCGAACCGCAGCATTTCCATTCTTGCTTTGGGAGGAGTCGTCGCTCTCCCCATCTTGTGCGGATTTTGAAATGCCGGAACGAACCAGACTTCGTCGAGCGAAAGTTGTTCGCAAACAGATTCTGCAAGAATCAAATGCCCCAGATGTACTGGGTCAAATGTCCCACCGTAAATGCCTAACTTCATCACATTTTTCTCATCACCTGGCATAGATCAGACCTAGAGCAGTTTGCTCTACCGTGTTCCCGTGAAGAACGCATTTCTCTAGAACCAGTCCGAAAACCACTGGAATGGTCGCTTTCCTCAACGTTTGAGAGAGCGATTTCAAGTTTCAGGATCAGCTTAGTAAATATGCTGTTCGCCACGACACAGAATCTGAACACCAATTCGAAAGATGCTCTAGATGGCTCTATGCGAATTCGCCTGTCGAACAGACATCACGACCACAGACCAGTATCGGTCAAATGATCCGAGAGCGGTATAACAGATGGTGTGGGAAAAATGGAGTAACCCTTCCGATTTGAATGGAACGTAATAGGCAGAGCGCTTCGAGTTCATTTTATGAATTCTCATCGCAACCTGCCTCGTGAAGCTCAGCGCTATTCCAAAGAGAACCATCGCTGTCACTTCACCGGCATTGAAACTCCCGAGAGTGATGGCTGCCTCAAGCGACCGGAGCTTGGCTGCGATCTCGAGTAGAGCTCAGGTACAAAATTCCGGAGTCGCTCGGTTCCACGGGGTCCATAAAGCGATGAGCTGCTTTCAGGACATCGCGACGACTGATCAGGCCAATTACACGACCTTTTTCCAAAACAGGAAGCCGTCGATATTGTGCCGACATGAACATTTGAGCAATCGTCAACAGGCCAGTGCCTGGCGAGACAGTCTCTGCGTCGGTATCAACAAATGCTTCGATCCGGTTTGTAGGAGTTCCACGTTCCGCAGCGTCCATGAGTAAGCTGATAGAGCTTTTCTCTGAGAAGACACCAAGATAGCGGCCATTTCGATCAACAACAGGAGCCCCGGAAATTTTGTTCTTCACCAACAGACTCATCACCTCAAACAGGTCTTGGTCTGGAGTCAGGCTGATGACTTTTCGTGTCATGATATCACGAGCGGTAAGCGAGTTGTGAGTCATGGGAACTCCTCTCATCAAATGCAGGGGGGAACTGAATTCTCGAATGATCCTTGCGGTAGAGCTACCGCCAGACAGGGATCGAACTCGTTTGACATGCTGGATCTGATATTACCAAATTTGAGAACCGATTCTCAAACATAACTTTGAGAAAACTTGGAAAATGTACAACTTCGAGGAAAATCGTACAAATATTGTTGAATCTGGCCTCCCCGCTGCTGTGGAGTTTCGATTTAAGAGTCCCCGCAAGATTGCTAGAACTGTTGCGAGCTCCCCGTTTCTTGTCAGCTTGCGAAAGTTTTATTGGACTAAATTATTTCCAGATCAAGGTTTGCAACTCAGCCGAGACTGCGATAAGTTACGCCCAGAGTGGGAGGTTCAGAGGCTACCTTCCTTGCGGTGAGGCATTAACGAACCAGGTCAGGCGGGAAACCGAGCAGCCTTAAGTTTTTGTTTCAGGTGCTTGGGAGGTAGTCTCTGAGCCTCCCTATTTTTTTGGCCACGTCATGCTGCGTTCACGGTCTCGATGGCTCACTCTCAGGTCCCGCTTGTCTGTTTTGCAAGAGTTTCTCCCTGCTTGCCGTCCTTAAATGAGGTGTGCTAGAAGCATCTTCCGAATTGGTTTGAAGGATCTGCCTCGTGGCAAACAGCATTTTTGCTAGCAAAAGGCGTTCTTCACGGGCACACGGTAGAGCAAGTTGCTCTAGAAGCACTTGCAGCGCTTCTGTTGTTCGCGAGGTACGTTTTGGCAAGTCCAATCGCAATTGCTCCGCTGGTTGATTTCTCGTAACGACTTGCAGCACGCACAGCTATTAAACTGTGCGAGATGTTTAACTGTGCGAAACTGTAAGCGGTTGAGGTTCATCCTCCCCGTGACGATCGGGTATTCACATCACAGTCCCCGTTTTTTGCTCACGGCTTGGCCAGTTTTGTTCTCTCTCAAAAATTGATCCAGCAAAGAAGTAGTGCGTCCTGAGACTTCCTCAAACCATGTTTCAGATTCATCTTGAGTTGATTCTGGAAACCGCGCTATACTCCGGCAGAATTGGCTGATGCGCCCAAGATCCCCAATGGATGGGGCTCTTGAAAGAACTTCGGTATCACTCTACTTCATCCATAGTGGACCGCAGTCATTGACCCAGGAGGGAACTAATATGAAGTTGCTTACAGCAAAGAGCTTGCTATGCGTGGCGGTTTTGCTATCGACCGTTTCGAACTCAATGGGGGAAGCCCCCGTCGCTCAAAGCGCGGTTGATCCGACTCTGAATTCTTATGGACGTGTTTCAGGCGTTAAGGGGAAGCTGACCCTGATTGGCTCAAACTCAATGTCGAACGTGGCTGCCATTTGGGGCGAGAGCTTTCGGCGGATGTACCCAGATGTCGAAATTGACATCCAGGTGAAGAGCTCGGAAAACGCAGTCGGTTCAGTCATCGACGGTTCAGCCAACTTCGGCCTGCTAAGTCGGACTATTGAAGAAGATGAAGTGAAAGCGTTTCACGCAAAGTTTGGTTACGTTCCCACAATCCTGACTCCGGTTCTTGAACCACAAGGAATTTTTGTCCACAAAGACAATCCCGTGAAAAGCCTGAGCCTTTCGCAGCTCGATGCGATTTTTTCGACATCCCTCAAACGGGGTGAAGCGAAAACTGCCCGGACTTGGGGCGATGTGGGTGTTGAAGGCGAATGGGCCAAAGTGGCGATCTTGCCTCAAGGCCGCTCAGCAACGACTGGTTCACAGGTCTTTTTCCAATCCGCGATTCTTGGCGGAGGAGATTTTCGACCTGACATGACTTCAAACGAATCGAATCCACAACTGATCGAAGCCATCGCTAAAGATGCGAGGAGCATCGGGTTTGCGGGCTCAACATTCGACAACCCAGATGTCAAACTTGTCCCGATCTCGTGGAGAACCGGCGAAGCACCAGTGGACGTCTACAACACTGCCTATCCGCTTGTTCGTCGCCTGCAGTTAGTTGTCAACCACAATCCTAAAACACCATTGAATCCATTGCAGATGGAGTTCATTAAGTACGTCTTCAGCAAAAGTGGTCAGCAAGACGTTGTCGTTTCAGGATTCCTACCGATCCCAGCTGGGGCTGCAAATATTTCATTGCAAGCCGTTGGCGAAAAACAACTCAACTAAAAAAGCCTTTAAGCTTTTCGCTGAAAAGTGAGACGCTGTGAAACCTTAACCAACTCAGAAGGCTTTCTTGAGAGCCAACCTCAAACAACCAGCCTGTGTGGAGCACTATAATGAAACGGATTTCATTCACGGCTGTCGTGACCAGTTGCCTAACGCTAACCTTGGTCACAGCAGCAAACGCGGTCGACAAAGCTCGAACGGGGACAACACCGACCCCATCAACGCCGTTTAATCAGTTTGACCCCGCGAACTTACCTGGGCAAGGTGGGATTAACACGTTGGGTTCCCAGAGCGATCCATTCCTGCCTCAGGATATCTATAACCCTTTTGGTCCAGCAGTTGTGACGCCCAAGGTGAACGGGATCGCCGTTCCGAACCCAAAACCTGGTGTCTACCAAAACGAGACCAGTAATCAGTCACGTGTGCGAATTCAGACACCGGGAACGAACTACGTCCCGCCGACTCAAAACCCAGTAGAAAATCGCTGGCGTTTAGGGGTTCTATCGCGAGATACTGATATTGGTGTTCAGATTCACGAAGTTCTGGCAAACTCAGCCGCAGCTCGCGCAGGGCTGGAACCCAATGATATCGTCGTTGCTGTCCATGGGTATCAGGTTGGGATTGTGAATGGCAATTTGTACGAGATGTCTCGTGAATTCGAGCGGCACGCCGATTCCAACGGCATGGTCGTGATGCTCGTTCAAGACCACCGCTCGCACTCATTGATGAATATTACTGTTCAGCTCGACTCGTCATTCTCAAAAGTCGAAGGGTCGATTGCTCTACAATCGAATCAGAAATTCCCACAGAACGGCTTGGTCGTTGTGGAACTTCAGGAAATTGTTCGTCAAGGAGCCGCTCCACTGACGATTGCTCGCAAAGAACTGAACAATTACAACGCGAACCTCCGCAGTATTCCTTTTGTGCTGGAGTATGACCCTTCTCAGATTTCCCATCGTGGGGAGTACGTGTTGTCTGCACAGGTCTTCGACAAAGGGCGGTCCGCTTTCAAAACTCTTCAAACCTACACTGTAAACAATCAAGGCTACGGAGATGGTCGCCCTGTCGCGATGAGACTCGAAACAGTCCGTCCTGAGTACGACACTCCGACGCAAATCGATCAGGACGCTCAAATTGCGACCATTGTTAAGTGGTTCAACGAGTACCTGGGACGACCGCCTTCAGATCGAGAGTTGACAGTCTGGTTGGATGCCTTGCAGCGGGGATACACCCTGAAACAGGTTCAACTGGAACTTTTGGGGCACAATCAGTTTTTCAACCGCTGCGGTCGTGACAAAGTGACTTACATCACTCAAATTCATCGATACCTCGTTGGTCGTGACCCTAGTCCTGCCGAACAGGATTACTGGCTCGGTCGATACGACGCTCAAGGTGGAATTCGACGTGAGCTGGCTCGCGAGTTTCAGGACGCAGTCGGAATTCGCTAATTCAGCGTTTTTTTTAGTGAAATAGAGCAAAGCGGAAGAAGGAGGCCCTTCTTCCGCTTTTCCTTATGAATACAGCATTTGTGGTGATCTGAAGGTCAACGATTGTTGACTTTCGAGGGCTGGAGACATATCTTGTCTCACTGAAGTTAAGAATTACGTCGGAATTAATCGTTCCTAGCCGGGAGTCCCCGGTGAAGATGAGAGGCTGCCCATGTAGGCATTGGCGTTCACAACGACCGGTGCTCGGCATCTGTAAGTGATTGCGATCGTTGCAATGACTTATCGAGGGCATAGCGTCTCTGGTGGATCACGGCGAGTGGGACATTTGTCCAAAGTGGACGAACGCCCACTCTTTTTTTTCATCCTGATGGCAGCAACCGAGCATGAATGGCACTGAGGTCCTACGTATAGTCGACGCCATCCATCGTGATAAGAGCATCGAGAAAGAAATTGTTTTTACCGGCATTGAGGCCGCGATCTTGTCGGCTGCGCGGAAGCACTACGGCGAAGAATGCGAAATCGCCGTCCATATCGACCGGAAGACTGGTGAAGTCTCCGCTGAGATAGACCAAACACCGCTCGACTCTGACGAGCTCGGCCAGCTTCTTGGGCGCATTGCAGCCCAAACAGCGAAGCAGGTGATGATCCAGAAGATACGCGAAGCGGAACGTGATTCCGTTTACGATGAATATCTGGAATTGCGATCTCACCTTGTCAATGGAGCTGTCACTCGAAGCGACCATGGTGTGACTTCCGTCAACCTTGGTAAGATTGAAGCTATTCTCCCCAAGAGTGAGCAGATTCCTGGTGAATCACACCGCGTAGGAGATCGGGTTCGAGCTGTCGTTCTCGATGTCCGTAAAGCCGGGAGTCGGGTAAAAGTCGTAATGTCCCGAACGCATCCAGATCTGGTCCGTCGACTCTTTGAGGTCGAAATCCCAGAGGTCTCCGATCGAGTGATTGAAGTTCGCTCGCTTGCACGAGAAGCTGGTTATCGTTCGAAAGTTGCAGTCTCCTGCTACGACACGAATATTGATGCCGTTGGGGCTTGCGTTGGAGTGCGTGGTTCGCGTATCAAAACGATCGTCGACGAACTCGATGGAGAGCGTATTGACATCGTTCGCTGGAACGACTCACTGCAGGTTCTCATACCGAATGCCATGCAACCGGCAGAGGTTGAGGACGTGATCTTGTGTCCAATGCTCGGCCGAGTGATTGTACTCGTCCGGGACGACCAGCTTTCACTGGCCATTGGTAAAAAAGGTCAGAATGTTCGACTCGCATCGAAACTGGTCGGCTGGGACATTGAAGTCATGACTCAAGACGAGTTGGACGAACAACTCGAACGGTCCGTTGCCGCTTTCTGCCAAATTCAAGGGATCACAGATGATCTCGCAGAGTCACTGGTCTCGCAAGGATTCTTCAGCTTTGATGATCTGTCCGTGATTGAACCTGACCACCTGCAAGAGCTGAGTGGTTACAGTGCGGAAGAGTGTGACAGAATCGTCGAGCAGGCCGAGCGAGAAGCCGAGAGAGAGGAACACGAAACAGAGCGGCGAAAGATGCTCGAACGCGAAGCTCGCCGTGTCGAAAAAGAGGCAGCCGCCCTGGACGCAATGACGGGAACGTCGCTTCCAGAGGATGCAGCCCAGAAAACGCCTCAGGCAGAAACCGAATCAAAACCTGAAGAAGCGAAAGCTGAAGAAACACAAGAGGCGAAGCCGGAAGACGCTGAAGTTGCAGCAGAAGAAGTTGCAGCCTCAGCCAATTCGACTGAAGAGAAGACTGAAGAAAACGCAGATATGCAGGCCTCTGCCGATCACGTCGCTGTCAACAGTGCAGCTGAAGGTGATGCACCTAAAGACGATGTCGTTGCAGACTCCGGGGCAGAAGACCAGCAAGACAAGTTACAGCCGGAGAGTGAGTCGTAAATCAGCACACTGCATTCAGTGAACTCCCGGAATGAACGGGAGTCTCGAATTCAGTGATTGACTGATCAGCCCTAACATTTCATCAGCCCTGACAATAGTATTCAAATCGTAGTGATAAACACGGTTTACGATCCTTTGTTCAGGTTTTGTTAGAGCAAAATCACAAAGCTAGCAAATTACAGAGCACAGTTGGCCAATTCAGGCCGAGTTTTAAAATTTCACGGGGGGTGTCGATTGAAGATCCGTATCTTCGCACTTGCGAAGGAGCTGGGGCTCGACAGCAAAGAACTGATTCAGCATTGCAATGACGCCGGTTTGTCGGTCAAGAATTCTGCATTGGCGAGTATTTCGCCTGCTGAACGCGATCTTGTATTGGACCATCTGAAAAGACTGAAGTCCGGGACGGTCGCTCCGACTACTGAACCGGAAGTTGATATCTCTGCACCTGTTCGTGAAGACGCTTCTGGCGTCACTCGTCAAATTCGAGATTTAGCGGGAGGCGGCCCTTTAGCTTCTAAAGTTGAACAGCGACGCGCACCACGCAAAGAAAAAGCCGTGGAGGCGAAAGAGGAACCTCTTGTCGCCGAAACCCAAGATGCAACTCCGCTCGAGGAATCCGCTCCAGAGGAAGTTGTAGAAACTTCGAGTGAGCAACAAGAAGAGAGCGTCGAGACCACACCACCAGAAGTTGAAGAGGTTCCATCCGGAATGCCCCAAGTTGTAGAGGCTCCTTCAGAAATTGAAGTTGAGCCAGCCATCGCTGAGCATGTCGAGCCGGCGACTCCCGCCGAGCCACCAGTTGCTTCAGCAGAAGAATCAGACGAGTCCGAATCTGAGCCTGAACCCGAACCGACTGAGAAACAGGTCGATCCTGGAACTCCGGCAATGAGCCGGTCTGACTACATCGATCCAACAGGCGGATCGTCAACCGGTTCCGGGATGCGCGAAATGCGTCCCCAAGGATCGATGCGACATCGTCAGCCGCGAAAAGACAAGAAGAAAGGTCCTGCTCTGCCAGCCCTTGCTTCCACTCCGAACTACAAGCCGCCAACTCCCAAGAAAAAAGAAGAAGGCCCTGTCTTAAAACCAGACGTGGCTCTGACTGGCGATGTTCTCAAAAAGAATAAGCTTGCGGATATTCTTAAAAAGAACCGTGACGATACGCGTAAAAAGTCTGAGGAAGAATCTGGTGATGCCCGACGCGGCAAATCTGGTTCGAGAGGTCTCAGCCTTGAAGAAGCTCGAAAAAGCCGTCGTTCGAAACGGAAACGGAGAGGCGGTGACGAAGATGATCACGTCATTGTCAAAACCAATAAGCGTAGTCGCCGAAACAGCCCCATTGAACGGAAGACCGAAGCGGTTGTCATGTCGCCAATGACGGTCCGGTCATTGTCAGAAGCGATGGGGCGGCCAGCTCGTGATTTAATCACCGTCATGTTCAAGCATGGCGAAATGGTGACAATCAATGATCCACTCGAAGATGAAATGGCTTTAGAGATTGCCATGGAACTCGGTGTCGATCTGGAAATTGAACACGAAGCAGATTTCGAAGATACGCTCATGGATCGACTCGACCGTCGGGATGAAGACTTCGACGTCGAATTGGTTCAACGTCCGCCGATTATCACTGTTCTGGGACACGTTGACCACGGAAAAACAACTCTCGTCGACCGAATTCGGACTACAAATGTTGTGGACTCCGAAGCAGGTGGAATTACTCAGCACATTGCGGCTTATCAAGTTGCCCATAATGGAAGCAAATTGACATTCGTTGATACTCCCGGTCACGCAGCTTTTGGTGAAATGCGTGCTCGTGGAGCAAACGTCACGGACATGATTGTCCTTGTCGTTGCAGCAAATGATGGTGTCATGCCACAAACCGTGGAATGTATCAGCCATGCCAAGGCAGCTGGTGTGCCGATCATTGTCGCACTCAACAAGTGTGACCTTCCGGACATCAACGAACAGAAAGTTCTCACAGATCTCTCCCAACACGGCATTCTCCCATCAGAATGGGGAGGCGATGTCGAAGTGATCCGCGTCTCCGCACTGACCGGAACCGGAGTGGACGATCTTCTTGAAACTCTCTTGCTGACAGCTGAGCTTCAGGAATACAAGACTGCTGAAGACATCCCCGCAGAGGGAGCTTGTCTCGAATCGTTTATGGACGAAGGACGAGGCCCAATTGCGTGGTCGATCGTTCGACGTGGAGTCCTCAAGATTGGCGACATTGTCAGTTGTGGACAAGCATATGGCCGTGTTCGTGCAATGTACGACGATAAAGACCAGGAACTCACAGTTGCCGGTCCGTCGACTCCTGTTCGAATCGCAGGTTTGAGCACAGTCCCAAATGCCGGTTCACGTTTTTTCGTCATGGACGATATCGATGAAGCCCGCGAAATTGCTGAAACACGCGAAGATCGAGGGCGAGCAGCCGTTTTGGCAACTCGTGGTGGACCAATGTCTCTGGAGACGTTCTTCGCTCATCGCGATGGATCGATTCAGGATCTCCCTCTCATTTTGAAGGCAGATACACCAGGTTCAATTGAAGCCATTCGCCATGAGTTGGAAAAATTCGAACACGATGAAGTCAAACTGAAGATCCTTCATGAAGGTGTCGGTGGCGTCAACGAAAGTGATGTCTACCTTGCAGCCTCATCAGGGGCGATCATCATCGCGTTTCATGTGATTGCGGAAGACCGTGCAGAAGCACTTGCTTCCCAAGAAGGCGTACAGATCCGTCGCTACAAGATCATCTACAATGTGACCGATGATATTCGACAGGCGATGGAAGGGATGCTCAAGCCAGAGCGGGTCGAAGTGCAAACCGGCCGTGCCCTGGTCCTGCGGACCTTCTCGATCAGCCGAACTGGTACAGTTGCCGGTTGCCGTGTCTTGAACGGAACGATCGACAGGAATAACCGTGTTCATGTCATTCGAGACCAGACAATCTTGAACAACTATGGAATTGCATCTCTGAAACGAGAAAAGGATGATGCCAAAGAGGTTCGAGAAGGCTTCGAGTGCGGTATTCGACTGGATGGTTTCAACGACGTCAAAGAAGGTGATTTGCTTGAGGCGTATCGTATTGAAGAGAGAAAACGAAGCTTGGATGAGTAAGACCGATCAAGTAGATGTTCGTCTGGCTATGACTTCTGACTGATGTCGAGAGTCAAAACCAGACAATTTCTACAACAGTCCGTATCGCTCATCTTAACTCTCTCATTTTTCCTTCAACTCCTGATTGACACCAATGAAATCTCGTAGAACTGCAAAAGTTGCTGAGGCGATTCGACAGGTTGTCAGTTCTGCAATCGTGATTGAGCTGCGAGACCCTCGCGTCAAAAATGTGACCGTTCTACACGTTGAAGTCCCTTCAGATCTCCGAACTGCAAAAATTTACATCAGCATACTCGGTGATGAAAAAGCGGAACGACTTACGCTCCAAGGACTCAATGCTGCCCGTGGATGGCTGCAATCGAAAATTGCAGACCAGCTTCAATTACGACTGACTCCCATCCTGAGCTTTGTCTCCGATCAGGGAATCAAGAAGAGCATCGAAGTTTCAAAGAAGTTAAGAGAGATCTACAACGAAGATCTGGACCCCGACGGTGAAGCTCTCATTTCCGAGGAGGATGACGAAGAGACTTCCCAGGATGAGCTTGAACAAGAGTCAACTGACTGATCGTCTTGACGACTCTTTTCAACCAACCTCCTGTTGATTCGAACTTGGCATAAGCACAGAAGTGATTCACAGACCCACGGAGCGGTTCACAATACTTGCAGAATATCATTTTTGCTGAGACCATTTTATCTATCCGAAAGCCGATGAAACGCGCGATCCTCTCCATCCCTGAGAGGTCAAACTTAAGCTAACGGATCAGTTCCTGAAAATTCGACCCAAGAATCGGGAGGCATCCATGCCTGCCAGCAATTCGCTGAAAGCTGCTGAGAAACAAAAAATCTGCAAAAAACTGGTTACGGAGTTGAAGAAGCATTACAAAGGCTCTCCTCCAAAGCAGGAACGGTCCGTCTTTGAAACACTGCTGTTTTCAGCATGTCTTGAAGATTCAAGCTACGAACAAGCGGAAGCAGCCTACGCCAGACTGCTGGACGGGTTTTTCGATCTCAATGAAATCCGAGTCAGCTCAGTTCTTGAAATCGAGGAAGTCCTCGGGGACATCAACGACGCAAACTGGAAGGCACTGCGAATCCGTGAAGTTTTGCAATATGTCTTCGAAACATATTACGCCTTCGATATTGAAGTGCTGAAACGCAAAACGCAAGAGGCTGCAAATAAAGAGCTCATGTCGATCTCGCACCTCTCGACGTTCATGCGCGACTACACCGTTCAGAACGCACTAGGCGCTCATGTTTTGCCGATCGACGAGACGATGGCCCAGGTCCTGAAATGGCTTGCTCTGGCCGCTCCCGTCGACACTGAGGAACAAGCAGCCGATGCCATTAAAGCGGGCTTGAAAAAAACTGAAGGCCAGCAGTTTTGCTACCTGTTGAAATGTGCCGCAACTGATCCCAAGCTCCAACCGGGTTTCGAGTTGTACAAAGAAATCGACGAACAAATTTCACCACTCGACGCCGGAAAAAGACTCGCCGAACTCATCAAAAACCCAGTGAAGAAAAAGGCACCAAAGAAACCGACGACCAAGGTCAGCAAGAAAAAACCTTCCAAGAAAACTTCATCACGATCTGCTGCCTCTGAAAAGAAAACATCCACCAAATCCTCAGCCAAAAAAGTGGTGAAAAAGAAGAAGCCAGCCAAGAAGAAAACCACTTCAAAGAAAAAGAAGTAGCCACTGAGACATTCTCGAATTGGTGGTCAGTTTCCTAATCGTGACACTCTGACTTTGCAGGAAAAATGCTCCTCAACAAGCAAACTCTTCCAGCAACGACTGCAAAATATGCCGATTCAGATCATAAGTCCGACCTCAATTTGCAGAACTCAGAACCGAGAGTAAGAAAGTCACAATAGTAGGGTTGCAAGCCTCTCCTCATTCTCCTAAATTTTCGCACACCTTCCCCGATAGCTCAATTGGTAGAGCGCCGGACTGTTAATCCGTAGGTTCGAGGTTCGAGTCCTCGTCGGGGAGCTCGTTTTCTTTCTGCGGAAAGAAGGCACAATCCAGTTAACGCCCGGCGTCGAAATTTCGGCAGCCGGGCGTTTTTGCGTTTCCGCCTTTCACGCAAGGCTTTGCGTCGGATCGAGTCGCTCACCGCGACTCTTCGTTTCGAGAGAGACCAACCGAGGTCCGAGAGGAACCCTCAAGGTCCCTTCCGCACCCCGGAATCTCGCGCCAAAACTCTCTGAGTCTCTGGTTAACAGGAGTCTCGGAGTTAACAACCCGGTCCCTTTCGGACCCCGATTTAACCAGCAAACTTTGGGGTGCGTGTGCAACGCTCTGAGTATTCCAGCGGACTTGACTTTCTCGTCTTCACTGTACACTCTGCGACTGGTCCAGACAAAAGGAGGCCACGTGACAGTGCAGACCACGAATCAGCTCAACGACCAGCTATTGAGACTCGCGCAGCACATTGCGGGGATAGATACTGCAATCCTTGAGTCTTGGAAATCACGAATTGACTTGTGCTATGGCGCAATGGATGGGCAGCGAGCCGTAACCTTCGCTGGGTTGGAACAGGTTGACGCGCATTCCGCTGTCATCGCGATGGAATCCCTGTTCTTCCTCCAAACGAACCTTATCGCGCTCTCTGCCTTTCATCGAACCCCCGACGCATTCCTTCGAGAAGTGAGCGGATTGACGAATGAACGTCTTCGCCACTTTCTGGTGGAGCTCGAAGATGGAACACTCTTCAAAAATCTTGGCGTATCTGGATTCGGTTCCGGCTGCAAATTCGACTGGCTATTCGATGCCTCGAGTTCATTGTGCGATCTACTAAAAGAAATCATTGTCAGTGTGTCACTTCGATGGGACGAACACAACCTCCTACTGGAAGGGGATGATCCATTTCAGGCACTCCAACATCAGCTCTTTCCGGCCAATCTCTGTCACGTCACCGGCCAGTTCTTTACGCCCGAGTGGCTTGCCGAACTTCTCTTGCTCGATGCCGGGTGGAACCCCTCTCAGACCCTTGTCGACCCGTTCTGTGGTTCTGGTGTCTTCATAGTCAAAGCATTACGTCAAGCAGTCGACAATCAGGCGAGTATCGACGAAATACTGCCTCGCATTTTGGGTGTCGAATTGAATCCCATCACTGCAGCCGCATGCAGAGCAAACATCGCGCTGTTTCTCGCACAACATGCGTCGGAGGCCAAGTATTGCATAAACATCCTGGCTGCGGATTCCGTGTTACCGAGTGCTTTGGATGCGGACCGCGCGAACTGCCTATGGGCTGCCCCCCTTGCCGTTGACGGAATCACAACAACCTTTGAATCTCCATACGACGACATTGCACTCTACTCCGCTCATGCGTATGCAAATGCCGCCGGGCTTAACTTGTCGCATTGGATATCGCCTCCAACCTCACACGGGAATACGTCTGGCCAACTCGCTGCACTCACTAGGCGTGAAGCAGATCAAATACTCACGTGCAACATTCTCCCTGCCGATGTGCTGGTGACTAATCCGCCGTGGGTCGGTTGGGAGTACATGTCTCGCCCATACCGCGAGATCACCGCCCCAGCTTGGAAGCGATACGACCTGTTTAATTCAAAGGGTCTTGAGGCTTCATTCCTGAAGGAAGACTTATCCAATTTGGCCATCGTGACAGCATGGGACCGTTATTTGCGATTGGGAGGAAGCAGTGCTGTTGTTATTCGCCCATCCACAATGCACTCCGAAGTGGCGTCAAGCACTGTGAGGCGACTGACAATAACCGATGGCGGAATCCCGCTGAAACTCAAGTCAATCCGTACTTTTCCAGGAATTAGTGTCTTCGAGTCTGCAAAAACAAACACGGCCGCATGGATTCTTGAAAAAGGCGAGCCAACCGAGTTCCCCGTTGCAGTGCTGGAAATGCAGAAACGCGATCGGCGGCGTTGGAGCCCCGAGTCTTCGTCCTCACTTCTTGAAGTTCGATCCAAGACAACGGAGATCGACCGTCTGGCAAAGCCTACCACAGCGGATTCCAAATCGAGATGGATGATCGCATCACGCGAAGACATGACAGCAATGAAAAGGCTCGCAGGGGAGAACGAGCTGCAGCCCAGAATGGGAGTCTTTACGGGGGGGGCAAACGCCGTCTTCTACATGCAAGAATTGGAGCAACTAAACGGACTCTCTCTTTGTGAAAACATTGTTGAACGGGCAAAACGAAAAGTTGAGCAGGTTCAAGTGAAACTTGAAACGGATTCGCTCCGCCCCGTAGTCCGTGGACGAGATCTGAAAATGTGGGAGTACTCGTCTGAAGTTGGACTGCTGTTTCCGCACGATCAATCAACCGGGATGTATCCGTTGGACGAGCAAGAGCTTTCCTCTCGCTATCCGCAGGCGCACAAGTACCTTCGCTCTATGAAGAAAGTTCTCTCAAACCGAAAGGGCTTTGCTGGGTGGGAAAAAAACTTGCTGAACAAGTACTTCTACACATTGCAGCGTGTCGGTCCCTACACATTTGCTCCCTACAAGGTTTGTTGGCGATACATCGCTAGCGAGTTCATTGTGTGCGTTGTGGATACGTCGGATGACGGCAGGCTGGCGATACCGAACGATAAAGTTATGTTTGTGCCATTCGAATCGCGGGACGAGGCTTTCTTCGTGGCAGGAGTACTTTCTGCTTCATTGGCAAGGCGATATGTCAACTCACTGATTGAAAGCCGTCAAATATCAACAAAGGTTATTAAGACGTTGCAAGTGCCTGTGTTTGATAAGGCACAGGAGGCGCACTGCAATATCAGCCGACTTTGTCGCGAGGGCCATGAGATTCTTCGGGAGTCTTCATCAGCCTGCGTTGCCGGTCTGCGAGAAGCCGTCGACGAGCTCGTCGAGCAGCTTTACGAATAGTCGCTTCGTTAAACCAAAACCGCGGCCTCGCCTGCCAGTACCGATTTGAGCTGGGCGGGGGAGTCTGCGCCATGTAACACTTGAATGCCATCAGCCACATAGGCAGCCTTAATGGCTATTACGTCTTCCGCAGAGTAAAAGTCAGAAAAGTTAACAGCTTGTATCTGTAGTAAACCCATTAAGTGCAAGCGCAGTGGCAATTTGTAGAGTGTCTTGAGCTGAATGAAATGGTCGAAGTTGTGAATCAGTTTATTGATGGTGTCGGGCTTGTTCTCGCTGAATCCGACGCCGTCCACCAATCCCCAGAGTTCGATCGGTCGTTCAGGGTGTGCGTCGTTCCACGCCTTTACACGCTGCTTGATTGCGACGGTTTCGTTGCTCTTGTCGACACCATATTGACCAGGGTCAGAAGTATGTATCAGTGACTGGCACAGAATGCGAGGTTTGTTTTGTTGTGTGATCACCAGGTCGAATGCATGAGTATGGCCGGCAACTCGGTCGTTGAACTCCATCGTGTCTAAGTCAATATGTGGGTCATTGGCACCCATCGGATTCGTGGCACGATTGTCAGGTACAATCTCTGCTCCGGTTTCCGAGGCTACGCGTGCTAAAGCCGCTTCGCATCCGTGGCCCCGCCGCTTGGCAGCCTTTTGTTGTATTTCTTTGGGCGCAATCAATCGTTCGAATATCAATTCCATCAAAGATCGCTTCGCTACACTAAATCCGACCGCAGCCTGCTGGAGGCCCTTGCCAAGCAAGTAGGTTGCAATCATCGTTGAGGCAACTGAGGCGACCTCTTTTCCTTGCCTTCCGTTAAGCAGTCTTGTGAAGAAAGTCATCGGGTGGCGTGCAAGGGTCCAAGGGTAGCAGCCACACAGACCTGAGTCCTGTGTTGGGTGTGGCGTGCGGCTGGCGAGGTACGAGAGCTCAAGATATGCACGTTTGTTGCTGACGCCGAGAAACTGCCGAATGTTGTCGAATAAATCTGAGTCTTGCCGGAGTCGCGATGCAACAAATGCAATTGCGGCCGATTCGGTGGTCTGCTCAGCAAGCCCACGAAAGAAAGATTCGAGGCTTTCCAGATCGACGCTTAGGTCGATTTCGCCCGCAATTGGAAGTTCTTCTTGGGTAGATACATTGTACCAGTACTCATCTTCGGGTGTTGCGTATGCGCTGCTGGTCATGTGTTGCATATCCTAAACGGTCACGCACGTGGCACATGTGTCTCTCGACCGCGGGCGGACAGGTTTCGACTCGGCTTTTCTTTGAATCGTAGCATCGAAGCCGGCGAAGCAACAGTGCCGCGGTCGTCAGCGAGTCTGGTTGAGGCATTCTCCATTGGCCGATTGTCGCATTTTCTTTGGGGCGGGAGAACAGGCAGTGCGGGTGATTGCGCTCCGTCAGTTCCCCCACGAACCGGGTAGCTCTCCAGATAGGCCTTGTTAATTGGGCTGTTCGACCACCGCTGGTCGAATCCCGTCCTACCTACTGGAGACACGATGCGCCGACCCGACGACACCGACCCGTCCCAGGACGACCAACGCAGAACCGAACTCGCCTCGATCTTTGCCGCCGCTATCTTGCGGCTTCGCCGGCGGATCGCGCTGGCCGGTTCCGAAGTTCCGGACGAAGCGGAGACATGCCTTGAAGTTCCTGCGGAAACCGTGCTCAGTGGTCACCACGGTTAACGGTTTCGGAGACCGCCGAGTGGGGTCGGGTTCTTCAACAAGGAGAAATGCATGTCACTGAACGTCGGAAAAGAGGTCGCCGCATTGCAGCGGATGACCGTCAAGCAACTGCGGGAACGCTACGCCGAGGTCTTCGGCGATGAGACGCGAACCGGCAACAAGGCCTGGTTGGTGAAACGGATCGCGTGGCGTCTGCAGGCAATGGCCGAGGGCGGTCTGTCCGAACGGGCACGGCAACGAGCCGCCGAACTGGCCAACGAGGCGGACATCCGGATGACGCCCCCGAAGGCGAAGCCTGCGACAAAGTCGAAAGAGCGAACGGTCACCAGTGCCGTGCGATTCGCCGGCGACAACCGATTGCCGCTTCCCGGCACGGTGCTCACCCGTGAATACAAAGGCGACACGCTCCAGGTCCGCGTGCTAGAGAATGGATTCGAATACGAAGGCGAGGTCTACCGATCAATCAGCGCCGTGGCGAAGGCCATCACCGGATCCCATACGAATGGCTTCCACTTCTTTCGTCTGCGGAAAGGAGGCCAGCGATGACCAGAACGAAGACGCGGAAGGCCGCCACCGTCAGCCCAACGATGCGGTGTGCCATCTATACCCGCAAATCGACAGAAGACGGGCTCGAGCAGGAATTCAATTCTCTCGATGCCCAGCGAGAGGCGGGTGAGAACTACATCCGCAGTCAGGTGAATGAAGGCTGGGAGATTATCCCGGACGGATACGACGACGGCGGATTCACCGGCGGCAACATGGATCGCCCCGCGCTCCAACGCCTGATGGCGGACATCGAGGCTGGCAAGGTCGATTGCGTTGTGGTCTACAAGGTCGACCGCCTCAGCCGATCACTGCTGGACTTTGCCCGGTTGATGGAAGTCTTCGATCGGCAGCGGGTGTCCTTCGTTTCCGTCACGCAGCAGTTCAACACGGCCAGTTCGATGGGCCGGCTGGTGCTGAACGTGCTGCTGTCCTTCGCCCAGTTCGAACGGGAGATCATCTCGGAACGGACGCGGGATAAGATCGCCGCTGCACGCCGCAAAGGAAAATGGGTCGGCGGCATGCCGCTACTCGGCTACGACGTCGATCCACGTGGTTCGAGACTGGTGGTCAATGATGACGAGGCAGTCCGCGTCCGGACCATCTTCGACCTGTACCTGCAGCATCAATCGCTGATCACGGTGATCCGGGAGATCGATGACCGTGGCTGGGTCAACAAGCGGTGGGTCACGAAGAAAGGCATCGAGCGCGGCGGGAAACCGTTCACGAAGACCAGCCTCCACAAACTGCTGACCAACGTCACATACCTCGGCAAGGTGCGATACAAGGATGAGGTTCACGAAGGCGAGCACGAGGCCATCATCGATCCCGACGTCTGGCAGCAGGTGCAAACGTTGATGCAACGCAATGGCCGCACCGGCGGAGCGGAAGTACGCAATAAGTTCGGTGCTCTGCTGAAGGGGCTGCTGCGGTGCGTGGCCTGCGACTCCGCGATGACGCCGACACACGCGACGAAGAACGGCAACAAGCGGTATCGGTACTACGTCTGCTGCCACGCCCAGAAACGGGGCTGGCAGAACTGCCCGTCCCCATCGATCCCGGCGACTGAGATCGAACGGTTCGTGGTCGACCAGATACATTGCATTGGTCGCGATCCCGATCTGATTCGCGAGACGCTTACCCAGGTTCGCGAACAGGCCCAGTCTCAATTAGTGGAACTGGAGGCGGAACAGGCCAGCCTTGAAAGAGAACTGGCCCGATGGGCCGCGGAGATTCGCGACGTCGTCGCCCACGTCGGCCCGGGTGACGAAGACTCGCCAGCGGTCGCCCGGTTGGCCGACCTTCAGGAACGGACGCGGACAGCGGAGCGTCGGGCGACGGAGATTCGGGAACAGATTCGAGCCATCACCGCCCGCACGATCGACCAGAGCGAGGTCGCTGCGGCGATGGCAAAATTCGATCCGGTGTGGAAAGCACTCACACCCCGCGAACAGGCCCGCATCATCGAACTGCTGGTCGAGCGGGTCGACTACGACGGTGAACGCGGAAAGGTGGCGGTCACCTTTCACCCGGATGGCATTCGCAACTTTGGCGACGAGTTCGTCACAGCGGAGGACGCAGCATGAAATCGATCACTCTCGAAGCCGATATCCATTTCCAACGCCGCGGGCGTGGAGCCAGACGTGTGATGGAGACGGGATCTGATCCGAACGACGAAATTCCAGTCGGCCGACTGCCCCGGATCACCCGGCTGATGGCGCTGGCCATCAGGTTCGACGAACTGATCCAGAACGGTGACGTCACCGACTACGCCGAACTGGCCCGCCTCGGCCACGTCTCCCGTGCCCGCGTCACGCAGATCATGAACCTGCTGATGCTGGCATCGGACATTCAGGAAGAAATCCTGCATCTGCCGCGTGTGACCGGCGGCCGCGATCCGCTTCATCTGCGGCAACTGCAATCCGTCGCGCTGGTTCCGGACTGGCGAAAGCAGCGGAAGTTGTGGACTTCTCTCTTGAATGATTGATACGTCGGCTTGACCGATGGTCCCTCACTACAGGGACTTGCGGCAGTACCACACCAGCTGTCACCGAAAAAGTCTCCTCTGCCGATTGTGTTTCCGAAACAGCCGGGTTAACATCTGGGTGTTTATCGTTCAGTGAACAGTCTTGTTTGCCTGTCTTACCGGCTGGACTGTTTGAAGGAGTACGGCCAGATATTGGAAGAGGAGATCTGAAATGCCAATTGAAGTCGGACTCTG
Organism: Thalassoglobus polymorphus; assembly: GCF_007744255.1. Taxonomy (GTDB): domain Bacteria; phylum Planctomycetota; class Planctomycetia; order Planctomycetales; family Planctomycetaceae; genus Thalassoglobus; species Thalassoglobus polymorphus. The sequence continues at coordinate 4,242,220 of NZ_CP036267.1, read as the reverse complement.
GAAAATGGGTGAGACGCCTCAGCGCGTTGAATTCTCGGCGATGGAGACTGAGCAACGTCTGGAGGATGTACTGTTTAAGGATCTGTCGATTCTCGATCCTAATCTGTTGTTAATCGGTCGACAGGTGCCGACGGCCTTCGGGAAGTTCATCGATCTGTTGGCGATCGACCGAGAAGGCAACCTGACTGTCATCGAGTTGAAACGAGACAAGACGCCGCGAGAAGTCGTCGCGCAAGTATTGGATTACGGATCCTGGGTGCGCCATCTCGAAGACGATGACATCGCGTCGATCTTCGATGCTTACACACACAAGTATTACCCCAATGAGGGCACGACCTCACTTGATGAAGCGTTCTGCAAGTACTTCAGCACGGAGGAGATGCCGGAGGCGCTCAATGAAGTCCACGAACTGGTCGTTGTTGCTGCTGAGTTGGATGACAGCACAGAACGGATCATCAACTACTTGACCGACTTCGGCGTCGCGGTCAACGCCGTGTTCTTCCGGTTCTTCAAGGATGGTGACAGTGAATACATCAGTCGCGCTTGGCTGATTGAGCCGGACCAGGTCGAAGCCAAGGTTGTCGAAAAACGGGAGAAGCTACCTTGGAACGGTGAGTACTACGTCTCGTTCGGCGGTGCCCAAAACCGCGATTGGGATGAAGCCTGCAAGTACGGATTTGTCTCGGCGGGAGGCGGATCGTGGTACACGAAATCCCTGGGAATGCTGAGTGAGGATGCACGTATCTGGGTGAACATACCAGGCGAAGGCTACGTCGGCGTCGGCCGGGTTGTTCAGGAGGCAGCGCCGATCGATGGGTTCCTTGTGGATGATGGCGAGGGTAACAAAGTCCCGATCACCGGGCTTGCTCTCAAGATTTCCCAGTCAACGACGGCCATTCAGGATCCTGAAAAAGCTGAACATCTCGTCGGAGTCGAGTGGATCAAGACCGTTCCGGTCTCCAACGCGATCCGCGAAAAGGGATTCTTCGGGAATCAGAATTCGGCTGCCAAACCCCGCTCCAAGAAATGGCCGCATACCGTCGAACGGCTCAAGGCCCGCCTTGGTGTGAATGATTAATGGACTGAGAGCGAAAAACAGGATGACCGCAAACCAAAAACATTTTGGCGAAGTTCTTCGCGAAGCGCGAATTGCAAAGGGCTTCAGCCTGCGCAAGTTCGCGGAAAAGGTGGGCATTAGCCCGACGTATCTGTCCCTTGTGGAGCAGGGAAAAGTGGAAAGCCCGCCCACAGCGGATCGTGTGAAGCGGATGGCGGAATTACTCGAAGAAAATGCCGACCAGTGGATAGCCCTGGCTGGTCGAGTCCCTGGGGACCTGTCGGAGATCATTCAAAAACAGCCAACGGAAATGCCCGAATTACTCCGCGAAGCCAGCGGCCTGACGCCAGAACAGTTACAGAAACTCACAAAACAAGCTCGCAAATTCAAGGAGAAAGGTTGAGCCAGTGCCACGACGTCCCTCCGCATCGACGCGAAGAGAACCCTATTTCACAAAACGGCAGCTCGAAGATGAAGCTGCCGTTTTGCTGGCCGAATATGGCCGCGACTTCGAAGCCGTCATCGAGCCGCCAGTGCCGATCGACGAGATCATTGAACTGCACCTGAAACTGACGTTCGAATTCCGCGACATGCGGTCATTGTTCGGCGTCGGTGACGTGCATGGTGCGCTGTGGGTAAATGAAAACCGGGTGGGTGTCGACCAGAGCCTTGATCCCGATGAGAATCCGGCGAAGCTGGGACGTTTCCGATTCACGCTGGCCCACGAGGCCGGGCACTGGCGATTGCACCGGACTCTGTTCCAGCGACACGCCAATCAGCCGTCGCTGCTGCCGGAAGCGGATGACCGCGCCAACTACATCTGCCGCTCCAGCGACACCAGTCCGCTCGAATGGCAGGCCAACTACTTTGCCGCCGCCCTGCTCATGCCCCGGGAACTGGTCTTGCAGGAGTGGGACAAGTGGCGCGGCAATCTCGATCCCATCTACCTGGATGACCTGCGACCACGGCAGCAGGAGATCATCACCAGTGAGTTGCTGCGCCGCGGTGGCCTGAGCATGGGCGAAGACAGCATCAACAACACACTGTTCGAACACGCCTGCCGTCCGCTGGCGGAAACGTTTGAGGTCTCAGCTGAAGCCATGCGGATTCGGCTGGAGAACCTGAAGTTACTGTGTCACAGAAAGGAACCATCGCTGTTCGAGTGAACGGCATTTTTTTTGACTTGAGTGTTTACTGTTCAGCGAACGGAGACACCGCATCGAGAGGAATGTTACATGGCAAAATCGTTTGATTTGCGGAAGCAGCTCAAGCTGCATGATAACCAGTTGCTGAAGCGACTGTTCAAAGACGTGCCGGCAATGGCGGAGATCGCATGGGACGAGCTCAAGGCTCGGGACGTGGAAACCGTCGTTGCCGCATGGGAAACGATGGGAGACGACCGGCAGCATTATCAGGTGCTGCTCCAGGACGTGCATGAACTTTCTGATCCGAAGGGACAGAAAGTTCTGATCGAGGAGATCGAATGGCAATGCCCTGAACGCCTCGAAGAATTCGCAGCGCTCAAGAGCCCGGCGGACAAGTCGCTGTGGGCCTTCCTTGAGACACGGGATGCATTCGACCAGGCGGCGATCTTCGCCCGCGCCGAAGCATTGCGAACCGGTGGCCTGGCCAACCGGTGGAACAGTCTCCCGAAGGAACCCATCACGTGGTCGCCGAAACTCAAGGCGGAACTGGAAGCAGAGATTCGCGCGTTCTACTGGAACAAGGAACTCCGCGGCGAGGTCTGCGAAGTCCATCACTACCAGCGCGCTGGGGGAGCGGACTTCTTCTTTGCCTACCTGCCGGACTGGCCTGACAAGCAACTGATCTTTGACGACGATCAGAAGCTGACGCCGCGCGAAGAGAGCTACGCGTTCAGCAATGTGTTTGTCTATTCTCCGTCTGAAGGAGCGATCGATCTGATTGCCAAGGGCGGCAAGAAAGTGCAGTTGCCGTTGCGGAAGGCGTTCTGTCGGGCAGTCCTCGGTATCGAGGTCGACGACGATGAACCATTGCGGGCGAGCTACAAACTGGATCAGTTGCTCGATCCCGCCTTCGCCTTCACGACGCTGCCGGAAGACATGCTGGCCGCTGTGCGACTCCGCCGGCTGCGGATCGTGCCACGGGTGGCCGTGCCGGCTCTTGAGTATCTGGAGCTGAAGTTCTCCGAGTACGCGACCCGTGCTGAGATCCTCACCGCCATCAACCAGCATCTTGCCGCTCACGGTCTCGACCGATCACAGGTGTCGGCAACACAGGCCAGCATTCAGCTGCAGTTTGTCGGTGACGGCGAGAAGAAGGGCAAGAAGATGACCTTCAGCGTCAGTTGCCCGAACACCTGTGACATCAAGACCAAACCCGACGAAGTGCGGATCATTGGCGAACGCTGCATCCAGCGCTGGGGGATTCTGAATGACTGATCCTCTGAGTGTGGTGTGGCCACTGCTGGACCTTCCCGATGCCGTCCTGAGTTCCGACGCTGCGGAATTCTGGCCGGCCGGTCTGCTTCAGCAATTGGTCGAGATGGGTGTTCTGTGTCCGACGACGGGCGCGGAACGCGTGCTCTGTCCGGAATGTCGCGATCACGTGGAAGACGTGGTCGCGATTTCCGGGCCGAGTGGCCGCACCCGTTACGCGATCAACTGTCCCGAACACCTGCGTGTGGTGCTTTCGTCGGATGACCTGCAGCAGTGGATCGTGGATGTGAATCACATCGCGGCCATCATAGCCTCCGCTTTCCAGTTGACGGGCAAGTTGGCCGGGCTGGCCCCCGGTCGCATCTGGCGACTCGGACGCTGGAAGTATCAGGGGCAGACACGTGACATGCTGCTGGCTGTTGGTTTGAACCAGCCCGATGCCAGTGAGTTCCGCCGGCAGATTACGGCGTCGAAACGGCCGGTGGTGTTCGTACCGCTGGCGGAACCGGATGCCGACTTCTGGGTCGGAGAGCCGCCACCGCTCATTCGATTGTCGGAGGTCGTCTCTCTGGTGGACAACGATCTCGACATCGACACCACAACCATCGTCGGCTTGATTCACGACGCCAATGAGCGGGCGGCGGAAACGCCGGGCGTATTGAACTTCGTGCTCGATCAGAAGGTCCGCAGCGCACTCGATTCCAAACTGACCGACGACCTGATCCTGCAGGCTTACGTCGCCAACGATTCGTCGGCCCGGAAGGCGGAGAAGGATTTGAAGAGCCGCGGGTTCTCGATTCACCACTCGACCATTTCCCGACTCGTCAATAAGCACAAGAAACTGCTTCAAACCGGTTCCAGTGAATCTGTCGTGCGCACGCGCTCGTCGCAGCGACGCGACACCCCGATAGAAAAACGAGATTGAGGTAACTCGCCCACATGACACGACTTCCGCATCACTGATCTGTCGCACGCTCCGTGCGCACCCTGCGACAGATGCGACACCGCAGCCGCCGGCTGAGGCCGTGAGGCTGAACACCCGGCAGTCGCCTGTCGTGCCTGCGTAGGTCAGCGGAAGTGATCCGCGGCGCAGTGACCCGACCTGTATCGCTCCCGGGCCCGCCCCTCCGGCCCAGGACATGTGATGCAGGTGAATGCTTCGAATGGCGCCGGCTCTGCGTGCGCGCCGAAACTGGGGCGCTTCGAGTTTGGAATCGTCAAACGCAAGGTCAAGCAGATCATCGGCCGCGCCGGCTACACCCGGCAGGACAGAGAGGATCTGGAGCAGGAGCTGCTGACGCGGCTGCTGCAGGGATTGAAGTCATTCGATCCCGCTGTGGCCCATCGCAAATCGTTCGTGACCGCGATCGTCGAACGTTCGGTCGCCAGCATCATCCGTGATGCCGAGGCCCAGAAGCGGGATCACCGACGGATCGGCTCTCTGCAGTTGCTGGTAGAAATGACCGAGGACGGTCCGACCGAACTGGCCGAGACGATCGGCGACCGTGAGTACAACGGCCGCCGCTGTCGTGATCCGCGCAGTGACGAAGACCTCGCGCAGCTCGTCACCGACCTGGCGGATGTCATTGACTCTCTGCCGGACGAACTCCGCGATCTGGCCGAACGGATGAAGACTCAGTCGATCTCCGCCATTGCGCGTGAGATCGGCGTCCCCCGCACCACGCTCAACGACACCGTACGCCGATTGCGGCAGCGGTTCGAAGCGGCGGGCCTGCGGGACTACGTCTGAAAACCTTCGTCACCTCGACACCCAACCGGGTAGCTCTCCAAGTAGAGACGCACTTGTTGGACCTGAGGAGATCGCCATGACCAGGGAACTCTACCGCTACGAGTTCCAGCCCGATGTGCCGCTGGAAGAAGTCGAGGCCTCTTTGCTGCTGGCTGTGCTGGCGACCGAAAGCCTGCACGGCGAATCCCAGGTCCGACTCGATGCGTCGCATTACCTCGATCCGGACCGGCGTGCCTGCGTCATCGATGCGGGTACGCCGGTCGGTCGGGACGTCAATCGCCTGTTCGTCGGCTTCCTTCGCCGCGAATTCGGCGAAGACGCGTTCCAGGTGGCACGCGTCGATTCCACCCACCAACCCGAACCCCAGGAGATCTGCGCGTGAGCATGTTGTCCCGCATCCATCGTGGCAAAGAACCGCTGCCGCCACGGCTGGTGCTTTATGGAACCGAAGGCATCGGCAAGTCGACATTCGCCTCACAGGCGCCGGCACCGATCTTCATTCAGACCGAAGACGGACTGGGTGAAATCGAGTGCGACAAATTCCCGCTGGCCACGCAGTTGGAAGACGTGCAGGCCGCGCTGCAGGAACTGATTTCCGAGCAGCACGATTACCAGACGGTCGTCATCGACAGTCTGGACTGGCTGGAACGCCTCATCTGGGATGACCTGTGCCGGCAATACAATGTCACGTCGATCGACAAAGTCGATGGCGGTTACGCGAAGGGCTACACCCACGCACTGACCCACTGGCGGAAAGTGCTGGGGCTGCTCAACCGACTACGGACCGAACGCGGCATGGTCGTGGTGTGCATCGCGCACGCCAAGGTCGAGAAGTTCGAAGACCCGGAAGCGACCGCCTACGACCGCTACAGCCCCCGGCTGCATAAGCACGCCTGCGCCCTCGTCTGCGAGTGGTGCGACGCCGTGATGTTCGCCACGCGGAAGATCCGAGTGCAGTCCGAAGACACTGGATTCAACCGCAAACGCGGGATTGCCTTCGGACTCGGCAAAGACGGTGGTGAACGGATGCTCCGCACCATCGGCGGCCCATCGTGCGTCGCCAAGAACCGATTCTCGCTGCCGGAAGAACTGCCTCTCGCGTGGTCCGACTTCATGACCGCGCTGACCAACCCGGAATCAACCCCTTCCCAACCTTCTGATACGGAGAACTGATTAATGGCCAACCTTCACGGATTCGATGCCAACCAGGTGGAACCCGTTTCCAGTTTCGAACCACTGCCCGCCGGCAAGTATGCGGCCGCCATCACCGATTCGGAGATGAAGCCCACGAAGGCCGGCACCGGGAACTATCTGCAGCTCACGTTTGAGGTGCTGGATGGTCCCCACAAAGGCCGGCTGCTCTGGGCCCGGCTGAATCTCGACAACCCGAATGCCACGGCGGTGCAGATCGCCAGAGCGGAACTTTCCGCCATCTGTCGGGCGGTCGGAGTGATGGCTCCGAAAGACTCGGTTGAACTCCACAACCTGCCACTGGTGATCTCGGTCAAACTCAAGCGTCGCTCAGACACGGGTGAGCTGCAGAACGAGATCGGTGGCTATTCACCGAGGAATGACAAGGCGACTCAAACGCCATCGGCAAAGACAACCGCTCCGCCGTGGCAGCGCTCCGCCCAGACAGCATAAGTCCGGGTACGGCGAGGCATCGTGGGGTGAGGTATGGCACGGCAAGGCGAGCCAAGGCTGCGTAAGGCATAAGACGGGCATGGTTCGATTCGGCCAGGCAGGGCGTGCCAAGGCGCGACATGGCATGGCGGTTTTCAACTTCCTCTTTGGAGATATCAATGACAGCGACAATGAACGGAAAGCCAAAGAACGCGTCGGCCATCGGGCCGGACGTGACAAACGGCGCGAAACAGACTCTCGATCATTCGATTCCTTATCGCGTCGAGCTGTCGATCTGCGGGGACGCCGATCTGCTGTTTCACCGCTGGAACTGTGAGGCCGTTGAAGCGAAAGCAAAAGCCGCCAAGGGCTCGGCGGCCAAGAAAACCGACGACGTGGAATCCTACGTCTATCGCAACAACGACAACGAGCTGTGCATTCCCGGTGAATACCTGCGGCAGGCAATCATTGCAGCAGCCAAGTACCGGCAGGATCCCCGGTCTCCGCGCAAGAGTGCGATGGACCTTGTGAAGGCGGCGGTCGTGAGTCTGACGCCGCTGGCCAGCCTTGGAATCGAGGATTGGGACTACGAGCACCGGTGTCGGGTTCAGGTGCAGCGAAGCGGTGTGACGCGCGTGCGGCCTGCCATCAACGCCGGGTGGACCGCAACATTCCTGCTGATGGTCAATCTTCCGGAGTACGTGTCGAGCGGCATGCTTCACGGACTTGTGAGTGACGCTGGCCGCCTGATCGGCATCGCGGATTTCCGACCGACATACGGCCGGTTCCGTGTCACCCGATTCGACGTACTTGACGACTGACTCAATCGAAGACTGGCGCGGCAAGGAAAGGCCGGCAATGGCTAGGCAAGGTTCGTCAGGTCCTGGCGGGCTGTGGAGTGGTTAGTCGCGGTTAGGTTGGGCTTGCCACGGTGAGTCGGGATGGGGTTAGGCAAGGCGAGGTTTCTGTGAGTCTGAGATTCGAACTGCCGTTTCCACCCAGCGTCAATCACTACTGGCGGCGGGTGGGAGCACGGACGCTCATCAGCCGCACGGGGCGGGCATTTCGCGCAAGCGTGTGCTCGCTCCTCGCGGCACGGCGGGTCCAGCCACTGGATGGTCCGCTGATCGTGCAGATCGACGTGTACCCGCCCGATCGTCGTCGCCGCGATGTCGACAACCTGCCCAAGGCGATTCTCGACGCGCTCCAGCACGGCGGTGCTTACCACGACGACAGCCAGATCGTCTCCCTGACCATCACCAAACGCGAGGTCGTCCCCGAGGGGAAGACCGAAGTTCTGATCGAGAAAGCGGAATGCTGACACTGCGTCCTTATCAACAGACGGCCGTGGCCGCCGTGTACGAACACCTGCGGGAGCGCGACGACAACCCGTGCGTCGTGATCCCGACCGGTGGCGGCAAGACTCCCGTGATGGCGACCATCTGCCGTGACGCCGTTGTCACCTGGGGCGGCCGCGTCCTCATCGTTGCCCACGTGAAAGAACTGCTCGAACAGTCGGCCGACAAACTGCGGGTCGTCTGTCCCGAAGTGAAGTTCGGCATCTACTCCGCCGGACTCAAACGCCGCGACACGCAGGCGCCGGTCATCGTGGCCGGCATTCAATCCATCTACAAACGGGCCTGCGAACTGGGGCCGATCGATCTGATTCTGGTTGACGAAGCCCACATGATTCCGCCCGAAGGCGAAGGGATGTATCAGCAGTTCCTCGCCGAGGCCCGGGTGGTAAATCCGGACGTCCGCGTGATCGGGCTGACCGCGACGCCCTATCGCCTCAAGTCAGGGATGATCTGCACTCCGGACCATTTCCTGAATGACGTCGGTTACGAAGTCGGTGTCCGCGAACTGATCGTGCAGGGTTATCTGTCGCCGCTGGTGACCAAGGCCGGCCTGACCCGTATTGACACCAGCGCCGTCCATATCCGTGGTGGCGAATTCGTGGCGGCTGAGGTCGAAGACCTGATGGATCAGGACGAACTGGTCGATGCCGCCTGCCGGGAGATTGTGGAGTTCACGGCCGATCGCCAGTCCGTGCTGATCTTCGCCACCGGCATCAAACATGGCCGGCATGTGCAGGAAGTCCTGCTCCGTAATCACGACATCGAATGTGGCTTCGTGTCGGGGGAAACGCCGACGGCCGAGCGAGACGCAACACTCAAAGCGTTCCGTGACGGGGACCTGCGGTACCTGTGCAACGTCAACGTGCTGACGACGGGATTCGATGCGCCCAACATCGACTGCGTGGTGATGCTGCGGCCGACGATGTCACCGGGACTGTATTACCAGATGGTGGGCCGCGGGTTCCGGCTGCATCCTGGCAAAGAGAATTGCCTCGTGCTCGATTTCGGAGGCAACGTGCTGCGGCACGGGCCGGTGGATGCGATCCGGATTGAAGAACGGCCTGCCGGCAACAGGGAAGCGCCGGCGAAGGAGTGTCCGATCTGTCATGCGGTGATCGCAGCCGGCTTCGCGACCTGCCCGCAGTGCGGTTACGAGTTCCCACCGCCGGAACGACAAAAGCATGAAGCGAAAGCCACCGATGCCGGCATCCTGTCCGACCAGATGAACGATACGAAGTACGAGGTGATGGACATCTCGTATTCGGTCCACACCAAACGGGACGCTCAGCCCGGAGCCCCGCAGACGATGCGAGTCGACTACCGGTTGGGGCTCAGTCACTGGCAATCGGAATTCATCTGCGTGGAACACGAAGGCTACGCCCGTCAGAAAGCCGAAGCGTGGTGGTCCCGCCGTTCCCCCGATCCTGTACCGGACTCGGCTGAGCGGGCGGTCGAGCTGGCGGAAGCCGGCGCACTGTGCGCCACGCACGCGATCGTCGTCCGTTCGGTGCCCGGCGAACGCTATGACCGGATTGTCGGATACGACCTGGCCGAGAAGCCGGAACCCGTGCCGTGGGGAGATTCGTTCGACGACGAGGAGGTCCCGTTTTGAATGACCTGCTCGAAGCTGCGCTCAACTACGTCGATCTTGGCTATCCGGTCTTTCCCTGCGCCGCCGGTGGCAGTAATCCGATTACGCCGCGCGGATTTCATGATGCCAGTCTCGATCCGGAACAGATCGAACGCTGGTGGACCGCACATCCCTCGGCCAACATTGGCCTGCCGACTGCCGGCCTGGTGGTGATTGACGTTGATGGGGCGACCAATACGTGGCCCGGTGAAGAACGGGCAATGGAACTGGCCGCCGGACCAATGGCCCTCACTCCCGGCGGTGGCAGCCATCGCATCTTCAGACAGCCGCCGGAAAAAGGCTGGCGCTGCACCCAAAGCGTTCTGGCTCCGCAGGTCGACACCCGGGCCGATGGTGGCTACATCGTCGCCCCGCCGTCACGGCGTGCTGAAGGCTCCTATCGCTGGGTGCCGGGCATGGAACTGGATGTATCGCCGGACCAGTTGCCCGAACCGCCGGCGTGGCTGGTCGCGCAACTCGACGGACCGCCGCCCGGAACGCCCACGTCGCCCGACGTGGCGACTGGTACGGGGCTTGGTAACAAAATCCCCTCCGGCCAACGCAATGCCACACTGGCGAAACTCGGCGGAGCGATGCGGCGTGTGGGGATGTCGCAGGAAGAGATTGTGGCCGCCCTGTTGCGTGCCAACGCCGATCGCTGTGTGCCGGCTTTGACAGCACGCGAGGTCGAACGCATTGCCGGCAGCATCGCTCGTTATGAGCCGGACCAGATTGCCGTCGCCCTGGCGGAGAATCACTGGGATCAGATGTATGCCGACTCGGGCAGCGACGAGGCGACCCGTTTCGAAGATCCGGGACCCACGCCCCCACAGTTGCTGCGCGTTCCCGGCTTCATCAACTCGGTGATTGATTACACGCTCAGCAGTGCTCCCTATCCGGAGCCGGTGCTGGCGTTCTGCGGAGCGTTGTCGCTGCAAGCACTGCTGGCCGGCCGCAAGGTGCGCGATGCGGCTGACAACCGCACGAATCTGTACCTGCTGGGACTCGCCAACTCGGGCGCTGGAAAGGATTACCCGCGCAAGGTCAATCAACGCATCCTGCTGGAAGTCGGCATGCCGGAGTGTCTGGGGAATTCGTTCGCCAGCGGGGAAGGCATTGAAGATCGGCTGTTCACGCAGCCATCGGCCCTGTTTCAGGTGGATGAACTGGATGGTCTGTTGCTGAAAGTGACGCAGGCAAAAGACGCCCGTCACGAGCAGGTCGTCAGCATCCTTCTGCAAATGTACTCGAGCGCCAGCAGCGTCTACGTGATGCGGGCCAAGGCCGGCAAGGAACGGACCGTTATCGATCAGCCCTGCCTGTGCATCTTCGGGACGGCGGTTCCGAAGCACTTCTATGAAGCGATCTCACCACGGCTGATGACCAACGGGTTTCTGGCCCGCATGCTGATCCTGGAATCGCAGAAGCGGGGGCGAGGTCGTGAAGCGAACGTCGGTCCGATTCCGGAGCCGATTCTGGAAGTCGCTCGCTGGTGGGCCGAATATCAGCCGGGACATGCCGGCAATCTGAGTACGTGGCATCCTGTCCCGCAACTGGTTGATGCCGACGCAGCGGCACTCAATGGATTCCGGGCGTTTCGTGAGTATGCCGATGCCGAGTATTCCCGCGCAGAGGATGGCGGTGATCCGGTATCGATGGCGATCTGGGCCCGTGCCTACGAGAAGGCCCGACGGCTGTCGCTGATCTACGCCTGCAGCGCCAACCACTCGGCACCACAGATCGATCTGCCGGCTGTCACCTGGGCCTGTGAGTTCGTCGAACATCAGACGCGGCGAATGCTGTTCATGGCCGGCAGTCACGCCAGTGAAAGCGACTTCGACGCCAAGCGAAAACGGCTGTTGGAGATCCTGGCGAAGTGGCATGCGCAGCACGGCGATCGCTGGATGCCGTTCTGGATGATCAATCGCAAGCTGCCGTGGTCACGCCGGGAACACGAAGAAGTGCGGGACACGCTCGTCGCCCAGCGGCTGATCGATTTCGGCACGCATCAGACCGGCGGTCGACCGGGCGAGGTGTACCGACTCGTTCCGACAGGAGGTGCCGCGCAATAACCCCTTTCTGCATCGTGCAAAAGCCCGTGAACCGGGTTGATCACCATCACACAGCACCAGACTGACCGTTTTTGCGGGCGCAATAAGTCCCGGAAGCGGAAGGTCGGAGATGACGTAAGTCCAAGGCAGTCCATGAGTAATACATATCACACTACTTCTTGTTGTTATTGCACCCCCCTCACGCATGTCCCTGCGTCCGCGCGTGAGCGCGAGCGGGCGCGAGATCCCCCTGCAAAAAGCGCAAAAAGGCAAAAAGTCCCCTCTGCATGGTTCCTTCCCGGCCATGTCAGTCAGGTCATCCCCGCGGGAACAGCCACCATTCCCACCAGAGTTTGTTTTGACAGTCCGAGTCCCAATGGAGAACCCGTCTATGTCCACGCTGCCTGATCGTGATGATCACTCAAATGACAAACGCTACCTGTTCTGGAAGGAGGTCGTCTGCCCGACTGCCCGCCGGCTGGAGACGTTCTTCTGGAACCTGCTGTGGTTCCTCGTCATCGCCTGTTTGCTGTTTGGCTACAACCCGTTTCGCTGAGGAGCACACGCATGTCTGACAATGCTGCCCGCAATCGCAGTCGGCCGGGCCTGATCAGAACGTCTCCTCAATGGCCAGCCCCCGCAGTTGCGGAACCGTTAGCCACACCGTCTGCACGTACGGCACATCGTTTTTTCGAATGTCTTTCCGCAGGCCAATGATGGGCGAGCCCTCGATTCGAATGACCTGCACTTCGGCCGCAGCCCATTCCTGTTCTGTAGGTGGCGGATAGGTCGGATCCACATTCTTCTCCACGGAGGTTTCAAACAGATGACAGCCACATCCAAGTCCATTCTGGCAATCGAACACCGATCCATCGGTGACATTAGACCATACGAAAACAATCCCCGCATCAACGACGATGCGGTGGCGGCGGTCGTAGCGTCGATCCGGGAGTTCGGATTTCGACAACCGATCGTCGTCGACGAAGCGGGCGTGATCATCGTCGGTCACACCCGCTACAAAGCGGCTCAGCAACTCGGCCTTGAGAAAGTGCCGGTGCATGTCGCCAAAGGATTGTCGCCGGCACAGGTGAAGGCGTACCGCATCGCCGACAACCAGACCGCAACGCTGGCGGAATGGAACTACGACCTGCTGCCGATCGAACTGGCCGACCTGCAAGGACTCGATTTCGATCTCGATCTGCTGGGGTTCGACACCGATGAACTAGCGAAGATCCTCAGTCCCGAGCTGAAGAACGGACAGTGCGATCCGGATGACGTGCCGGAGCCACCTGATGAGGCCACCACGCAGAAAGGCGATCTGTGGCTGCTCGGTGAGCATCGTTTGCTGTGCGGCGACAGTTCGTCCGTGGCTGATCTGGACCGCCTGCTCGACGGTCAGCCGATCCATCTCTGCAATACCGATCCGCCGTACAACGTGAAGGTCGAACCTCGCAGCAACAACGCCATCGCCGCGGGCCTCTCATCATTTCAGGGAACGACCCATCACCAGAAACTGGATGTGGAACGGCATCCCGAGAAGGCGAAGCCGACTGCAAAGAAGCTGCGTGCCAAGGATCGACCGCTCGCCAACGACTTCGTCTCGGACGAGCAGTTCGACGTATTGCTGGATGCCTGGTTCGGCAACATCGCCCGCGTGCTGTTGCCGGGACGTGGGTTCTACATCTGGGGTGGGTACGCCAACTGCGCCAACTACCCGCCGTTCCTGAAGAAGCACGAGCTGTACTTCTCGCAGGCTTTGATCTGGGTGAAGGAGCATCCCGTTCTGACCCGTAAAGATTTTATGGGAAACCACGAGTGGTGCTTCTACGGATGGAAAGCGGGCGCCGCGCACGTCTACCTCGGACCGAACAACGCGACCGATGTCTGGTCGGTGAAGAAGGTCAATCCGCAGTCGATGGTGCATCTCACGGAGAAGCCTGTCGAACTGGCGGTCCGCGCGATGCAGTACTCATCGCGCACGGGCGAAAACGTCCTCGACCTGTTCGGTGGCTCGGGCAGCACGCTGATCGCGGCAGAACAGACCGGCCGCAAAGCATTTCTGATGGAACTCGATCCGTTGTACTGCGACGTGATCGTGCAGCGGTACGAGAAGTTTTCCGGACGGAAGGCGGAACGGGTCGCGGCGGAAGAGGTGGCCGCATGATTTATCTTGCGAGCCCGTACTCACACCCATGCCCGACCGTTCGCGAACAGCGATTTCATGCCGTCTGCCGGATGGCGGCTTTGCTCATGCGGCAGGGACAGGTCGTGTTCGCGCCGATCGTGCATGGCCATCCGCTGGTCGATCATGGCCTGCCCACCGAGTGGCCTTTCTGGGAACGGTTCGACCGGGAGCATCTGCGGCGGTGCGACGAACTGGTCGTGCTCACGCTGGACGGCTGGCGGGAATCGGTCGGTGTGACGGCCGAGATCCGGATTGCCGGCGAACTGGGGAAACCGGTCCGCTATCTGGTTCCGGAGGACGGCGACGGTTCGCCCACGTTGGGCCGTGTCGCGAAGGAGGCGGAGATTTGAACGAGCGTCCGAGCCACGAGAAAACGCCCGCACGTTCGGGCACCGCCGCGAAGCGGTGGTCGCGTGGGGCGTCGACGCGAATCGCGTCGGGGTCAGCCGTCTTGCCGGCGAGCCTGCCATTCGGCTTCCCGCGCCAGCATTTCGTGATGCCAGCGCCACTGGTCGATCTCGGATTCAGTCGCGTGCCGGACGGTCAGGATGTTGATCGGCACGTCCCGTCCGTAGCGCTCGCGGAGGTCGGCGTACAGGTCATACAGCGCGACATGCCCGAGTTCGCGGGCGGTCGATTCGTCTTCGGCTTCCACCAGCACGTACCGTGCGAGCGTGGCCACCAGCCAGGTTGTCATGGTTCGTCTCCTCGTGATGTTATCTCATCCCGCCGGCGGGTAGATCGTCCCGCAGGCGTCGCACCGTACAAATTCGTCGTCGAGCCAGATCAGGCGATCGGCGTCGGCCTCACCGCATTCCGGACAGGCCAGCCCCGGAGCCACCCGATTCTGTTCGGGCGGCTCGACGGGCGGGTCCAACCGGTCGGCGATCGCGAGGAGCACCTCGACGAGGTCATCGACATCGATGGCCCGGGATCGGTACCCCTCGTCAATCGCCTTCTGCACCGAGGCTGTTACGTCGCGGATCGCATCAGCCATTTCATGGTTGGGGTTCTTCATCGCGAGACCTCAGACGGTGAATTGACCGCGGTCGGTCTTCTTGAATCGCGACTCGTCCCCCTTTTTCGCAATCTCGCGAATGATCGCGGCGTACAGCGTCGAGTGGGGCGTCTTGCCGCCGGGGCTGGTCCAGTACCCCTTTGTCGCCATCGCTTCGATCATCGCCTTGGCGGTCAGCGGCTCGCCCGCTTCAGCCAGCACCTTCGCCGCCGCGTCGAGGGCGCTCATCTTCCCGTCCCGCTTGCCGCCGGCCTTCGGTTTCTTTTGAGCCGCCGCCTGCTTGTTGGTCGCGGGGGCCTTCTTTGCCGCCTTGCGCTGGGCGGGCTTGCGGGTCTTCGTCGTCGTGGTGGTCTTCTTCGTCGCCATCGTGTTGCTCCTGTGAAAAAGGAAGTCTGGAAACAAAAACAGCCGGCCATCGGGCCGGCTGGTCATGCCTGGTTGATGCGGCGTCTGGTGACGCCGACGTTGTTGAGTGCCTTCTCGGCCGCCTCGATCGCGAAGACGACCGCCTCAGCCGCTTCGGTGTCCTCGCAGTCGACCTTCATCAGGTCGTCGATGTGCCGCCGCAGCGTCCGTTCCAATGAGTGCAGTGTTCGTAGCGCTTCGCAGTTGATGCGTCGCGGCGGATTGTGGTCGTTGGCGTTCGTCATGGTCGTGTTCTCGTTCGGTGGCGTGTTAGTTCCAAAGATGGATCAGGGCCGGGTTGCGTCGGCGGTGGAGTTCGCGGGCGATCCTCCGAAACAGCCGGAAGAGCCGCATGGCTTCCGTTTTGTTGCCCACTTCCCACAGCGCCCTCGCGTCTTGTTTCAGTCCGTCAGCAAGCCTGCGAAGTTCGCCGCTGTCCGTTCTGCCAATGTCGTTGGTGTTCATGGTGGTCCCTTTTCGTCTGCCAAATCCGTCTTTCGACATGACACGAGTTACCTCGGGTGCGGAACGACATCCACTCCGTTTCGCAGCAATTCTGAGCTGATTTCAGAGGTTTTCAGGGATGTCCGATGACCGCGAAAAGTCGCCCCTCAGCCCGACCGCGATGTCGCTCCGCGACGCCGCGCGACTGCTGACGCGCACCGGTGGCGACCCGGTCTCGGAAGACATGCTGCAGGCCGATATCGACGCCGGCGCACCCGTCAACGCGGATGGCACGCTGAACCTCGTGCACTACGCCGCCTGGCTCGTGAAGGAGATGAGCCGACGTGGCGATTGACCCCCGACAACTCGGACCGACTCAGTTGTGCCGGCTGCTCAACTCAACCCCGTTGGGCGAAGTGATCAGCGAACGGCAGCTGCATCGGCATCGCACCCGGGCCGGGTTCCGGATCGGGGAGAACCGGACCGTCGACCTGTTCCGATACATCGGCTGGCTGGTCGCGCGGCGGCATGCGCCGAAACCGGATCCCGAGGGTCTGACCGGCTACGACGCGATGAAGGAGCAGGCTCGGGCTCGCAACGCGATGCTCTCGCTGTCGGGTCGCGACATTGGCGATCTGCCGGCGGTTATCAATCCGGAACGCAAACGACAGGCGGGCGAAAGTTTTCGGTTCTTCTGCGAGACGTACTTCCCGTTGTCGTTTCACCTGGCATGGTCACCGGACCATTTGAAGGTCATCGCGAAGATCGAAGAAGCGGTGCTGCATGGCGGGTTGTTCGCATTGGCGATGCCACGTGGGTCGGGCAAGACGACAATCGCCGAATGCGCCTGTCTGTGGGCGATCCTGTTCGGGCACCGGGAGTTCATCGCATTGATCGGCGCGAGTGAGGTGCATGCGGAGGAGATGCTCGACTCCATCAAGATGGAACTTGACGGCAACGAACTGCTGCTCGAGGACTTCCCCGAGGCGGTCTATCCGATCCAGCGGCTGGAAGGGATCGCGAACCGCTGCACCGGCCAGCTGTACCAGGGCGAGCGGACGCACATCTCATGGACTGCCAAAGAGATCGTGATGCCGACAATGCCGGATTCGAAGGCGTCGGGAGCGATCGTCAAAGTCGCCGGGATCACCGGTCGCATTCGCGGGATGAAGTTCAAACGAGCCGATGGCCGGACCGTACGGCCTTCGCTTGTCATTCTCGACGACCCCCAGACAGACGAGTCGGCGCGATCGCCATCCCAGTGTGCCCAGCGCGAGAGCATCCTTGCCGGCGCGGTCCTCGGCCTGGCCGGTCCCGGCAACAAGATCAGCGGCATCATGCCATGCACGGTCATTCGTCCGGATGACATGGCCGATCGGATGCTGGATCGGGACAAACACCCGCAATGGCAGGGTGACCGCACGAAGATGGTCTATACGTTCCCGACCAACGAAAAGCTGTGGCAGCAGTACGGCCAGGTGCGTGCCGAAGCACTGCGGAATGAACGGGGGCTGGCGGAAGCCACCGAGTTCTATCGCAAACATCGGAAAGCGATGGACGAAGGCGCGGTCATTGCCTGGCCGGAGCGGTTCAATCCGGATGAACTCTCGGCCATACAGCATGCCATGAATCTGAAGCTGCAGAATGAAGCCGCGTTCTTCGCGGAATACCAGAACGAACCGCTGCCGGAGACGGCCGCCGATGATGATCTGCTGACGGCCGATCAGATCGCCGGCAAGACCTGTGGCCTGCCGCAGCATCTGGTGCCGGTTGGCTGCAATCACCTGACGATGTTCATCGACGTACAGCAGAAGTTGTTGTTCTTCGTGGTCTGTGCGTGGGAAGACGACTTCACGGGCTACATCATTGATTACGGCACCTACCCCGACCAGAAGCGACCGTACTTCACACTGCGGGACGCCACGCGAACGCTGGCCGTTGCAGCGAAAGGAACTGGGCTCGAGGGATCCATCTACGCCGGGCTGGAGGCGTTAACTGAAGATCGACTGTCACGGAGTTGGCGACGCGACGACGGTGCGGAACTGCGGATCGACCGTTGTCTCATCGACGCCAACTGGGGTTCATCAACGGATGTGGTCTACCAGTTCTGCCGGCAATCGAAGCACGCCGGGATCGTGCTCCCTTCACACGGGCGGTTCGTGGGGGCCTCCAGCCGGCCATTCTCTGATTACAAACGCAAACCGGGAGAACGCGTCGGACTCAACTGGCGGATGACAAACGCCAGCGGCAAGCGGGCGGTCCGGCATGTGATCTACGACACGAACTACTGGAAGTCGTTCGTGCAGGCTCGGCTGGTCGTGGCGCAGGGCGATCCCGGTTGTCTGTCCCTGTTCGGAACCAGTCCGGAAACGCACCGGATGTTCGCCGAGCAGTTGACCGCTGAATACCGCGTGAAGACCGAAGGGCGGGGCCGGACGGTGGACGAATGGAAGATCCGCCCCGAGCAGCCCGATAACCACTGGCTCGACGGTGTCGTGGGCTGCGCGGTCTCTGCGTCGATACAGGGCTGCGTGCTGTTCGGTACCGATGCGCCGCAAGGCCCCGCGCCACCACGCGTCCGGCTGTCCGCGTTGCAGAGGAGCAAGCGGGGATGACCCATCAGAAGCGCGATCCCGAACCGAAAGGCCTCGTCTGCCCGAACTGCGGCTGCCGGCATTTCTACGTGGTCTACACACGACCGCGAGCGGAGAAAATCTTACGGCGGAAGGAGTGCAGATACTGCGGCAGACGGGTGACGACCACCGAGAAGGTGGTCGGTGCGGAATAAATACACCGTTCACCCTGTCGTCACGCGCGGTCATTCAGGATCTTTGACCTTCTTGCCAGTGAATCCAATGAACGGGAGCCGGCCGTAGAACAGGAGAGCCCAAGCTGACACGAACGGTACGTTGGTGTGAGTCACCCAGTATGCAAACTGATTGTCGGCATAGAGATTAATCGGTTCTTGCATCAACGGAGTGATAATGTCGTCTCGGAGTTTCTGAGGTCGGTCAGCCTCCATCCTGCCAAGACTCTCGATTGACAAAACCCGAGATTCATGTGTCTGAACGGGTAGCGACGTTCCGGTTTCGTGCAGGTATAGGCACTGCACGATCCTTCTAACCACGAGATGAATCCGTCCCATGTCCACAGTGAGTTGGAAATCGTCCCCATCAGGTTTTAGCGATGTGAGGAGAGCGGTCAGGAAACCGGTGGCTTGTGGTCGTTGCAGCGACTGCTGAATTGTAGGCTTCAGCGAGACGACACTTGGTGCGTCCTTTGTGAACGGATTCATTGCGAGACAAAGACGAAAGTACTCGGCATCTTTCGAACCTTGCTGATTGCAGTCCTCACATGCCGGCACCGTTATTAGATCGTTGGGCCGTGGCTTGGGAAAAATGAGCTTCGGCGGCGCATGCTCAACGGTCAGATTCTGTGTCGTCGAACAATACACGCAGCTCTTTGGAAGGTGCTTTTTATTCGTGGTCGGCAAAACGGTCTCCCTGCGGCCTTGATCTAGTTTCAACTGGCGCATTGGTCCAACACGTCATTCTCCAGACACACCGCGCAGCTTACGGTTCCATATATGGAACGATCTTACACGTTTTCGCATTGTCTCCGTCACTTCACAGGTCAACCGGGTAGCTCTCCAGATAGGCAGCGTGTTGCTGCCGTCTGTGAGACCCCAATGGCTGACGACCTCGACCAGACGATCCGTGACAACGCCGATGGGCCTGCCAAGGCCACCGGCGATTCCGGCAGCATGGAGCAGCACAAGCTCTCCGAGCAGATTGCCGCGGATCGGTATCTCGCCTCGAAGCAGGCGGCGAAGTCCAAACGCCTCGGTCTCCGGATCACGAAGATCGTTCCTCCGGGTTCCGAGTGACCATGCTGAACTGGCTGCGCCGTACCCTGTTTGCCTCCAAACCGGATGTCCGACTGACTCGTCGGGCGACCCGGTTTCTGCGTGGCAAATACGACTCGGCCCTGACGTCCGACAACAACCGGCGTCACTGGGCCAACGCGGATGGTCTGTCGGCCAATGCCGCCAACAGCCCGGAGGTCCGCCGCATTCTGCGGAACCGCGCTCGCTACGAGGTCGCCAACAACAGTTACGCCCGGGGCATTGTGCTCACACTGGCGAACGACATTGTCGGCACCGGTCCGCGGCTGCAACTGCTCACCGAAGACGCTGAAGCCAATCGGCAGATCGAACGGGCCTTCAACCAGTGGGCCAAAGCGGTTGGCCTCGCCGAAAAACTCCGCACGCTGCGGATGGCCCAGACGCAGGATGGCGAAACCTTCGCCATCCTGATCAGCAATCCGCGTGTCGAAACTGACGTGCAACTCGACCTGCGGCTCGTCGAAGCCGAACAGGTCACGACGCCCGACCTGCGCTGGAACGACGCCCGCGCCATCGACGGCATTGTGTTTGATGCCGCCGGCAACCCAATCGAATATCACGTGCTGCGGGAGCATCCCGGTGGTGGACATTCATTCGTCAAAGACTACGACCGCATTCCGGCCGACGCCGTACTGCACCTGTTCCGCGTTGATCGTCCCGGGCAGAGTCGCGGGATTCCGGACATCACGCCCGCGCTGCCGCTGTTTGCGATGCTGCGGGACTATTCCCTCGCCACGCTCGATGCGGCCAAAGCGGCCGCTTACTACGCCGGCATCATCTACACCGACGCGCCTCCGCACGGCGAAACCGAAGCCGTCGAACCGCTCGATCCGATCGAGCTGGATCGCAACACGCTGCTGACGATGCCCGGCGGATGGAAGATGGCTCAGCTTCATGCGGAGCAGCCAACCGGAACATACGCCGAGTTCAAACGCGAAGTTCTCAACGAGATCGCCCGTTGCCTGAACATGCCGTTCAACATCGCGGCCGGCAATAGCGCCTCGTACAACTACGCCTCCGGTCGTCTCGATCATCAGACCTACTTCAAATCGATCCGCATCGACCAGTCGCGGATCGAAACGATCGTGCTCGACCGCATTCTGGCCGCCTGGTTCGACGAGGCGGTGCTGGTGGACGGCCTGCTGCCGTCCGGCCTCGGCCCAATTGCCGAATGGCCCCATCAATGGTTCTGGGACGGTCACGAGCATGTGGATCCCCAGAAAGAGGCCAACGCGCAGGCGACACGTCTCGCTTCGCACACCACCACGCTCGCGGATGAATACGCCCGCAAAGGCCAGGACTGGGAAGCCCAGCTCCGGCAGCGTGCCAAAGAACTTCAGTTGATGAGCGAGCTCGGTCTCGCCGTTGCTTCACCCACTTCTTCTGCTCCCACGGAGGACGACGCGGATGTCGACCAAGACGAAGAAACCCCGGTCAGCGCCGAATGATTCCCCCACGCTGCCCGCTCCCCTGAATCTCACCGCGACGGCCCACATCGAAGTGGAAGCCGGCGACGGTGAAAGCACCGCGCTGCCCCGGTTCCAGATGGTGGCCTACACCGGCGGAGCGATGCGAATCGCCGGCTGGAAGTTCCCGGTCGTGATCGATCTGGCCGGAATGTCGATCCCCGCGCAATCACGACCGATCCGGTTCGGACATGACCCGCTCTCGGGTGTCGGGCACACCGACTCAATTCGCGTCGAGCAGGGAAAGCTGATGGCCGCCGGTGTCGTGTCTCGCGATACGTCCGCCGCTCGCGAAGTCGTGGCCAGCTCGAAGAACGGGTTCCCCTGGCAGGCCTCGGTCGGAGCCAGCGTGGAAGAGTTCGAGTTCATCAAGGCCCAGCAGCAGGTGACGGTCAATGGTCGCCAGTATGCCGGGCCGATCAACGTCGTCCGCAAGTCGACGCTGGGTGAAATCAGTTTTGTGGATCTCGGGGCGGACGGTGAAACCAGCGCCAGTGTGGCCGCCAGCGCGGCTCAGGAATCAGGAGACCCCGACGTGACGGATCATGACACCGATACCGACGAACCGAACACGCCGACGAATCCGCCGGCCGCTCCTGTGGCAGCCAATGCCGCCACCGTGAGTGACATCCGAGCGGAAGCGGCGGCCGAGATTGAACGGATCGCTGCCGTCCGCCGCGTCTGTGCCAGCCGCCACCCGCAGCTTGAGGCCCGCGCGATCCGGGAAGGCTGGGATCCCCAGCGTACCGAACTGGAAGTGCTCCGAGCGACGCGGCCAACCGCTCCGGCAGCGCATGTCCCGGACAACACGGTCAACGGGAACGTGCTGGAAGCGGCCTGTCTGCTGACAGCGAAGGCGGCCAATGTTGAGGAAGCGTTCGATCCGCAGACGCTCGATCTGGCGGCACGCCGATTTCGCGGCGGGATCGGTCTGCAGGAACTGCTGCTCGAAGCGGCATGGGCCAACGGCTACACCGGTCGCAACTTCCGCGACAACCGGGAAGTGCTTCGATTCGCGTTCGGTCGCGGCATCGAAGCGGCCGGATACTCGACCATCGACATCAGCGGCATCCTGTCGAATGTCGCCAACAAGTTTCTGCTGGAAGGGTTCTTCAGCGTCGAACGGACGTGGCGGAATATCTGCGCCGTTCGCAACGTGAGCGACTTCAAGACGGTCACCAGTTACCGGCTGATCGGCACCGATCAGTACGAACTGGTCGCGCCCGGCGGAGAACTCAAGCAGGGAACACTCGGCAGCGAGCAGTACACGAACAAGGCCGACACGTACGGCCTGATGCTGGCGATCGATCGGCGGGACATCATCAACGATGACCTCGGCGCGATCACCACCGTGCCTCGCAAACTGGGTCGCGGTTCCGGTCTGAAGATCAACGACGTGTTCTGGACCACGTTCCTGGCGAACACCTCGTTCTTCACCGTCGGCAACAACAACTATCTGACGGGTGCCGACACGGCGCTGTCGATCGACGGCCTGACCAAGGCGGAAGTCGCCTTCATGGATCAGGTCGATTCCGACGGCAAACCGATCGGCATTCTGCCGGCCCTCATGCTGGTGCCGACGGCTCTGTCCGCGGTCGGGTCGCAGCTCTTCAAATCGATGGAGCTGCGGGACACCACCGCCAGCAACAAGTACCCGATCTCCAACCCGCATCAGGGCAAGTTCCGCGTCGAGGTCAGCCGGTATCTGGCCAACTCCAGTTACACCGGCAACTCGGCCAAGGCGTGGTACCTGCTGGCCGATCCAACCGACCTGCCGGTGGTCGAGGTCGCGTTCCTGAACGGTCAGGAGTCTCCCACGATCGAAACTGCCGACGCCGACTTCAATCAGCTCGGCGTGCAGATGCGGGGCTATCACGACTTCGGTTGTGCCCTTCAGGACTCCCGCGGCGGCGTGAAGTCGAAGGGCGAAGCCTGACCCAAGAGTTCCAACTGATCCAATTTCCTTGAGGAGTAACTCGATATGGCCGTGGCCACCTTCATTCAGGACGGAGCAGCGATCGACCACACACCCGGTTCCGCCGTGGCGGCAGGCGATGTGGTTGTGCAGGGCGATCTCATCGGGGTCGCCAAACGCCCCATCGCCGCCAACGAGCTGGGAGCCCTCTCGATCGAGGGCGTCTTCGACTTTCCGAAAGCGACTGGCGTCGGCACCGCGATCGCGGTCGGTGCAACCGTCTACTGGGACGTCGCTGACAGCGAAGCCAAAGAAGACTCCGAAACGGGAGCCAACAAGCAGCTCGGCAAAGTGGTGGCCGCCGCCGGCGACAACGATACCACCGTCCGTGTCCGGCTCAGTCAATAAGCGAGGCCTCGATGAACCTTCTCGAACACGCCTCGAACTGGCTTGAAGACCGGCGGACCGAGCATGCGACCAGCACCGTCACCTATCAGCGGGGAAACGACACGGTGGTCGTTTCCGCTTCGATCGGGCGCACGATCTTCGACGTTGACAACGGGTTCGGGGTGGTGGAACGGACAGAGACACGGGACTTCCTGGTGCTCACGGACGATCTCGTGCTCGGCGGAGCAAGGAAGCTCCCCGAGCGCGGTGATCGTGTGCGGGAAACACAGGGGACGACCACGTTCGTTTACGAGGTCATGGCTCCGGGCAAGGAGCCGCATTGGCGCTACAGCGATCCGTATCGCAAGACTCTGCGGATTCACACGAAACACATCAGCACGGAGACGCCGTAGTGGCTGTGATCACCGATATTGCCGACGCCGTGGCGGCTGAGATCAACGCGGGCTCGTTCAGCCAGCCGGTCTCTGCCACCCGCGAGTATCTGCCGGCCTTTGAACTGGCCGACATGCAGACGCTGCGTGTCACGGTCGTCCCGAAGTCAGTGACCACGCTGCCCGGCGGCCGCGCTCACAACCAGTACGACTATGCGATCGATGTGGCCGTCCAGAAGAAACTCGACGCGGCCGACAACACCGAGATCGATGAGTTAATGACGCTGGTCGACGAACTGGCCGAACACCTGCGGTTCAAACGGCTGACGGACTATCCGAATGCTGCGTGGCTGAAGACCGAGAACCAGCCGGTTTATGCCCAGGAGCATCTGCAGGAACTGCGGCAGTTCACCAGCATCCTGACTTTCACGTTCCGATTGATGAGGTGACGTGATGATCGGGATGAGAATCGACCAGGCCAGGGGACTGTTCTTCGATCGTGCGGCGGTGACATCCGCGGCCGATCGCGCTCAGCGCAGAGTGCTGTCGCGGTTCGGGGCGTTCGTCCGGCGTGGAGCCCGTTCGAGCATCCGCAAACGTAAGACCATCTCGCAGCCGGGTTCCCCTCCATCGAGCCACACCGGACTGCTCAAGAACAACATCTTCTTCGTCTACGAGCCGCTGCGATCCAGCGTGATCATCGGCCCGATTCTGCTCAGCGGCAAAGGGACCGATGCGCCGGCGCTGCTCGAGCACGGCGGGCACGCGGTCGGCCGGCGACGGAAGAAACGAGTGCGACTGACTTACAGACCCCGGCCCTTCATGGGGCCGGCCTTTGAACGGGAAACGCCGAAGCTGCCCGCCATGTGGCGGGACTCGGTGCGGTGAAGGAACCACCACACATGGGAGACATCAGTGAGACGAACGGCAAGCCGCACGGCCACGTCAACGGCTACATCGTCGTGCCGAAGTGGTTCGTGTCGTTCCTCAGTTTCGTGACATCGGTCGTTTTCGTCGGCGCGGTCCTGTGGGCCTGGTCGATCTCGAATGACGTCAGCGCCATCAAGGCGGAACTGAACGCCGCCAACGAATACCGCACGGCGGAGATCGACACGATCCGTCACCGACTCGACCGCCATGACACCCTGTTCGATCGCGTCTTTGAAAGGCTTTCAGCTTCCGAGAAATGAATCACATGGACGACTTCCAACCTCTTGATCTGCTGGCGTGCTACGGCACCGACGCGACAGCCCGGGCGATCACCTGGCTGACGGCATCGGCGCTTGCGCCGCGGCGATTGAGGCTGGGACCATCCCATGTGGCGGTCATCTGCGAGCATCACGGTTCGCCACTCTGGCTCGAGTCGACCACGCTCTGCCCGCACCCCTGCGCCGTGCTCGGATACCGGGTCGAAGGCGTGCAGGCGCATCTGCCGGAACAGCGGATTCACGATTACGTGAGCGCTGGTGGGCGTGTCGGTGTCTATCGGCTCTCCGCGATTGACCGGCTGTCGCAGAGTGAATCGGAGCTGCTCTCCAAGATTCTGATCCGGCATTTCCTCGGTCGGCTGGTCACGTATGACCTTGGCGGAGCACTGCTGTCCGGAACGCGGCTGTTCAAACGGACGCGGCTGCTGCCGGCGGCGGATCTGAATGAACTGTTCTGCTCGGAACTGGTGGCGGCTGTGCTGATGCGGCTGGGGCGGCTCAACCGGGCCAACCCCACGCGCTACAACCCGGCCTGCCTGCTGCGTCAGGTCGTGCGACAGGGAACGTTTCAGTTTCAGCGGTCGTACGCGCCGGAGGTGACCGCATGCTGAAGCACGTTGCCTCACTGTTGATTCTGCTGTGGACCACGTCCGTGCACGGAGCGGTGGCGGACGCGGTCGTCATGGTCGATGGCTGCAGCGGCGTCTGCGTCGATCCGGCGGGACTCGTCCTGACCGTTCGGCACTGCAATCTGCCCGAGACCGTGACCGTCCGATTCAAGGATCGGTCGGTGACCGCCACGCGGATCTATGTCTGCCGCGAAATTGAAGGCCCGGTGGTCTACGACTGCGAAGGCGACGGTTATCCGCACGTTCCTGTGGCCGCCAGTCCGCCCCGTGTTGGCGAGCGGTTGTGGTCCTACGGATATCCGTCGATCAACGACCGTCGCGAACTGCGGTGGACCAGTGGCCCACTGTTGCGGTGGAGCACGTTCGAATACGGAGGCGGATCCTTCAGCGGAAATGTTGTCGGATTCCGCACCTGTCCCGGCTGGAGCGGCGGCCCGCTGCTGAACGCCAAAGGCGAGGTTTGCGGGCTGCTCAACAGCACGGACTGCGCGACGAGCGTGTTTGTGTCGTCCGCGTCTGTGCGTGATGCGTACGCCGCCACGCGCTCGCGAACCGAACCAACTCCACCTGCCGTCGTTGACGGTCGCCCGAAGTTGTACGTGTTCGGTTCGATGAGCTGCACGCCCTGCCGGCGTTTCAAAGACGATTACGGGACCGGCACCGATCTGCGGCGGATGCTGGAAGCGACCTATGCGGTCGAGTTTGTGGACATCGACAAGCAGGCCGAAATCGCGCGGCGCTTCGGAGTCAGCGAAGTTCCCACGTTTCTCGTGCCGGGACGTGACCCGATCGTCGGTTACGAAGGAGCGGACAAGCTGCTGATTGCCCTCGGTCTGCGTCAGGAGATCGTCAGTCGCCCTCCGCCACAGCGAGTCGTCGTGCCCGCTGAACCAGCGCTCGTGCCGCCGGCTGTGGAAACACCTGCGGAACCGGCGACTCCCGAGCCACCACCCACCACACCGAAACCGGTAACCGCTGAAACACCCCTTGTAACGACCGAGCCATCCGCAACATCCACCGAGGCCGTCGAGCGCATGAGCGGGGTGGTGGAGAAAGCCGTCACGCTGGCCACATGGCTCGGTGTATCCGGCATGACGGGCGGTGCCGGCGGTCTGCTGCTGGGTGGCATTGCTCTGTGGCGCACGCTCCGCAAACGCCGGCGATCACGGACGGGACGCGATCCGCCCACCATTGAGAAGCCGCCGATGGTGACGGTTGATTCGCCGCCGCCACCGCAGGCGATCGTGCCCGAAACGCGGTTCGCTCCCTACGAGCGGGACACGTTCGCGGAAGCGTTCTCCTGGGCTGAATCGGAGCTCGTCCGCAAATACCCCGGTGCGGTCGGCACGCTCGAATCCCTCCGGGGACTCATTGATCAATACCTCGCCGCCAAAGGCCTGAAACGCCCGGCGGCTCATCCCTGACTCTGGAGTTTTCGATGAACGGACATGATGCATTCCTCTGGTACAACGTCGGGGACTGGGGCCGGTTCGGGCTGGCGGTTCCCAACTTCTCCGACGACACGCAGTCGCAAAACGACACGATCCGCTACCTCACCGATGTGATGGGACGCAATCTGCAGGCGATCCTGTGGCATCCCGATGCCAACCTGCGAACGCCGCCCTCGATCAATACGCTGACTCGCATCCATAAACTCTGCACGCGGGCCCGGTCGATTCTGGCGGCCCGCGCAGTGCCGGCCGCGACGCTCAACATGGAACCGGCCCATGCCTTGCCGGCTCCCGAAGAATTCCTCGTCTATCCGACGCCGTACTTCAAAGTCCGCAACCAGTGGCTCAAGCAGTACGCCGGTCTGATTCTGCTCTCGCTCACCGAATCGATGCAGCATCAGGAGAACGCCCGCCCGCTGGAGATCAGCCAGGCATTCTCGGGACTGATCGGCCAGTACGTGCAACGCGTCTATCGGCTGATGGCCACCGAGCTGTTCCGGATTCCGCTGGAGGACGCCGCCAAGCCGGACTTCACGCTGAGTGAAGAACAGCTGCGGACCTACGACCCGTCGGCCTGGTTCACCAGCACCGAAATGATCGACACGGTCCCGCCGCACGAAGACCGACCCACCGAAGACGATCTGGCCGTACTGACCAACGGCATCCCGATCAGCCATCTGCCGGTTCTCGGCCGCTGGCCCAGCGGACCGATCGCCAGCAGCAGCGGTGCCGGGGCACCGACCGGCGAATCGTTCGCACCGGCCCCGAGTGCGTGATCAGGAGATGAACTGTGTTTGAGTACCGCGCCCGCATCCTGAGAGTCATCGACGGGGACACCGTGGAAGCCGAGATCGACCTCGGCTTTCGGGTGTCGCTGCGGGCGACGCTCCGTCTGGCCGGCATCGACACGCCGGAGCTGCGGGGACCAACACGCGACGCCGGTCGCGCGGCGACGGACTACCTCGAACTGCTGCTCAGCAAACTCGCCGGTCCTGAGCGGCAGGTCACGGTCCGCACACAGAAGGATCGGACCGGCAAATACGGACGGTATCTGGCCGACCTGGTGGCGGGGAATCGCAATCTCAACGAGGCGCTCGTCCTGGCCGGACACGCGCGACCAATGGAGGACTGACAATGACCATCAAACTCGGCATGGAAGCGAAGCTGTACCGGAACACCGGGACCTACGCTGCCCCCACCTGGGTCGAGATGCTGAACGTCAAAGACCTGACGCTCAATCTCGAAGCCAGCGAAGCGGATGTCACTACGCGCGGCAACGCCGGCTGGCGGGCGACGATCGCCGCGCTCAAGGATGGCTCGATCGAGTTCGAGATGGTGTGGGACACCGGCGATGCCGACTTCACCGCCATCAAAGACGCGTTCTTCGGCAACACCAGCATCGAGTTCGCCGTCATGGATGGAGACGTCGCCGGCAGCGGCTCGCAGGGACTGCGGGCCACGATGTCGATCACCAGCTTCAGCCGCTCCGAAGCGCTGGAGGAAGCGATCGGTGTCAGTGTCACCGCCAAACCGACTTACGCCGACAACGCCCCGGAATGGATGACGGTGCCTTAAGACGGCACGGCCGCCGGCGGGTTCGAGCTGACGCTCGGAACGAACAAGCCGCTCCCGCTGGTCGCTCAACTTTAAGGATTGATGCATGAAAACATTTCAGGACAACGCGGGGCGAACGTGGACGGTGGCCGTCAATGTGGACGGCATCCGCCGCGTGCGCTCACTGCTCAACGTCAACTTGCTCGACGTGCTGGACGACGGCTGCAAACTGCTCGCGCAGCTGCATGACGATCCGGTGCTGCTGGTCGACGTGCTGTACTGCCTCTGCAAACCGGAAGCAGATGCGCAACAGATCAGCGATGAGCAGTTTGGCAAATCGATGTCGGGCGATGCGCTGCTGAATGCGGCCAGTGCATTGCTGGAGAGCCTCAGCGATTTTTTCCCGCAGGCCCGGCAACGGGCAGCGATGAAGGAACTGGTGGCGAAGACCAGCCAGGTGGTCGACCGGCTGCTGGATCACGCGGAGACGACGCTCAAAGAGTTCGATCCCGAATCAGTGGCGCAGAGTGCTATCGCCTCATTTGGGAACTCGCCGGACTCCTCGGCATCGACCCCCGATTCCTGACACTGCGGGAACTGGTCTGGATGGCGGAAGCCCGCAGCCATCACGACTGGAATCACACAGCCGCAGTCATGGCACTGCTGGCCAACTGTCATCGGGACCCCAAAAAATCAAAGACCTTCAAACCCAACGACTTTCATCCCCATACCCAGCGCCGCTCGGAACGGATGCCGACCGTTCCGGTCAGCGTGCTCAAACAGGTGTTCGTGGATCGGCAGACAGGAAAATGAGTGATGGCCACCGCATCAGGAATTCGCGCAGGACGAGCATTCGTCGAGCTATTCGCCGACGACTCGAAGCTCGTGCGCGGACTGAACGCGGCGAAGAAACGGCTGCAGGCATTCGGTTCGTCGGTGCGAGCCATCGGAGCGCGGATGTTCGCGGCCGGTGCGGTGGTGGCCGGTCCGTTGTCGCTGGCGGTGAAAGCAGCGAGCGACATGGAAGAGACGATGAACAAGTTCAATGTGGTGTTCGGCAACAACGCCGACGCCATGAAGGCCTGGGGCGATCAGTTCGCCGGGCAGATCGGCCGTTCGAAGAAACAGATCGCCGACTTTCTGGCCGGGACGCAGGACCTGCTGGTCCCGATCGGGTTTGAAGCGGGTGCGGCCCGAGAAATGAGTCAGCAGCTCACGGGACTGGCCATCGACCTGGCCTCGTTCAACAACATGGCCGACGCCGATGTGCTCCGCGATCTGCACGCGGCGCTAACCGGTTCCGGCGAAGTCATGAAGAAGTACGGCGTGCTGGTCAACGAAGCGGCCGTCAAACAGGAACTCCTCAATCAGGGGATCGACAAGAACAGTGCCAGCGAACAGCAGAAGGTGCTGGCGAGGCTGGCCATCATCCTTCGCGGCACGACCGCAGCACAGGGAGACGCCGCTCGGTCGGCTGGTTCTTTTGCCAACCAGATGAAGGCACTGAAGGCGAAGGTCGACGATGCGGCGGTCGAGATTGGCTCGGCGTTGTTGCCGGTCGTCACGCCGCTGGTCACCAAATTGGCCAGTGCCGTGCAGATTGTGGCCGACTGGATCAAACAGAACAGCGGTCTGGTGGTCAGCATCGCGAAGATCGCAGCCGTCGTGGCAGCCGCCGGTCTGGCATTCATCGTCATTGGGACGGCTGTTTCCGGATTCGGAGCCACGCTGGGGGCCATCGCGACGGTCATCACCACGGTCGGCAGTGCCATCGGGCTGGTTGGTTCGATGATTGCCGCATTGCTGTCACCTATCGGTCTGGTGATCGCCGGCATTGCCGGACTGGCCACGTATCTGCTGACTTCGACACAGGCCGGTGGCGAAGCGCTGTCCTGGCTGGGAAACCGGTTCACGGCACTTAAAGACACGGCACTGGCCGCATGGAAGGGAATCGGCGATGCGCTGGCGGCCGGCGATCTCGGACTGGCCGCCAAGATCCTGTGGCTGACGCTGAAGATGGAATGGCAGAAGGGCGTCAACGCGCTCAATCAGACATGGGTCAAGGTGAAGGAGTTCTTCCTGGCGACTTGGACCGAAGCGGTGTTCGGTGCGGCCTCCATCGCGACCAACGCCTGGGCCGGACTGCAGGCGGGCTGGACCGAAACCGTCGACGTGATGCGCGATGCCTGGTCGATGTTCACGACGTTCATCGCCAAGAACTGGAATCGGGTCGTCGGGTTCCTCAAACAGGCGTGGCAGAAACTCAAGTCGCTGGTCACCGGCGAAGACTCGTCCGCGGTGCAGAGTCAGATCGATGCCGAAACGGCTCGCATGAACCAGCAGCTCGACGACCGGCGCAACCGCGACATCTTCGAACGCGAACAACGCCGCCGCAGCCGCCTCTCCGAAATCGAAGGCCAGCGGACTGGCACGCTCGACGAACTCAATCGTCAGCGGGAGGCCGAACACGAACGTCGTCGCGACCAGTTTTCCGGCGACCTCGAACAATCCGAATCCGCTCTGGCTCAGGCACGCCGGGAATGGCAGCAGGCCATCGAACTGGCAGCCCGCAAACGGGAGGAAGCCGCCGCTGATGATCCCGCCCCTGAGCGGCTCACGAAACCCGACGAATTGCTGCAGCAACTGCAGTCGCAACTGAGCGGTGCCGGCGACCAGCTGCAACAGACGCAGGACAAGGTCAGCGTCAGTGGTTCGTTCAACGCCGCTGCGATTCGAGGGCTGAGTGCCGGTAACCCACAGGAGCGAACGGCGCGGGCTTCGGAAGAGACAGCCAAGAACACCAAACGAATTCTGCAGGAGGCCCAGCATGGTGGGCTGACGTTTGCTTAATGAGGAACAATGACTGTTACGGTTCACGAGAAATGGGACAGCCGCGAGACGTCGATCAGCGAAGATTCGACCGTCGACCTGCGGTACGTCATTCGTGGTACGGACGACGATGCGACGGCCAACAGCGCGCTGCTGGCCGCCTCGCCCGTTCTGTACGGCGGACTTGTGCGCCAAAGCGCCCACACCGAACGGATCGCCGAGGACGCGTGGGAAGGCTCCGTCCGCTATGGCATGCTCGAACCGCCGGAAACCGGCGACAGTTCCTTCTCATTCGATACCGGTGGCGGCACGCAGCATGTCACGCAGGCATTGGCCACCGTCGCCGCGTATTCCACTTCGGGACCTCCGCCGAATTTCGGAGGCGCGATCGGCGTCACGAAGGACAGCGTCGAGGGCGTGGACATCACGGTCCCGGTCTACAACTTCAGCGAGACGCACTACATCGATGCGCTGCTGGTGACAGGAGCCTACAAGGCCGGTCTGTTCTATCTCACCGGCACCGTCAACAACGCCCCGTTTCGCGGCTTCAACGCCGGCGAAGTGCTGTTCATGGGCGCGTCCGGCTCGAAACGCGGACAGGAGGACTGGGAGATCACGTATCGGTTCGCCGCCAGTCCCAACGTCTCGGGCCTGGTTGTCGGTTCCATTACCGGGATCAACAAGCGGGGCTGGGAATACCTCTGGGTGCGTTACGTCGACACCGAAGACACCAACGCCAAGACTCTCGTGAAGCGACCGCAGGCGGTCTATGTGGAGCAGGTCTATCCGTATGGCAATTTCGCTGGTCTGGGCATTGGAGCGTGTCCTATGAAGACCGCGTGCGACCAAATCGAAACGGAAAGTCCTCGGTCCGACGAGGAGGCGGCCCCGGCAAGAGTCGACTGTTCGTGGGAAACTCGTGGGGGGAGGTGCTGGTGATTCCGCACTACGATCTGCCCGGACGAATCATCGGATTCACGTTTATTGGCCGTGATGTGAATCCTCACGCAGGCGACATTATCTACAAACGGGCGAACATTGGCCAAACAAACCAGCGGCCCAAGGAATCAGGAATCGCGATGCTCCCAGCGGTGCAGGCAGGGTTGCACAGGCCATTCGGGAGCACCATCTTCATTTTCACGGATATCGTGCTGGCGATGTGGTTTCACGCGCGGTGGTTTCGTGAATCCTACCGACCACTCCCCGTCGTGGCTGTCCGGGAAAAATCGAATCTCAAGTCTCTGCATCTTCCCACTAGCCTGGAAGATCGCCGTCTCATCTTCTGCGGACCGCTGCAAGTCACCCTGCCGTTAGCCCGCCGCCACAACGGTTCCGTTTCGGAATACACCATCCCGGAAGCGGACATCGCAACACGCATCACTCGGCGTCCGCCTACGGACTTTCTCCACTTGTACGAGGAGAATGCGCGCCCTTGGGACGCAGCACTGGATCGTTTGCTACCGAGCCTCAGCGCTGAAGAAGGACGACTGTTGCTGGAACGTCTCGAAATGCCCCCCACCGAATATCGACAGATTCTGGCGATGTCGAAGCAACAGGATCGGATCGAGGCCCTGGCTCCTCTCCGTGTTGGAGCCAAGAAAGTTATCATCGGTGGTGACACAGTGATCGAAAGACCAGACGGCTGGTTTGTCGAAAGTAGCGAAGAACGAATCTGCAATTATCCGATGCGGATTGATGTCGTCCGCACGACTGATTTTGGGGACACCCAGTATGAGATCACCGTGCAGTGCTCCGATCGTCCGGTGACGCTGAGAGTGAATCAACGCGAGATTCACAATGGCAATCTGTTCGCGGCAGTGAATCGTCGACTCCTTCAGCAGCAAGGCGAGCCGCTCAATTACCAACAAAGAAAATGGGCACGGCAGTCTCTGTTTATCGCTCAGGAGCTCAGTGAGCCCGAGACGATCAGAGATGCAGGCAGGATCGGATGGACAAATGACGGACTCCGATTTCAATTTCCGAATTTTGCATTGTTTCACAACGGCGAAATTGATCGAGCCCCGATGGCAATTGAGCTGGACGATGGTCCTTTGCCCGCGCGTGATCTGTCACCACCTCGCACAGATCCTCTTTGCGTGGAGCAGTTATCTGACGAGTCCTCCGAGAACGGGATTGTGTGGGGTTTGGCTGCATGCGTAATTCAGCACCTCACTCGTAGGCATTGTCATAGCCAACATGCAATCGGTGTGGTCCTGGATGGAGCATACGCCCATGAAACCGGAGCCAGTGCCGCTATTGCGCTCGGATGTGGATCGGTGAATCTGGCTGCGAGACGAAGTCTGAGCATTCAGGATTACATCAGTCGGCAATGTTCGTTTCACGACTTTCCGGTGTTGATCCGACTTGGCCATAATTCCCGCATGCGCATGCAGGCATCGTGGCTCGACACCCCGAATTTCAAGCATGCCATCATGCCACTCAATCCATTCGCAGCGATCTCGGTAGCGAGTCGTCCCGGATTCGTCCGAGTTTGCTGCGATGGACATCCTCAATCGTTGGGGGCCACTGCGCCCGCTGCTCGCTGGATTATTCCCAACTATCTGAGCGACCTGCTGAAACGACGATTCTTTTACGCTCCAGACCGGAACAACCAACTCCTCGTGACCATCCTGGATGACATGGCTGAGTGGTTTGGTCGAGAAGGTGGCAGTCCGAGCGTCGTTCGGAGTGCTCGAAACCTGCTCCACTTTGATTCGGAAGATATCCCGCGTGCCTTTGTTGAAACAGTGGTCAGACTTCACGACGAAGGGTTGATTGCGTGTGTCCGAGCCGGTGCCGAGGGTACCGTGTCAGGCAAAACGCCAGTCGCGGTGGTCGTCCAGAACGTATCCGAAAATGAAGTGGGACGTATC
Source organism: Thalassoglobus polymorphus (assembly GCF_007744255.1). Taxonomy (GTDB): domain Bacteria; phylum Planctomycetota; class Planctomycetia; order Planctomycetales; family Planctomycetaceae; genus Thalassoglobus; species Thalassoglobus polymorphus. The sequence continues at coordinate 4,207,674 of NZ_CP036267.1, read as the reverse complement.
AGCCTCCGTCCGACATTGATCAACGACGCATTACAGCGGAGAGGTGCTCCGGCAGTTCCACTCAATCAGATTCGTGACAGTCTCGACCTGCAAGGATCACTTCTTGCACGTCAGGGTGAAGGCCAAGGGGAACAGTGGCTGATCGACCAAGGGTGGTGGGACAATGTCGTGGAGTCGATTAGAAACGCCAGAACTGAACTGGTCGTCTCCTAAACCAGGAAATCGTGTTCGATGGGTCAAGTGGATGATGCGTACTCGTTTCAACCATGCCAGTTTGTACGGGCGATTTACGAGCCAACCCCCCTAATCCATCTCGCGAGCCTGAGTTCAAGCGCGGTGTCGACTTCAAAAAGCCGGGTGTTGCGGACGTGCGCAAAGGACTTACGTCCGTCTCCTCATTGAACCAAGCGATTGAGGAGCCCTGTAAGGTGCTCCAATAGGCGCGGCAGTCGTCGGACAGGGAGAACTGTCTGAGTTTCCAGACTCGCTCTCAAATCCAGTTCAACGACGCATTCGGGGTCGCGGAGTGATCTGCCCACAGTTCAACCGTGTAGTTTGCCACAGCTTTGTAGAACTCCCAACGCGGAAAGCCCGAGAAAGAGACGCAAGTCACTCTGGAAGAAGGCAGGGAGTAGGCAGGTTCAACACCACAGAAATCGCGAGGCGCGGGGGAAAACCAAAGCGTCACCAACTGTTCGGGATTCCCCGTTCCGATTGAGACGCGATGCTTTGCAGGGTATGATTTTGGGACGTAGAAATACAGCGGCCTTCATCGTGTGGGTCGCCACCGACAAGCCAAAACTTTGAGGATTTTGACCGTCCAGAATCCGGGTTCGTCACCCGATGAAAAATAATTGTCGCGAGAGCGGCAAGCTGTTGTCTCCTCCTAAAACCGCCAACCTGAGCCCTCGGGCTCTTGGAAGTACAGACACGGCACTTGGACCGCGCTCCCGTTGCGAAACGGGAGCGTCGGCCAGTGTTGGTCTGTACGCCCCTTGGCGGGGGTTGGAGGAGCGACCTGGTTCGGCGCTCCTCTTTTCGTTCCGGTACAGACAATGAAAGCGATTCTTCTTCACGTCCTACTGCTGTGCATCCTGTGTTCCGGATGCAATGCCCAGTCGCCTACCGAGAATGCGACGTCTGATACGCAGAATGCGAACAGTTCGCCGCCGGCAGGTTCGATTCAGCCAGGCAATGAGAATGGAGAGCCCGTTCAGACGGACGAAGCGCAGGCGAACAAGACGGAAGCTCGCCCGCTGCCAGAAGTGATGAAGGCAGGCGGTTTCCCTGTGTATGGCTTGCAAGTCTCGAAATACATTCAGTCGTCGCTGAAGTCTACGACTGGGCGATTGTCCGGGCGGTATTCAGCAGTCGGCGCGGTGAAACTTTGGCAACGAGAGTCTCCAAAGGGTGATCTGGCAGTGTTCTGCATGGTTCCCTTTCGACTTTATGCCGATCGTGAAGGTTCCAAGACCGAGGGCGCTTACCGCTGTACGGTCAACCGTTGTCGGTTCAACCAGTTTGCAATTCTCAACGGCAACGACAGGCTCGTTCCATGCACTTATCAGCAGGCACAAACGAGCCTCAAAGCTGGCCGGGATGTTTACTATCACGAAGACTCGCAGTCGTACGTCCTGTTCTGGAATCCAGTCGACGATCGGCTCAAGCCACAGGCTGATCGACCTGGAATCGACAGTACGTCACTCCGAGGTTTCACCATCGAGTACGAATTTGATCTGCTGAGTTATCAGTCTCCGTTGGTTTGGCAAGATGCCGTTGGCTATTACCGCCACGGTGCGCTCGTTGAAAGCCGATGGGACTCTGATCACGTCGTTTCGTGGAATCAGACCGGCGCTTTGTCAGGGATGACTCCCGATTATTTCCGGCCTGAGGAATCTTCCGAATCGCCTGTTGTCAGCGCCAGGCTACTCTCCGCAGTTCTGAAATCTCCCGAAGGTGACGTGGTTGCCGCATATAGGTCCGAGCGCAGCCCAAGCGTTGGTTCCGATCAGCCAGAGCTCTCGAAAGATGGCGTCGTGTCTGAGCAGACCGATGCAGCATCGAACGAAGACCGAGAACAAGAAGCCACTCAGAATCACGGTAGGATCGACTACATTTTCACCGACCCTTTCTGCAAAGAGATCCTTGCCTTCACAACAATAGATCAATTCAAAAAAAGCCATCCACAGGTGAAACTCGACAGCAAAAAAAGTGATCGAAAGCTTGGGTTAGAGGTATATCGGGACGGTGAGTTTTTCGATTATTCATTTCTCGACGGCTTACTACTTCAATCCGCCTTTACACTTCCCAGAAACAAGCGAAGTGCGGATGAGATGATAAAAAAATACGAGAAAGGAATGGGGCGGCCGGATTCGACTCAGATTCCAATCAAATTCAATAACCTGCCAGTCCATCGATACCTGAATTGGTCCATTGAAGAAGCCGATCTTAGGATCGAAATAGTCGAACTTCGAGATCCGAACGATGGCAGTGTCATCGTTACAGGGAAGTTTCTTTCGACACTGCTTGAGGAACAGTACATGGATAGGCTGAAGTCAAAGATGCCTTAGTTTGTCAGTGATTTGACAAGGCCTCATAGACCTATTTGTGGCAGCAGGGCGGGTTTCAATAGCTAAAGAGAAAGCCAAAGCCGCCGCCCGAGTTTCCCCGGACGGCGGCGGTGAGTTTCGGGGGTCAGCAGATGCGAGGTCAGGCTCGACGGTTTCGATACGCTCGACCGCGTCGCCAGCCGACCTTGAATGCGGCCTTCGAGCCGTTCCGTTTTCCTGCTGAGTAGGCCCAGTAGCCGATGCCGACGGCAACGGCGAGAGTCACGATGGGTTCCATGACAGGTGGTTCCTTTTTGTTTGTTGGAGTGATTTGTTATCCGAGCGGTTCAACCCTGCCAGGCGTCACACTGATTGCGATAGGGACAACTTGGACAGGCGGTGATGGACGGGGACGGATAGAAGTTGCCGTTCTGAATGGCCTGCCAGGCGGCGGACATGATGGCTTTGCCATGACGAATTGCGCCGTCTGTGATGGCGGCGGACTCGATGGCCACCGAAGGCGCTTTGGTCTTCGTGAGGACAATGAACTCGACACGAACCGGTTTGTCACCCGCGATCTGACCGACGAGCTCCTTGTAGACGATGGCTTGCAATTCCGCGTCCTGGCGTTGGGCGTCGCTCCATTTCGATTTGGCAGTCTTGAAGTCGATGACGATGAACGCATCGGGCGTTTCAATGACCAGATCGAGTCTGCCCAAAACATCAGGAGCGTCAACCAGCAGCGCTGCTCGCAACTCTTCCTCGATGCCAACAACTTGACCAGCGGGATGTGCCGCGTTACTTGCGATGAATGCAGCGATCATCCGCTGAGCCATGTCGGCAATTTTGGTGATGTCTTCATTCTTGCCGAGACGGATGGATGTCTCCTGCTCGCAGGCTTTCCATTCGTCCCAGAACATGACCAGTAATTCTTCTAACGTCGGTTCGGGCTGACCTTCGAGCTGAGCAGTGAACCAGAGTTCGAGCGCTGCGTGAATGCCGCGACCAAACGCCAGCGCAGAGGAGACTGTCTCCTCGGGAATACGGTCAATGTATTTGAAGCGGTAGGACAGCGGACAACGCAGGAACTGTTTCACAGCACTCACGCTGAGATAGTTTCGACCAGTCAGTTGCATGGACCGTTCATTGTTCACCCCGCTGGAGAATTTGGCAGAGGCGATCATCGGCTGCTCCCGTTTCCCGTCGACTGGCCCTTCAACTCGTCAATCAGTTCGGATGCCTGAGCGATGTCGAGGTCCTCCGCTGTGCGAACCCCGAACCGATCCAGCTGTGGCCCGAGGTCAATCCGACCACGACCGGCGATGGCCTTGATAGCTCGCACCTGACTTTGGGTTGCCCCGCGACCATTCGAGGAACGGCTTCCGTTTGATTGGTGCGAGTAACCGTTGCCATTCTTCTGGCCATTGCTGTTTCGGTGATGCCCATTGGCGGAGCGCTGGTTGTCATCTTGATGTAATTCGGCATTCAGCGAATCACGAGCGAGTCCGAACAGTTTGTGGATCTGGCTTCGCAGTCGATCCGGTTCCTCAACGATTCCCGAATCGAGTTCGACTTCCAGGTTGACCGAAGCGCCGCGGCTGCCGTAGTTGGCCTCGCCAACCTTTTTGTTGAGGCCGATGTTGATCTGTACGGGCATGTGGATGCCTCCTCATTGGTGGGTAAGAAAACAGCCCGGCATCATCCGTGGATGAAACCGGGCCATGCTGGTATTGCGATGATTGGTGACGACTACGCGCCGATGTTCTCCAGTTGCTTGAGCGACCGGAGTGTGGTCTCTACGAGCCGGTTCTGCTTTCGCTTTGCTTTGATCGCGGAGATCAATTCGCGAGTGTCAGTCAGCGCTTGGCTCAGCGAATCACGCAGAGCCTCGGCCTTTGCCAGCACGCTGGCAGGTTTCTCGGCGTGAGATCGGGGCGATGTGGGACGTTTCGTGTCTGGCATGGGGATTGTGGTCCTTCTTTGTGTCAATCGTTTTGGTGAATCGCATGGCGACTCGATGCGAGTGAGCTGCGCGTCGGGGGCGATCGCCCCGTCTTTTCCAAGCAATGCCCAGATGTATGAGCGCCGGTCGTCACGACAGAATGCGGGGGATTCCGCTGTTTGCAGATAAATCTGTCGAAACCCGAGCGACGCCGCCCGGCGGAGATAATCACGATTCGTGTTGAAACGCAGTTCCACACCCGAGCGTTGCGAGTTGCAGAGGACGAGTTCGGTGCCGACGTCCTGGTCCGCACTCTTGGATCGGATCGCCACCGAGCCATTGAGGTCAACAGTGACCGGCGCATTGAACTCCGAGGCAGCCGGGAGTTTTCGAGAGGCTTGGGTCAGGAAATCGGCATCCGTATCAGCGAGGATCATTGTGGATGTGGCGGCATCGACAGCCGGAACATGATCGTCCACGTTGGGAAAGCGAGCTTCCTTCTCGATCTTCAGATATAGCGTCCAACTGTCTGCCTGAACCGAAACCCAGTCGTCGGATTGCCCAATCATCACGTCGGCGGCGTAACTGAAGGCTTTGGAGCTGAATGCCTTCGTGGCGGGAACCAGAACATCGTCATTCCAAGGGAATGAGAATCCCGAGTACATCAATGCCTGACGTCCGTCCGTGGCGGCAATCTGGCCGTCCGAGCCGCGCAGTCGAACGCAACTCAGCGCGAAACGCGACGATTCGTTGTCGGTCGTTGCGACGGCTTCCGCCATCGCCGGGATAAACTCGCGGTCGATGCCCGTGAGTTCTGTTGGTGCTTCGGGAACTTCGACCGGCTCGGCATGGTTGTACTGAGCGGTTTGGGGAATGCCGCCATCGAGCCATTGAACTGTGATCGTGTCACCATCGCGCTGGATGCAGACTTGATCGTTCCGTTTGCCTTCGCAGGCTTGTAGCGCTTCATAGGGCAACGTGATAACGCTGGGGCGGAAATCGCCTTCGATGCGATGTTCAACCGCGATGTTGTCCGAGAAGGACTGAATCAGCAGCCCGACTGGAGTTGCTCGAAACGTGACAATCGGTGCCCGACGCGCTGAGGTGATTCCAAGGGCCTGCCGAATCGTTGAGCGGATGAGATGAATCTGTTTGCGGGTGAGTTCAATCACGGCACCTCCTCTTGTGTTGGGTTGGTGGTGGACGTGACACCGGCGAATCGGTCATCACGTCATGAAAGAGCCGCATACCTGACCGGAAGAAGATCCAGGTGAGGATAATCTCCCAGCCAAACAGGAAGAATGCGGCAAAACAAAGCACGCCGACGAACACGGTGTAGCTCGCATAGAACTCATCGAGTTGTCGGCGTTTGGAATCCTTGCCTGCTGCCATCAGGCAGCCCAACGTCGGCGATCGCGACGCATGGGGTACATGGCGTAGTTGCGTTCCAGTTCCAGTTCATCCCAGTCGATAATGTTGGGAGGCAGGTCGTCAGGTTCGGGGTCGAAACACACTTCGAGTGGGTCTGCAATACTGAATCCAATACGGCGAACGTCGCACAGTGTTTCGCCGGTGACCTCAGCCACGGCATTGTCGATCTCTACTTGAGTCATTCGTTCAATTCCTGGAAAAAGGTAGAACGACCGCCCAACATAGGGCGGCCGTTGAGATACAGCCGCCCCGCACGCTGCGAGGCTGAGATCAGGTTGTTGTTACGCGCCAGGCGTCAGCCAGTGTTCGAGCAACCATTCCACTTCGGCATCGAGTGCCTCGGAGCGCGTTGAGAACGGTCCCAGACTTGGACCGTTTACGGGCGAGAGATCGGCAGTCCATTGACCATCCGCCGTCGGTTCAACATGTGAACCACGGCGGATGCTGGCTTCGCCGATCTGCCGGACATCAATCGCTTCTGAATAAACGCAGCGACAGTTGCCGGAAGGTTCTATGAGTAGTTGCACGTAGACCTCCTTCAACGCGGCCGTCGCTGAATGTTCCGGCGAGGACGATCAACGAGGAGACCGTCGAGATTGGCTTGCACGGTCGACATCTGCGTGGCGATGTGCTGCCGCAGGGACGCGTTGTCCCGCAGGTGCTGAGGCTCCACGCCGCTGACGATCGACTCAGCACGCTCCACAAGTTCTTCAAGTTCCGTATTTCCGCCGATGTTCAGCTGGCGGAACCGAGCGAAGAACTCGTTCAGATTATCCACCGTGGTGTCGCGGAACGTCTTCGGTTTGCCATCTTCCGTGCCGGACATGCGTTCGACCAGGTGATCCACCAAACCTGCAAGTTGCTCGAAGAACATCTGCTCGGCCTGCTCGACGGCTTGGGTGAATCGAGCCTGCACACGGTCACACTCTTGCCGATAAACTTCCGGGTTGAGCTGACGCAGATACTCAGGAGCTTCCACAGCCGGGAACGAATGCTCGATGCCGAACGCACCAATCAACGTCGTCGGATAGTCGCTGGGATTGAACAACGAGCCCAACCGCTCACGAGCCGCCGACCGCATCTCATCGTAGTGCCGTTCAAGTTCCACAACGGCACCATCAAGTTCGGAACGGAACCGATTGAGAGTCTCGTCGAACTCGGCAATCTGATCGTGACGAATCAGCCGAATGCCTCCTTCGGGAAATGGCAGACTATTGTCCTTCCAGAACTTGGTGACTCGCCCTTTGATCTTCGTCACGGCGGCGAGCGCAGGATGTTTCGGGTCCAGCAAGCGTTTGGAAGCACTGATGGAAGCACCATCCGCGCCGAAGACATCTGCTGCGACGATCTTCTGATCGGTGGACAGCGTTTTTGTCGTCCCCAGCCAGGTGAAGACCACTTTGATCGCCGCCATGGTGGCCCGCATCCGTCGAGCCGCAAGTTGTGTTTGGATGTGTTGTGTGTCGTTATTGTTCTCAAGCACGGTGCTCACTGACTTCTCCTTTGATTGTTGAAACGAAAACGCCACTCAGCCTGCGAAGACTGAGCGGCGTCGAACTCCAAATTGGGATGTGATTGAAATCACTCGGAAATGCTCACCTCGTCTTCGACCCACCCAGTTCCGAGCCAGACCTGGGTGTAGGCAAACGAGCGGGCGTTCTCAGCTTCCAGTCGGACACGAACTGGAACACGCTGTTTGAGGTCGTATCCGGGTAGCGGTACGTCCCAGGTGACAGTGTGGTCCTCATTCGGTTCCCAGGTATCGAATGCGTGAATGCGTAGACCTTCGCCGGTTTTGACTCCGGGATAGTCAACAATGACGGTCAGACGTCCATTCCTCAGGGCGCCGGGATGCACATGCCAGAACCTCAAATGCAAAACGGGCTCGCCGTCAGGTGAAACATCCAGGCGACCTGCATTCAGGGCGATCGCGGGAGCTTTTTGCTGTTCTTTCTCGTGCTGCCAGAATCGACTTCCCCAGATTGAGAGGAGAGTCAGCATGACAATAATCGAGAAGACGGTTCCACCGTCCTGGTACCAATGCTTCTCCTTGTTAGACATAGAACCTCTTTCAGTGAATGGGTAATGACCCAGCGAGCCAGGTCAGTTGTTGGATGGATTGCGGCTCACGCGACGACGCTGCTTCGACGCCTTGCCGGATTCGTAGATGCCAGGCTGATTAGCCGACAGGCAGCGACCGCTGGCCCACTTTCGCAAGCGGTCCACGCTTTCATTGGCCGTCATCGCGATGGGCACCACGTTCTGCGCGGCTTGAACCAAGGGAACATCGAGCAGTGCCGACAGTCGACAGCAGGCTTTGATCTCCGCTCCGGTCCAGTCGTTGTCGTCGGGCATCCGCTGGTCGCGGTCGATCTCGAACAACGTCAGATAGATGTTCCAGATCGCGTCCTTCTCCTCACGAGCGGGAAGGTCAAGGAAGAAAATGCCATCGAACCGCTCGCTGCGACCGAACTCAGGCGGGAGCCTGGACACATCATTCGCCGTGCAGACGACAAAGACGTCTGACGAGTGATCGTTGAGCCAGCTTAGGAACGTCCCGAACATGCGTGACGACACGCCCGAGTCACCGTTGCAGTTCACACCGGCGAAGGCTTTCTCAATCTCGTCGATCATCAACACGCAGGGTGCCATCGCATCGACAATGTGCAGCGCCTGCCGAGTTCGTTCCTCCGACTGCCCGACGAGCGACCCCATCAGACTGCCGACGTCCAGAATCAGCACAGGTCTTCCAATTTCTTTACCGAGCGCTTTGCAGAACTGCGATTTGCCGCAACCAGGCGGTGACAGCAATAGCACGCCTCGCGGTCGGCGTCGTTCATCTCCCCGGCTAGGTTGTAACAGTGCTCGTTTGCAGAACGACTTCAATGCCGACAATCCGCCGAGGCTGCTGAAGTCATCCTGACCTCGATGCAGTTCGAGTGAACCCGATTTCTTCAACGTCTGAGTTTTCAATTCCCAGACTGCGTCGGGCGTCACGCGACCATGCCGAACCAGTGACAGGCTGAAGGCGTTCTCAGCTTCCATCCGAGTCAAACCGGCGGCGGCATCCAGAACCGTTTCCAGCTCCGGGCCGTCCGGCAGTTCGGAATCTTCGGTCGCGATCCCGCGAGCGATCTCGCCCAGTTGCTCACGGTCAGGGAGTTCATGCTCGACGACGACAAACAACTTTTCGAGTTCGATCGGCAACTGCACGACGGGAGCCAGCACCACGAGAATCGTCCGGTTCTGCTTGCCTGCGATAATCTGCTGGGCGATCGCCTGCACGATCTCCGCCGATTGCAGGAACCGGTGGAAGTTTTGAAGTACCAGGATTGCCGTTCCGTCCGGCGTGACCAGCGAGTTGACGGCGCGAATCGCTGCCAACGGATCGTTGCCTGTTCCTTCGATCTCAGCACCGGGGACTTTCAGTCCTTGTTCGATGTCCCACGTGGCGAGCCGCCAGTCTTCCTGACGACACAACTGCGCGATCGCCACCAGAGCATCTTGATGCTCGTGGCTCTCAATCCAAATGCCGGTGAAACACGCGCGTACGTATTCAGCAAGCCGTTCAGTCAGTGACATACACAGACTCCTGTTGAGTGTTGAATAAAAAGATGGGGCTGTTATTCGGGAGCGATCTCGGTCGGTTCGACTTCAAGCTGCTCAACCTGTCGTTCGAGTCGAGCGATCTTGGATTGCAGCTTCTCCATCGCGTGGAATGCTCGCTTCAACCGCGACATCCAGCGTTTGAGGGATTCACGCTCTTTGGTGAGTTGATCCTGTTTCTTTTGAAGCCTTCGCTGGTGACGACGGGATTCCGCGTCAGAACTTTGCGGGCGCAGGACACGGCGTCGGACTTTGATCACGGTCAACCTCCTTCCTGCACAGGCTGCTGACGCGAGGCCGATTGATGAAACTCAGCCTTGAGGACTTCATCAGTCTGCTGCCCCAGCGCCTTCTCGATGAACTGACTGGCCTGTCGACACTCCGAGCCGACGAAGCCTTTGGTTTCCACTTTGGTCTGCCCATTGGGCAGGACGGTGATTTCGATGGTCTTGCTCATGCAGCACCTCCGACGCTCACGGTCAGCTTGATCGAGCCATCTTCCAGAGGCTGCTCGATAACCGAGTGTCCTTTCTTGCGGGCTTCGATCTTGGCTTTCTCGACCGCATATCCCTGAAGGAACCGATCGAGCTGCTTTTGCTCACCCCAGCGACCGTTGTAATTGTCGTAGGCGAGCTTGCCGGTGTTGACGTCGGCCACAACCGGATACCGCCACTCCGGCAACTGCACAGCCCAGCCTGTTGCCGAGTTGCTGAACAGCTTCACCTGACCAAAGACCGGCTCTGGCAGCTTGAGTCGATCACACGCCGACCGAATGGCGACAGGATCACGAACTTCTGTTTGAATCGAAACGATGTGCGACAAGGCTTGATCCTCCGAGTTACAGAAAACAAACGCAGGACCGACCACCGGCCCCGAAACGAGAAAAACCCCGCACGAACCGGTCAAAGTCGGTTCGCACGGGGCAGCGAGAGCCTGAGAAGCGAGTTCCCAGAGCTATGCCAGGGGCATCAAGGTACTTGCCGCGTTTTTTGCTCCAATTCAGCAACCAGCCGGTCCAGGTTGGACAGATCGTGTCCAACCTGGCGCATAGACTAATGCTCCGTCCGCTACCGATGGGGTGTAGACTTTGCTAGACTGTGTCATGATCGAACGGGGCCGTTTCTGCCACGCATCGAAGGTACTAAGCGATGGAAAAACTGAATGATTACGTAAAGACCGCCGAGGCTGCGGAGATTCTCGGCGTCTCGCAGACGACCCTGAGAAAGTACGGAGAATCTGGCAAAATTCCTTGCCACCGCAATCCCGCCAACGGTTACCGATTGTTCAAACGATCCGACTTGGAGGACTTCCTTCGTGAAACAGCGGAGTCAGCCACAAGAGAGAAGCATAAGGCCAAGTAATAACCTACGGGCAAGAACGTCAATGACAGTCGTAAATCAAATCCGAATCGGCAGTATCGTTACCGGGCCGACATTGCCAGAGCCGATCGAGGTTTTGGCCACTATGCCGATGGGCACTTCACTCAAGGTCATTGGCCGAGGCCGAAATAGCGGGATGACACACGATCCCGTTCTTACTTCTGCACAGTTGGCGCAGTTGCGGGTGTCGGCTGAACGAGAGCCATTCAATGGCGATGCTCGTATGTTCCGGCTCGGGGTTGAAGCCCATCGACTGGGACTGGCTTACGAATACGATCCGTTTTTCTCGCTCTCGATCGCACGTGTCGATCCATTGCCGCACCAGCTCGAAGCCGTTTATAGCTATTTTCTGCGTCTTCCCCGCATCCGTTTCCTGCTGGCCGACGATCCCGGTGCCGGTAAGACAATCATGGCCGGGCTGCTGCTCAAAGAGCTGAAGGCTCGTGGTCTGGTTCGTCGAGTACTGATCGTTTGTCCGGCGAATCTGACGTTTCAGTGGCAACGGGAGATGTCCGACAAGTTCCGCGAGAGCTTCAAGGTGATCCGTGGTACTGTCCTCCGAGAGAACTATGGACAGAACCCTTGGCAGGATTGCGATCAGGCGGTGACTTCCGTCTCTTGGGCTTCCATCGTGGAGGATGCTCGCGAAAGCCTGCTGCGGTCTCGCTGGGATTTGGTCATCGTTGACGAAGCTCACAAAATGAGTGCGAGGAGCGAAGACCATAAGACGTACGCCTATCGACTGGGCGAGTCGCTCTCAAGTATGACAGACCACTTCCTGCTGATGACGGCCACGCCACACAAAGGCGATCCAGATCACTTCAGACGGTTCCTCGCTCTGCTCGATTCAGATGTATACGGAAGTATCCAGAGTCTTGAACAGGCAATGCGGGAACAGGAGGCCCCGTTCTACCTCCGACGTACCAAAGAGGCTCTGGTAACTTTTCCCGATCCGGAAACGGGGGATGTCCACAAACTGTTTACGAAGCGTGAAGTACGCAGTGCGACGTTCGATCTCGACGGTGACGAACTGGAGTTTTACGACGACCTGACCCGATTCGTGGAAGATCAGTCCTTTGCTGCTGCTCAGGATCAGTCGGCTCGGGGACGAGCGGTTGGTTTCACGATGGCCATGCTCCAGCGACGGATGGCTTCGTCAATCTATGCTGTTCGACGCAGTCTCGAACGTATGAAGGTTCGTCGCGAGAAGATTCTTGCCGATCCCGAAGCGTACCGGCAGGAACAGATTCAGAAGAAGATGCCAGAAGACTTCGACGACCTCGATGCCGAAGAGCAACAGCAGATTGTTGATCAACTCGAAAACGAAGTGCTGTCCGTCGATCCCGTTGTCCTTCGGGAAGAAATCGCCAGTTTGGGCAACCTGGTCACGCAAGCCCTTCAACTCGAAGATCGTGACGATCAAACCAAGCTGACGAAGCTGCGGGCCGTCCTCAATCAGGAAGGCATCTTCGACGATCCGCAGATGAAACTGCTGATCTTTACCGAACACAAAGACACTCTCGACTTTCTGGTTGGTGACGGCAAGGACGGTCGTCCGCTCGGCAAACTGATCGAGTGGGGACTGACTACCACGCAGATTCACGGCGGGATGAAAATCGGTGACCGAGACACTCCAGGCACCCGGATTTACGCAGAACGGGAGTTCAAAGAGAGCTGCCAGGTGCTCGTGGCGACAGAGGCAGCTGGCGAAGGGATCAACTTGCAGTTCTGTTGGTTGATGATCAACTTCGACATCCCCTGGAACCCGGTTCGGCTTGAACAGCGGGTCGGACGTATTCACCGTTACGGCCAGGACAAAGACTGCCTCGTCTTCAACTTCGTCGCACAGAACACACGCGAAGGGCGAGTCCTCCGCAAGCTGCTCGATCGGCTGGCGGAAATTCGCAACGACCTCGGTTCTGATCAAGTCTTCGATGTCGTTGGCGAAGTCTTTCCATCGAACCAACTCGAACGCCTGCTTCGGGACATGTACGCCCGGCAGACCGACGTCCACAAGATAGAGGACCGTATCGTCCGCGATGTCAGCCCGGAAAAGTTTCGTGTCATTACGGAATCAACACTCGAAGGGTTGGCCAAAAAGGAACTCAATCTCTCCGCGATGGTTGGTAAAAGTGCGGAAGCCAGAGAACGGCGGCTGGTTCCCGAAGTCATCGAACAGTTTTTTGTTGATGCCGCCCCCGAGTGCGGAATGCGGGCCAAGGAAACGGGGAAGAACAGCCACGTCTACCGCGTCGGCAAAACGCCACGCAACCTGCTTCCAATCGGTGATGCCCAGGAAGAACGCTTCGGCAGGCTCGGACGAGAATACAAGCAGGTAGTGTTCGACAAAGAACGGCTGCGCGATGCCCCAACATTAGAATGGGTCACCCCCGGCCATCCGCTCTTCGAGGTGGTTCGCTGCGACATTCTGCGGCGGACGGAAGATCATCTGCATCGAGGGGCCGTGTTTTATGACTTGCATCGCGATGACCCGGCGTTGATCGACGTCTTTGCTGCTTCCGTGAAGGATGGTCGTGGCCGCACGTTGCATCGCCGCTTGTTTGCGGTGGAAACGGCCCTCAGTGGGGAAATGAAAATCCACGAACCGACAATCCTGCTCGATGTCGCACCCGCTCCGGCAGGTGCGACTGGTCCGAGCGACGCGGTCACACTCCCCGATCGGCAGGTAGTCGAACAGTTTCTATACGAGCACACTCTGGAGCCGTGGGGAGAGGAAGTTGCCGCCGATCGGCAGGGAGAAGTTCGACGGATCGAACGGCATGTCGAGATCAGCCTCAATGCTCTCATCGACCGGGGGCAGCACACGCTGGCCGAATACCTCAATCGTCAGATCGAAGGCCAGACTGTCCAGGGACTCGATGGTTTGATCGCCCAAGCCGAGCAGCATCTCGATAACCTCAACAATCGACTCGAAACCCGCCGACAGGAACTGGAACTCGAACGGCACAGTTCCATCTCGGACATCCACCATCTTGGACGGGCATGGGTCACTCCTCATCCCGATCGCAGCAATCCCGATTTCGCCCCAATGGTGCGGGATGATGAGATCGAGCGGATCGCGATTGAAGTCGCTACCCGCCATGAGGAAGAACGTGGCTGGGTGGTCGAAAGTGTGGAGGATGAGAATCGGGGATTCGATCTGATCTCTCGTCGACCGCATCCGGAAGACCCACAGACGTTCATCGAAGTCCGCTTCATCGAAGTCAAAGGCCGCGCGGGGGTTGGCATCGTCGCCCTCAGCGAGAATGAGTACCGGACCGCCGAGCGGATGAAGAACGACTACTGGCTCTACGCCGTCTTCAACTGTGCCGGCGCGCCGGAGCTGCACATCGTAAGGAATCCCGCCCGCCTGGGTTGGCAACCCGTCATGGCAGTGGAGCATTACCGCATTGGGCCAGATGCCGTTGTCAAAGAGAGTCGTGAGGGTAAACGTGACTGATCATCGAGAGGAATTGCAAGCGACGTTTCTCCCAAACCGACGCCATTCGAACTATGGAGAAGCAATCATAAAGATTCGAATTCAAGGAATTCGGAATCATAAAGACACGCTTGTCGAAATCGAGAGCCCCATCACTGCATTCTGTGGTGTGAATGGAACCGGAAAATCAACAGTTCTGCAACTAGCGGCCGCAGCCTATGGATCTCCATCAAAAAGGCGATACTACGTCTCCACCTTTATTCTTGCAGGAAATCTCGATCACAAACCGTTCGAAGATGATTCAAGTGTAGAGTTTACTTATGCGGGGCCAACTTCTGCGGGTAAAGCTGACGACCGACTACTAACGCTGTCACGCTCTGGCTCCTCGTGGTCTGGCTATGACCGCCAACCCGAAAGGCGAGTCGTATACCTTGGAGTTGGCTTTTATCTCCCGCATGCGGAACGCGACGATTACTTCAAGTCGCTTGTCCAAGATCGAACATTCACTTCCCGATCGAAGATTCAGGTCAACGACATTGCATCAGAGTGGGTGTCGAGAATTCTTTTGTGCAAGTACGACGCAGCCCACGTCAATGCTATGCGGAAGAAGTGGGGGCGATCTCACACGCGGATGCTGAGTGCAAAACGCGAGGGTGGTTTTACATATTCCGAATCAAACATGGGCTCTGGCGAGGCTCGTCTTTACGCAATGGTTCTGAAACTTGAAGAAGTAGAACCTCACAGCTTGATATTGCTGGAAGAGCCTGAGACGTCACTCCATCCGTCAGCCCAGTTCGAGCTGGGTAAATACCTGGTAAATGTGGCCGCACGTCGGAATTTGCAGATCCTACTAACTTCTCACAGTGAATATTTGCTTCTGGCACTACCGCAAAAGTCACGTGTGTATTTGAAGAGAGAGGGAGACCGGATTGTTCCGATTCCGGGCATTGGTGTCCGGCAAGCACTGAGCATGATGGACAATTTCGCAATCCGATCGTTGTACATTCTGGTAGAAGATGACGTCGCAAAGGCAATCGTGATCGAACTACTGCGAATGCACGACACAGATTTTCTTCAAACGGTCGAAGTGGTTATCGCCGGTGATGCAAGCAAGATTCAGCAGACGATTGATGTTTTTGTTGAACAGCGGATGCCAATTTGTGCAGTAAGAGACGGCGACCAGGGTGACAATGTGAAAAAGCGAATGTTGAAGTTGTTTGGCACGATGCCACCAGAGAAGGAGATCTTTGCATCTAAGAGTTTTCGAGACGAGTTCAAAGACAAATTCAAGGTTGACTGGGGAGCCATCGACATTAGGTGCAAAGAGCTTGATGACCAGTATAAATCAAAATCTCATCATTATTACTTTGAAGAATTGAAACAGAAGTGCGTACTGGATCGATCAGAACTGCTGGCAGTCTCCGCACGCGCATATTTACGAGGCATTCCTGAATCGGTTCGAATTGCACTCGTAGAACAAATAAAGGCTGCAACGCTGTGAATGAATACCCTAAACGTCTCATTGAAGTTGATCTTCCGATTGCTCGTATCTCGGCGCATGCGCGGCGGGAGAAGTCGATTCGGCATGGGCATATTTCGACGTTGCATATCTGGTGGGCGCGGCGGCCGCTGGCGGCATGTCGGGCGGTGATTTGTGCTTCGTTGTGGCCCGATCCGGCTGATGAACTCTGCCCCCCTGCGTTTCGGGAAGCGGCAGCCACGCAGCTCATGGCGTTTGCCCATCGCATGTTTCCGGCCAGGATCAATGATGAGGGACATCAACTGCAAGCGACCGCATCGCCCGAAAGTCGGGGGCGTTGGGAGGGGCTGCTTCAGTCTGAAAAGGATGGGTTGCCGCTTGATCCGACCGATGCTGCTCATCAGCAAGTGTTGCAGGGGGCGTTGCTTGATTTTATCGCCGACTTTGCCAACTGGGACAACAGCACGGTGCCAGCGTATCTGGAGACGAGCCGCGCGTTGACTCAGGCCGCTCACGAGGCGTTGGGCGGCGTTCCGGGAACGCGGCCACTCGTTGTTGACCCGTTTGCTGGGGGTGGTTCGATTCCGCTGGAAGCCTTGCGTGTTGGCGGCGATGCGTTTGCCAGTGATTTGAATCCGATTCCTGTTCTGTTGAACAAAGTCGTGCTGGAATACATACCGAAGTACGGCCAGAAACTGGCAGATGAAGTCCGCAAGTGGGGCGATTGGATCAAAGAGGAAGCAGCTCAGGAACTGAGCGAGTATTTTCCACCCGGGCCAAACGGAGAGACACCCGTTGCCTATTTGTGGGCGAGAACCATCAAGTGTGAGGGTCCGGGTTGCGGCGCGACCGTGCCATTGATTCGCTCACTATGGATTGCCAAACAAGGTAGGCGATCAATCGCGCTTCGGCTCATCGAAAATGTGGAAGAGAAGCGAGTTGACATCGAAGTTCTTCAGAATGCAAAAGCAAAGGATGTCAAAAGCGGAACCATCCAGCGTGGAAGTGTCACATGTCCTTGTTGTTCCTACACGACTCCTGTCGCGCGTGTGCGAGAACAAATGAAGGAGCAGATGGGTGGTGCAGACACAAGCCAGCTTCTCGTCGTAGCAACACGATCAGACGATGGAAAATTCTATCACACGCCGTCGAAACCAGAACTCGACGCGGTGGCAATAGCAATTGATCATGTTCAGCGGGAGAAGATACTGGCACCGATCGAGCTGCCACTAATGAGTGGCGTCTTCAATGCGCCAATCTACGGAATCACCAGATGGGATTTACTCTTCAGTTCCCGCCAATTACTTGCAACTGATGTGATCGGCAGAGCTATTGCAAAAGCAGCGGGTGAAATCGCTCAGCAAGAGGAGCAAGAGTTTGCTCTGGCAGTCAAAGTCCTACTTCATCTCGCACGTGGCAAATACCTCGACTTTCGTTCGACACTTTGCGGTTGGATAAGTGTCGGTGAGAAAATCGGCCATACGTTTGGGCGGCAAGCCTTAGGAATGATCTTTGATTGGACCGAAGGAACTCCATTCGGCGACATGAGTGGAAGCTGGGAGCGTAGCTTCGAGTACATTGCGAAGTTCCTGGAGGCTGAGTCTGGCTGGGCAGAGGCACCCGGAAACGTGGAACAAGCGTCAGCTCAATCACATCCACTTCCAGACGATTCCGTTGCTGCGTTCGTGAGTGACCCACCGTATTACAACGCAGTGCCGTACGCTGATCTTTCGGACTTCTTTTACATCTGGCTACGTTCTGCCTTAGCCGATGATTTTCCGTCATTGTTTCAGTCAGAAATCGTAAATAAGGATGCCGAGCTTTGTGAGATGGCCGGTTGGGATTCGGTTCGGTATGCCAACAAGGATGCCGAGTTTTACGAATCTGGCATGAAAGACGCTCTCGCAGAAGGACGCCGTATCTGCGCGCCGTCTGGTATTGGTGTTCTGGTTTTTGCCCACAAATCAACGACTGGCTGGGAAACCCTGCTCTCAGCATTGATTGACGCGGGTTGGATTGTCACCGGATCGTGGCCGATTGACACCGAGCGAGGTGGACGGCTCAGAGCAATGAACTCAGCAGCCCTGGCCTCATCTGTTCATCTTGTCTGCCGCCCTCGCGAGAACGAATCTGGCGAACTTCGAGACGAAACCGGAGAATGGCGCGATGTCCTCTCCGAACTTCCCAAACGTATACACGAATGGATGCCGCGACTGGCGGCCGAAGGGGTTGTGGGAGCTGACGCGATCTTTGCCTGCCTGGGACCGGCGCTCGAAATCTTCAGCCGGTACAGCCGGGTCGAAAAGGCGAGCGGCGAAGCGGTGCCGCTTCGGGAATACCTGGAACAGGTCTGGTCGACCGTTTCGACCGAAGCGTTGTCAATGATCTTCAAGGACGCCGACGCAGCCGGTCTGGAACCGGATGCCCGCCTGACCGCGATGTGGCTGTGGACACTCGGAGGCATGGAAACCAATGGCAGCGATTCCAAAAGCAGCGACAGCGATGAGAAAGTGGTCGCCAGCAAAGGCTACACCCTCGAATACGATGCCGCCCGCAAAATCGCCCAGGGGCTGGGAGTTCATCTGGAACAGAGCGATTCGATCGTCGAATTGAGCGGCGACAAAGCACGCCTGCTCCCCGTCAGCGAACGCACCCGCCATCTGTTCGGCAAAGACGCAGCGACGACCACCCCGCGCGGAAAGAAGAAAAAGGCAAAGGCGAAACAACTCGACTTGTTCAAGACCCTCGACGAAATCGAAGCTGAAGCCGAAGAAACCGTCGCTGGCGAACTCAAACCCCAGGCTGGCGAGACGGTCCTCGACCGCGTCCATCAATCAATGATCCTGTTCGCGAGCGGTCGCGGCGAAGCCCTGCGTCGATTCCTGGTCGATGACGGAGCAGGCAACGACGCCCGCTTCTGGAAACTCGCCCAATCCCTCTCCGCCCTGTACCCCAAAGAAACCGACGAAAAACGCTGGGTCGATGGTGTGCTGGCAAGGAAGAAGGGGCTTGGGTTATGACACTCTCCTCAAAGATAGACTCGGTCATCCTAAGCCGGATTGCACCACGCACGAAGCATACGAAGCACGTGCTCGATCGGCTCACGAAGTATGAAGCAAGTGACAAGCAAAAAACACTCGATGACGAAGAAGTATGGACGCTTCTGTTGTTGTATGGATTCATCGTTGGAGGCGAGAAGTCGCTGCCTAACTTGGCGAACGTATTGATGGGGACGAGACCAGAAACGGTCGCGGAGGCATGGCTGGAACTACATCCAATGTCACCCCGACAGGGTACGTCTGGTAACAGTGAGAGAAACAGCCAGATTGATCTGATTCTCGGTGATGCCGCGATCCGCCAAGGAACCGTGGGCGGCGTGCAGTATTGTAAAAGACCGCATGGTGAGGATGGTTGGGTTTGCTTCGTTGAAGCGAAATGGCTGAGCGACATTGCGGCCAAAACGACTCACGACTGGGGACGCAACCAGTTCGCACGGGTGGTCGAAACAGCTCTGACGTTTCAAGGCGACGGTCAGTTTCCATCACATGTGCATGTCACACTGCTCACTCCTAGAATCTTCAAAACGCCCCGTGAATCCTCAGCCAGTCGTCTGTACGCCTACAAGTGGCGGGAATACGTAAATAAAGACGGCGGCATCAATCGCAACGCGATCCTTGCTGACATCGACCGTTCCCGCGTCGATCCACGAACGAGCACGAAGGGTTGGACTTATCCCAAACTCGGGGAACGGATCAAGACCCTGACAATGAGCTGGGTCACCTATGAGCAACTGCTGGAGTCCATGCCTACGTCTGATTTCAAGACGGAGCTCTGCAAGTTTGCAGAGTATGGAACTCACTTGCTTCAGATGAGCGAGGTGGCCTGATGACGGAGAGCGGTGTCCGCGACTGGTGGGATTGTTTCCTGCAACATGTGCAGGAGCCAAGCCGGGCTGCGCCGCTCAAGGAAGCCTCTCTGGCTGAGAACCTGGGGGACTGGACGCGATTGACGACAGAGGCGGTCGTCCGCACTTGCGAGTCGATGGGCTGGGAAGCAACTGCCCGTGGTCATCGTCTTCGGCGTTTACCAGAAACGGCATCGGAATATCTCGCGCTGGATGCGATGGCCTTTCCCGATCGTGAAAGCTGTGGCGATGTCCCTTGGCCGATGCCGGTCGCGGTTTTTGAGCTGGAGAACAGTCCACGCGACGATCGAGTCGCCTATTCATTGTGGAAGGTGCTCTGCACACGTTCGCCGCTGCGAATGGTCTACGCTTATCGACGTGACTGGGAGCAGACGCGGGGACTGATGAATCATCTGGCGAGTGAAGTCATCGGAAGTCTGTCACTTCAAGATCGAAAACAACTGGAAGGTGTCACCACGGTGGTGACCGGAAGTCGCGGCGAAAGCGAAACTTTTCCGCATGGTTACTTCAAGCTGTGGTTGCTTGACACCAATCTTGGAAAATTTGACCGCATTTGAGCCGTCTGAGCGGCATCAAGGATAACAACATGGCGAAGCTGAAACCCTGGTATCAAGTAGTTACGCCCCGCGAAGATTTGCGGGAGAATCGACCGATGGATGCCTCTGAGTTTGCGGTCCATCTGGATCATATTCGGCAGAAGCGGGACAACGTCTCGCCTGACTACATTGAACCAGCGAGGTTCTTCGAGCGAACATTCTTGACGGGCAGCCTTTTGGACCTGTCATCACAGGTTGTGCGCAGACTATCCGGGGTTCAGGTTGAGACCTCGGCTGTCTTCAATATGGCGACTCAGTTTGGCGGTGGGAAAACCCACTCACTGACAACGTTGTGGCATCTGGCGACCTGTGGAGAAAAAGCGAAATCCTATAAGGGTGTCGAGCGGATTCTGGCCAAAGCTCAGATTTCCCAAGTGCCCAAAGCCCGTGTAGCTGTTTTTGTGGGAACAGAGTTCGACGCCATTCAGGGGCGAGGGGGGGACGGAGAACCTGTTCGCAAGACTCCCTGGGGCGAGATCGCCTGGCAACTGCGTGGTCAGGAAGGTTTCGACCTTGTTGCTGAGCACGACGCCAAAGGGATCGCTCCCGGTGGCGATGTGTTGCAGAAGTTATTGGGGAGCGAGCCCGCTCTGATTCTCATCGACGAGCTGATGAACTACATCAGTCGGGCACGCAAGCTGGAAATGCGTGATCAGTTCTTCGTCTTTCTGCAAAGCCTGTGTGAAGAAGCTCGCGCTCACAACAACGTCGTGGTGTGTGTGTCGATTCCGGCTTCCGAAGACCTGGAGATGTCCCCCGAAGATGTCCGGGATTTCCAATCCCTGAAGAAGCTGCTCGATCGCCTGGGCAAGGCGATCATGATGTCGGCCGATGCCGAGATTGCCGAAATCATTCGGCGCAGACTGTTTGAATGGGACTTGTTTGACACCGAGGCTAAGAAAGTGGCGACCGCATATGCCGACTGGGCTGTCGACCATGCCCAGGAACTGAGCGGGATTGATTCCGATACGGCCCACGAGTTGTTCAAGACCTGCTATCCATTCCATCCCTCTGTGTTGTCCGTCTTTGAGCGGAAGTGGCAGAGCCTGCCCCGCTTTCAACGGACACGCGGCATTCTGCGGTTGCTGGCGTTGTGGGTGGCCCATGCATATCAGGACGAACACCGCAAAGCGATGCGTGAACCGTTGATTACACTCGGTTCCGCTCCTCTGGAAGACCCGATTTTCCGTTCCGCCATGTTCGAGCAACTTGGTTCCAACGAACTTGAAGTTCCGCTCACAACGGATATTGCTGGAAAGAAGGATGCCCACGCGGTTCGCCTGGATCGTGAAGCATCTGACGCAATCAAGAAGTCGAACCTGCACCGGAAGGTTGCCTCGGCGATCTTCTTTGAGTCGAACGGCGGCATGAGCCAATCGAAGGCGGTCGCAACACTCCCGGAAATACGGGCTGCTGTGGGCACCCCTGACCTCAATATGGTCGACGTCGAAAATGTGCTCGAAGGATTGGTGGGGAGTTGTTACTACCTCAACTGGGACAAAAACCACTACCGCTTTGGACTGACTCCCAACCTGAATCAGATTCTGGTCACCCGCCGTGGTGCTGTTCAGGGGAAAGAGATCAGCGAACGTATCAAGCAGGACACACAGGATCTCTTCAATAAGGGAACCAAAGCTCTCGACCGTCGATTCTTTCCTGAACGCAGCAATGATGTCCCGAATCGTCCCGTCCTGACACTGGCTGTGATGGGACTGGATCATCTGGTGGGCGATCGTGCGACTGAAAAGTTGCTTGAAACGATTGTGCGTGAGTGTGGTACATCTGGCCGGACCTACAAATCAGCCTTACTGTTTGCCGTCCCAGATGGCTCCGACGCGATCCACGATGCTACACGCGATGTATTGGCCTGGGAGGCGATCGAAGACGACACCGATACGCGCAAACAGTTGGATGAAGGTCAGGAGCGTCTTCTGAAGAAGAACCTCGGGCGTGCTAAGTCCGATATGAAAGAGGCCATCTGGCGAACGTACCGCTATCTTTATCTGCTCGGCAAAGACAACAAACTGCGACAGATCGACCTCGGCCAGATCACGTCGAGCCAGGCTAGCAACCTTGTTGAGTTGTATGTCAACGAGTTGAGCCGGACAGATGAAATCACCTCAGGTGTGGGTGCCAATAAGTTGCTGAAGTATTGGCCGCCCGCATTGACGGAGTGGTCCACAAAGGGAGTCCGTGATGCATTCTATTCATCGCCACAACTTCCTCGGCTGCTCGATGCCGACACTATCAAGCGGACGATCGCTGATGGGGTCAGTCACGGCACACTGGGATACGCGGTCAAACAAAGTAGCGGCCAGTTCAAGCTTCTCCATTTCGACGAGAGTCTCGCTGAAAGTGATGTCGAGATTGCGGAGGATGTTTTTATTCTCAGAGCGGAGGACGCCCAGAAGCTCCGTGAGCCACCAAGATTGGATCGCATCACTATCCGCCCCACTGACGTTACGTTGAAGCCCGGCGAGCAAGCATCGTTTTCCTGCTCGGGAGTCGATCAGTACGGCGAAGCGTGTTCGATCCCAACCACAAAATGGACTTCGTCGGGTGGCGAGATCACACCCGACGGACTCTACAAGGCGAGCAGCGACAATGAAGGTGGCTTGTTTACCATAAAAGCCGAATCAGAGGGTCTGGAAGCCATTGCTGAAGTCCGGATCGTGAAGCCGCAAGAGACGACTGGAGGCGGGTCAGGGCCAGGTGATGATCTACCACCAAGTCAAAAGGCGATTCGCTGGGAGGGAACCGTACCGCCTCAAAAATGGATGAACTTTTATACAAAAGTGCTCAGCCGATTTGCGTCAAGTGATGGGCTGAGGTTGAAAGTATCGTTTGAGGTCCCCGCTGACGGCGAGCAAGGGCAATCCAAGGCTGACGAAGCACGCTCAGGCCTGAAGGAACTGGGACTAGACGACAACGTGAAGCTGGGTTGATGGATGATGGGGCCAAGTTGGGTGCCTAAGAACTGAAGTCAAAAAAGTTGATTTTTTGAAAGAAAGTGTGGTTCGATTTGGTGGTCACTGCGAGTTTGATCTTGGCGAAGAGATGCGGGAGACGTCGCCAACCTTAGACCCATTCCAGTATTTGTGGGCAGAGAATCATCTCACAGGCGTTTGGGAGTGCAGGTGATAGTGTGTGAACCGTTTGATGAGGAATACGTCCGCCTTTTGCTTGACGGTTCCGAAGACGAAGTGAAGGAAGGGATCGAGTTGATCCACCATCACCTGCGTTTCGGAATCTGCGGGTGGCTGCGTGAGCGGTTTCCGGGATTGCAGTCAGCAGATCTTGAAGAGGTTTGGGCTGATGTCATCACCGGCATTCTCGAAGCGAAGGATTTCGATCCTGAGCAACCACTTCTTCCGTTTCTTCGCGCGATTGCATTTCGGCGTGCGACTGACCGTCTGCGTCGTCAGGATGCCAGAGATCGGCTGGTCGACGCGGTCGGTGGATTTCTCAGGAACACCAAGATTGGAGGTACGTGGAGTGAACTCAATCAGCTTGAACGTTGTGAGGTGATGGAGTTGATCCGAAAGGCAATTAGTCAGCTCCCGAATCGCCAAAAACTTGTCATGGATGTTTTCGTAGGCGACTTTCCCGAAACGGCTTCAATGCCAGAACTGCAACGCCTTGTGTCCGAAAGGGCCGGCAAGCCGGAAACTCTGGCAGCCGTGAAGCGTGCGTTGCAGGAGGCAAGAGCGAAGGTCAGGAAGTTGCTGGTAGACAAAGGGTACAACTTTGGAAAGCAAGGTGAGCTATGAACAGCGAACTGGACCGTGAGGATCAGGCGCTCGACGCTCTCATTGCCGCAGCTTTCCGGCAGGAGGATTCTGGCGATCTGGATATGGAAGCGTTGAAGAAAGCCAAACGGTTTTTGACAGCCGAAGATCGTCAGGTGCTGGAGAAGCTGGGAGATGATTTCGTGGAGCGAGTAATGAGTGGGACACGAGAATCTAAGGCGACGTCAATTTGGAAAGAATCCGAAACACTTCACGATGAAGAACTGGCATCGGCGATGAATCGAGGTGACGAGGACAATCTCACCGACGCGGCACGCGAGGAGATGGAGCGAAAGTTGCGTGAACTGGAAGATGCGGATGACGAGGGAGCCGAGGAGCAGTGAAACCGCTTGAGCTCGAACAACTTGCCGACGAAGTTCGCGCTGGTCATGAGATTTGTGATACGCCGGTCGATCCGTTCAAGATCGCAGCGGAGGAGCAAATCAAGGTCCTACCAGGTACTTACGATGACTGTTTCGATGGCCGACTTGAGTACCGAAAGCAACATGACCGAAGCGGATTCTATTTGTTTTACGCCGAAGCCTCACCAGGGTTGCGGCCAATGGGGCGTGTTCGATTTTCGATCGCTCACGAGTTGGGACATTTTTACATCCCCGCCCATCGTGAGTACTTGCTGTCGGGTTTCTGGCACGGTTCCCGCGCCGGGTTTGTGTCTGAAAAGCCACTGGAACGCCAAGCCGATCAGTTTGCTGCGGCACTCTTGATGCCACGACATGCGATGAACGACTTTGCAAAAAGGCATCGCGGCGGATGTTCTCTTCAAGACCTGGCGGACTTGGCGAACGACCAATTTGAGACTTCAGTACTCAGCACCGTGATACGCTACGTTCAGCTCGATTTTGAACCGTGTTGCGCCGTGCTGACAGAGAACGGTCGAGTGCGTTTCAGCTTTACGTCAGATTCTATGCGAGCATTGAGACTCGGATGGGTCGAACGAGGGTCTGACGTTCCAACCGGAACGATTTCCAAGAATGCACTTGCCGCGCAACAACGGTCGGCGAAGGGCTGTGTCGATTCCGAGATTTGGTTCGAGGGCAAACCGCCGCACGATCTCTGGGAGGAGATTCTGATCTTTGGGCAATCCGGCTACGCGGTCACCTTCCTGGTGGCTGAAGAAGATGATGCCGACGAGGACGACTGAGGAAAAACTCGAACTTCCATGGTTCGATTTTCCGGGGCGTGCGAGTATTAGGGTGAAGAGGAAAGCAAAAGCGGTCGGAATTGCTTCACGGCATTCCCGAAAGAAAATAGCCGCATCGCAGGCAAGTTTGGCGACAAGCTGCGAAACGGCTGAGTTAGTGACCAGCGCGAAGTCCCGCCAGCCGCTACTTCGTAGCGTAGCTCTTCTCGCAGTCCGTTTCAATCAGAATGCTGGCGGCGGTTCGCAGACCGTGTTTCTGCGAGGAGATTTGAGCTATGTCTGAACATCAGACTGCCGAAGTTGACGATGATAATGTCGTTGACCTGCTGGATGTCGAAGAATGCGGAAAGGCGGGCCGAAAACCGCCCAAAGCACGCCGCTACCGTATCCGTATCGACAAGGAACGCTACGTCGTAGAAGTTCCCGAGATGACGGGGCGGGCACTGCTGGTTCTCGCGGGGAAAACACCGCCCGAACAGTTCACTATCTCGCAAAAGCTGCGAGGTGGCCAAACCGAAACGATTGGTTTGGATGACGTCGCCGATTTCACCAGACGCGGCGTCGAGCGTTTTATGACCCTGCCCCTAGATCAAACGGAGGGCTGAGTCATGCGGCGAGATTTCCGTCTTCCTGAGTGGGACGAGCAGCATTTGAACGGACGGGGTCTGCCGTGGGAAACCATCGTGGACGGGAAGCAGCGATGCCTTCTCGTCCACGATTGGGCTCTTCCTGAGGGCTACAACCATCCGAAGGTTTCGGCCCTGCTCTTGATCCCCAGCGCGTATCCAGAGGCCGCGTTGGACATGGTCTATTTTCGACCCGATTTGCAGCGGTCAGACGGCAAGAAGATTCCTGCCGTTTCCAACCACAGTGTTGCTGGGGAGCCGTGGCAACGATGGTCAAGACACTACACATCTGCCAATCCGTGGCGCGTCGGCGTAGATGATATTTCAACGCACTTGACGCTGGTGGACCACTGGCTGGCGAGGGAGTTTGACCGATGAAAACCAAGTTGCGAATGACGGGGCGACAACATGAACTGCTAATGTCCCATTTGTACCCAGGCGATGGTAAGGAAGCGGTGGCATTTGCGCTCTGCGGTCGCCGGAACGGGAACAGTGTCCACGCGTTGAGCGTGCGCGCGATTCATACGATCCCATACGAAAAGTGTCCTGTTCGGCGGCACGATTGCGTTACTTGGGAAACTGATGCGTTTGCCCCGATCCTCCGCGAAACGACTGACAAAAGGCTGACTGTTATCAAGTTTCACAGCCATCCCTGTGGCCTTGCCAGATTTTCCCCCACCGATGATGTTTCGGATCGCGAACTGCTCGCTTCCGTCCAAGCGTGGACGGATTCTGATTTACCCCATGGTAGCGTTTGCGTTTTACCTGACGGATCGTTGTTCGGTCGCTGGATGACGCCCGAAGAACGACTCGAGCCGATCGACGTATTGTCCGTTGTCGGCGACGATCTCAACTTTTGGTTCGCGTCGGATGTGAAATCCGATGACATGCCAGGGTTCGCTTGGCGCAACGCGCAGGCATTCGGCGCTGGGACAACGGGATTGCTGCGTCAACTTTCTGTTGCTGTTGTCGGCTGTTCGGGCACCGGCAGCCCGATGCTTGAAATGCTGATGAGGCACAATGTCGGCCATCTTGTTTTGGTTGATCCCGATCGCATCGACGAGAAAAACCTAAACCGCATTACATTTGCGCGAAAGAGCGACATCGGGCAACTCAAGGTGGAGGTTGCCGAGAAGTGGATCAAATCGGTCGCGCTGGGAACGGTCGTTGAGGCGTTGCCACACAATCTTTGCGAACCGGCGATCATCAGGCGTGTTGCTGAATGTGATGTTGTCGTGGGATGTATGGATAGTGCTGAAGGACGCTGGCTGCTGAACAAACTGGCAACTTTCTACTGCATGCCGTACTTCGACGTCGGTATTCGCCTTGATGCGGATGGTCACGGTGGCATCAATCAGATTTGTGGTTCGGTCAACTATCTCCAACCTGGTGGTTCCAGCTTGCTGAGTCGAAAAGTGATCACGATGAGACAGGTTGAGGCAGAAGGGCTAAAGCGGACGAACCCAGAGGTTTACGCCACTCAACTGAAAGACAAATACATCCATGGAGTTCAGGAAGATCGTCCTGCTGTTGTAAGTATAAACATGCACTATGCAAGTTTGACGATGCTGGAAATCCTCGCGAGATTGCATCCCTTTCGCGTCGAAGGCAACGAGCAGTTTGCGAGGTTCGGGAGCAGCTTGACGGACCCCCGTTTTGCTCCCATGGACGAAGATGGGGCGCCGTGTCAGGCGCTTTCCAAACATGTTGGGCGAGGTGACACCGTGCCCCTCCTCGATAATCCCTATCTCAGCGAGGTGGAAACGGCATGAGAAAGTTCTTCTCTCGCAACTTGGCATGGCTTTGCAGTTGGTTTCAAAGGAAGCCGGTACGCTTCAAGACGGAGCATGTAGAAGAGCTACCAGATCAAATCGAACCGGAAACAATCTACATAGCAGGCGAGGAAAAGTACCTCTGGTTTGTTGCAATGATCTGCCCATGTGGCTGCGGTGAAACACTTCTCATGAATCTGTTAGCCGACACGAGACCAAGGTGGTCAATCGTTTTCAATGCAAACAATACTGTATCTTTATCACCATCCGTTTGGCGGAAAGTAGGATGTCGCAGCCACTTCTTTCTTCGCGAGAGCAAAGTGGTTTGGTGCCGTGAGAACAACAACCAATAGCATCCATAATCAGATAAGCGAGCCTAAGTAGGAACTCAAAATGAATATAACGACTTCTGCGACGCGGCATTCTTATTTACTGATTTTCCTTGTGTCAATGTGCTGCAATCCATGGCAATCTGCTGTCAGGGCTGATACCCCCGCTGCACAGACTGGCTCGAACCAGGTGCTTTCATCTCCGACGTATGCGATTCGTGCGATTCAAGATGCGCACTCGAACAACACTCCTGTGGTCGTTCGACAAGGAGAACTTGACGCGCTGATCAACACCGATGGCGGTGGGGCGTGTCCTATCTCGGCGGCTTTGATCGCCATGCAGACGCTTCGGTCGATGACTGGCCAGCCGCTGCATCCAAAACCTCATCAATACGCACTCCAACTGTTCCAGACTCATCCCGAACTAAAGGAAGGCCGAATTACCAACGACCGATTCGTCAATCTGTTTGATTGGATGGCTGACCAAATCCCTGGATATAAAGTCCAAGTGGATTTCGTGTCTGCACGAAACAGTATCCACGCAAACACCGGACCGTACTGGTCCGACAGTGAAGGGCCTGATCTTACAATCAAGGGCGGAGAGCTAACGATTCTTGCATACACCGTCACAACGAATGGTGGGAATGTGCTCGGCCGGCACTTCGTGCTGTTGAAGGATCTTGGCGATACTCAGATTCGCGTTTTGAATCCGGGCAAACCGATGAAGGATTACCAGTTCACGGTCGAGAAACGCGATTCACCCGCGATCAAGTACAAACGAGTGTACTTTGAGAGTCCTGGGCAGATGTCCTCAAACCCTCTCGTTCTGGAACTCAATACCGTTTTCAAGGTACGGCTATTCCCGTCGGAAATGGTGCCGCCGTCAACCCCATCGTTGACCGTGAACCAGGTAAAGACAGCGATCGACGAGCTTGCTGAACAACTTCGTTCGGAAGGAAAGTTGACGTCGCCACGCGAGTGGCGTCGACGAGGTGCCACCTTTGGTCTTCCGGGGCTGGACTTGCCAGCATCTGTTGGGGGAAGTGGCTGGAGCGCTGAGCAGATGCTGGAGATATTCCGCCACGCCGGACGTTACAACTTGAATCTGCGAGATGTGGTGGGTGGTGCTCACGGTCGGCCAGCAGTGAAGATGGATTCGCCAGTTGCTGAAGTCGCGCTCAAACAACTGGTTGCTGGAAATGCTTACTTTGCGGTCGCGATTACCGAGGAGAATGCCGGGACAGATACCAAAAGCATGCAAAGTCGAGCTGTAAAAGACGGCGACGGTTTTCGTTTGACCGGCTCAAAGCTATGGAACGCCCGTCTGCGACAGGCAACTCACGTTGTTCTCTACACCTCATCAGCGGATGGTTCCTCCAACGATCGGACAGCATTTCTTCTTCCGATTGATCATCCTGGATTGGAGATTGTCGATCGGTACGCACATGGACTGACGGGTAACTCTTTTGGCGGGTTGAAGTTCGACAACATGTATGTTGGTCCCGAGCATTTGATTGGAGACGACGGTTCCGGAGGAGAACTCTTCGAGGAACATTTCCTCTATTGGAGATTGATGCAAGCGGCGGCGGCTATTGGATGTGGTGAACGGGCACTGGAGATCATGGCTGAGCGAATCCGGCAGCGGCATGTCTTCGGTGGTCCGATCGGACGCTTTACGCACCTTCAGCAACCGATCGGCAAAAACCTGACCAGACTACGAATGGCATTGGCACTAGCTCGGGAGGCTGCTCGCTTCTACGACCGGGGCGACTTTGACGCTGCGGAACCTCTCGTCAATGGCATCAAGGCCGAAGGAGTTGAGATTGCATTAGAGGCTTGTGATGAAGCCATGCGCGCGCATGGGGCATTGGGTTATAGCCGTGATGTAGATCTTGGAGACCGGGTCCGTGACCTCATGGGGTTGAGAATTGCAGATGGAACAACAGATGTGATGCGCATGACAGTCGTTCGAGAGAAGTACGGCTTCGACCTCTGGGAAATGTCCGTTCGTAGCTTCTCGGGCGGTAAAACCAATGCAAGAGGTGAATAGCCATTTCGCGGTTCCGAATTGCTGCAAGGCAGGCCGTACTTGGCATGAGTGAGCTTCGCGAGCGTATTGAACTTTGCGATCTGGCGGTTGAACATACCCTGACATCCTAGCTAGCTTGCCCAAAATCTGGTTTTGCCCGCTCACACAGAGTAGATCAGGCCTGGGGGACGCCCCACAGAAGGCAGCTTGGTGGTGCGCGATTATTTTCAGCGTGATCTCAAATATCTTCGTAGATTCTATTGATCGCTCTCACTGTCCATGGTATTCCTAAATACGCCAGCAAAATTTGCTCCGGCCTGCGGCTAAAACACTTGCCGCGTTTGCGACGCCGAACTGATTGTGTTCGGGACTGCATTACCCGTGTCGCGACTCAAGAAGTTCGCCGACTTTCTGCCAGGGAATGCCACCACTCGCCTTCATGGCGTCAGGCTTTTGCCTCTACTTTCACGAGACGATCTCCATCGTCAATGCCGTGTCGTTCTCACGAAACGCTCAAACTCCCCGAGCAGCTGAGTAAAGACGCACGCCAGCGATTGAGTATGAAGCTGTCTCCAACACCGAACCCGGTGCTACCAAATCTCGATTGAAAAAATATTTGGAGACAACAAATGACGACCGTGAACACGCAGACCAGTCAAGTCCAGCCCACCATTTTGGCCATGAATCCGATCACACACCACGTCTACCAGTGGGTCTGTAACGGAGGCTACGTCGACATCGATGAGCTCATTGTCAAAGCATCCAATCCCGAGTATTTCAACAATTTCATTGACGAAGAAGACGATCTGGCCAGCCGACTACGCAACGTGATTGAAAACGTATCCGAGGATTGGATGTTTCAGTGGCTGGAAGAAGCAGGCATTGATGCCACACCAGATTGCAAACCGATTTACGCGCATGAATACCTTCCAGTCACGGATGAACTCGACCTCCACGATCTTTTCGTGCCCATGGCCTTTGCGATGTGGAACGACTACCTCAACTACCGTGTCCTGACCAAGGCAATCCTGATTCACCAAGGGCTCTGGGAGTAAAAATTTGATTCTTGAAGTAAGCGGTACTGCGATGACAACACAAACGTGATGTTGTGTGACGACCACCCCTGACCAAGAGGGTCTCATGACCGGCCTCTCGCCTAAGACGCCGGTCATCTACCAGTTTCTCTACGCGAGTCCCAACTCGCGTTTCACCCAAAAGAGAAAGACCCTCACAATGCAGAACTCCAAAATCGGCTGGACTCACCACACCTGGAACCCGTGGATGGGTTGTCAGAAAGTCTCGCCCGCGTGCCAACACTGTTACATCTCCCGATGGTTGAAGTTGCGTGGGCATGCCCCATTCAACGGGCCGATACGAACCAAGGAAGGTACGTGGCGAAACCCGTTCACCTGGAACCGGAAGGCGCTCAAGAGTGGCACACCCTCCCGAGTCTTCACCTGTTCCTTGTCTGACTTCTTTCACGCCGATGCAGATGCGTGGCGACTGGAAGCGTGGGAGATCATCAAGGAATGCGAGCACCTCGACTGGTTGATCCTCACGAAACGTCCCGAGTTGATCCAGGATCGTCTTCCGGCTGATTGGGGCAAGGGTTACCAGAACGTCTGGCTCGGAGTGACCGTCGAGAATCAGGACTACGTGCAACGCATCGACCTGCTGACGAAGATTCCAGCGGCAGTACGGTTCGTTTCGGCCGAGCCGCTTCTCGGCCCAATCAAATTTGGCCGTCGTCTTCGCAAGATCGACTGGGTGATCACGGGCTGCGAAAAAGCGGCCAAGTCCAAACGTCGCGAGATGCAAACGGACTGGGTCCGCAGTATCCGCGATCAATGCGACGCCACTGACACAGCGTTGTTTCACAAGCAGTATTACTCCGGCACCAAGATCGTCCTCGATGGAGTGATCGACGGCGAGGTTCGTCAAGAGTGGCCTCGCACGGCTGCGTAGAGCAGCCACCATTTTGTCCCCTATCAAGTCTGGCTCACCAAGAGGGAGTGCCTACCTTTTCACGACCGGCCGATTCAAGACGATTCGGTCGGTCGATAAGGGGAGCCCTATGCACTCCATTCCCAAATCTCCAGGAGTCTATGTCCTGGTCTTTTACTTGCCTCGGAAAACCGCCATCACCTTCGATCGAAAGGGAGCACAGCACAAGTTTCTACCGGGTTGGTATTTGTATGTCGGCAGTGCTTGCGGTCCAGGTGGACTCGACCGTCGTCTGGCCCGCCACAAACGCCAACATGCTGACGGCAAGCGGATGCACTGGAACGTCGATTATTTTCGCGAGCATGCTCTGCTCTGCGAAATCTGGTATTCCGAAAATGCGGACTCGAACGTGGAACATCAGTGGGCCAAGGCTTTGATTGAACTGCCCACCGCATCGGTTCCCGTGGCGAAGTTCGGAGCCAATGACTGCCGGGAAAAATGCCCGTCCCACTTCTTTCACGCTCCTGATCGTCCATCAACGGCAGTCTTTCGCAAGGCACTCGCAACTCGGATTTGTTCTACCGAAGTCTTTGTGGAATTCATCAAAGAACCACGACGAACGAAGAAGGTGGCATCTGGACTCCAACGCGAATGCTTTGACGGGAGACGCTTTCTCGAAGTCCGTCGCCGAGTCGCTGCGGAGAGCAAATCTCCACTCTGCGAATGGTTCAGCCTTGCAATGCATTGCCCGGCGCGGCAACTCGCTGAACAGATTGCAACGCAAACGAAGACCACATTCCCGAAACTCAAGCGGGCGATTCAGTTCGCAAACGCTGTCGAAACACTGATCGAAAACTGCGGCCATTCAGTTATGCCTGCACTTTTTGATCCAGTCCGACCTCAGTCGCGTGGGGCAATCTTGTTCCTCAGCCGAACCTCGGATGTGCGTCAACGTCACCGCATCAATGGTGTCATCGAGGGGCGGTTCCGATCCATTGCCCCACAACCCGACGATATGGTTTTCGATACGGTGAAATTTGGTGAGGTACTCAGTCGCCTCGCAAGGGCACGTGGCAGCCTTGAGAAACTTCAACACCGAGTCGATGTGACTTGCGATCGTCGGCTCCTCGCTGAGTCGAAGTGTTTGAGTCGGCTTTCTCGTCTGGCTGCCACTCGTCTCAAAAACTGCGTGAATGATCGAGTTGACGTTTCGTCGGCAGTTCCTGGGCATCTCGGCAAAGAAGCAGTTATCTCGATTCTGAAGTCAAGCAATGTCCAAGGCCGAACGATCGGGATGGCTCGTTTAGCACTACGGTTGATTGTCAAGAACCTGTGGGACTTCGAGGAGATGACGCATCGAGGTCTTCTTCCAACAGACAACGAACTGCAAGCCGTCGAATGTGAAGTGGAGCGAATCCAGCGAGCCGCGCGGAACATCGAGCAAAAAGCGGAGATCCAAAACGATTTATTACGGAAGGAGAGTCATGTCACAGCAGCTTGAAGCACAAGCCTGGCACGTTGCCGGTCACGCATACGCAGCGATTGGTTTTCAGTTTCCTGTTTTCCGACTGTCGCTCGATGAGTTCCCAGATTCAATCTTCGAGGAAGCCAGGGGAAAACAATGGATTGACGAACGGACGATCGTTGAGCCGCGTGAAGTCCGTTTGCCGCCTGGAACCAGCGAGCACACACGAATGATGGACAACCTGACTGCGGTTGCACTCTGTGGTCCTGCCTCAGAACTGCAATTTCGGGGCGAACCTTGCTCGATCGCACGAGTGCAACAGTTTCCGTTCGACTGGCAACTTGCCACCGAATCCCACAGCTACGTTTGGTCAGACGGCGATTTTGGACAACATATGCTTGAAAGACAGATCGCACGGGCGGCCGTGTACGTCAGTCATGCCAATACCGTCGAGATGATTCAGGCTTTCGCATTGTATTTGCTTGAACATGGTTCGATGTCCGGCGAGGAATCGCAGTCCTTGTGGGATGAAGTCAAATCGCGGCAGGAAGCTCGTGCAAACCGTCCGATCAATCGCCGCTTGTTTGATTTGTATAGCGACGAGACTCACGAGGAATGGGTTGATACGTCGGTCGATCCTGATGAGGACTGCGATATGGAGTAGATGAGCCGATGCTCTCGTTTGTACGGTCGGAACGCGGGTATCAGCTTTGACGGCTGATCACAACGCAACTGATGTCAAGCTGGATGCTACATAGATGTCAGGGGGCATCGCGTAGAACTCGAACTCGGTTCAGGTGGGGTCACTTTATGCGTTCAAACTGTGACGGTTGTAAGGATTCAGTGACCGATGCGTTATGGATAACGCGGAATACGCGTTCTTCCTGACTTTTGCCGGTTTTGAGCGTAGCGAAGAATCCGATACGGAAAGCGGGAGCCGTGCCGACAGTTCATTCACCAAGCCCACGGAAGGCCAGGGATGTCGGCATTACAGCATTGTTTCAAGTCGGTTGGCGAGTTGGTCACCACAACTCGAAGGGCAGCGTTGCGTCGTATAGCACTCGGCACGAATGTTCACTCTTTCCGTACGTCGCTGAGCAAAGCACGAGGTCCGTTCTACTCCCTCGGCGTATCGTTGCTGATTCTCGCGACTGGTTGCTCAACGGCCCGTCAAGCAGTGACGAACGACAGTGCAGCGAGGCCGATTTCGGACACCCACGATTCCCAAATTCTAGCCAACATCGGTGATGCGGTTGATTCTCATCGAAGTGTTGTTCAAACCGTTGGACACCAAATCGACACAGCCGATTCGACTAACGAGCCGTCTGTCGATGGCATTCAACTTGCGGCTCCAATGGAGTTGGCACCGATCCCCACTCCATCGAAGGTCGAGGCCGACAACGGACTGACGTTGGCGGCGATCGAGCAGTTAGCTCTTGCCAACAATCCCGCCATTCAACAAGCCGCAGCAGCAGCGGCACGAGCGCAGGGCATTCGGATTCAAGTCGGCCTCAAACCGAATCCTATCGTTGGATACAACGGCGCACAGTTAGCAGACGCCGGAACAGATCAGCATTCATTCTTTGTCGAGCAAACATTTGTTCGAGGTGACAAGCTGGCGTGGAACCAACAAGTGATTGGCCACGACGTCAACGCCATGAACTGGCTGGTCGAAACTCAAAGGCAACGGCTTCGCACGGATATTCGCCTGGCGTTCTACGAAGCGCTCGCTGCTCAGCAACGGCTTGAACTCTCCCGTGAGTTTCGAGACGTCGCACTCAAAGGCGTGACCGTCTCGGAAGATCGGGTGAAGGCCAGTGTCGGAGCGAAACCTGATGTGCTGCAATCGGAAATTCAGTTGAGCGAGATCGACTTGGCAATTCAGCAAGCGGAGTTTGATTACTCTGCGGCCTGGAATGAGTTGGCTGCGTTAGCCGGTATCCCAGATATGGCTCAATCTGAACTCGTCGGAGAACTCAATTCGGTAGAACAGCTGCGTGAGACGGACACTGAATATGCACAGATCGTTGCAAGAAGTCCGCTTTTATCCGCAGCTCAGGCTCGTGTGGATCGGGCCAGGTCAAACCTTCAACGTCAACAGAACCAACCAATCTCCAATGTCACCGGCCAGCTTGGTGCCGGTCACGATAATGGAACAGGCCAGGGCTTCATCAACCTGCAACTCAGCATGCCTGTGCCTGTTCACAATAAAAACCAGGGAAACATTCAGGCAGCTCACTCTGAGTATTGTGAGGCGATCAGAAACGTGGAACGCATTCAGATGAGTATCCGGCGGGACTTGGCACGCGTGATGCGTGAATATCAAGTCGCGGACGCGACGGTCCAGCGTTACGAAAAGGTCATCCTTCCCAAGGCCAGAGAAGCGATGGATTTGATGCAGTCGGCGCGAGATTCGGGCGAGTTTGACTTCCTGCGAGTCCTAACCACTCGACGGGCGTTCTACGACGCCAACATCAAGTATGTCGTGGCGTTGGGGCAACTCGCCCAAGCGAACGCGAAACTGGATGGTTTACTGTTGAGCGGTGGGCTGACCGAAATTGAGACCTACGATGGTGACGACAGCCTTCGGGGACAGGCACTAAGTGGCCAATAGCAAAGCTGGTTGCCAGCGAAACCACAGTGTTTCGCCTTATCGTTCAAGGCCGTTCCCAAGCTGGAATTGACCACCCTGCAAATGGGAGGTATGATTCCGCGTCAAGATATTTCTTCTGCGGAGCGATTGCGCAAGTATGAATCGAGCTGTTTCTTCAATCCTGATCCTTCTACTGCTGGTGAGCCAGAGCGTTTTCGCTGTGCCTCATTCGCATGCTGGATCGTTGATTGGTGAGCCAGAAGGTCATTCGGATCGTCTACACTTCCATCTGCATGATGGCCATACGCATCATGGTCAGCATGACGACCACGATTCTTTGCCATCCACCAGTCAGCAGCATTCGGACCACGATTCGACGGCTGTCTACACTGGTGACGAACAGCTCTTTCGTGATGGCGAGATCGTTCGCATTACTGGTGTGGACTTTTGTGTCGCATGGCTCTGTGAAGACATTTCACAGGCGATCACTGTGCCAGGCTGTATTCCTTGGCAGCACCGACAGACAGTCGCTCCGCGCCCGCATTGCGCGCTCTATTTACAGTTTCTCTCGATTCGCTGCTAACGCTCGCATAGCCCCGTCTCCGTTCAATTCGTGAGGATGGCGGCTCCCTCTTTGTAGCGTTGCTCAGAGTTCTCTCGTCGCATGTCAATGAAGCGATGCGCAGTCTGAAACTCTGAGTCCCTGTATCGACAACGTCTGCGGCCTCTCATTTTCGGAGGCGCGACGATCACTCTTTTGTCAGCGATTTCGAGATCAAATTATCATGCGATACACAAGACTCCTGCGCCCACTGGGTGGCGCGGTAATCCTCGCTGCGATAGCAACCGCAGCTTGGTTTACCCGTGACTATTGGCAGCCAATGCTGGCATCGAATGCGCCAGAATCGCATGTGGAGGATGCTGCTCCACCTGTTGAAGAACCGAAAGTGCTGAAGCTGTCTGCTCAGGCACGTAAGAATCTCGAACTCGTCGCAAAACCAGCACGTCCGCAAACGTATTGGCGAACGATTCAGGTTCCTGGGGCGATTGTCGATCGTCCAGGGCAATCTGATCGTGGCGTGACATCCCCGGCGGTGGGCGTTGTTGCAGAAGTCCATGCGTTTCCAGGCGACACCGTCCGCCCCGGAGATCGACTGTTCACACTGCGTCTGTTTAGCGAATACCTGCAAAGCACCCAAAAGCAGCTATTCAGTTCGACCAAGGATGTCCAAATTGCTGAGGAGCAACTGGCTCGTCTCAGACCTTTGGCAGAGAAAGGAAGTATCTCCGGGAAGCAGGTCATTGACTTGGAGAATGAATTGCGACGGCAACAAGCTGTCATTCAGGCACATCGCCAAGACTTGCTCACACGCGGCTTGAATCCCGAGCAGATCGAACGAGTGGCCGGAGGAGAGTTTGTATCAACCGTTGACGTCGTGGCACCACCACGCGTCAAAGCAGAAGAGCAACTTGTCACCATTCAGCAAGCGGCGTTTGAACAAGCCGCTGATGAATCCGATGGTTTCGCGTTTGAGGTGCAGGAACTGAATGCCGAACTTGGCCAGCAAGTTCAGGCGGGGCAACTGCTCATTACTCTGGCCAATCACAGTTCACTTTACCTTGAAGGTCACGCGTTCAAACGTGAGGCCCCCTATCTGGAGAAGGCTGCTCAGAATTGCTGGAATATCTCCGTCGAGTTTGCAGAAGACGAGCCTGAGAACTGGCCAATCCTCAATCAGACATTCGAAATTCGCTATCTCTCGAACTCGATCGACGAGGCCAGCCGGACGTTCGATTTCTTTATCCCATTGACGAATCAATCGCGAGCTTACACGAAAAACGGTGAAACGTTTGTTGTCTGGAGATTTCGGCCAGGTCAGCGAGTTCGCCTGCACGTTCCCGTTGAGGAACTCACCAATGTGTTAGTGCTGCCCAGTGCGGCTGTCGTTCGAGAAGGGCCCGAAGCCTACGTGTTCCAGCAGAATGGTGATCTGTTCAACCGCATCGCGGTGCATGTGCTCCATGAAGATCGCAGGAACATCGTCATCGCCAACGATGGAAGTGTGACACGCGGTCTCTTTCTTGCGCAAGGGGCTGCGGCGTCACTCAATCGGGTGCTGAAAGCACAAGCGGCGAGCGGCGTGCGTGCCGACGTTCATGTTCATGCGGACGGTACCGTCCACGCCAGCCATTGAGGAAAGCACAATGCTCAACGCGATTATTCGATTTGCACTCCGATACCGAATGCTCGTGCTCGTGGTCAGCATGTTCATGCTGGTGTACGGCTCTTATCTTACCTCACAAATGCCGATTGATGTCTTTCCTGACCTCGACCGACCGCGAGTCATCATCATTACCGAGTGCCCAGGACTTGCTACGGAAGAAGTGGAAACTCTCGTCACTCAACCGATTGAAATTGCGCTTCTTGGTGCCAGCGGAGTTCAGGCGGTTCGGAGCCAATCCACGGCTGGCCTCAACGTCGTCTATATCGAGTTCGACTGGAACACCGATATTCGAGCCGCTCGGCAGACGGTCCAGGAACGCCTGACGACTTTGGGTAGCGTGTTGCCAGAAGGGATTCTGCCTCAGATGACGCCGCCTGCATCAATTATGGGGCAGATCGTCGTCGCGGGAATCTATCGACAACAGGGACCAAACGGCGGAGAACTTTATCCTGTCGGCAGGACCGGGCTGCTTGTCGAGTTGGTCGGCGGAGACGACCAAGCTCCAGAATTGAAGGTTTGGCAGCCGGTAGAGCGAAATCAGGTCAGTACCTGGAAGGAAGTGGATGTCGAAAGTGTCGATTGGATTGAGTCGACATCGGAGGACTCTC
Source organism: Thalassoglobus polymorphus (assembly GCF_007744255.1). Taxonomy (GTDB): domain Bacteria; phylum Planctomycetota; class Planctomycetia; order Planctomycetales; family Planctomycetaceae; genus Thalassoglobus; species Thalassoglobus polymorphus. Next base: position 4,168,786 of record NZ_CP036267.1, on the reverse strand, counting down.
TCCAGCAGGCAGAGGACTCTCATGTCGCGATCATCACCATCGACGGCAAGCAGCACGAAGTTGACTTCCCTTCCGACGAATCGAGACGCCTGTCGCTACGAACGACGTCGGATTGGATTATTCGGCCACGCATACTGAAAGTGACTGGTGTTGCGGAAGCGTTCATTCTGGGAGGTGACAAGAAGCAGTACCAAGTCAGGATTGATCCGACGGCCCTGTTGGAATACGGCGTCACATTACAGGACGTTGAGCAGGCACTCAAAGAAAGTAACATCAACACAAGCGGCGGTTTCGCGGTCACCGGTGAAACGGAACGCCCCATTCGAGTCCTTGGACGGCTCGGGCCGGAACCCGATCGCGTGCTGCATGATCTGCGTCAGATTCCGGTGAAAGCCAACGAGAAGCGTGCAGTTCTGTTGGGACAAGTTGCCAGTGTGGTGGAGGGAGCGGAGTTCAAACGGGGTGATGGAAGTGTCAGCGGTCGCCCCGGCGTTGTTTTTACCATCGTCAAGCAGCCGCATGTTGATACTCGTGATTTGACTGAACGGCTGGAAACGGCATTCGCCGAAGCGGAAGAATCGCTGACGGCAGACATCGTGATCAATTCGGAGTTGTTTCAGCTTCGCAACTTTATCGACCGAGGCATTTTCAACGTCGGCGAAGCACTCATCCTGGGTGCGGGGCTGGTCATCATCATTCTGTTTCTGTTCCTTCTGAACTTCCGCACGACGTTCATCACGCTGACAGCCATTCCTCTTTCGTTGGTCATCACGACGTTGGTGTTTCGTGTGATTGGATGGCTGTCTGGTACGGAGCTATCCATCAACGTGATGACGCTGGGGGGCTTGGCCGTCGCAATGGGAGAGCTTGTCGATGATGCCATCGTCGACGTCGAGAACATCTTTCGACGGTTGAAAGAGAACAACGCACTCGAAACGCCTCGACCCGCGATCCAGGTCGTTTACGAAGCAAGCAAAGAAATCCGCAGTGCCATCGTCTTTGGGACGGCGGTTGTGATTCTTGTGTTCCTTCCGCTCTTTGCGCTCTCGGGGGTGGAAGGTCGCTTGTTCACGCCGCTCGGTGTGGCGTACATCATTTCAATTCTGGCTTCACTGTTCGTTTCGCTTACCGTCACGCCAGTGTTGTCGTATTACCTGCTTCCGCAATCGAAGGCGACACACGCTGAACAGGACGGCCTCCTCCTGCGATCCATGAAATGGATGGTCAGTTATCTGATCCGATTGAGTATGGCGTTTCCGGGGTTATTGCTCCTGTTGACCTGGATTGCTGTCGGCTTTTCGGGCTGGCAAATGGCTCATCTTGGTCGCAACTTTCTCCCCGAGTTTGACGAAGGCAGCGTGCAGATCAACGTCACCCTGCCACCTGGATCGTCGCTACTTGCGTCGAATGAAACGTCGGGCTTGATCGACAGGAAGCTCCGCGAAATGCAGAAGTCTGAGTCAAACCCGGACGGTGCGATCCTGCACTTCGTGCGGCGAACGGGGCGAGCGGAAATGGATGAACACGCTTCGCCAGTCAATGCTGGTGAATACATCCTCAGCATGAATCCCGAGGCCCAGCATGATCGTGACGAGATTATCAAGAAACTGCTGGACGATTTGGGAGAAGAAGTTCCCGGCGTTTCGATTGAAGTGGAACAACCGTTGGCCCACCTCATCAGCCACATGGTGTCCGGTGTTTACGCACAAATCGCGATCAAGATACACGGCGATGATCTCAACACCCTGCAACAGTTATCGGAGAAGGTCAAGACGACCATTCAGAACATAGACGGTATCACGCCTCCCGTGATCGAGCCGATCAAACACACGGAGGAACTTCACATTCAACTCCGTGCCGATGACCTGGCCTTTCACGGCATCACGCGCGCTTACGTTGCCAACATTGTGCAGACGGCGTTGCAGGGCGAAGTCGTCTCGCAGGTTCTGGAGGGGCAACGGCGTTTCGATCTACTGGTGCGGCTCGAAGAAGACTATCGGACGGACTATGCGAACCTGGGGCGTTTGAGAATTGATCTGCCAAACGATCGAGGCCAGATCGAACTTCGTGAATTGGCCGACATTGGCCCGGGAACAGGTCCAAACGCCGTCAATCGGGAAAACGCACGTCGTCGAATGGTCATTCGCTGCAACACGCAGGATCGCGACCTCGCCAGTGCCGTGAAGGAGATCACCGAGCGAGTCAACAGTCAGGTCGAGCTGCCGGTCGGTTACTTCATTGAATACGGAGGGCAGTTCGAGAGTCAACAGCGTGCCACAAGAACCATTGTCGTGTTGGCGGGAGTCTCCGTTGTGGGAATGTTCGTCGTCCTGATGCTGCTGTTTCCGTCCGTTCGCGTCGTCTTACAGATTCTCAATGCGTTGCCGACCGCCTTCATTGGCGGAGTTCTGGCGTTGGTGTTGACCCATCAATCGCTGACGGTCGCGAGCCTCGTCGGTTTCATTTCATTGGGTGGCATCGCCGTGAGAAACGGGATTCTGCTCGTCACACACTACTTCCACTTGATGAAGGAGGAAGGTGAAGACTTCAGTCGCGAGATGATCTTGCGGGGAAGCCTCGAACGACTCGCTCCTGTCTTGATGACCGCACTCACAGCCGGTTTCGGCTTGTTGCCGCTTGTTCTTGGAGGACAAGAGCCAGGGCGCGAGATTCTTTATCCAGTGGCCACCGTCATTCTCGGTGGGCTCATCACATCAACCTTCTGTGAGTTTCTAATCCATCCCGGAATCTTCTGGGCCTTCAGTGGCAAGGATGCGATGAGACTCACGCAACTCGAAGAATCAGGAGAACACATTGAGCCGTAATCCTTGTTCCGTCAGCTCGGCTGCCACCTCAACATCAAGATTGCAGTCGGCCAGCATTTGAACCACGAACCCTCAATTCCCCTCAGTTTTAGTAAAGGAACCAGAAATGAAGATTTCTCGCATCGGATACCTGTCAATGACGGCGCTGCTTACGGTGTCGCTCGTCACGGGTTGCAGCAAACCATCGGAAACTCCCTCATCCCAGCAATCGGGAACCGGCGCATCCGCTGAATCGGATCACGGTCACGACCACGGCCCCGGTGGGCACGATCATGGTGAGGGTGGACATGGTCATGGTGTCGGCCCGCATGGCGGAACAGTGGCCGACTGGGGCGGAGGCACGTATCACGTTGAGTTCACCGTCGATCACGACAAAAAGGAGGCGACGGTCTATGTGCTCGGAAGTGATGAGAAGACGCCAGTACCGATCACAACCGAGTCAGTTCTGTTGACGATCAAGAAACCGGAGTTGCAGACCGACCTGCTACCGGTCCCTCTGGATGGCGAACCCGAAGGAAAGTCTTCCCGCTTTGTTGGGACACACGATGGCCTTGCAACGGTGATGGAGTATGAGGGAACGATCAGCGCTGCCGTTGACGGCACTCCGTACGCAGGCAACTTCAAGGAAGAAGCTCATCGCAGCCACGGCCACTCTCACGGAGAAGATGATGCGTTGGTATGGGAGGGTGAACCCAAAGAACACGCCGGGCTGATCATCAAGCTCGGCCACCACGGCAAGCATCTCCATGCTGGAGAAGAAGTTGAGCCTGCTGTCTCAATTACCCGAGACGGCCAACCGGTGAATGATGCAAAAGTGTTCAATGCACTGCTCGGCGAAGATGGGAAAGAACTCGCCAAGGAAGTTGCGACTGTTTACGAACCAACCACCGATGAGGAGCCAGCGCACTACGCACAAGGCGGACTCAAGATTCCGGCAGGCGTATCCAAAGTCGTGATTCACTTTCGCATCGTGCCCGCTGACGGAGAAGCCGTCGAGTACGACGTACCGATCGTTGTGGAGTAACCCCTTTTTAGTAGCCCTGCATTTTTTGAGCTGGAGAGCCTTATGTGGTGGAGAGCGATCGTTGCCGGTCTAGTCGTGGCAGGCGTGTCGCAGCTTGCCGACCGTTACCCGCGACTTGGAGCTTTGCTGCTGACTCTGCCGATCGTGAGCATCGTGGCTTTCATCGCAGTGTGGCACAAAGAACAGGAATTGACCACGGTGTCCAAGCTGGCCCGCGAGACGCTGGTTCTGGTTCCTCTCGGACTCCCCTTTTTCATTCCCATCGCGTTCTCAGAACGTCTTGGAATAGGGTTCTGGACATCATTCATTGCTGGAGTTGCTCTCGCGTCGGCAACGATCGGCCTCTGGTTCTGGCTTGGTCCACAACCAACAAAATAGGTTTCCCAGCTCGAACGACAATTACGTTCGAGCGACCATCGGTCAGCGAGCGGCTGGCCGCGACAGTAACACGGCACGGTTCCCACTTTGCCCCTGTTCGCGGTCAGTCCGCTCCTTTCTTCCGTCGTGTGGCATCATATCCATTCGCCGCGACAGGTGGAATTTGGTGCTGTGGGACCGGGCGTCTACGGAATGATCAACGCAGCACTGAAGGCTTTGGCGGATTGGCGCCACGGTCACGGACGACGGCACAAGAGGTGGCTTCTTTCGAGAGGAGGAACCGATCCAATGGTAGCTCTCAACCACATTTCAAGAACATGGCCACACCAAAGGTACGGTCCGAAGCTGCCGAAAGAGGCAAACACTACGCCGCCTTCAGGTAATAGTGCTTCAGCAGTCCCCCGAGCCGCTCGTTGCAGTGGAGCTTGAGCTGCTGATTCTCTGAATCTTTTTCGGTTCGATCATCAGGCGGTTTGATCAACAGCTCGTTGTCTTTGGACTGATGAGGACGTTCCTCGTGATAGTGCTCAACCGCCTCGGCCACGATGTGATCCATGTGCTGTTCTCCGAAGACGATGAAGTGATCCAGCACCTCCTGTTGCAACGTCTGGATGTACCGCTCCACAAAGGCGTTTGTGTTCGGTGACCGGAATGCTGTCTGCTTCATTTCTGCGCCCGCCTGATCGAACAACGCATCGAATGAGGCAGTGAACTTCGTGTCCCTGTCGTGCATCAACAGCTTGATGTCGAGATCGCTCTCCTTTACGTGGTCCAGAAACGCAACAGCCTGTTGTTTCACCCACTCCTCGTTGGGATGGAACGTCGATGGCGTGATGTAAACTCGCCGAGATTCCACATGCAGGAACACGAGAATGTAGAGATCCCGAAAGCCTTTCAGTGTCAGGGCTTTCTTGGCGTAGAAGTCGCACTGCCAGAGCGTGGAAGCGTGCTGCTTCAGGAAATCGTCCCAGGTCCCCTCGCCTCGCTTCGGTCCCGGATCGAGACCGTTCTCTTTGAGGATGTTCTTGATAGTGTTGCGAGACGGCGGAGTGATCCCGAGTTTCTTCAGCTCACCCATAATCCGGGTGTACCCCCAGTCATTCTCACGAGCCATTTTCAGGACCAGTTCCCGAATCTCCTCTTTCGTCTTGGGGCGACCGCGTTTCGCCACCGACTTTTTCACGCCACCAGCCGCCTCTCGAATCCAGCGTCGGATCGTGCTCGGATGAGCAATCGTTGCCAGTTCATTCAGGGCCGAACCGAGCTTCGCTGCAAACTTCGCGAGACGGTTCTTTTCCTTCGGGGTCAATGTCACCCGTTTGGGTAGCTTGCCCCGCAGGATTTCGTTCTCAACCTTGAGGTAGCGGACCTGCCGAGCCAGTTCCTGCTGGGTGGCTCCGGCGATCAATAGCAGCAGAGACTGGTAAACATTCCGCATCGTGTTAGACTCGCAAAACAAAGTAAAACACAGGGAAATCTATTTTTTGCACCCCGGTGACGGCCTTTGGAAAGACCGAGTGGCTTATTGTGAGCCTGATTTGGCAAGCTGCCACCCAGTCGTATCAATCAGTCGAGCTGGATCGACCGGTGTTCACGCGGTTTCGGGGTCGCCAGTGCCGATTCCCCGAGAAGTTCCAGGAGAGCTGGCACGGCCTCAGACGGATCGCCCTGCATTTCCTCGATCAGCTTTCGAGTCAGGGCAACCAGTTCGGGACGACGGTCCGGCTCGTCCAGCATCGTGACGGGTCTCAGCCGCTTCAGGCTGAAGAATGTCAGCGGGAGTTCCTCCTCGCAGGTTTCCATCCAGCTGATGAACTCTGTTGGGAGCCGGTTCAGGAGCGTGAGGTAGTAGCTGACCATCACCTTCGAGATGCCGAAATTCTGAGCGACTTGGCGATAACCATAGACCTCGGGGCGAGACAGAAACGCCTCGTATTCGCGAGCCACCTTGATCACGTTTCGGACAGGGTTGTTCGCCGCCCGAATCTTCAGTCGGGAACGTCTGATGCGAGGTTTGGGCACTTCTGGCGGTCGAGTCCCCGGAACGTAGATGCGTCGGCGATCATCGTAAACCGTGTGATAGCTGCGGTTTTGAATCCTCAGAGTCCGACGCGGAAAGGAACTCCAAGGGTCTTGCACGGGGAGAGCCGAGGCCAACCTGATTTTCCGCCGCGAAGAAACGGCTGCCATGCGGTCACAGGCCAACACGGCCAAGCTGCTGGCAGACAACCCGGTCCTTATGCGGCTGCGGGAACTGGAAGTCCTAGAAAAGATCGCTGCAAGCGGTAAGCTCAACATCGTGCTGGGGGAAAAGAACCCAGGCGAGAAGGGTCTGGCCGACAAGGTGGTCAACCTGCTTTAGCCGTCATTGGCGGTGACAATCGACACCCCTGATTCGAACGATCGAATCAGGGGTGTTTTGTGCCTGAAGATCTCTTGTTTGTCGCTGAACTCTGAATCTTTTCGCCTGTGCCTTCCTGTTTCTGATGGGCAGCGTAACATAGGGGGAAAACTTGGCGTAATCGCTCAACAAATTGCGTGCAAAAGGCGTTACATGAATCAACCACGAACGATCATGTGGAGGTGCGAGAACCAGCTGATTAGCAAAGCGACGGAGTGGATTGTGAAATGGGATTGAAGAATGGAAGAAATCGAACAGATACCGGTTATTGATATTTTTGCCGGACCTGGCGGTCTGGGGGAAGGATTCAGTTCATTTAGAACACGCGATGGGTACCAGCCGTTCCGTATTTCGCTGTCTGTCGAAAAGGATCCCCGCGCACATGAAACGTTGAAACTGCGGAGCTTCTTCCGGCAGTTTCCTGTCGGAACAGCGCCTGAGGAGTATTACCAGGTTCTCCGAGGCGAACTTAAGCTCGAAGACCTGCCTGAACACCTGCAGAATAAACCTGATGTCTTGGCAGCATGGAAAACGGCGGAACGGGAAGCCGTCTGTGCAGAACTTGGGGCATCGGAGGAATCGCACAAGCTCATTGGCAGTGCGATTCGGAAGTCTGTGAAAAACAGGAAGCAACCGTGGGTTCTGATTGGCGGGCCTCCATGTCAGGCATATTCAATCGCTGGAAGGGCCCGTAACAAGGGGATTGCTGACTACCGCATTGAAGACGACCACAGATCTTCGCTCTATCAGGAATATCTCCGCATCATCGCGGAACACTGGCCATCTGTGTTCGTGATGGAGAACGTTAAAGGTCTTCTGTCTGCTACAGTGAATAATCAAAAGGTTTTCGAAAAGATCATTACTGACCTCGAATCACCGCTTGAGGCCTCTGGTAAGAAACGGCGTGTCAATCGCTCGCAACGATACCGAATTGTTCCGCTGATCAAACCTCGGAACTCGCTGGTCGAAGGCGCCTGGCATCCGGGCGACTTTCTCGTCGCAAGCGAGCAACATGGCATTCCTCAGATCCGTCACCGGGTGTTTCTAATTGGCATTCGTGAAGATCTTGGAGATGTGGAATTGCCGTTTCTCACTCCGTCTCCTGCACCATCTGTCGCAGAGATTATTGGTGGCCTCCCTCCCCTGCGAAGTGGCTTGTCTCGGAAGCGAGTCAGCTCGCGATATGTCAACCTGAAGGACAGCCCCGAGCTGTGGCGTCAGACGCAGATTGAGCAGACAGTCAGATCAACACCAGAGGATGAACGTCGCTGGCTGAAGTCGGTCTCGAATGGGACGATTCCAAGTATCCGTGATGAAATACTTTCGATCATCAGCAACCTCGATTCCTCTCCTGAAGATCGCGGTAGCGAGTTTGTTTCCTGGAAAACGGAATCAAGTCTTCCATCGACACTGAGAGACTGGTATCTGGATTCACGCTTGGGAGGAGTCTGCAATCATTCAACCCGCGGTCATATGGACACAGACCTGGCGCGTTATCTCTTCGCCACGTGTTATGCGAAAGTGAATGGGGTCTCACCAAAGCTTGCTCAGTTTCCCGCCGACCTGCAGCCCAATCACAAGAATGCTTCGAGTGGCGACTTTGATGATCGCTTTCGTGTCCAGATCGCCGGAAAGCCAGCGTCGACGATTACCTCTCATATATCGAAAGACGGCCATTACTTCATCCATCCCGATTCCGCACAGTGCCGGAGCCTGACGGTCCGAGAAGCTGCCCGGCTTCAGACATTTCCTGATAATTATTTCTTCTGCGGTCCCCGAACGTCACAATATTCCCAGGTGGGCAACGCAGTCCCGCCTCTGCTCGCAGAGCAGGTTTGCTAACTTACTTGCAATTGTTTGAAAATGTTACTGACATTCTTGCTGAGCATGAATGTCAGACTCGATGAAAGTGAAGGAGGGGCTAATGACTCGATATCCACTGACTAGGTATTTCTACGGCGATAACATCAGTGAGTTTCTTTCGAAAAGCGTAGAAGAGATCATTGGAACACTCTCACTGAAAAACACATTTGAGCTTGATGTCTCGCAACGTGATGCGTGGGTTCAAGAAATTTGTATATTGAAAGACGTATTAGTTTCGATTGCAGCTGAAGGGCGAATCTATTTGGAGTATTCCATTCCACGCCTCGGAAGAAGAATTGACGTCGTCTTGGTTATCGCAAATGTGGTGTTCGTACTCGAATTCAAAGTAGGGGAAACGGCCTTCAACTCCGCAGCAATCGACCAAGTTTGGGATTATGCACTTGATCTTAAAAATTTTCATGAGACGAGTCACGACCGTATTATCGCTCCAGTGCTTGTAGCAACTGCAGCTACAACTGGTGCAGATAAAAGGTTCGCTCGTCTCCATGATGACGTATACAATCCGATACTGTCGAACTCCAATAATCTGCTGCACGTGATTACATCAGTATTGGCAGAGACTTGTGGAGAAAACCGTTGCGTGGATGATTGGGAAAAAGGTCGCTACTCACCAACACCCACAATTATAGAGGCAGCTCAGGCGCTTTATAGTGGGCATTTGGTGGAAGAAATCACAAGAAATGATGCATCAGCGACTAATCTTACATTGACCACCAACGCCATCGAAAATGTGATCCATTCTGCGAAGCGTGAAAAGCAGAAGTATATCTGTTTTGTGACGGGAGTGCCTGGCGCTGGGAAAACTCTTGTTGGGCTAGATATCGCGACAAGCCATACGAATAAGGCCGAGGACCTTCACTCAGTATTCTTATCAGGCAATGGCCCTCTCGTTGCAGTACTGCGTGAAGCACTCGCGAGGGATAAAGTGCATCGTGAAAAGGAAATGGGGCGAAAAGCAAAAAAGAGTGAAGCTCTAAGCGAAGTTAAAATGTTCATTCAAAACGTACATCACTTCCGAGATGAATGTCTAGTTGATTCTGATCGCCCTCCGATAGAACACGTTGCAATTTTCGACGAAGCTCAACGAGCTTGGAATCTCGACCAGACCACTAAGTTCATGATGCAGAAGAAGAATTTCAAAGACTTTGTTCAGTCCGAGCCAGAGTTTTTAATATCTTGCCTTGATCGACATGAAGATTGGGCTGTCGTTATTTGCTTGGTTGGAGGCGGGCAAGAAATCAATACTGGCGAAGCTGGGATTCAAGAATGGATCAGCGCTGTGTCAAAATCGTTTCCAAATTGGAATTTGTTACTGTCGTCTCGATTAACTGACAAAGAATACGGGTCGGGTAGCGTTATTGACGAAGTAAAAAAACGAGGTCGTTCAGAATTCATCGACCAGCTTCACTTGAATGTTTCGATGCGTTCTTATCGTGCAGAGAAAGTTTCACTTTTGGTGAAAGAGCTACTCGATTGCGATTTAAGCAAGGCACAAAAAACATTACTTTCCATTAATGACAAATATCCCATTGTAATCACTCGGGACATCAATGTTGCGAAAGAATGGATTCGCGGAAAAGCAAGAGGCAGTGAACGCTACGGTGTCGTCGCTTCGTCTCAAGCACAAAGACTTAAACCTCACGCAATTGATGTGAGAATTCAGATTGATCCAATCCATTGGTTTTTGAATCCGAAAGAGGATGTCAGGTCATCGTTTTACCTCGAAGATGCAGCAACCGAATTTAAGGTTCAAGGACTTGAGCTAGATTGGACCTTGGTGACTTGGGATGCTGATTTTCGCAAGACAACAGATTATTGGGGACATTTCTCTTTTCGAGGGGACCGGTGGACTCATATTCGAAAAGATGAGAGGAAAACGTATTTGAAAAATGCGTATCGTGTTTTACTCACTCGGGCACGACAAGGGATGGTAATCTATGTCCCAAATGGTGACTCGAACGATCCTACACGGGACTCGACGTTTTATGACACAACATTCGATTACTTAAAGTCGATTGGTTTCAGTGTTATCGAATAGATATTCTGCCATGAAGCCCATGATTGGTTCTGTAAAATCACCACAATACTAAGGGCTGTTTAGTGATTGACACTTCATGAAATAATCCCAACACTGAGCCTGAGCCTCAAGCCACTCGCTTCTTCCAGTGATTCGCCGAGTTTTTCGAAATTTCCAGGCGTCCTGTCAGTTCTATGCCGTTCCTAATTCCTTCTGAGTAGTGGTTCTTGTATTGGTCGAATTTGTTATGGTCGGTCAAATCCTTCTCCTCAGCTTCCCATTTTAACTTCAGAGGCTTACTCATCTGGTTAAAAAGGACGACTCGAGTCGCAGCTAGGTTCATTTCCTCCATCTTTTTGAGATGTTTAATCAGGGCACCATTACCCAAATCATCTTCCGGCAAGTCCATTTCCGTGATGAATTCGATGACGTCCGAGTAGGAAACTTCAGGGAAACACACGGCACCAGTTTTCGTATCCGTCTTGTGTTCTACAGCCTCCATGAGCCTTGTGATGAAGCTGGTCGTAAATTCCAGGTTTCTTCGGTTGACCTCAGGATCAGGACGGAACCGAAATCGCCTCTGGACCTGTCCCCACAGATCCTGCGAACGGATTTCTGATTCAGCCCATCCGATCTTGTTTTTGGCCGTAATCAGCATGGCTCCAGGATGTTCCCTCACTTTCAGGCCAAATTCCCTGGGCCGAGCCTCCTTGCGTGCCATCAGCTCCAGTTCCTGATAGAGTTCACGGATCGCAGTGGAAATAAAGGAATACCATTCGATGGACTCCTCTGGAAGATAAACCCGGCAGAGGTCTTCGTAGTTCGGTCGGTAGCCAAACCAGCGACACATCTGCATCAGGGTATCGTACGCCTTCGAATTCCTTGCAAAATACGAAATACTCAAGCCTTCCAGCGTAAGCCCCCGTGATAATTTGTGACCGCCAATCACAATCGCACAGAGCCCAAACTCACTGTGCTTCGAGTAGTCAAGATTCCGGTCATCTTTTCGGCTGGACTGGTTGATCGCCCAGACTTTCACACGTTGAGCCGATGTTACAAGGCGGCTAAATATGTCTTCATATTCTTCTGCGACAGAAAACACTTTATGGAATGTATCCTCCATTTTTTTTAGAATATCGGACTTTCTGGCTTCAACGATCCCGAGACCAGCAAAAGACTCCAGAGCATTGAGCACATCACGGTGGTAGTTGGCCAGAAGTCTTTCCAACTGATTTTGGTGAACTTTGAGATGGGAAATATTTACCAGCATGGTATTGTGGGCATACTTCTCACCGCGAAGACTCCTGATGGCAATGACCAGAAGAAATGCGCGAACTGCTTCTTTCAGGCTTTCAGGAACTTCGCTTACCTCCGTGTCCTTTTTTAATCGATAAACAGGTTGGTGATCATAGATAGGAATCGTAGGCGAATTCTGGTCAGAATCGGATTCACCTTCTTCTTGTACCTCTGAAAGCCCTTGACCAAAAAAGTAATCCTGTCCCATATAGTTGTCGGGAACTGGAATTCGTATCATAAAATCAGAGGGGAAGATATCATCCTCGTCAGCATAGCTGGCGTCGTCCGGGTCGATGAAGATGTTTGCGAAAGGGGTCGCCGTATAACCAACATATGTGTTGCGGTGGAAAAGTGTTAGAAGTTTTCGAATGAATTCATTGGTTCGTGTAACTTCCTCCCGGTGATGCTTGGTGTTGATGGAGGCGTAGTCTGCTTCGTCGTCAATTAACAGCAATGGACCGTCTAGCTTCTTATCTTGACCAGGATCCAGGTAATGGAAATTACGGATCCAATCGTAAAGTCGTTCCATAACACCCGTATGCTTCTTGATCGTGAAGATGACCACTTTCGATCCGCTCAGTTTAAACCCAAAACGGTCCGCGAAATTTTTATTGAAATCACCAATTGTCGTCGTACCAGTATCGATTTCGTTGTCACGGATCAGACCGACCCCAATCCTCTCTGGCTGCACCGCCCGGGCCTCCGCAAGGTGTCTGGATTCTCGTCCCAAGACGCCTTCGTCAACCCTTTCCTGGGTCTGCCTGCGAAGGTCGTTGAGGTGGCCGCCCAACAGAATGATCGTCCTGTAACCAGAGTCGATTGCCTTATTGATAAGCCCCAGATAGTTTTGCGTTTTTCCGGACTGTACGTTGCCCATTACAAGACCTTTTCGGGACCACTTTCCTGGAGTCGTTGGATCTCCAGAGAAATCGAGGATGTTGTTGATCACTTCCTCATTGGCGTCAACGATCGTCATCGCGCGACCTTTTGACTCGAGCATCTCCCGATAGGCGTCCCAATGCGCAAAATCTATTTCCGACTTCTTGGCGTCAAACCAACGTGGCAGATCCTTATTGGGAAGCACAACAGCTTTTTCACCGACTTGAACGTTGAATGCTAGACCGACTTGGAACTCGAGTCGCTTGACGTCTTCCTCTGATATTTCAATATCAAGCTCTGAACTCAACTCATCGCAGATTTCAGATATCTTTTCCTTAATCAATCCACTGGTGATGGGTTTCCCCATCGTCTGGTGTACCCTCAGTTTTGAGCTGATAGTGGTTAAAAGCATGTTGAAGATTGAATTAGTCTGTTTCATATTACCTTGCAATCACTTTCTCGATCAGTTCCTCAAGTGCGCTTAAATCAACGTTCTGTTGATTGACGTCTCTGGGACGTTCGGACATTTTTTCATAGATGTGGTTGATCGGCACAAGTTCTGCCAGCAGTTTCAGGTAACGGATCAGTAGGACACTTGTTTCGCGATCACTGTTTCGCAGGATCTCTCTCAACTGATCGTTGTCAGGATCGATCTGATAGGTAATGGTTTGACTGTTCTCATCCTCGCAAATTTTCCAGAACTCATTGGCCACCTCCTGTTTGCCCCGATAACGATGGACCTTTTTCGACCTTTTGACGGGATCTGCAAGAAACTTTTTAAGCCCCCTTTTTACTTTGACTGGTATCTGGAGACTTGCTTTCTTGACATCGGTGGACCAGTCATTGTCAAGCGAAGAAGGAATGTCAACCTGCACCCGTGCCAAAGCTCCCAGTTGACTGCTGGGCTTCATTCCAAGCCATCCGCCAGCAATGATGAGACGCTTTTCACGATAGATGTATAGCCCCTGATTCTTCGTGATTCCGTCTGCCCCGCCCAGCTCTTCCAAGCGTTTTGCGTTCATGTATTTGAAATGAGGAAGTACGTGGGTTTTTATGCTGATGTGTCCACCCTTACATCTCATTCTTTCCGAAGGCCCCTCCTGATATCTTCTCTCTCTCGTCATGAAGGGGTCCACAGGTTCGATTGGAGTCGAATTTATGGTGAATGCCCGTTTATCAGGTCCAGACATGAATCGATGAAAGTGAAGTGCTATGTACGACCGCAATTCAGAAAGTCGTGAGGCCAACTCGGTATCGTGATCCAATGCGTGGCTACCGACGTCAAAACAGGTCAGGTTGCTCAGAATCAGCTGGGTGCCGCATTTGACGGGAAAATCAGGGCTCAGACCATCGATCTGTGTTACTTCCGCCGGATCGAAAACTTCCAGGCACCAAGAGTCCATCTCTTCTATCCTGTCGATGTCCCATCTCGCAGCGACCAACGGCTGCCCTTCCTTCCGGCTAACCACCGTAAGACATCTGGCCTGTGAAAAGCTGGCGGTTTTCATTCCGGATCCGAATCGTCCTAAATCACCTTTTTCCCTTTCCGCGTAAGGATCCTTGCATCCGATCCTCATGTTTTGTGTCAATTCATCCAGGTCCATGCCGCATCCATCATCAAGGATGGAGATCAGCGGCTCCTTTCTCCCCGGTGGCGCATAGATATCAATATTTTGCGAGCCTGCCGCAATCGAATTGTCTATGATGTCGGCAATAGCCGAATTGAGCGTATATCCAATTCTCATCAAAGTCTTGATGTGTGATTTTGGGCTGGGCGCGGTTTCAACTGTCCTAGGCATCGCGACTGATCCCCCAGATTTCACGAGACTTGATCAGGGCAACATTTTCCTGTGGGTCCAGACCATCTGCCGATGCGCTTGCTTCCGCCAGCTGCAGGACAAAAGTCCTGAGTTCTGGCTCGGTCACGAGATTGAGATATTCCTCGATCCCAGCGTCCGAATCAAAAAATGCCTGAAGTGATTTTTCGAATGCATTTTCCTCTACTTCCGGAAAACGCACACAAATCATCTCATGCATGGTTTCTTCTTCGGCCTGGGAAATGATCCCATCTTTGGCACATATGCATGCCGCGATTTTCACGCAAGAGTCAAATGAGTTCGTCATCATCTGAGGCCCAAATGGTTTAAGTTCCGTGCTGGAAGGCTTTTAACTGTATCACCCTGCCACTAAGAATACAAAGCAGTTTGACTTCGCGACTGGTCGCTAAAACCTACTTGACCCACTAAACCTGCGACAGATCCTTTGGGAAAGAAAGTTCAACCAATTGAACTGCTCTTTGACAATCCTAGTTTATCAGCGAATCCTCAAACGCGAATTCGATGAGTTCCAATAAGCAACAGTCACTACAGACCTTGGGAAGGTCAACTAGCCTGTGCTGGACGCATCGCCCGTTACAAAACGTTGTACGGAGTTGATTGTGTAGAACAAAGACAAAGTCGACCGTTCTCTCTGGAGGAGTTGCGTATTGGGAGGAATCAGATCGGAATCTAGAAGTCCAGCGATGGCTTTGCTTCAAGCAGCGCGGCGTCTGTAGTGCTTCAGCAGTCCACCCAGCCGAGTCTTGCAAACCATGTCTCTGATCTTGATTGACTCGACGGGCTCTGGTGGATGCTCGCACGCTGGTGGAAGATGTTCGCAAAATTCATGCGGCCGTTCCGAATTATAGTGCGCGCTCCACTCGCGGCAGATGTGGTTGAGGTGCCGCTGAGCCACGATCATGAACTTGTCGAGACACTCGTGCTTCAGACTCTGAATGAACCGCTCAACGTGAGCCCGCAGGTTGGGCGAAAGTGGTGTGTTTCGCTTGATCTTCGCCCCGCTGGCCTTGAACACCATGTCAAACTGCGAGATGAATTTTGTGTCGTTGTCCCGCATTACCATTTTCGGTGTAAGGTCCATGTCTTCGGCTTCCATCAGGAAGTTCTTGGCTTGCTGTGAAACCCACGCGGAATCTGGATGCAACGTGCAGGGACTGATCCAGCACCTGCGTGTTCCTAGATGCAGAAACACCAGCAGGTACAGGTCAACTACACCCGTGGCCGTCCACATCGGCTTAGTTAGAAAATCACACTGCCAGAGTGTGTCAGCGTGACGCTTGAGGAACGCATCCCAGGAATCCTGCTTGTCGGTGCCTTCGGGATTTGGTGTGAAACCGGCTTCGACCAGAATGTTCTTGACCGTCTGGCGTGAGATGTGAATGCCCAGTTTCCGGAGCTCGCCAAGGATGCGAGTGTAGCCGAAGTTCGACTCCTTTCGGATCTTGATGACCAGTGCACGAATGTCATCAGGAGTCTTGGGGCGTCCAGGTTTACGTGTCGGATTCTTATCAGGATTCGTCCGCTTCGTCCTGCCGTCTTCTTTTTCTCGCACCCAGCGACGGAATGACTCGTAGCTGGCGATCGACATCAGCTCGCGAAGCTGGGTGCCGAGTTTGCGGCCTACCTTCAGCAGTCGGGCTCGCTCTTGCGGAGTGGTCACAATTCGCTCCGGCAATCTGGCGCGAAGAATACGGTTCTCTTCTTTGAGGTACGCGACCTGGCGTGCGAGTTCCTGACGCGTCACTGAGGCCAACAAGGCGAATAAGGGGTGCAGAATCTTGTCCATCTTGGTATGTTCAAGTCGCTTGTGAAACGAGGAAAATTACGAGGTACAACATATTTTTACCCCGCTGGAAATCCTCGCAAAATAGCCACATTATTTAAGAGGACCAGCGCCACGGTCGGGCCGATCTCAGAGTAGGTCGAAGGTGTCGTTTGATCACCGGACGATCGGTAGAACCGGCAGAATCACGGGTCGCATGTTGTTAAGCGACGTATCCCTGGAAAGCTCAAAAATCCGCTGCGCTCTCAAAACCGTTCAGCAAATTCTCTTCCCAACTTGCCAAGCTGTTGAGCAGTTGATCCAGCGTTCAAGATTTGCATGATCGAGCAGCATCGCACGTTCCAATCGCGAAACCTCGATACTGTTGATGGCAAAGAGCTTACATCAAATGCGCTCTCGCGGACGCGTTCGCGTGTGTGTTTTGTACGGGGAGGAGTTAAATGGGGAAGGGTCACCTCGACTGTAACATCGTCCACAGGTAGCACTGGTTCTGCTTCTCGTGCATCTGAGCGTCCCATCCTCAAGCCAGAAACAGCCATGAGTCCGTGGTACATATCATTACGCACGAGTCCGTTCTCAACCGCCCATTTGAAGCATCTGCGAATTCGACTGATCGCCTTGTTGATGGTGCTACGAGACCAGCCTTTATCAATCATTCGCTGCCGAACCGCTTTCAGTGCCAGTGGTCCGAATTCATTTGCCGATACTCGACCGTAGAACTCGCGTACGAGCTTCAAAGCGTCCTTGATCCCATTGTACTCGCTGGTGACTCGACCATCTTTGCGATAATAGCTCTCTGCGAACTTGCGGTATGCGTTAAGAACTTCGACTACTGTCCGATCAGAATTGCTTTGCAATTGTCGTCCATGTGTCAAGGACTCAGCGACCAGGCGATCGTATTCAGCCTTGCTCGCGGCGGAATTCCATTTCCCCAGATAGATGTCTCGGCTGTTGATAGTAACAACAGCTTGCCCGGAAGACTTATGTCGACGATAAGAAGGGACACGCAGGGTGGATGGTTTTGACATCGGTATGCAACCTCCATTTCACCGAATCCGGTAGTATACCGGATTTCGTTGAATTTCAGGCTGCACTGCCGAACGTCGACAGGTAACACAAGTTCTTGTTTCAGCAGTAGTTAAGAAAAATGCACCCGGCTGGACTCGAACCAGCGACCTCATGCATGTCAAGCATGCACTCTAACCAACTGAGCTACGGGTGCTTTGGTGCGAGACTTTATCTCGCTGGGAACGTTGCGTCAAGCAACCTTTTTGATTGAATTTTCTCTTTGATTCAGGCTTTGTCTTCTCTGCCCCCACTTTACTATGGAGAGTCGGCGAAGAAACTGGTCCGCCTTCACCACTGCAGGGCTGTGGGCAGTCTGATTCGGTGCAAGTTGAGATGATGATTATTGCCTCTCTTTTCGGGCGGCGATTACTTGTGGCGTCAGCGATCGTTTCAGGCTTTGTGTTTGTTTCAAATGGTATCTGCAGGTTTGGGGTTTCTTGCGCTCGCTTCGGCTGCGTTCTCTTTGGTGAATTTCATTGAAATTGCAGGCACTCTCAAGTATCAAGGAAAATTGAATCGACTGGAATTCTTGCCTGGAATTGACTTGACTCTTCAGCAAAAGAAGTCAACTTATTATGGAATTCACATTCAATGACAACAACGTAAGTGTGTCAGGTTCACTCGATTCCAGAGTCCCTTGGCCAAGGATAATCATCCTCTTTCTTTTCAAACGTTGGGGTCATGCAAGTTCAATGACATCGGGAAGGCGACGAGAGACCGTTCCGAGAGGGCGATTTCTTTTGCGGCTTTGAATGTCATGTGGTTTATGCAATCTGATATCTCGTGACCGGGTGTTGCATCGCGTCTTGTCACCGTTATCGCTATCGTGTGAATTCACACCGATAATTCAGGTGGGGTAATAAAGGAGAGTTTTGATGGTCGAGTGTTCCGACCCGATGATTGAGGCCAAGAGCCTTTCAAAATTTTACGGACCGTTCATTGCAACGCGGGACGTTTCATTTTCTGTTCCTCAAGGGGAAATCGCTGCGTTCCTGGGGCCGAACGGGGCTGGTAAGTCAACAACCATGAAACTGTTGACGGGCTTCCTGACGCCAAGTGAAGGAGAAGCTCGAATCGGTGGTTTCAATATGGCTGAGGACCGGATCAAGGCGAGCGAGCTGATTGGCTACTTGCCTGAGAATGGTCCCCTCTACAATGAAATGACACCTCAGGGGCTGTTGAAATACATCGGCCAGGCACGTGGAATGAGTCGCGAGACGCTGAAGCAGCGACTCGATTATGTAGTCCAGAAATGCTCGTTGGAAGATGTTTGGGGAAAGCAGATTGGGAAGCTCTCCCGGGGATATCGTCAGCGTGTCGGGATGGCACATGCTTTATTGCACGATCCGCAGGTGTTGATTCTTGATGAACCGACCAGCGGACTGGACCCGAATCAAACATTTCAGGTTCGCGAACTCATTCGCGAACTCGGTAAGACCAAGACGATTCTGCTTTCAACTCACATTCTGTCGGAAGTGGAGGCTGTTTGCGATCGGATTATTTTGATCGACCGGGGACGAATTATTCTTGATGGCAACGTCGAGCAAATGAAGGGCGAGACCGGCCAGATGGAAGATCAATTCCGAAAACTCACCGGGACGAACGTTGCGGGGTGAGCGAGATTGCTTCGACCCGTGACTCGCTTGGTGAACTGCGTGTTCGGTCAATACATCGAATCTACGGCAGGTTGCCAGCCGGGATAGGTTCATGCAAAACATGAGAAGTGGTCCGAGTCGAGTGAATCAGAACGATTTCAACAGTCGTGTTAAGGCGAATCAGAACATTTCCGTCTTCTGCACCGAGAAATTTCTTCGAGAATCTTCTCAATGAAATTTCAGCAGGGGGCGACTTTCGAAACTCTTGAAAAACCAAAGATATCGAGATGCGCAGCCACGTTATCCTTGCAGTATTTAAAAGAAATGTATCGAGTTACTTCTCCGGAATGCTCGGGTATTTGTTCATTGTGGTGTTTGTCGTCGCAGGAGCTTTTCTGGCATTCAACCAGAATTTCTTCGCCGACAATCTCGCCAACCTGGATCAGTTGAGCAGCCAGTTTCCGCTGCTGCTTCTGTTCATTATTCCAGCGATCACCATGACTGCCTGGGCAGATGAGAAGAAGTTGGGGACCGATGAACTGCTGTTTACTTTACCCGCTTCCGATTTCGAAATTCTGCTCGGCAAGTATTTGGCGGTACTGTTTGTTTACACCGTCGCACTGATGTTCTCGATCACGCATGCGTTCGTGCTATCCGCGTTAGGAAATCCCGATTGGGGACTGATCGCGACGACCTACTTCGGTTACTGGCTGGCTGGTGGAGCACTTCTGGCTGCCGGAATGTTTGCTTCCGTGCTTACGAGTAGCGCAACAGTTGCATTTGTACTCGGGACCGCAATCTGCGCGATTCCTGTGTTCATCGATCGCATCCCCGGAGTTGATACGTTACTGAAGGACACGTTGGGCATCACCGCTCCTTTGAGTGTTGGGGGACATCTGGAAGGATTCACAGCTGGAAAAGTGGCTTATAGCGGGATTTTCTACTTCATTGGACTCACTGCATTTTTCCTGTATCTGAATTCTGTGTTCATCGCCCGCCGTCACTGGGCTGGCGGAAAAAATGCTGGAGAAATGGCTCTCCATTACACTGCTCGTGTTGCTTGCCTGGCAGTCGCCCTGCTCAGCTTCACCTACACACTTGCAGTGGCCGGTGGAGATATCGATACGACCTCGGAACAGCTACATACGCTTTCGAAAACTACTATCGAGACGATCAAAGGGATTGACAAGGAGAAACCTGTGACGATTCAGGCATTTCTCTCGCCTGATGTTCCCCAGGACTACGTTCCGATCCGCAAAGAGTTGCGAGATAAATTGCGTGAGTATGATCAGCGGGGAGGAGCGAATATTCAGGTCCGATTCGTCGATGTCGAGCCGTATAGCGAAGCGGCTGAAGAAGCGAGTTCATTGGGGATTACACCGCGACAAATCCAGAGTGAGACCAATGGGCGGTTTTCTCTCGAAGACGTTTATCTTGGTGTCGTCCTGACGAGCGGATTTGACACTGTTGTCGTTCCGTTCTTTGATCGTGGAACACCCATTGAATACGAATTGACACGTTCTCTTGGAACTGTTTCCAAGGCCGAACGAAAAACTGTCGGCATCCTGACGACCGATGCAGGTGTGTTCGGAGGGTTTGATCAGCGAACTTTCCGCAGTTTGCCAGAATGGCAAATCGTGACGGAACTCGAAAAACAGTACAATATCAGAGAAGTTTCTCCGGACAGCAAAATCGAAGCTGAAGTCGACGTTCTCCTCGCGGTGCTGCCATCTTCACTCACTCAGCCGCAGATGGATAATTTCGTCAACTATGTCAAGGAGGGGCATCCCGTACTCATCTTTGACGACCCAGTACCGTTGTTCAATCCTCCAGGGCTTCAAGGGGCTCCACTTGAACCGAAACCGAGTCCCGGCGGCGGTATGATGGGAATGCAGCAGCCCGCAGAGCCGAAAGCTGACGGAGGCCGAGCGACTTCGTTAATGAAAGCTTTGGGGCTACGTTGGGATGTCAGTAAAAGTCTGTTCGATTTGCGGAATCCGCATCCTCGCTATGCGAGCGTTTTCCCGAAAGAATTGATCTTCCTCACTGAGTCTGATGACGACAAAGATGACTCTAGACAAATTCCAAACAATCCCATTGCTGGGGGATTACAGGAACTCCTGCTCTATTACCCGGGAGCCATTTCACGTGACCCAGAGACACGATTGGAATACATCGAGTTGCTCCGCTCTCGGCAGTCGAGTACCGGTCTGAATGACTGGAACGAAATCACACGACCGGGAATGTTTGGAGGGCGGCAAATGTCGGCACCGTCAACCTACACTCCAGATGATAAGCGATACACGATCGCAGCCTTGGTTCAACCGAGTGGATCTTCCGACGGAGAAGAGAAGAAGGAAGGAATTCATGCAATTTTTGTTGCTGACATCGACATGATTCACAACGTCATGTTTGACGTCTGGCAACGGCAAATGTACGACTTGAAAATCGACAATATCCTGTTCACCTTGAACTGTGTCGATTACCTCGCTGGAGATGAACGGTTCATCGATTTGCGGAAACGACGTGCCGAACACCGAACACTCGCAGAACTTGAGCGTCAGAAGAAGAAGTTCGAAGAGCGACGCAGCAACGAAGAGAAAAAGGCCGACGACGAAGCGAAGCAAGCTGTCAAAGATGCCAAAGATCGTCTGGAAAAGATCCTTGCCGATTTGCGTGGTGAAATGCAAAAAGGAAACATGGACGCCGGAACGATGCAAGTCCGTCTTCAAAATGCTGCCGAAGCCGAAAATCGAAAACTGCGGCAACAGGAAGAAGAAATTGAACGTGAAAAGAACGAACGTGTTCGCAAGGTTCGAATCGAAACCGAACAGGAGATCCGGAAAATTGAGAATGGGAAATGGAAGTGGGCGGTCATTGTTCCACCTCTTCCTGCCATTTTCCTCGGGATCATCGTAGTCCTGTCACAGGTCTTCAATGAACGCCGCGGAATCGCCAAAGATCGTTTAAGGTAATTTCTCTGGCGGTCAGTGAATGTCATGTTGTGAAAGGGTGGGCAAGCTCGTTGGTATGCCACCAGAACAAAACAATATGACGCTTCACCAGAGATAAAGCATTTGTCCGTTTTCGTATTGTGATTGATTCGCATTCGACAAAACCTGAACAAGTGATTGAAATTCGTCTCTAAGACAAAGAATTGAACTCGCTTGTTGAGGCTACATAGAAATTTGAATTTCGAGTCCCTGAAATGGGAGTGATCCATATGAGCCAGTCAGTTCGTACTATTATCTTTCTTGGCGTTGCCATCGCGTGTGTCGGGATCGGCTTTGCAACTCATTCACTGAACAAACCGTCCGATCTGGATGCGTTTGTCGATGTCGGTGAACCGTTTTATCCTGACTTTACAGACCCCAATGCTGCCACCGGTTTGCGTGTCGCCTCATTCAATGATGAGACCAGCAAAACTGAAGCCTTCAGCGTGGAAGTCAAGGATGGGCTGTGGAGAATCCCATCTCATCACGACTATCCCGCTGATGGAGAAGATCAGCTGGCGAAAACAGCAGCCTCAATGATCGGGGTTGAACGTCAGGCGCTCATCGAACGAACGAAGGCTGCCCACAAGCGATATAACTTGCTTGACCCTCTTGATAAGGAAGTCACAGGAACGGAAGGTCGCGGAGACCGTATCACGCTGTATCAAGGTGATGAACCTGTTGTTGATATCATCGTCGGGAAACAAGTTGAAGGCCAGCAGAACCAATATTACATTCGGGCTGCGGACGAAGACCGCTTCTACACCGCAAATCTTGGCGACCTGAAGATCTCAACGAAATTTTCAGACTGGATTGCAAAAGATATTTTGGACATCAACAAGGCTGATGCTCGTGAATTGATCATCAATCGCTACCAGGTCGATGAAGTACGACGCGGAATCGTGCAAGGTGATCGTCTTACGTTGCGGCGTCCATCATCGACCGCTGATTGGGCTCTGGAAGGGCTCAATGCCAGCAAGGAAGAGTTGGATACCAGCAATGTCACTGCACTACTGGACGCCCTTGATGACTTGTCGATTGTGGGAGTTCGCAGAAAGCCAAAAGGAATCAGTGCCGGGTTAAAAAACGAGACCGGCGATGGCGTGACCACCACTGATTTTGATTTGCTCGATCTTCAGGAAAAGGGGTTCTTCTTCGATCGAAGAACCGGAGGCATCCTCTCCAACGAAGGAGAAGTTTTGCTCGGAACCAGTCAAGGTGTGCTGTACGTTTTACGCTTTGGTGAGGAATTTTCGGGGAGTGAAGTCGATATTGAAGTTGGCCGAAAGGTCGAGGATCAAGATAAGAAAGATTCGAAAGAAAGTTCCCAAGACGAGACCAAAAAAGAGGACGGCAAAGAGACCGAATCCGGTGAGGATGAGTCTGAGAAAGATGAGGCTGAGAAATCAGACACAGAACTTAAGAGCCGATATCTGTTTGTAACTGCCCAGTTTGACGAGAGCCTCATTGGCAAGAAGCCAACCCCGCCCGTAAAGCCGGAGCCTCCAAAGGAGGAAGAGACGGAAAAATCAGCAGCTGAAGAAGAGAAACCAGCTGATGATTCTTCAGCAGCGAAAGAGGCAGAATCTGACAACAAGGAATCTGGGGAGACCGAAGCTGAGACAGCGAAAGAAGATCTGCAAAAGGCTTACGAAAAAGCTCTTGAGAAGTACGAAGAAGATCTTGAGATCTATGAGATCAAACTGAAAGACTACGAAGAGGACATGAAGAAGGGACAGGAGCGGGTCGATGAGCTCAATCGACGTTTCGCAGACTGGTACTATGTCATCGCTGCAGATGTCTTTGACCGAATGAAAATCAATCGTACTGATCTCGTCAAGGCGAAGGAGCAACCCGCCGGCGAAGCAGGGGAAAACCCAACTGTACTCCCTGAGACTCCGGCAGTAGAGAAGCCGGAAATGAAAAAAACAGTTGATCCTGCAAAAGAGACTGGCGATACAAAACCAGCCGAAATGAAGCCGGAAGCGACTCCAGAAAAACCTGAGTCAAAACCTGAGTCAAAACCTGAGTCAAAGCCTGAGTCAAAGCCTGAGTCAAAGCCTGAGTCAAAGCCTGAGTCAAAGCCTGAGTCAAAGCCTGAGTCAAAGCCTGAGTCAAAACCTGAGTCAAAGCCTGAATCAAAGCCTGAATCAAAGCCTGAATCAAAGCCGGCTGACGAAGAAGGCGGCAAGCCAGCGGCTGCTGAAAAAGATGAGCCGGTTCAGGCCACACCTGAAACAGATGAAGCTGAGAAAAAAGAAGACGCTAAGGATGACGAGTAGGTTAAATGATCGCCGGGCACATCAAGTGCCCGGTCGTCTTTTTATTTATTCCGTCGCCGGTGGTTCTGTCAGCACTTCTCGGTAGCTGGTTTTGATGTGCTGAAATCCGATTGAACGGTAGAGCGAAATTGCTGCCGTGTTGTTTGCACTCACGTCCAGGTAAACGCGTACAAATCCGCAGGCTCGGAATCCGTGCAGGTTCTTCAGGAGCAACGCGCGACCCAACCCGAACCCTCGATAATCGGGGATCACCCCGATGTTCTGAATCGCCCCCACGCTTAAGCTGGCGGAGAGCCCTTGAATCGTTGCGCAAGAGGTTGCGGAGTGGAAGTCGTTTCCTTCGTGTTGGATCAACCAGGTTGCCTCTGGAATAAATCCCGGATGCGACACAATGGATTGCATCAATTCTCGGCATCCGATGAATGACCGAAGTGCCGGGAAAATCTGGCTGTCCATTTCTGCCTGAAAACTTTCAAACTTCGCAAATGCATGGTCAGGAAGTGTGGCAGGATGCCAAGGCTGAAAGGTGTAGCCCTCTGGCAATTTTGGGACTGGAAGCGCAGCGTTCCTTAAGTCGACTTCCATTCGAAATCGCTTGAGGTAGTTCGTTTTTTTTGAACTGAATGCACTCATATGTCCTGAAGTTCGCCTGCGGCAGATTTAAGTTGAAACGTGTTTCTGATTGTTGTTTTTTGATGGTTTGGAACTGGTCCGAAAACCTGAATTTGCTCTCAACAGTAGTGAGAATTGTGACCAATCCACAAATTTCAGGACTGTTGATTTTAACTTCTGAAGCACACGAGTCAAAACTCGAATCGGTCACACGCGAAAGTTCTTAAGATTCTCTTCAGTAGAAGTGTAGCGGGACGGACAGTCCCAATCTCCAGCTTAACGCATTCGGGCAACAACTTTTCGCGTTTTTTAAGGTGTCGTCTGAAATAAGCTCATTCCCTGATTGGATTTGCATTGAGTTCAATAGGACACTCCCCCTAAACTCATCGCATTCGTTGCAGCTGAATCAAAATTGGCTGCTCCTTCCCAATTGATCCTCTCAGCGAGTCTCTGCCACCAATGGCTTTTCATCCTTGCCTTCGAATTGTTGTTCTGTTGTTGCTGACAGTCTGTATTGAGCAACCTGGCTTTTCTCAAGAGGCATCACCTCCTGGAACTCAATCGGACTCAACAGCGACTCTTCCAGTTGTTCAGGAAGATGCCCCGGTTCTCAACCCGTATCAAAAAGTCGACGCCGTATTTAAGGAAGCCGTTTCCCTGATGGAGATGGTGCTGTTCTACCGCGTGGGACGCTCTGAACGAGAGTACATTGTCTTCGAGAGAAATTCAGTCTATCAACGGGAACGTGGCAGCGATGCGAATTTCGTGAATATTGTTTCGGACGACCCGGGACAGCCGGCTGTGTTGACTGATGAACAGGTTCAGGTGCTGGCTGCTCAAGGGAAACTTGTCGACGGTCAAGTCAAGCCGTATCAACTGGGAACGATCAACGGGAAGCCGGTTGAGTACGTCACCGTCAAACTCGATTCACCCGATGGCACAGTGAAGTACGGCGACAAGTTTGCTTGGAAGTCCAGCATCGGTGAGTATCGAATACTTCAAAAGAAGCGGAACTTGCCGGGCGAATTGACGGTCTCTCAGTCAACAGTGGATGACTGGGACAGACAGGGGTTTCTGAAAACGACTTCGAAACCAAAAGAGGGCCAGCCAGCGTACTTGCTTTCAGAACCGGTCGGCGGGATTCCAATTGTGGTTGGCTGGCTCGCATTGGGGGGACTGTTCTTCACTCTGTTTATGAGAGGCTTCAACTTCTGGGGTTTCCGGCATGCTCTCAATATCGTGCGAGGGAAGTACGACAACCCGAAAGAGACTGGAGAAGTGACACACTTCCAGGCACTGGCGTCGGCACTCTCCGCAACGATTGGTCTGGGAAATATCGCCGGTGTCACCATCGCCATGACATTGGGAGGGCCGGGGGCGTTCTTCTGGATGCTGTTGTCTGGCTTCCTTGGAATGTGCAGCAAGTTTACAGAATGTACGCTTGGGCAAAAGTATCGCTACGTCAAACCGGACGGAACCGTTCTCGGAGGTCCCATGCGGTACCTCAAGGTCGGCTTGGCTGAAATGAAACTCGGGTTGCTCGGTGGCGTGCTCTCAATTGTTTTTGCTGTGATGTGTGTCCTGGCAAGTTTCGGCGGCGGAAATATGCTTCAGGCGAATCAGTCCGGTTCAGCCATGCTGCAAATGTTCCAACAAGGACGGCTTCAGCAAGTGTCCGACCTGAATGATGAAATCAAAGACGCCGCCAAAGTCGAGAACATCGACGAAATGCTCACGTTGCAGAAGAAGAAAGAGACCCTCGTCACAGACATCTCAGCCTTCGAAAAGCGTTTCAAAATCATTTATGGAATTATCCTGGCCGCTTTGGTTGGTGCAGTGATTATCGGGGGAATCAAACGCATCGGAGCAGCAGCCTCAAAAATTGTCCCGTCGATGTGCATCATGTACTCTCTCGCCTGCCTGTACATTATCCTCACTCACATTTCTCAGGTCCCTTCCTTGGTCGCACAAATTTTCACGGAAGCCTTCACCGGATCTGCGATGGGTGGAGGGATCGTCGGTGTTCTCGTGGTTGGTGTGCAACGAGCGGCATTCAGTAATGAAGCTGGGGCCGGAAGTGCTGCAATCGCTCATAGTGCCGCGAGAACGGAAGAACCGATTCGCGAAGGTTGTGTCGCCTTGCTGGGGCCATTCATCGATACCATCGTCGTCTGCTCGATGACTGCTCTAGTCATTCTGATCACCGGGGCCTGGGACAATAATGAATGGATTGTCGAGCAAGGATTAGAAGGTGCCGCGCTCACTTCCAGAGCCTTCCAGGAAGAAATTTCATGGTTCCCAATCCTTCTCAGTATTGCAGTCACACTCTTTGCCTACTCAACAATCATCTCGTGGAGTTACTACGGAGAAAAAGCCTGGGAAACTCTCTTCGGAGCACGCAGCACATTCCTGTACAAAATTCTGGCAGTCATCGCAGTCTTCATAGGAACAATTGTAAATCTGGGAAGTGTCCTCGATTTCTCTGACATGATGATCCTCGGGATGGCCTTCCCGAACATTCTCGGCGTCGTTCTCCTCTCGCCCAAAGTCCGCAAAGACCTCATGGAATACTGGGCCCGTTACAAGGCTGGGGAGTTCAAAACTTATAAGTAGGACAGCAATAGCCATCGCTCAGAGCATCTTCCGGACCTGTATTTTGAAGTGCACGCTTTGGCCTGTGGTTGATCCTGTTCTTGCGAATTGTTTGTCACCCTTGGAGTGAGCGAACCAGTGTGTTTGCCTGCAGACCTTGGCACGCACGACGCAGACATTGCCTGACTGCCTGGGGCGTGATTGAGAGTTGCTTGGCGATCTCTTGGGGAGAGAGGTCTGCCCAGTAGTGGAGCCTGACAACTCGCTGCTGCGTCAACGGCAGACTGGTGACGACTTGGCTGATGATTGATGACGTCTCATTCCTCGCGCTGTGCAGAGCCGGGTCCATTTCCTGCATTCGATCCCGACGAGCCCATAAATCGTATCGGCGGACTGGGTCAACTTCACGTTCATGTCGGCGCTGTGCGTCAATAAGACGCCACTTTGAACGATAGGTAATGACCGACTCCAAATTCTCGATGCCGGTCTGACCAAAGGCCTCTAAGAATGCGTCCTGACGCGCGTCCTCGTTGTCGTACCAGCGACGAACTCTGAAGTGCTGGCCCATCCGTTTCTCCTGTTTTAGAAGCGATACTGTAAAAATAAAACGATATTCCGCCCGCAAAAAAATGCTGATCCAGTGGATGAAGATTGTGGGGCGAGACTTTTGGGCCCAAGCTGCTTTTATCTCATCAGGGGCCACAGAATTCCCAGAAAGGATTTCATTCGCTTTTAATTCGTGTTGCCACCTTGTTTGGGCGTCGCATGTGCCGCATACTTTTTCAGCGAGTTTTGAAGGTCCTGGAGAACCATTTGACGTAGTTCTACTGGTTCCTCGACAGTCGCCTCGGCTCCGAAGCTGAGAATCCAGGATTTGAATTCTTCCAATGCGGAGAGCTGCAACTCCAAGAGGAGGGTTCCATCAGGTTGTGGCGTGAGAGTCTGAGTTTCATGCCAGTGATGTTCCTGAACGTAACGGGCGACTTCCGCAGAAAACCGGACAGAGATGTGGTACTGCTTTTCGCTCCCCTGATAGACGCCGAATGCGGTTCTCAGGTGCTCGTGAAGAGTGAACTCATCCGGCTTGTCGAATTGCTCCGAAGACATTTCGATGTCGTGAATGCGAGCAATTTTGTAATGGCGGATTTCGTGATATTTTAGAACGAACGCGACGAGATAGAGCGAGCTTCGATGGTAGGCCAGCCCATATGGGTGCAGGACCACCTCTTTCGGGGTCTTGGAATTCATTGAAAAGTACAAGAGGCGAGTCACCTGCTGATCCTCAATGGCGATCATCAGTGTATCGATGATTTCGCCACGTTCACGATAGTCGCTCGACCCTAATCGGGTTTGATGGAACATGGAGGAGAATTGTTCCAGGTACTGCCGAGTCTCCTTCGTGAGTGCGGTGCGGATCTTTCGAAATGCAGTATGTGCAGCCTTGAAGAAAACCGTGCCTGCCATCGGTTCTAAAAACTGTCGACCAAGGTAAAGTGCTGCCGCTTCTTCAAACGTCAAGTTGAGTTTGGAAAGCATCTGGTCACTGTGACAGGTCCACGTTTTGCGTCCATGAGTCCCGACAGTCTGCTGAATGGGAAAACCGGATTTTTGCAGTTGTGCAAGATCCCGGCGAACTGTTTTTTGACTGACACCGAGTTCCTCTGAAAGTTCACTCAGTGTCCATCCAGGAGAGGGACCACACAAGTTCTTCAGTAGTAACCATGGGCGAACGTGGGAGGAGAGATTGACTGACTGAGCCCTATTCACATCATTTCGTCCTGCTCGTACATTATTCGCAACTCCTTCTCTCGACACCCCCTCCTGGCTTTGATCGTCGTCACTATGAAGTGAATACTAATAGATGGATCACTCCAGGTAGGACACAGCGCGTCCAACCTGCTGGAAGATTTCATGGAAATCGACAATTCAGAGCATTTTTTACGATTGTCGTGCCGGGGATGTCACTTTCATGACTGCATAGACTGCTCGCCCCGAGCTGTAAGTTCAGATGAATTCTTGAACTGCTCGGTGGTCAGGATTGAAGCGGTCGAAAGAATGTTCCGCTCGATGGCCCAATTTCACGAAGAGATCGCTTTTTATGAGTGGTGATCCATGGCTAACAACTGTCAGCCATGAACTCCACCTTCAACTTTTTGCCTGTCGATGTTCAGGATCTGCCTCGTGGCGAACAGCATCTTTACTAGAGAAACGCGTTCTCCACGGGCACACGGTCGAGCAAACTGCTTTAGCCTTGTCGTCGCCTTGGCGTTTCCGAAGGAGATGTCACATTCACATAGCGATGACAGCAGCAGCAGTAATACATGTTTGCTGCTGCTGCTGCTGCGTGTGAACGCTCATCAATAAACGCTGGGCAGGCTCAGTTCTGCGGTGAGGACTCGATCTATCACAGCAATCAGATCTTGCAGGTGAGCTTTCGAGTAATCGTCGAGCTTGATCTTTTTGTTTTTCAACACGTTTGTTGATTTCTTTTTCAAATCGATCAGGTGCATTCGAGTCAATGTTCTCGCATCAGAAGGGGCTCCCGATCCTCTTGAAACGATATTTCCAAGGCGGTTCAGGGCAGAGCGTTGCAGGTTCCGCCGGAAGCTGGAAATCATCGGTTCTTTGACCGTGTATTCAGCCTCTTTCTTTTGGTTCAGCTCAGCAAATACACTGTCGACAATCAGCCTTAAGTGCTCTGCGAGTGTGTAGGCGTCGTCCTCGTCCGTTTTGAATTCGTTATCGAGAATTCGGTCGAGTTTTAACGAGCTCAGAACTCTTCCCAAAATCATGTCCTGCATGGAAAGCATGTCATCGTGGATTGGGTAATCCAACCGGCTCACACTTGCGACTCCCCAATGATTCCATCGTGAGACGGACAGAGAATTCAGGAGTTCCCCGTTAATTTCTGGTGGAGCAAATGCAGATTCGGCAAGCAACTTCATGGCTTCGCGCTGCTTCTCGGCAGGGACAACGACAAATGGAGGCCGTGCATCTTTGTCACCTTTGTGGTCTCGATTCACGTACAGCCCACCGGGATAACGAGCGGCGAATGTGGTTGCTCGCCAGTATTCGTTGAAGAGCAACACGAAGGCTTGTCGGGCACGTTGATAACCATCGCCTTCGTGTACGGTGTTCTCAACGACTTTTGGAATCAGTTCCATAGACTGCTTCATCTGTCGACGAGCATAAACCAACGGGTCCTGACCAAGGTCAAAACGGTTTGACGTTGGATCCGGGTCGAAGCTGCGTGTGTCTTCGTCTGTTGAATAATTCAGAGCTGGTTCGCCGGAGCGAGAGGCGATCTCCTTTAACTCTTTTGCTTCATTGGATTTGATCGGCTTGTAGCCATATTCAATTGCCCAGTAGTCATAAGGCCCGATTGTTTGAGAGTAGTAAATCCCCTGCTCTTTTTTGTCTACGACAACATTCGCCGGTGAATAATCCATGACGCTGGCGACGGTGGCGACGTTGATGTCTGCTTCTGGGTCGGCAATTTCCTCAAGAGTCTTCCAGGTGCTTGCCTTGAAGTTGTGACGCAATCCGAGAGTGTGGCCTACTTCGTGCATGACAACTTCCTTCAGACCTTGATGGACAAACTCTTCAGGAAGGGCTTCGGTTTTGGCTGCTCCATTTGCCAGGAAAACAGCAGCTGCAAAAGCAGTTTGATACTGCTTTGCATGTCCGATCTGGCAGAACGGGCCATGCTCATGCTCCAGGGAATTCGAGCTGTGATCTTTCGGGACGTGAAGTCCTGAAAACATTGCGGTCTCTTCGGGGCGGAAGATTTCCCAACGGTGATTCCAACTGTTCAAGAAACTGGCGTCGAAGATGATGTCGGCATCGAGGATCTGCCCCGTGCGTGGATCGACACGCGATGGTCCCATTGCAAACCCAGCCTCTGCGGTGATCCAGCGAAAGGTATTGTATTCAATACTTTCCGGATCAAAATTTGGATCGACCGGTTGTTGGTCAACACGAATGGCCCCAGCGTAGCCCAACTTCTCGAATGCCTTATTCCATTCCAGAATTCCTGCTTCGACAGTTGGTCGCAGGTAGACAGGAACGGTGTTCTCCATGTAGAAGCGAATGGGCTTTTTCGGTGGGGAGAGATCAATTGATGAATCGAGTTTCTGGAGATCCCAGCGGTTAATATAGCGTTTGAAGTGCTCGGGATCGTCTTTGTCAGAGAAGTCTTTGATAGCTGTCAGGAAGTAACCGACGCGATCATCGGCGACTCGCGGTTTGTAGCCATTCGAGCCGACCGGAGGCAGAACACTAATGCTGAAGTGGACACCGACCTGAACGCCTTTGGTGTTTGGGACCGTATCAATGGAACCGGTTCCCGCGTAAACGGCGTTCAGTTGCAACTCCAGGTTTTTGGGAAACTGCTTGATCTTCGAGAACGTCGAGCGATCTGTCATCAATCGGAAACCTGATCCAATTGAGCGGCCGACCTCCTGATCATCATTCATGAAGACTCGCGTCATGTCGACCAGGATTCCTCCCGAAGGTGATTTCGTCAACACAGGTAGCGCATGCAGAATGCTGTCGCTATAAGCAAGTTTGACAGCTGATGCTTCGGGGGAATTCGCCTTTGCCGTATAGCGAACATTTCGCTGATAGATGAAAAGTTTTTCTTCTGTTGCCTTGAATCCATAAATGACATCATCACCAAAGCCCCACGACATCCCTCCCAGTACAGACCCTTTGCTGATTCCTTTGAAAATCGACGGAAGGACGATGTACTCCTGTTTCAGAGCTGTCGGTGAAAGCTCCACGAGTAATTGCTGATCGTTGTGGTACACAGTCCACATTCCGCTCAGCTTCGTCTTTTTTTTGATCAGCTCTTCGAACTTGGAAGGTTTTTTTGTTTCTTGAGCACTCAATTGAGTACAGGCAAAAAACACCCCGAGTGTGAGTACGGGAAGGAAGATTCGACGTAAGTCCATGGAGTTCCCCTGGGAAGAGAAGATACTGGGAAGGAGACAATTGCGCAGTTTTCTTATCTTATCAGTTCCTGCTAATCAGAAAAGCCTACCAGAGAAAGGTGGACTCAGTTGAGACTGTTTGACGGAGTCGCAGAATTCTCGGAGACTTGCAGGCAGTTTGCGCAGTTTGAGCATGAGGCGTTGCTTTTTGGCAACGTTGTGTGACGCATAATTTCAGCGCAATGAGTGCGACCGGAAGGGTATCGCCGGACATAAGCAGATGTCCGGCGATACATGAGATCCGTTGACGCGACCGACTGTCTGAGCAGGTCGCCGCGTTACACTAATTCGAAAATGCGTTCTTAAGAGAAAAGACTGTAATCCCTGTGGTGTTACGCCTTCACGCCGTGTTCCAGTTCGGGAGCAGCGTCGCTATCAGGATCGAACCATTCTGGCTTGAACTCGATACGAGTCTGGAGGTCCATCGCGAGGTTCGCTGTCAAAGCCATGATCGCATCCGCCATGGCAACGACACCGTTACAGCGAAGTCCACCTTTTTCCGGATCCATTGGTTTTCCATCGGGCCAGTAATTTGGGCCCTGATTACGGATCGCGTAACAGAAGTGTTCCATTTCTTCGCGGTAACCGCGACTGACGTTTGATGCCCAATCGGCACCTCCAGTGTCAGCGACCTTCGGTCCAGAGGTTGTTTCGTAGGCTTCCATGACAGGACCACCTTCGCCCCCTTCAGACCCGGAAATGACCCACAAACGTTGGTCTGGGCCGCCTCCCTGACTGCCACGGCCATCTTCTTTCCAGAGCATCGCTTCTTTTTCGGTTTTCATAAACATCGTGCCACGAGTTCCGTAAACCAGTTCACCGTACGGCTCGAATTTGTTCGTGTTAATCGAAGAGTATGTGACGATGCACTTGTCGCGTTTCTTCACTTCGTCGGTTGCATCGTACTGAGCACCAGGGAATTCAAAGGTCACGAAAATCTGGTCGTCAATCTCCCGGTCATCGTCCCACTTGTCTTTAGGTCCGACGTTTGGAATTCCGTAGAAGTTCTTTCCACCGAATCCACTGACTGCGATTGGGTGAACTTTTCCAAGGAAAATACTGGCTGCGTCCATCTGGTGAGAACCAAGTTCCGCCATCAGGCCGCCGCCCGTCTGTTCGTAGAGTCGCCAGTTGACCAGTTGGTTGACGTCGTTAAAACCAAACTGTTCGAGGTCCTTGGCTGGAATTTTTTGATCTGGCCTGGGAATCCCTTTCTGCCAACTGTCGCTGTGCGGGAAGCTGTTGTTTCGATGCCATTGTGCGCGAATGTGTCTGATATCACCCAACAGGCCGTTTTGAATCAGGTTATTCGCATTATCGTAGAGCACGCTGTAGTGACGCTGGTGACCGACTGCCAGCAACAGGTTTTTGTCGCGTGCTTTTCGAATCATTTCCTTGCACTGAGGAACTGTTCGAGCCATCAGTTTTTCGGTCAGCACATGCAGGCCGGCGTTCATGCAGTCGATGGAAATGGGAGCATGCGTCACCAACGGGGTTGCGATGACGACCGCCTCGAGTCCCAGTTCATCTTTGTGTTCGAGAAGCTCTTTGTGGCTGCCGTAAGTTTTAATTTTTGCAGCTTCTTTAGCTCCGAGCTTTTTGACGAGTCCACGGCGGACGTCATTTCCATCACCTTTGAAGGCGCGTTCGCGGTTCGAAGGTCGCAAATCGGCGATGGCAACAATTTCCATGTATTCCGGAGGATGTTCGTTGAGAAGGATATTTCCTTCATCCCCGGTTCCGATGAACGCCACTTTGACACGTTCGCCTTTCAGGGCACCGTATCCAAACAAGGCTGCCGAAGTCCCGACGCCGCCAGCAGCAATTGCTTTCAATACGTCGCGACGACTCAAATCACCCGAATTGACGGAATGGACAGCTCCGGAGAAATTGTCCTTGCCGATTTGTTCTTGCTCAGGAGAGACAACAGGCACGATTCACCTCAAATTATTGTTATACGGTCCTGTGAGGACCGAATCGGATTTCCAGGATATTATAGTTCGTCAGCGTAGCTTTGGGGAGTGGGGGCGTTTTAAAACATTTGAATGAAAAGGGTTGCAGCAAGTCCACTCCATCTGGATTCGTTCTAATTCACTCGTCATGACAATTAACATGATGATTTGTCAGAGCGAATCAGTTCGAGAACATCACCTGCGGTAACGGCTGCGTCATAAAGTGCTCGAAATAAAAAGGTTACGGCGATCGCGATTGACTTTGACCAGTTTCTCTCGAAAACAGCTCCGATTGCGATCATCTTTCACCGAATGAGTTCTCACTATTCTATTCTTGCAGAGATTCGGAAAATTTAAAGACTCAAGATCGAAATCATCACGAAATAGCTGAGTTCTAATGCCGCCGCTGCCATCGACATCCAACGGGAAACAGAGTCGTAAGGAGAGGAGAAATGCTCTGGGAATCCAGAATCGTGAATCAGAAAAATTTCTCTCTTTGACCGGACTTCGTTCTCGATTTTATCAGCGTCGGCTCTGATTGGTTCTCTGACGAGCGAGAATCTCTTCCATGACCTCTAATTCTGTGTAGTACATCGCACTGGGGTCGATCCCCTTATCGTCAAGCCATTGCAGATGTTCTTTGACCGCAGGCCGGTTTGCGTAAGCGGGAAGGAGCAGAAGCCAAACGCTCGATAATGCAACCGTTGTGACCGCTAACGCAAGCTGACGTTTGACTTGTTGACGTTGAATCATGGGGACACCGAGTCAGCGAAGACGACTTTGAACATCAACCATGCCATCGACAGTGTTAAAATCAAATTCAATGATTGACCGCAAACGTACAAGATCAGCGGCTTCCCTCCTTTGAGTTGTGGGAGGAGTTCTCTGAAGTTGGTTTCCAGTCCAATGCTGACGAAAGCGAGACAGAAGAACCAGCCTCGCAGAGTCTTCGTAGAGCCTTTGATCATTGCGTCGACCAAGGCTGGTCCACCATCCAATGTTGAATAAAGGATTGAAAACAGAATCGACATCCCCACGAAGCCCAAGACGAACTTCGGGAAGCGATACCAAATTTCCATCGCTCCGACACGTGGTGCTGAGGCATCACGTTCAACATAAGTGACCCAGTAGATCGCCACGCAAAAGGCGGTAACGCCGATCAGAATGTTCTGGATCATTTTGACAGTAGCTGCGACTTCGAGAGCCTCGTCTCCGAGTACTGCTCCAGCCGCGGCGACCGCACCGGTTGAATCAATCGTTCCGCCTAACCATGCTCCACCAAGGATCGGGTCCATCCCCGTCGCTTTAATGATCGCAGGCAAAACCACCATCATGATGACAGTGAACGAGAGTGATAAGCCGATGGATAACGAGAGTTCTTCTTTCTTTGCCTTACAAGCCGCAGCCGTCGCAATCGCAGCTGAGACTCCACAGAC
Organism: Thalassoglobus polymorphus; assembly: GCF_007744255.1. Taxonomy (GTDB): domain Bacteria; phylum Planctomycetota; class Planctomycetia; order Planctomycetales; family Planctomycetaceae; genus Thalassoglobus; species Thalassoglobus polymorphus. The sequence goes on along the minus strand of NZ_CP036267.1, from coordinate 4,132,940 downwards.
CGACATATCCGCCGAGATCACCATGTTCAGGGACTTCGAAGGAATCTTCAAAACCTTCTGGCCAAAAATATAGGTTGAGATCAAGACGACCGGAGTCACGATCCAGGCAACGAAAATCCCGGGCAATCCGAGTGCCAGCAGACGACTCATCAAAACTTCTGCACCGAGCAAAACCAGTCCGGTTTTGATAAAAAACTCCGTCAAGATTGCGGGTTTCAGAAAGACCGGAGTCCCGACAGTATTACTGATGACAAGCCCGACCAATAATGCCCACAAGGCATACTCCAGGTTGTACGCTTTGACGACACTTTGCCCAGCCATCGTGTAAGCGAGAGTGGCAAGGAGAAACACAAACGGGAATGCCCTGAGAAAATCCCCTGCCGGTTTCCCACGAAGACTCATTGCCAACCCAAACACGACAGCAATAAAAAAGAAGGCTCCAATGATGCCGACGAAGTTTGACGAGAGCGCATCTATCGGGTTCTCTGTCCACTTCCCCGGTTTTGCAACCCAATCAGAGAGAGGACTGACAACTTTAACTTCTTCTCCGCTGGCCCATTTCTCTGCTAAACCGTCTGGTTGAGAAAACCAGACTGCCCCGAATGAAATCGCCAATAAAATGATGGCACACCACACCGCCCACCAATCTTCACTCGACCGCATATCTACCCAAAGGCTCGGGCGTTCCGCAGGAAGTTCGACACTAGTTCCCGAGGTTTGGGGTTCTGAAGATTCGTTCGACATTTGTGGTGGGCTTTCTTTCTAAAGGGAAGGAAAACGAGGAGGTTTTGGCAGGCACTCGATGGAGAATGTCAGGTTCCTCTTTGGTGGAGTTCGTAATGGGGTGGTTGACGTAAAATAGTTCAATGCTTGTCATGCATCGTCGAAATTGATGCATGAGTTCAGTTTCATCGCATACCGTAGGCATGCAGGCTAGGGAGTCATGGGAGTGATTTTGGCGGGCGCGATGAGCGTTGGAACTCAGCGCTGGAAATGGATTGCTGGGTGCCTCTAAATGATTGCATCTTTCGCGATTTGAATGTCATGAGCCATTTCCATGACAGACTGGTATCGATTTTTTTTCTCTTTTTCCATGGCTTTGAGGATGATTGCCTCGAATGTATCGGGAATGTTGCGATGCGGGGCGCGTTCTTTAGGTGGGATCGGATCGTCGTGGATAATCAGGTCAAATGTTTTTCGAACTGTTTCACCGTAAAACGGTTCCTTGAGGGTCATGAGTTCGTAAAGCATCACACCCAGACTGAAAATGTCAGAGCGTTCATCAATTGATTTGTGGCCAAGAATTTGTTCGGGGGACATGTAAAGTGGCGTCCCTGGCAATTGACCAGAACGTGTGAGCGTTCGCAATTGTTCGCGATCAACGGTTTCTTCCGGGCGAACAGTTTGAAAGTCTTCCGGTTCCCACGGCGGATCTTCGACGCCCCAAACTTTCGCGACTCCCCAGTCCAACAAGACGACTTCGTTGAATTGGCCCAGCCAAATGTTCTCGGGCTTGATATCTCGGTGAATCACTCCATGAGCATGTGCAAACCCTAGCGCCTGACAGACTTGAAGAAAGATGTCCATGAGTACGGAGAGTGGATATGATTGCAGAGCGCTGGCATCCCGTTGAGAAATTCGCTTGATGGTCTCATAGAGATCCTCACCTCGCAGCAGCTTCATGGTGAAGTACAACGATCCCATTTTCGTTTGACCGATCTCATAAACCGGAATCGTATTCGGGTGAGCCAGCTGCGCGGTCACGCGAGCCTCACGCAGGAAACGTCGACGTTCTTCAGCGTCGTTTCGGAACTCGTGGCGAAGTGCTTTGCGAGCGACCATCCGTCCAGTGACGTTATCAAAGACCGCTTCCAGATACGCCTTGCGACCATTGAACAGAAGACGTTCGTCGCTGTACTTAGAGTAGGTACCTTCGAGCAGTTCGGGGAGATCGTGATCTGTCCCCGAGAGCATAATTGTGGGGTAACCATCAGAAGGGCTGGACACAACGGTTTCCTTTTATGAACACACCACCATGGGCAACCTTGGCGGCTTCGTCTCGAGGACGGATTAAACAAAGCGTATACTAGAACTGTTGCAAACCGATGGCAAAGACGCAATGGCGGTCCAGCTTTCTAGTGATTTTCCGATTTTTACAAATCCCAGAGATGTTGACCAAAGACGAAAAGACCAACGACTGCAGATGAAATTGCGATCACAAAAACGCTCCCCGCAGCGAAATCTTTTGCTTTGCGGGCTCCTTCCTGCTTCTCCGGTGACAGCAAGTCGACAGTCTCTTCTATGGCACTGTTCATGATCTCAGCTGACAGGACAGCTCCGATACAAACGACAATAATCGCCCATTCAAAGTAGGAGAGGCGGACAACGCAGCCAGCGACCACCACACAACCCGCCATCACCCATTGGATTTGCAGGCTCGTCTCTTGCCTCGAAACTTCGAGGACTCCGCGAATTGCAGTTGCGAACCGACGGTAAAGTGAAACAGAGTTCTTCAAGACAGAGCCTTTGTCGCGATATTCAATGCTCGCAAGAGGTTTACTTGATCCAGGGGCCGTTGACGTAATCACGAACACCACTTTTCACGCCCGGTCCCGGATGAGGTGGTTGATCGACGTGTGAGGCGTCCATGAAAGAGGTCATTTTCTCGACGATATCAACATGTTTCGAGGCAATGTTCTTCTCTTCGCTGAGGTCGTCTTTGAGATTGTACAATTCTATCGGTCCTCCCGGTTTCGCTTGAATCGCTTTCCAGTCTCCCATTCTCGCCGCTCTTGCAATCCCTTTCCCTCGGCGATACTCCCAATACATTCCCTCGTGAACTTTTTGCTTTCCCTGGCCTGTCAGCGTGGGGAGGAAAGAGATGCCGTCTGTTTCTTCAGGTGGTTCAACGGCAGCAACTTCGCAGAGTGTCGGCATGACATCCCAAAACGCGAGGATATGATCGCTCGAGCGACCAGCAGGAATTTTCTTTGGCCAGCGAGCAACCATCGGGACGCGAATCCCCCCTTCATAGAATGTTCCTTTGTAGCCTCGCAGGTCGCCGTTCATCTGGAAGTAATCCGTCATCTTTGTCCAACCTGCATCTGCTCCTCCACTCTGTCCTCCGTTGTCGGAGGTGAAAATAATGAGAGTGTTCTCAGCGAGATTTTTTTCGTCCAGATACGCGAGGATTTCTCCGATGTTTCGATCCATTCGAGAGACCATTCCAGCGAGTGTCGTCAGTCCATCTTCTGAACCGAGGTAGTTCTCGCGGCGATCCTGGATCGAGACTTTCGGAAACTGTCCGCGATATGGTTTCTCGGAATCTTCAGGGACGACAAGTTCCACATGCGGGATGATATACGGGATATACGCAAAGAACGGAGCATCGGAAGAGTTGCGAATGAACTTCATTGCAGCATTGTGAATCTCGTCGTTCACATATTGGTTCATCCCTTCGCTGTTCTGGCTGAGTTGGACTTTCGTTTCGTCTTCCCACACCCAGAACGGATAATAGAAGTGAGCATGCACCTGAAGGTACTGCCCAAAGAACTTATCAAACCCTTGCTTGTTTGGATGTCCCGGTGTCCCTTCGTACCCTAGTCCCCACTTTCCAAAACCTCCAGTTCGATATCCAGCTGATTTGAGTTTTTCAGCGACGGTCACATGCTCCGCCAGCAGATATTGTTGAGTGTCATTGGCACGAACCGGAGTGTGGCCGGTATGAAGACCGGTCATCAACACACTTCTTGAAGGTTGGCAAACATGTGAACCAGCATAGCACTGCGTGAGCTTGATTCCCTCAGTCGCGATGCGGTCGATGTTGGGAGTTTTAATTTTCTCCTGGCCGAAACAGCCAATCCCTTCGTATCCTAAATCATCTGCCATAATGAAGATGATATTCGGTTTCTTTGCAGCGGAAAGATTGCCTGAGAAGATGGCGAAAAGGCCCACTACGATCGATGCCCAAACAGCTGAATTTCGTACGTTCATTCGCTTTCACCCTGATGAAAATGGTGTGAGGTTTGAATGAGCGTAGCATCTGATCGCAGTTCTTCGCCAGTAGAAACAGCGGATCGAGAATAAAAGACGGTCGGCAGCCGTGTTGTTGCTGAGTTCAGCTTTTAACGATTTCGTCTTTGAGTAATTCTGAGAGACCGTGACTTCCTACAGAGTTCCCGTCTGCTCTACCGAATCGCCGTGACGAACGCGTTTCTCTCTTGAAAATTGCTGTTCGCCACGCGGCAGAACCTGAACACAATTCGAAAGGTGTTCAAGAAGAGAGAACTGTTTCTGAAGACTGAATTTGCTCTCTGGAACATCGAGAATGGTGAACTTTCCACAAAGTTGCGGACGGGCTCACAGACAGCTGAAACGAACCACATCGTCGACAGGTCGAGAAGGGCGCAGATTCAGGAGAGTGAAAGTTCAGTCAGGGTTTGCTCAAGAATTGCCGATTGAGTATCGCTGTTTTCACTGACATGGATGCAGTTGCGTCCATTGCGTTTGGCTGCGTACAAGGCTTGATCTGCACGTAGGACGAGTTCATCGGGGGCTTCACGGTCTTTAGCTTCTGCGACCCCGACACTGATCGTGACACTTGAAGACTTATCATTGATTTTGCAGCCAATCCGGCTGACGTACTCACGGAAACCTTCGGCGAGTTTAATGGATTCTCGTAGCGACATACTGGGCATGGCGATGGCAAATTCTTCACCACCATAACGAGCAACGCAACCTTTTCCGGAGAAATATTCAACAGCAGCATTCGAGACAGTTTTCAAAGCGGTGTCACCAGCCTGGTGTCCCCACTGGTCATTGAATGCTTTGAAGTTATCGATATCAATCATGATCAGACTGAGCGGATTCCGCTGCGGGCTGAATTCATGTAGAGCGTTCTTAAGAGAATTTTCGAGTGCCTGACGATTTGCCAAGCCGGTCAAACCGTCCGTCATCGCAGCCTGTCGATATTCTCTAAGAAGTCGTTCTTGAGCACGAATATCCGCTTTGATCAATTCGGACAGGCCGACAGACGAGATCAGTCCTACCAGACCGCTAATCAACCAGAGAGGACGGAACGTACTATCGAGTTCCGGCATCCAACCGGCGAGAAGCAGGCAGATACTGAGCCAGGCGCTCACTGCGACAAATATCATTCGAGACGTGGTTTCACGCATCTCGGTCTTACCCTTAGGACGATGAATTTCTTCAACCCTAAGCCACCCTTTAGCAGTGGGCGTCAACTACTTCATGAATTATTTCAATGAGCACATGCTAGAATCGGAATGATCGAAAAAAACGGACTAATCAGCAGGCCGCGATGTGTTCGCCGGGAAACTGTGAGCCGGAGGGACCAAGGATTCAGAAAAATGGTCGCCAGACATTTTTCTCCACGGTCTAACTTCGCGTTTTTTCGGCACAACTTCACTACACACCTAGAGTTGTACGCTGCGTGGCAAGAGACTTGGAGATCTGCAGCAATTTCAATGCGTTTCGTGCCGGGAGAAGTTCACATCCATGGGTTCAGTGACCGCTTACCACGAGATGGAATGCAATTACTGAAATTGGATTTGCTTTAGCATCGAACATGAGGCAATGAAGTCAGCAAGTCTTTTTCAACCTTGCTCTTCAATCCGTCATTTCCTTGAAGTTGCAACATCCGGCATCTTCTCTTAAGTCAAGATGCCCGCTACGGAACTACGCACCCGGTCTGAGACGTGCATATTCTGTGAGAACTTCGTAGAGATCTTCAGTGATTGTGACATCATCGTGAGAGAAATCGTTCATCCAGGAACGCTTTCTCTGAGCAGCCTCGTCAACGATTCGCATCAATTCCCCGAAGGAAATCGTCATCGTTGGTGGTGCATCGAATGTCTCTTCTTCGCCCGTATAAAGTTTTAAACGTGGTCGCATGTGAATCTCTCCATGGGCCGGCATGCTGTCGCTTCGTCGTTGTAAATCGAAGTCGCCTCTTCTCGAACTTGTATCGGCATGTTCGTTAAGCTCCTTGAATCTCTCCTAAACTGAATAGAGAAACTGACCGGCATTGCCGTTTTTATCCGTCTTTGGGAAGATCGGCTCAAGTTTGAGTAATTCACTCGCATCGACTTTGGAGTAGAAAATGTTGTGGCTCGGAGTGGCCGTTGGTATCGGAATTGTTTTAAGCGTCCTCGGTTTTCTTCTTCGGAAGCCCTCCGCAAACAATAACCCAAATATGGAGCAGCAATCTCCGATGGAAAGAGCGATTGAAGAAGCTCTCAGCGATGCTGCCCGTTTGCTCGAAACTGGCCAAACATGGGACGCCGAGCAGCGGATGGTTTCACTGGTGGAGCAGGTCTCGCAAGAGGCTGGGACGACGAGTCGTGAATACGCATTGGCCCTTTTTAATCAGGCAATGCTATTCCTCTGGATGGACGACAACACAAGAGCGATTCCGCTGTTGCGAACAGCCTGTGAAATTGCGGAGGCTGATGAATCCATGACGGCGGATCTGTTGACATTCCAAGAGAACCTGGGAGTCGCACTTTCGCAAAACGGAGTCCACAGCGAGGCCGTCGAACTGCTCCAGGAGAGTCTCAACAGACGTGAGAAATTCTTCGGTAGAAACCACTCCGGCTATGCCTGCGGGTTGACGTCATGTGCTGAGGCACTCACCCGTGCCGGAAAACCGGACGAAGCACTTCCTCTCATTGAGGAAGCGATCAAGATCGACCAGCAAGCTCAAAATTCATCTGTCATCGAAGAAATTGCACTGAAATCAATCATTCTTCAAGCGCAAAACGAAGAGGATATCTTTCCGAACTGGTCAGACCTGCCAGCCAAATTGCAATCGGAAATTCCGGAAGTGGTCCATCGCATGAGTCGTACTCATCAACCGAATATGGTTCTGGGTCTCTATCAGAAGCTGAGACCTCTCTATGCATCCAGCCAACCGCGAGACCTGCAAAAGCTCAAGGAAATTGATGTGGCAATTTCCAATTTGGCACGGCAAGTTGAAAACCATCCCGCACGCATCGCAGCCTTTCAGAGAATTATGGAAAACATCGGGGAGCATCATCCTGAGTCGGTTAATACATTACTCGGCATGGCGATGGCGTACACCGATGCCGGACAGACTTCTTCGGCGGATGACGCTTACGAGTCCGCCCTTCGCGTCTCAAGCCAGAATGGACCTCCCGCTTCCCAAGCACAAGTGCAAAGAAATTACGCCATTCATCTTGCGGAAACAGCACGTATTGAACCTGCGAAACAGATGCACCAAGAAGCAATCGGAAACGCAAGGAAGTCGGGCAACGAGGAACTTCTCGGGAGAACTCTCTGTGCATATGGAATCTTTCTGCAACATGCCGGACAAACGGAGGGTGTCGTTGAGTTCTTGGAAGAGTCCTTACTCGCACTTCCTAAATCCCATCCCGACGCACTCAGCGCAGAATCTCACTTGGTCGCACTACGTGAGGGCGATAGCTGCCAGTGTTCAGAAACAAACATCGATTCGTACCTCGACTTCCTCAAGAAGCTGGTTCTCGATCGAGCCCCTGAAGGGCTCGTCGACCAGATCACCTACGATGAAGCAGATCTGGAGTCGCCGGTCTCTGTTTCTGTGACACGTGAACCAACAGAGGAAGAGTCACAACAACTCTTCAACGCCATACAAAATTCTCTCACAGAAATTCGCATGTCGAGTTCAAGAGCGTTTTACACTGAATAACGACTTCCGGGGAAGTTTACATTTTTCCAACAGCTGAAATCTTCGGCTAATTTTTGTCGAACAAGTACGAGCACTCTTCCAGTCGTGTGCCTGACTCGTCCGTGACTGCAAACTTTGTTGGTCCCCAGAGTGAAACTCCGGCGTACTCACCAGACTTGTTCAGGACATAAAATTTCAAACCAAAATTCGGACGCCCATCTTTTCCGAGCAGATGGGACTCGGTGACATGCTCGACAAGTCGCTGCATCACTTCTGTTCCAGCATCTTTGGGAGAGAGCCCGCCTCGCATCAATTCAACAACCCCAAACGATGAGCAGTTGCGGACGTTTTCTTCTCCTCGACCGGTACTGCCACAGGTTCCAATTTTGTTGTCGACATACAACCCCGCACCGATGAGAGCGGAGTCTCCAACTCGACCGGGAATTTTGAATGCGAGCCCACTGGTGGTGGTGACACACGAGAGATTGTGAGCGGCATTAATCGCAGAACAGTGGATCGTTCCAGTCGGTCGATCGATGGCTTCGCTCCGCTGGTAACTGTGAGTCGCTGCGGGGCCATGATCATCGACGAGTTTGAAGAACGCTTTGACCTCGTCGTCAAGCTGCTCCGGGGGCGGCGGGATCCAGTCATCTCGCGTAGAATTGGTCTGCTTCCAATACAACCAGATTTTGCGAGCTTTCTCTGTCAGCAAGTTTTCTTCCGGAAAGCCTTGAGCTTTGGCGAATTCATTTGCTCCTTCGCCAACGAGCAGGGAGTGGTCAGTCTGCTCAAGAACCAGCTTGGCGAGTCGTGCTGCGTGGCGAACATTTTTCAGTCCCGCAACTCCGCCAGAACGATGAGTCGGACCATGCATGACTGCGGCATCGAGTTCGACCACACCCTGTTCATTCGGAAGCCCACCATACCCAACCGTCAAATCATCCGGGTCATCTTCAACAAGAGTGACACCTTCAACGACAGCAGCCAACGGATCTGCCCCGTTGATAATTTGTTCATAAGCAAGTCGAGTTGCCTGCAATCCGTTTGCCGAAGCAATCACTCGAACGGTGGACATGGATATTCCTTATTAACTCTTCAGCGACTTTCGTGGATTGAAAACTTTCAGAGAGGGATTCACCAGGGCCCGCTCACGCTTATTCAATTCTGCTTAAAACAATCGGTTCAATCCATTCAATGCCGCCACTCGATAAGCTTCCGCCATGGTAGGGTAATTGAATGTTGAATTCACAAAGTACATGAGCGTGTTGTGCTCAGCAGGCTGAGACATGATTGCTTGACCAATGTGGATAATCTCCGAGGCGTTTGCGCCGAAGCAATGAATGCCGAGAAGCTGAAGTGTGTCGCGGTGGAAAAGCAGTTTCAACATGCCGACAGTTTGACCAGTAATTTGAGCACGCGCGAGGCTCTTGAAGATCGAGTGTCCAACTTCATACGGGACTCCCTCTGCAGTCAGCTCTCGTTCTGTTTTGCCGAGGCAACTGATCTCTGGCGAGGTGTAAATTCCTGACGGAATCTCCTCAATCATCGCTCGTTCACAGCTACCATGAATCATGTGGTGAGCTGCATATCGTCCTTGAACATAGGCAGCACTCGCAAGCGCGGGAGGTCCAATGACGTCTCCGACTGCGTAAATGTGAGGCACCGTGGATTGAAAGTCTGCGTTGACCGGGATTTGTCCTCGCGAGTTAACCTCGATTCCAAGCGGTTCGAGCCCCATGCCGTCGGTGTTTCCGCTGCGACCGGCCGCCCAAAAGAGGATATCTGTTTTGATTTGCTTACCCGATTTCAAATGCAGGATGACTCCGTCGTCGACCGGCTCGACGCGGTCGTACTCTTCCCGATTACGAATCAACACACCACGATCTCGCAAGTGGTAGCTGAGCGCGTCACAAATTTCGTCGTCAAGGAATTCCAGCAACTGGTCTCGGGTGTTTACGAGATTCACTTTCGAGCCGATGTTGCGAAACATTGACGCATATTCACATCCAACGACTCCTGCACCGTAAATGGTAATTGAGCGAGGGGTTTCGGAAAGATCGAGAATGGTGTCACTATCGAAGACGCGGCCATGATTGAATTCGATGTCTTTCGGGCGATAAGGTCGGGAGCCGGTTGAGACTACGAAGGCGCCCGCTTCGATCGTCCGCTTCCCGCCAAACTCATCGATGACCTTTAAGGTGTTGGCGTCTACAAAGCTTCCCGTTCCTTTGAAAATATCGACATCGTTCCGCTCATAGAACCCCATCCGCATCTCGACCTGTTTTTCAATCACGCTGCCTGCGGTCTTTCGCAGTTCTGGAAATTCAGGGAGGCGGGAAAGTCCGGCATCACGAAAGAGCTTGTTATTGAGGAGAGTTGTTGCCTGAAAAATGGCATGTCGCAGAGCCTTGCTCGGAATCGTCCCGCGATGCGTACAGCCGCCGCCGATGGGAAGGTCTCGCTCCACCATGGCGACCGATTTGCCAAGCTTTGCCGCCTGCATGGCGGCTCCTTCTCCACCAGGACCGCTGCCGATGACAATAATGTCGTATTTTTGATCTTTCATAAATCGTCGTTCTTATTGTTCTAAAGGCAACTTGGCTGGACACCTGCCATTGTTCTAAATCGCCGATGAAGTGCAATCGAGTTTGATTTGCGGGAGGCTTGAAGTCTTCCGTGAAAGCGTCTATTTCATGAGCAGACTGGTTGAATCAATCCCGTGAGTGATATTCTCCGGGGCGCAAATTGTTGTCTTTCACCCCATGTACAGGTTTTCTGATGAACTTTCGGTCAATCTCTTTTGTGTTCTTTGCGTTAACTCTGCTGGGAGTCGTCACAAACGCTCATGGCGAGGAACAGAGACCGAAGCCGAACATTATCTACATCTTACTCGATGATGCCGGGTATGGAGACCTCAGCTGTTACGGTCAGAAAAAATTTGAAACTCCAAACATCGACCGCATCGCCAAAGAAGGCATGAAGTTCACTCAACACTACTCAGGAAGCACAGTTTGTGCCCCGACTCGCTGTTCGCTGATGACCGGGAAGCATACCGGCCATTGTGTCGTCCGAGGAAACCGTGAAGTGAAACCAGAGGGGCAAGCCCCGATGCCGAGTGATGTGATGACGATTCCGAGGTTGCTGAAGAAGGCCGGCTACACATCAGGGATGTTTGGAAAGTGGGGATTGGGAGCACCCGGGTCGACCTCCGATCCGATGGAGCATTTTGATGTCTTCTACGGCTACAATTGTCAGCGACAAGCTCATAACTATTACCCTGACCATTTGTGGTCGAACAATGAGTTTGTTCAACTCGACGGGAAGACCTACGCGGCCGATTTAATTTTTGAGCAGTCCTTAAAATTCGTTCGGGAGCACAAAGAGAATCCGTTCTTCCTCTATTTGCCAGTCACTGTTCCTCATGCAGCGATGCAGGCTCCGGAAGATTCAGTCGCTCCGTACCGGGAAAAGTTCCCACAGTTTGAAAATGTTCAAGGGAAATACGCCGGGACGACGATCACCAATCCGATCGCAGCGTTCGCTGGAATGATGACACGTCTCGATTCACAAGTCGGGGCACTGCAGCAGTTGCTCAAAGAGTTGGGACTGGAAGAGAACACAATCGTGTTGCTCTCATCAGATAATGGACCACACAAAGAAGGAGGCCATGATCCCGGGTTCTTCAATTCGAATGGCCCATTCAAAGGACATAAACGAGATCTTTACGAAGGGGGTATTCGAGTCCCGTTGCTGGCAAGCTGGAAGGGAAAGATCGCGCCCGGTTCCAGCTCGAAGTTGATTTCTGCACATTGGGACATGCTCCCGACGTTTTGTGAAATCGCTGGTGTGGAAGCTCCTGCAAATATCGATGGAATCTCGATTCTTGATGAACTGACCGGGAACCCTGATATTCAAAAGCAGCATCGTTACCTGTACTGGGAATTCACCGAACGAGGGAAATCTCAAGCTGCCAGAAAGGGAGACTGGAAAGCTGTCCGTACCAATCTCAAAAAGAACCCCAAGGCTCCCATTGAATTATACGATTTGAGCAGAGACATCGGCGAGGAGAATGACGTTTCGTCGGAACATCCTCAGATCGTCAAAGAGATGGCCCGCATTCTTGAAGAAGCACACGTTCCATCAGAAACGTTTCAGCTATTTCAATAATGATATTAAATGAGAAGATGTTCAGTGAAAACATGCAGTGTCGTACCTATAAAGTGTACGGCATTGCATCTTTTATTAATGAATTTTGCTCACTTCCTGAAGTGGGCTTTGCCAGTTTTCTTCGAGCCAGTCGAGAAGTTGCTCTTCGCGGCTAGTCGATTGAACAGGCTCGTCGAAATTCTTTTTTTCGCCCACGATGTACGATGGTCGGGCTCGGACCTGATCGTAAATACGGATCACATATTCTCCGATAATTCCGATTCCCAAGGCGTTCAACGCTCCCAAGAGTGACGCCACAATCGTAATCGAGGCCCACCCAGGAACGGCTAGGCCGGTGAAGAGTTTATGGTACAGCGTGAAGCCCGTGACACCTGCACATGTCAGCAAGGCGACACCTGCAATCACGTAAAAGATTGAAAGTGGAACTGTTGAGAACGAAAAGATAGCGGTCTTCGCCAGACGAAACAGGCCAAACATCGAAACGCGTGGAGTGTCGTCATGACGCCGCCCACGTTCGACAGGGATGCCAATTTGTTTGAAGCCCACCCAACTCCGTAGCCCGGAGAAGTAGCGGTCTCGATCCTTCAGTCGCATAATTTCCTGCGCAACTGCGCGATCCATCAGGCCGAAGTTTCCAGCGTCCATTGGAATTTTGGTCGACGAAACTGCGTTCAGGACACGATAAAATGCATGAAACAACGATCGTTTGACAATGTTTTCTTTGCGACCATGTCGGACCGCATAAACAACGTCGTAGCCAGCTTCCCATTTCTGGACGAAATCAACAATCGCGTTTGGGTCGTCTTGCAGGTCTGAATCCATCACGATCACAGCATCGCCAGCAGCATGGGCAATCCCCGCCTGAACCGCCGATTGATGCCCAAAGTTTCTTGAAAAGTGAATCACTCGAACACAACGATCATTCGCTGCCAGTTGATCAAGAATTTCGTCGCTGGAATCTGACGAACCATCGTTGATGAAGATGATTTCGTAGCGAGGACCGCACTTTTTCAGGGCGGATTGCACCAACTTGTAAAGGTCGTTGAGGACATCCGCTTCATTGAACGCCGGCAACACAACCGAAATTAACCGCTGGTGAACGTCGCGTCTTTGCGCGGCTGTCGATCGGGCGTTAATCATTTCGAAAGAACTCCTACAACAGAGAGCCCGCACGGAACGGGTATACGATTCATCATCCAGCGTTCGGCGGCTGCACAGTTGAGAAGCATCTGATTTGTGAACTTGGAAACTCTTGGGAACTCCGCCGAGCGACCTTTCGGGAAGATTTTCTCACAACTTCGAACAGCCATGGCAGCTGGGAGAGTGAACGCGTTCCAGTGCGTCAAACTGGTGACCTTCAACCCAGCTTCTTCCGCTTGAGCGCGCAACATTTTCATGGTGTAACGTCGATAGTGCCCGAGTGCTTTGTCCCAATCGCTGAACATCCATTGATAAGCAGGGACTGTCACAATCGCTCCACCACCGGGAGCTAAAGCGTTCGACACGTTTTGCAGAACTGCGACGGGATCTTCGATATGTTCAATCACATCGAGAAGAACGACCGCTCGCAATGATTCATTTTCGACAGGCCAGGGCAAAGCGAGATCGTGAAGCTGAGCGGAGAGGCCACGGGATTTTGCGGTCTCGATCGATTCGGGCATGACGTCAAATCCGCTGACTTCATAACCCATTTCCTGAAAGGTGATCAGGTTGCGAGCCGAGCCAATCCCACCTTCAACCAGTTTCCCGGGAGCGGGGAAATACTTCTGCAGTAAATTGACCGCAAGGTCCCTTTTAGCGACGTGCCACCAATAGGACTCTTCCAGTTCTTTCAGTTCTTCGAGATGTTCGACCTGCATCGGAGTGCCGTTCGTTCTGATTCGGGGAGAAAGGTTTCATGCTCTAAGAACCTATCCAGAAACCTCTGCTATGTGCCGTTTCTTGATATTTGAGGGGGCAACGACAAGTTTTCGGATCAGTTCTAAAATTATCTACCTCACAAAGAACCGGGATGCAGGAATGAGTCCGTTACGTTGCTTTTCCGCAACGACTTATCTGGTAAACCATTCAGCTTGTGTTGGTTGTAACGGTTTGGCGTGATGCGAATTTGCAACACGTCAGCAATTGGGAGAGTGCTACAATGAATACTGGCTCCCTCTGGGAACAAGAGCTACTTATTTAAAGGTCTCTTCATCGAAACAGTTTTAGGGTCGAAAGCTTACTGCTTCTGGATCAGCCTCATTTCATGCTTTTCTTTCACTGTGTTAATCCACGCTGCTAATTCCACACTCTTTTTTTTCAGGTCCCGCTTCTTTCATCGCGACGGCTTTCAAAATTCATGACTGAAACTTCTCCTTCCAAACTGAATGAACTTTGGAGTTCGATGTCCGTTTCACAACGGATCGTTTGGGGAGTTGTTCTCGTGCTATTGGGTATCAATGTTCCCGTTTTTCTTTGCTTGCATCTGACTCTCGATACGATCATCTACGATTTGCAGGCCCGCTGTGCGCTGGAAGGTGGCGTTTTGTATCAAGATATTGTCGAACCAAACCTTCCTGGTGTTGTGTGGGTTCATATGCTTGTACGCGGCATTTTCGGTTGGTCAGATGTTGTTCTACGAGTCTTTGATCTGGCTGTCGTTAGTGGTATCATTGCTATTCTCTCGCGTATGATTTCGCGCCGCGGTAAATCTCTGTTTACGACTCAATCAGCCTTGCTGACATTGTCTGTTTTTGCGTTTTATTTGGGGCTTCTGGAATGGTGTCACTGCCAGCGTGATCTCTGGATGCTCTTGCCCTGTTTGCTTGCGGTGCAGTGTCGAGTTTCCCGATTGGAAAAAAGAGAAGAAGACTTCTCCTCGAAGCAGATTGTTGCTTCAGCGTTCCTTGAAGGGATCTACTGGTCGATTGCATTCTGGATTAAACCGCACATTGCTGTGCCGGCTCTCTGCGTAATTTTGATGTCGGCTTGGCTCACGAAAAAACGAATTCGCATTGCAATTGAAACCAGTGGAGTCCTCGCGGGTGGAATCCTCATGGGAATTCTCGGTTCGCTCTGGTTGATTCAGACTCAAGCCTGGGACGCGTTTTGGGTGATGCAACTTGAGTGGAATCCGGAGTACGTCTCGACCGGGCGTTCTCGATTGACAGCTGATCGTATGGTCGGATTATGGAACGTCTTCTTCCCGTGGAGTTGGGCCCATGTTGTCGCTCTCATCGTTTCGGCTCGGACGATCCAAACCAATATCATCGAGAAGTCACAGCGACAGCCACGTTTACTCCTGCTTATTGCACTTTACATTGGCTGGCTGGTGCAGGTCTTCGTGTTGCAATACCCGTTCATGTATGTTCATGTGCCAGCACTGGTTCTGGCTTTGGCGATTTCATTAAGTATTAAGATTCCATCACAATTTCGGTCGATTGCCTGGAAAGGTTTTGCAGCCGCTTGTCTGTTGGTCGTGCTGACCTCGCCGGTACTCTCTCCGGTTCGGCTTAGTTCCTGGTGGGACTGCGTCAGTTCAGGACCATCAATGGAACTGCGGAAGAAGATTCAGGTCGATCCTCAACCGAGCTGGGAACATCTTGAACCAGTTATTGCCTATCTGAAAGAACAGGGAGTTCAAGACGGCGAGGTCACGGTTTATACAAATCACTTAATTCAGATTTATCCGGAGTTGGAAATCAACCCGTCCACTCGATATGTCTTTCTCGACACATTGGCACGTCTCTTCAAAAGCCGGACCGAGGAGATCTCACTCGCGCTCGAGCAATGCCAGCACAAGTTTGCAGTCAGCAGCCTCACCGAAGCTGGAATGACAGAAGAAGAACTTCAAACTCTGAATAATCCTGAAACGCAACTTCCCGAAGCGTTTCCTGAAGACGGTTTTGAACTTTTCCCGTTCTCGCAGCCGGTCGTTTTTCGCTCTGGACCGTATGTTGTCCATCGAGTGACCCGGCCCATTGGGAAACTCGCGACAGAATTCGATCCACTCAAGCACAAAGATTCGGATAGCGACTGAAGTCCCAAAGGGACGGGCTCACGCTACTGAATGAGTCTCTTCTTCTTTCGAACCGGATGGGGAGGAGAGATTCATTTCAAGTGAGACCAGATTGGAAGCCTTCGGTGCGGATGCCTCAATTGGTTCAGGAATGATATCTTTTCCCGGACCAAAAACAGTTCTCCAGGCAGACATCGCAAATCCGGAGAGTGTTCCAAAAGTGGCATCGACCGCTGTCGGTTCGTAGCCACAGTGGACCATGCAGTCCTGACATTTTTCGTTTCCACTGGCTCTTCCGTAGCTGTCCCAGTCGACGGAGTCCATCAATTCCTGGAAACTATCAGCGTAACCCTCTTCAAGTAGATAGCATGGTTTCTGCCAACCAAACAGGTTGAATGTTGGGTTTCCCCAAGGTGTGCATTCGAGATCCCATTTCCCCTTCAGGAATTCCAGAAAGAGCGGGGACTGGTTGAAGACCCAGGACCGTTTCGCGTTGCCAAGAATGCGTTGGAATAAGTTGGTCGTCTGATCGCGAGAAAGGAAGTGCTCCTGATCAGGAGCCTTCTCGTACTGGTATCCGGGAGAGAGCATCATCCCTTCGACGCCGATCTCCATGAGTGTGTCGAACATCCCTCGCAGCCGCTCAGGATCACCGTGGCTAAAGACGGTTGTATTCGTCGTCACGCGGAAGCCCTGGTCAACGGCTGTCCGAATTGCCTGAATCGCAATGTCATAAATCCCTTCCCGACAGACGGCGGCATCATGGTCTTCTTTTGGTCCATCCAGATGAACAGAAAAGGAGAGCTGCTTCGAGGGCTTGAATCGGTGCAGATTCTTTTCGAGCAAAATGGCGTTTGTACAGAGGTAAACGTACTTGCCACGCTCAATCATGCCCTCAACGATTTGATCAATTTCCGGATGGAGCAGCGGTTCGCCTCCTGGAATTGAAACAATTGGAGCCCCGCATTCGTCGACAGCGTTGAGGCATTCCGCGACTGACAGGTGACGTTTCAGAATTTCTGTCGGATGTTGAATTTTCCCGCACCCTGCACATGCAAGGTTGCACCGGAACAACGGTTCCAGCATTAAGACAAGGGGATATCGTTTCCGTCGTTGAAGCTTTTGCTTCACCACATACGACGCAACCGTCCACATTTGAGAAACAGGTACTGACATAGATCTTCGACTCCGTCCGAAGTCATTGTTTTGAAATGAGTTAAGCGTGTGATGTGATAACAGTTTTACAGCCCGGCGTCTGCGCTGATTTCCCGCAATTTTAGACGGACGGTGATTGTCGTTAACTTTAGAATGCCTTGTAAATTGGTGTCCAGGTTCTGCCAAGTGACGAACAGGAATTTTATTAGAGAAACGAATTCTTCACGGACACATCTTAGAACTGATCCTGAAGCTTAAAATTGCTCTCTCAAACGTTAAGCAAAGCGGATATTCCAGAGGTTTTCAGACTGGTTCTGGTGCAAACTGCTCTAACCACTGAACGGGTCGGACTCAGATTAAGTGATCTTTTATCCCAAGAGAAACGTGAACTTTGGAGCTGGCTGACGAACGAAAACATCGTCCGCATTTGAAATGCTGGGCGACTTTCGGTCTGCGGCCGATTTTCTTTGTGCTCCGACACGAAACCTGCTGCTCCTACAATTGGTGAATTTTTGCATCGTTTCGTCACAACCCCTTTTTATGAGGTACGTTTAGAGCAGTTTGCTCTACCGCGTGCCCGTGAAGAACGCGTTTCACAAGCGAAATTGCTGTTCGCCACGAGGCAGAACGAGAACACCAATTCGAAGAATGGTATAGAACTGCCCCTGAAACCTGAGCTTGCTCTCTTAAAGAGTGAGTCAAGTGAGCATTTCAATCGTTTCCGGATCGGTTTCAGGCAAGCAATTCCGTCGAATTCCATAATCAGCACAATTATTGACAGCTGTGACAGCAATGATCTCCTCAATCTCGAATTCCCCTCTCAAAACTGACGTGAACTCAGGTTCGACGAGATCGATACAGATCTTGTTCGCTGTGGCTGTTCTGTCGACATGTGGGTTGATCATGGCGATGGACTTCGCCGATCCAGATTTGTGGGGACATGTGCAGTACGGTCAGGAAATCCTTGAAGAGGGCGTTCTGCCGCGAACGAACACTTGGTCCTTCACGGCTGAAGGAACGCGTTGGATCAATCATGAAAACATCGCTGAACTGGTCATGGCGTCCGTCACAAATGCCTTTGGTCCGCGCGGACTGACGTTCGGGAAATATTTGTTCGGTTGGATCTTACTTGGGATCATATGGTGGCGTGCCCGTGTGAATGGCGTGCATCAGATCGTCGCTGCGTTCATTTGTCTGGTCGTTGCATTCTCTATTCAGTTTCACTGGCACTTTCGTCCGCAAATCTTTGGCTATGTCTTTTTCGGGATGATGAGTGCGTTATTGTTCTGGTGCTTTCAGAGGGATGAACAAGGAGAGATTTCAACGAAACGATTGCTTCAGCTTTTCTGGCTCCTTCCGTTGATCGCAATTTGGGCGAACACTCATGGCAGTTTTGCAGCTGGAGTTTGTGTCGCAATCGCCTGTCTCGGATTACGATTCATAGAGCTCATTTTATCGAAAGTCTGGAGCCGCTCAAATGGTGAGGCAATCTCACTTGAGACCCGTAAGGCACTGGCGATATTGCCGATCGTCGGTTTTGGAATTTGTGCTGCAACTTTGCTGACTCCATACGGGATTGAACTGCATCAATGGATGTGGGGGGCTTTGCATGAACCGCGACCTGAAATCGGCGATTGGGAATCCCCATCGTTGTTCAGCTTCAGCCGCGAGGTGGTCGGATTCTGGGTGATGGTGGTTACCGTTCTCCTGGCGGCGAAAGTGCGTCAACGGGCCGATTGGGTCCAGCTCATTGTCTTCGGATTGATTGCAACGCAAGCCATCAGCCACATTCGACATCTCCCATTACTGGCGATCCTCTGGGCCAGTTGGTTCGCTGTCGAAATCAACGATGTCGCTGTTCGGTTCTTGGCGGATCTTAAGAACGAACAGAAGAAACTTGCAGAGAAAACTGAGGAGAAGCCTGCGTCGAAACGACTTTGGCAACGTCCGATTCTGGTTCAGGGAGTTCTTGGAATCTGGATCGTTTCCGTTGCAGTTGCGACGGCTCCGAAGCTGGGAACACTCAATGTCCCTCGCGACAAGTACCCTGTCGACGCATTCAAGTTTATGGCGGAGCATGGCCTCGAAGGTCGTACTGTGGTCACATTCAACTGGGCTCAATATGCCATCGGTTTCTTTGCCAACGAGAAGATGGATTCGACAGTTGCCATCGATGGCCGCTTCCGTACCTGCTACCCACAAGAAATCATTGATGTCTACTTCGACTTCACTTTTGGGGAAGATTACGAAGGACCACGGCACAGAAGCTCACAGTCTGGACCGATTGATTCCTCGCGAGCTCTCTCCTTTAAAAATCCTGAACTCATACTCATCAGTCGTTTGCAAGAACCCTCTGTCAGAGTCATGAATCGCCATCAGGAGGACTGGTCATTACTCTACCAGGACGACTTGGCACAGATTTGGGGGCCGAAAAATCGGTTCGACAACCCAGCGAGTGAAGACTACCTCGCCGCCAGTCGTCGCGTAATTACTAATGAAGCAAAGGTCAAAACTCCTGCAGAGTGGCCTGCTTTCGCCACTCAATCCGAACTCCGTATCAATCAACGCAATAAACAGATTGCCACGACTCACTGATTTCAGGCATTCGCCGGACGTTTCTTCACTCGAAACGCGAATCGATTCACGAGCCCCTTGTCAGGATCAATGATTGATGAAGGTCTTATCGAGCGGGTCTCAAAAGTGTTCGGCAAAACAAGATGCTCGCGAATCAAATTTCTTCAGGGAACCAGTCTGCACTCGCTGCTTCGGAGTTGTTATTCTAGAGCGATTTGCTCTACCGTGTGCCCGTTAAGAACGCGTTTCATCAATAGAATTGCTGTTCGCCACGAGGCAGAACCTGTAGACCAATTCGAAAGATGCTCTGAGCCGAAAATCGGTTCAGGAGTTCTTTGATCGTCCTCAGCCAATTTTCTCCCCCTAAATCATCATCCCTTGCAATTCAACCAGCGGCCTCAGGTCAATTCGCATTGAGAGCTGATCTCTTCGCTGGCTGCGACCACCGAACATGAACATTCTGCACGAACTCCAAGCTCGATTTCTTCCAGCTCTTGAAGACTTTACGGAAAATCCACAACCATTCGCTGAGATGGTGAAGGTGTCCCAAGACGCTCGCTTTGGTGATTTTCAAGCCAATTGTGCGATGCCGCTCGCCAAGAAAAATGGGGTCAATCCGCGTGAACTGGCAGCCAGTCTTGTCGAGAAGTTGGATGTTTCCGATTTGTGCGAACCGCCTGAAATCGCCGGTCCGGGGTTTATCAACCTGCGACTTAAAGACGAAGTTGTTGAGTCACTCACGAACAATGCCTTCAAGGATGAACGCCTCGGCGTTGCGGAAGTAGAAACTCCGCGGAAGTACGTCATCGACTTCTCTTCGCCCAATGTCGCGAAACCGATGCATGTCGGACATCTGCGAAGCTCCGTGATTGGGGATTCACTTCAGCGAACGTTTCGATTTCTGGGACATTCCGTCGTCAGCGACAACCATATCGGTGACTGGGGAACCCAGTTTGGGATGATCATCTACGGATATAAACATTTTGTTGACGAGGCCGCCTATAAAGCGGACGCCGTTGGCGAGTTGGCTCGACTTTATCGACTGGTCAACACTCTCAGTGATTATCACGCTGCGGTTGTGAAAATCCCTCAGGAAGAACAACGAATCGAGACGCTCGCAGGTGCGCTCGAGGCGGCGGAAGCAAGTGCTGATCCGAGCGACAAAAAACAAAAGAAAGCACTCAAAAAACAACGAACTGAACTCGTCGCAGCTCGCGAGTCACTCAAAGAATTGAATTCACGGGTCGTCGAAATCGAGGCGGACGAGAACCTCAAGCAACTCGCGGATGCTCACCCCGACATTGCGCGGCTTGCTCGCGAAGAGACAGCCAAGTTGCACGGAGGAGACCCTGAGAATCAGAAGCTGTGGGATGAATTTCTGCCTCAATGTCTGACTGCTCTGCAATCGGTCTATGACCGTTTGAATGTTCACTTCGACAAAACTCTCGGCGAGAGTTATTACAACCCGATGCTCGCAGACGTTGTGGCCGATCTGGAAGCGAAAGGGCTGGCAAAAGAGAGTGATGGTGCCAAGTGCGTCTTCATCGAAGGGAACGCAGCTCCGTTTATTGTGCAGAAAGCTGATGGAGCGTTTACGTATGCAACAACCGATCTGGCGACGGTGAAATACCGTGTGGAGGAGCTAGGAGCGGAGGTCGTGTTGTATGTGGTCGATGCCCGACAAAGTGAGCACTTCAAATTGCTGATGCAAACGGTTGAGTTGTGGTTGGACACAAAGATTGACCTTCAGCACGTCAGTTTCGGAACCGTCATGGGGGAAGATCGTCGACCGTTCAAAACCCGGTCGGGAGACAATGTCGGCTTGGAAAGTCTGTTGGATGAATCAGTTCGCAAGGCGCGAGAAGTTGTCGCCAGCAATGATGATTCAAAAACGGATGCCGACGGCAATCCGGCCCCTGAACTCGATGAAGAAACACGCACAGCGATTGCCGAAATCGTTGGGATCGGCGGCATTAAATATGCCGACCTGCATCACAATCGTGAAAGCGATTATGTCTTTGACTGGGACAAAATGCTGGCGAACACCGGCGATACCGCAACTTATATGCAGTACGCCTACGCTCGAATTCACGGAATTTTTCGCCGAGGCGGAATTGATCTCAACGAACTACGATCATCGAGTTTTAATATTCACCTCGATGATCCGGCAGAACGGTCTCTTGCTTTGAAGTTGTGCCGGTTCGGTGAAGCGTTAGAGAGTGTCGGCAGCGAGTGTCGACCGAATTTACTGACGCAATATCTCTTCGAGATGGCTGGCGAACTGACAACGTTCTACGGGAAATGCTCCGTCCTGAAAGCGGACAACGAAACCACAAAGCACAGCCGTCTCAAACTCATCGACCTTGCTGGTCGCGTGATCAAGCAGGGGCTGGAGCTACTCGGAATCGAAGTCTGCGAAAAAATGTAGGTTTGCAACCATAGAGTTCGCCACTGGTCGACCTTCGCTCACACTGGCTTTTTTGAGTGACGGCTGGTGGAGGCGTTCCCGCCGGGAAAGCCTCCACACACAGTACCATTCTGCATCAACTCAGTGCTTTTGAAATTCAGCACCAGAAACATTCGAGACGGTTTTCTCAAATGCTGCATCTGAAAATCAGGCGAGCATTACAGCTGTTCCAAGTAGGCTGCGAGCAGATTCGGGTACGCCATCAGGTCGGTTTTGTGCGACATTTCGGTAACGGTATGAATGTACTTCACCGGGCAGGCAAAGACTGCCACGCGGACACCTGAGCGGGAACGCTGAATGGCGGCTCCATCTTGACCACCACGCGGAAGGACGCCGCGTTGACAAGGGATGTTGTTTTTCTCAGCGATCGCTTCAATTTGCTCAAGGAGTTTGAGATCGGCAATTGTTGAAGAGTCCATGATCTTCAAGCAGATTCCATCTCCGGGGACCGTCACGCGTTGTTCTTCAGGGACGCCCGGAATTTTGCAACAGAGTGTTGTATCACACGAAAGACCGATGTCAGGAGCCACTTCAAATGATGCCGGAATCGCTCCTCGCAAGCCAACTTCTTCCTGAACTGTCCAGACGGCGTGAATTTCGCAGTCATGATGTTTCAATTTTTCAATTGCTCGAATCACAGCCCAGCAGCCAATCCGATTGTCGAGGCATTGAGAAACAACGGAGTCACCAACTTCAGAGAATGGGCCTTCCAGGACGACCATATCGCCGATTTTGACTTTCTGCTTAACAACTTCCGGATCGAGGCTGAGATCGATAAAGAACTCGTTGATCTCCGGGATTTTGTTCTTCTCATCGTCTGAGGCGATATGGATCGGACGACCGCCGGGGTTCATCACTCCTCGCAGGTCTTCAGAAGATGTGCAAACTTTGACTCGGCGAGCAAACAGGTTTCGCCGATCAAATCCACCGACCGGATTGACACGCAAAAATCCATCATCACCGACGTGTGAAACAAGAAAACCAATCTGATCCATGTGGGCAGCCAGCATGACCTTGAGCGGCTTCTCGATCGTCTTGCCATCCTGCGGACGCGATTTGCGAACACAGATCAGGGACCCCATCGGATCAGTCCTAATTTCATCGAAGAGCCCCTTCTCGGTCACATAATCCTCGATGACTTTTCGAATCCGCTCTTCGCGGCCGGGGACAGAAGGAGTTTGTGTGAGTGTTTCCAGCAGTTCCATGGTGTTTCTTTCTGAACCGATCAAAGCTGAGGAGATGATTTTCTGAGCGCGACTGAGACGTGCTCAAGTATCACTCTAGTTCTTGCCTGCGAACTGAATCAAGCCGTTCATTCGGTCTGCGTGGCAAGAAATGTAGAGACGAATCCCAGTTCCTCACGATTCTGAGAGTTTACAGGCATGACTCCAGAGGCTGAAATTGGACTGACCCTCGATTTGTGAAGGCCAACGCAATATTTTGTATCAATTTTCACTGGTCGGTGTGCAATCGTTCTCAAATTTTATTTTGCTGGTCTCATCTCAGTTTTGAAATTCGAGCTCCGAGAATTTTAAGTTTCACTGAACATTCAGGTTGATTGAACTGTCCATTCTCACAGGAACGAATGAAATATTATCAACAACAGCTGATATTCTCAGAAAAAGGCAGGTCTCGACACTTTGATTGTTCACCTGCTAATCTTTGTTCAGAGGAGACAGTGTCGCTGCGCTCTCAATACAAATAGCGCGCCGTATCCTGTTGAACTCGAATTGACACATCCTTCGATGTCTTTACAGAAGCCTGTTGGACTGCTTATCGAAGTTTCAGGATGTCAATTCACCTTTAATGAACCAGTAGTTTGGAGTGAAGAATGGCTGACAAAAAGCTCAGCAAGGTGGAGGGAATCAAAGGGGACAGCCAGTATTTGCGAGGGTCCATTAAAGAGGATTTGCTTAGCGACGCCCCCCAGGTTTCAAGTGACAACTTCCAATTACTGAAATTCCATGGAACGTATCAGCAGGATAATCGCGACGAGCGGAAAGGCGGTTCCAAGTCATACAGCTTCATGGTGCGAAGCCGAATTCCTGGTGGAAAAGTTACGGCAGCTCAGTTTCTGGCGGAACTTGACCTGTGCGACAAGTATGGCAACGAGACGTTGCGGATCACCGACCGGCAGGGATTTCAGATTCACGGAGTCGTGAAAGGGGATCTCAAATCGACGATTCGCGGAATCAACGAAAGCAAGCTCTCCACACTTTCTGCCTGTGGCGATGTTTGCCGAAACTTTATGTGTTGCCCGGCACCACACCACAACAGTCCGATCCACGATGAAATGCAGGCATTAGCCAAGAAACTGGCGATGCACTTTGCTCCAAAAAGTACAGCCTATTCAGAAACCTGGTTGACAGACGAAGATGGTGAAAAAACCAAAGTCGCCGAAGTGAATTTTGTCGAGCCGATTTATGGAAAGACTTATCTGCCACGAAAGTTCAAATTCGGAATTGCACTTCCAGAAGACAATTGCGTCGATATCTACACTCAGGATTTGGGCCTGATGACGATTGTCGAAGATGGCAAGATCATCGGCTACAACATTCTGGTGGGTGGCGGGCAAGGGATGACGCCGGCCAAAAAAGAAACTTTCCCCGCAGTTGGGAAGCGGATGGCATTCGCCACAACTGAGCAAATCGTGGAAGTTTGTGAAGCCATCGTTAAAGTTCAACGTGACTTTGGGGATCGTGTCGATCGTAAATTTGCACGTATGAAGTACCTGATTCACAATTGGGGCTTAGAAAAATTCAAAGCCAAAGTTGAAGAGTATTACGGTGCATCCCTTCCAGAGCCTCATCCGACAGACGTGACTGATGTGGATGACCATATGGGCTGGCATGAACAGGGTGACGGCAAACTGTTCCTGGGTATCAATGTCGAGAATGGCCGCATCAAAGATGAAGGCGATTTTCGCTTGAAGACCGCAATCCGAGTCCTGCTCAATAAGTATGGCATGGATGCGCGTCTGACTGCTCTCCAAGGGATGATTCTGTGTGATATCGATCCTGCTGACAAAGCAGATATCGAATCGATTTTGAAAGAACATGGAATTGCACTTGCAGATGATTTGAGCCTGTCACGACGTTACTCGATCTCTTGCCCGGCGCTTCCAACGTGTGGACTCGCAGTGACCGAATCCGAACGGATTATGCCGAGCGTGATGGATGACTTCGACGGACTTCTGAAAGAACATGGATTGAGCGAAGAGCGGGTCACTGTTCACATGACCGGATGCCCAAATGGATGTGCTCGACCGTACACTCCAGACGTTGGTCTGGTTGGGAAAGCACGCGGCAAGTACACCATCTACTTAGGTGGCAATGCTCAGGGGTTGCGCATCGGATTCATCTATGCAGACATGGTCCCGCAAGAAGAGATTGTGAGCACGCTTTCGCCTGTTTTTGCTCGATACAAGTCTGAAAGAAATGAGGACGAAGCCTTCGGAGATTACTGCCACCGAATAGGGCTTGAAGCACTCACCGCGGAATAGGGCATGTTGCGGACTGGTCTTCAGTATCGATTAGAGCAAGTTTCAATCGGGTCTGCAGTGACTCATTTAGCCTCCGGTGAGTCACCGGAGGGGAATATCTGCAGACCAGCCGTGAATATGCTCTAGGTCTTCAAGAAATCAACGGGGCGATAGCTTTCGTGAAGAATTTCGCCGGAAGGCGTTCCGAGCCAGTTTTCTAAGATGCCTGCATAGACTTCACGAAAGTCGGTGTGGAATTTGAGGTCGCCCTCTTCAAGTTTTTCCAGGCTGGGCATCCTTCCAATCAGTCCAGATTTCACATTGTTCCCAGCGAGGAACAACGGAGCTGCGCGGCCATGGTCGGTACCGGCACTGGCATTCTCAGCGACACGTCGCCCGAATTCACTGAAGCACAAAGCCAGCACACGGTCTCCATGCCCATGCTGGTTCACATCAGCAATGAAAGCCGACAGGGAGTCACCAACTTGGCGGAGCAGGCTGGCATGTGCCTCTGCTTGTTGGGAGTGCGTATCAAATCCGTCAATTTCCACATAGTACACCCGTGTTGCAAGGTCCGCGTCGATTAACTGTGCAACCGTTTTCAGCTGATCTCCAAGTGGTGATTCCGGATAAGTGACGTCTGTTTGATAGTTTTTGGTGACGTCTTTTAACCTCTCGCTGACATCGATTGCTGTGTCGGTGCTGGTCTGTACGAAGTCCAGCAACGAGCTTGACTGAGAACGTTGGGCGTTCACGCTGTTGCGAATTTCACTGAGCGATTCCCGCTGCTTGAGTTCGAGTCGAAATTGCTCCAGCGACTTGACTGAGGGGACGCGATGCTGAAGCGATGCCAAGGCAAAAGGTTGTTTGCGATTTCCGAAGTGCAGCGCGGGGATATCAAGAGGTTCGTTAACCTGGATCGAATCGATGGCCCGGCCCAACCAGCCGTCCGGACGTTGATCCGACTTTCGTAAACACGTATGCCAGATATCCATCGATTCAAAGTGAGACAAATTCGGGTTCGGATATCCAACTCCTTGGACGATCGCAAGCCGGTCTTGCTCAAGTAAGTCGCTTAGCCCCTTCGCAGCTGGATGAAATCCGAGTTCGTCGTTGATTTTGGAGACATCGCTTTTGGGGATTGCAAGTTTTGGACGGGCTTTAAAATACTCATCGTTGTCAAACGGGACAACGGTATTCAAGCCATCGTTTCCTCCCGACATTTGAACGACAACGAGGATTTTCTCATCTCCTGTTTGTTTTGATTTCTCGGCAGCATGAGCGAGAAATCGAGGAGAAGCCGATCCAAACGCCATCATCGCAGGAGCGGTCAATGCAACAAATTGTCGACGCGTCAGTGCCATGGTTGTTCTCCTGGAAACGATTTTCTCTTGATGTTGAATTGAAATTCGGTGTCCCACGCTTCTCGAAAAATTCGGAGAGAAAGAGTCAACCCAATTGGAATTCTGGAAGCGTGCAGAACAGGTGCAACGCATCACGGAGTCTTTGTTCGCGATTTCCCTGGCCCATCTCGATCATCCCGGCAACTTGCTGTTTGACGTTGTCTGGAAGTCGAACCGCCATCAGCAACTCTTCCCAAAAGTCGACGATCTCAGCTGGTGAATTTGCATCATTCTGAAGCAGGAAGTCTTCGAGGCTTCCTTGTGCAAAACGTGTTTCTTTACGATTCAGAAGAGACCTGATCAAGTTCGCCCTCGCGAGTAGTGTTGAGGAGTTGATCCATGTCCGTCCGCCGTCCCAGCCTTTCACATTCGGTGGAAAGAATGGGGTCTGTCCCAGTTCATTGAAGCCCGTTGTGAGTGCATAGAGGTCTGTTGAGCCTTCCAGTGCTCTCAGAAAACCAACAGAGAATTCCACCGGCGACCGAAGTTTCTTTCCGATTGCATGCTCGGAGAAAAAGAGATTACTCGACAGGATCGTTTCGATCACCGGACCAATTTGATGTTGATTCTCTTCGAATTGTCTTGCCAGTGGAGCGATCAATTCATGTGGTGGTTGCGGTTCATCAAAGACAAAGAAGTTGATCAACTTTCGAATGACAAAATATGGCCCTGAGGTTTCTTGCAGAACAATTTCAACCCCCTCTTCGCCACCGAAACTGCCTTTCTTTCCGAGAAACGTTTTCTCACCAGAATCGTGTTGATATCGATTGAAGCGATATTTATTGTTGCGAATCTCCCATCCAGTAAAGCAGCGGGCGAGTTCGCGAATATCGTTTTCGGTATATTGCCCTTCCCCCAGACAGAAGAGCTCCATTAACTCACGGGCAAAGTTTTCGTTCGGATGTGCTTTTCGATTGGTCGCTGAATCGAGATAAATCAACATCGCTGGATCACGAGCAATCTCATGGACCATCTTTGAGAAGTCCCCCAGTGCATGCTCACGCAGCATCTGGTTTTGCTCGTACATCAGCTTCGCTTCAGTCACTTTCTCTCCACTGGTGGCGAAGTGTCCATGCCAGAACAGAGTCGTTTTCTCGCGGAGCTGATCGCTGGTCGTGAGGAATCGGTACACCCACCACGCAGGAAGATTTTTAACGTCTGCACTTGCCAGAATCGAAGCTGCCAGAGATTCAATTTCTGATTGATACTCCTCAGTTTCACTTCGCTGGTGGACCAACGATTGAACTAACTCGGCAGGCTTTTGCTCAATCGCTTCGTCGAGTTGAGAAGACGCGGCGGCAAATCCTGCCCGGCGAAACAAGTGAGCTGCTCGACGTCGCGTCCAATCCGAAGATTTCGGCTCGAATGTGGACCATGCCCAGGTTGGGTCAATTTTGAACATCTGGTTGATCTCCTTCTCGAAAGAAACATGCGGCCGTTACCAAACTACTCTTTCAATTGAACACCAATTTCGAGGTCCAGTATGAAATCGCGAGTCGACAATTTCAGATCAGCTTGCTCGAACAGCTTCAGGAATTCCAGGAAGAGTCCAATCTTCTGTGTCGCTTCTTCACGAGTAGCTCCTTCCTTCAGAATGTTTTGTGTGATCAGGTGGCTGCGATTATCGTCCAAAGCGAGTTGTAATTGATCAGCATTAATGACCATCTCGGTGTTGGTTTCCGTTGAGGCAACACTTGAGGCCTCTGCCTTCTTCGCAGTGGCAAGGCGACGGGCGAGGTCTGTCGACGAAGCGATCACAAGTCGCTCACCCGAGAAGCCCACGGTTGGCGAGAAGTTGTAGTTGATCTTTGCCTGTTTGTTGGTCTCTTCACCGAGTTCGGGAATCGGCGTTGCCGAGATGAGTTCGCCCTGATCCAGAGATTCAAAATCGAGTTCGAACTGCGGTTGTCCGTTCATGGCGCCAACCACATTGAAGAATCCAATGAAGCTCTGGTAGATTCTGCGGAATTCACGCGTGGTTGTTTTGGGGTCTTTCATTTCTGCTAAAAGAGCGAATGCCGGAATTTTGATCGCAGGGATGGGAGCCTCTTCTGAATAGGATTGACGTATCGCGAGAATCTGCATGTTTGGAGAGAGGGCTCCCAGAATGTCCTGTCCAAAATCTTTCCCTGAGAAGAACGTCGACAGATTACTGTCAGCTTGAGCGAGACCATCGTTAATCTGTTCATTGAACAAATCTCCACCACGCAACCACATCTCAGAAACATTCCGGTATGTTGACAATCCAAACAGCATGTCAGGGACTTCCAAAATCGGCTTCGCTCTCCCTGTCCCGGCTGGTCCAAAGTAATACTCACGCAGTTCCGGGGTTTCGGCCGACACGTATGGAAACTGAACATTGAGAGCCAATCGATTCTCTTGAGCATGAATCGAGGCTGAAAGATGTGATGCCGTTTTGAGCGACTCCATAACACCTCCCAGCAGCAACTCGCCCGCTGGGTTATCTGCTTTTCCAGAAAACAGTTTTTGGAGATCTTTGTTTGGGGCGGATCGCAACGGGTCCAGGTCAATGAATGCCCATGCAAGATTTCTCGCTCCTACAGCTTTTTTCGCTTTTTTGAAGTTCACATTCGTGGCCAACGACTTCGTTGGTCCATCGAGTAATGCATCTATGATCGATTTTCCAAGTTCCCCCTTGTTGCCCGCAATTAACCAATTCTCGTGAGTGAAGAAGCCTCCGTCCTTTGTCGTGTAGACCTCAATCCCACGGTACTCTTTGACTTGATAGGGATCTTCGTTCCCTTTGTTTTCCGCATCTTTCCGGGCGAGGTCAATAACCTTGTCTCGCAGGTTTTTCAATTTCTCCGGGTCTTCCCCTTTGAAAATGACAGCAGCGCCTTCTGTTTTGGCATCGAATGCCAGCGACATTCCGCCAGCAGAAAGTGTTTTCACTGCGTTCTGCCAACTCATGCCAATTTGAAACTCTACGAACCGCAGACCCGTCATCCCTTGAAGATATTGCGGACTCTGTGTGAGTTGCTTGAAGGCGTCGAGTTTTTGCAGATTGGTGAAATAGGAATGTTCGAGAAATCCTTCGACCGTCGCTGAGGGGTCGTGAATTTCTGCGAAGAAGACAGTTGAAGCAGGTAAGAGTTCCTCAGCTCTTTCTGCAGCCTGCAAAGATGAACCGGAGTTCAAGGCGATCAACGGGAAGGCAAACGAGAACAGAATTTTGTATGGCATGATACGCTTCTGCTAAGAAAATGGATCAATGGAGCCTACTTCAATTACCCGGCTGACAAGAATACGGTGTCAGGAAAAGCAGAATCTTCGGGAATTTCGTTTGAGGCGAGTTTTAGACTGTCAGCCTCACAGTGCTGGGCGCGTTCAAATCGTT
The DNA here is from genome assembly GCF_007744255.1 of Thalassoglobus polymorphus. Taxonomy (GTDB): domain Bacteria; phylum Planctomycetota; class Planctomycetia; order Planctomycetales; family Planctomycetaceae; genus Thalassoglobus; species Thalassoglobus polymorphus. The sequence continues at coordinate 4,102,651 of NZ_CP036267.1, read as the reverse complement.
GCGTTCAAGTCGTTTAGGATTGGACCGGCGAGAGTTGGCTTCGATCAAGAATCGTTCGTCTCTGAATCTGCGAGATCAGCCAGTTTGAGAAGCCCCATTTTCACGCGACGCTTTGCTCCGGACTCGCTGCAATCCATTGTCAGGGCGATCTCTGAATATTTTAGTTCACCGAAAAATTTCAAGCGAATTGCATCTGCTTGCGGTTCCGGAATCATGGAGAGCCAACGGTCGAGAGTCTCTGATTGCTCGGCCTCCATGAGCGAATGAAAAGGCTGTTCTAGTCCGCTTGTGATTGCTTTAAGCTTGGAAAATTCACGTTCGCGATGGATTGTTCGCGACCTTTTAAGATTCGCCCGACGAGCCAGATTGAGTGTGATGGTCCAAATCCAGGTGCTGAATTCGAAGGCTGGTGAGTACGAATTTCGGGAATGGTAAGCAGCTAGAAATGCCTCTTGAACCAGGTCTTCTGCATCACTCCGGTTCACAAGTTTACTGCGGGCAAAGCGCAGAAGCCTCGTCTGATATCGTTGTACCAACTCCGTGAACAAGCTGGTTTCGCCAGCCTGTACGCGAATCATGATGTCGACATCAGAGAGCATTATGCTCCCTTCTCAAGATGGGCAAGGATACAGCCAGCAGCACCGATGAACCCGGCATCCTTCCCTAAAGCTGCATACTCAATTCGAGTCTTTTCTGCTGGGATCGGGAATGTATGCTTCCGAACTTCGACACGGATGTTTTCCAGAAAGCGGCGACCGAGTGCCGTTTCATTTTTTCCGAAGGTCATGGCTCCACCAATGAGGATCATGTCTGGGTTAATCGAGTGCATGATATTGATGGTTCCCAAGGCAAGATATCGCCCGGTTTCCATGATCAGACGATTCGCCAGATCGTCGTCAGCGTTGGCGCAATTTGCGATGAGCAACGGCGTTAATTCTTCTCCTTTGGCAATCTCCTGAGCAACGATAGACCGCGCCCCGGATGCCAGGGCTGCTTTGCAGCGACGGACCAGTGCTTTCGCTCCCGCGAATAATTCGAGAGATCCGTGAATACCGTGTTCGGAATATGGGCCACCCTCTGCCTGAATAATCATGTGCCCACATTCTCCGGCATGTGAATGGGCTCCGGTGACAATTTTACGGTTGATGACAATCCCGCCACCGATTCCAGTTCCTAAGGTCCAAAGCATCAAACTGTCTGAGTCTTTGGCAGCACCTTGCCAGCACTCTCCATACGCTGCTGCGTTGGCGTCATTGTGCAGGACCGTCGGTTTCTTGAAGCGTTCGGAAACGAGATCGCGCAGCGGGAGATTTTCCCAGCCGGGCAAGTTAAACGGATGGAACACAACGCCAGTGTGAATATCCATTGTCCCCGGCGCAGCGACCCCAATCCCGTCGATGCGGTCCCAGCCAACTTCGCTCTTTTTGACGACATTCTCCATCGTCAAATAAAGACTGGACAGACCTTCTTCGCGGGTCCCTTCTTTGACTGAAGGGGCCTGCAGCTTCGCAATCGTTTGGCCTTCACTTGAAACAACACCGACCTTGATGCTGGTTCCGCCAATGTCTACTCCAAGAAAATACTGTTCGTCGGTCACTATGAATGCCCTTGAGGAATGTCGTTACATCCGAATTGCACGTATTGGAGAGTATAAAGGTTCCTTCTAAAGATTCACAATTCGCATTCACTGAGATTCATCGCTTTGCAAGACTCTGCAATATTCCGATGGACGCGAATTGATATTTTCGGTAGGAGGATTCCGCCAGAACGACTACGATGCAGGCAGATATCCCCAGGAGAGATTTATGCCCCGCGATTTTAGTTCAGAGAGTCTCGTACACGATCCCATTCATGGGTACATTCCATTTATTTCTCGCACAGGCTTGCCGAACGAGGAAACTTCTGAACAGGAAGTGATCGACCATCTCTGGGTTCAGCGGATGCGTCATATCCATCAATTGCAAACTGCCTGGTGGGTTTTCCCTTCCGCAGAGCATATGCGTTTTCAGCATGTTTTGGGAGCAATGCATCTGGCGTCACGCGTGATTTCCGAGTGGTACGATTCGCTTCAGGAAGTTTGCCCATCGACGCCCTCGAAAGCGTATGTCGAAAGTCTTGTCCGTATGGCAGCTTTGCTGCACGATGTCGGACATGGGCCATTCGGACATTTCTTTGATGATCATTACCTCGATCAGTTCGATGTCACGCATGAAGATATTGGCGGAGTGATTATTGAACAGGAGCTTGGTGATCTCTTACGAGGAATTCGTCGCAATCCGAGTGGACGTTTGCAACCATTGGAAGAGCTTGATCCGAAACAGGTCTCCTGGTTGATCCGACGCCCCAAAGAGTCTGAAGCTGATGGACATCCCGAATGGCTCATTAAGCTTCGGTCGCTTTTCTCCGGGATTTATACCGTCGACAACATGGACTTCGTGCTTCGCGATGCGTACATGACCGGGTTCAACACGAAGGCTTTCGATTTATCTCGGTTGATTCATTACAGCTTCTTTTCAAAAGATGGCCTCACGGTTCATGCCCGAGGATTGTCTTCTTTGATTCACTTTATCGAGACCCGCGCCAACCTGTTTCGAATGGTGTACTTTCACCGCACTGTCCGCGCGCTCGATATTGCGATTGAGGAAATATTTCCTCAAACAATGAAGCACTTGTTCAAAGGAAATCCAATCGAGCACCTTGAGGACTACCTGAATTTCACGGAGTCGTCGTTTCTGGTTGATGTCAAACGCTGGGCAAAATCGGATGACCCAGAAATTCTGGGACTCGGAAAAACCTGGGAGGCAATTCTTTCTCGAAAAGCTGGCTGGAAGATGGCAGTTGAGCGGACATTGAATTTTCATAGTGCCGTTGGCGAGCGAATGACAATTTTCTCCGAACCGGATCTCGTGTTGCGTCGTGTTCGTGAACGATTACCCAAAGATCTCCGTGACGTTCCGTTGAAAATTGATGTTGCGAAACATTATCACCGTCCCAGCGGACGTCTCCCCGCAGGTGGACAGAACTACCTTTATGATCCGGGACAAAAAACCTCGCAAGAACTCAACGATGATGATTTGTTTCGCGCGTTGCCGATCAGTTTTTTAATCTTTCGGATTTACTGTCAGTCCCACGACTACGATCCCGTACTCAACAAGGCTTTGAATTCGGTTCTCGGAGACGCCATGGATGCGAAGACGAATATGTAATCGTCCGACTGCATGCTGAGTGTTTTCAAAATGAAAGTTTGACTGTCGGCTGCGCTGAGTCCGGCGTTTGGTCTGAATGCTCGTTGCTTCACCCGACTAAAACGAGCTTGGGACGTCACTCCTTTTTCAGCAGGTGCTGTTGAGTTGCAGGAATTCGATCGTACTCGAGCTCCCCTCCGATCAACCGCATGAGTCGGCGTGGTTCCCCCTTCTTCGGGGCTCGAAACAGGTAGTCATTCTTCGGGGCAGGAAAGTCTGGAACCTCCTTTTCCATCGCTCGAAACTTCTGAGTCAACTCCTTGACAATCTGCGGATTCGAAGCAGCGACGTCATGTTGTTCTCCGGGATCTTCCTCAAGGTCAAAGAGCATCATCGCTTTGGGAGCGTCTCCGGTTGTAAGTCCCGGGTGATCCGACGGAGGAGACTGCTCGTACGGAGCAAGCAGGATGACACCATCGGGACCGCGAGGATCGATATAGTTTTCAAGCTGTTGTTGCGTGAGACGACTAAACAACTTCCGTCCCGGACTTCGGACATGCAGCTTCCATTTGCCTGACCGAATCGTCGCCAGATTCACACCTTGCATTCCATAGATCGCGTCGTGAGGACTTTTCTCATTGGCGTCCTGCAAGAGTGGGAGGATGTTTTTGCCATCGATCTTGAGGTCTGCCGGGAGTTCTGTTTGTGTGAGCGACATGATCGTGGGCAGGATATCAATACTCGCAGTCGGAGCATCATTACTGACACCCTTGGGGATCGTCCCGGGCATGCGGGCAATCATCGGGACTCGGAGTCCTCCTTCCCATGTTCTCGACTTCATTCCTCGCAAACCACCGGTCGACCCTCCAAACCAGGGACCGTTATCCGAAGTAAAGATCACGAGTGTCTTCTCATCAATTCCAAGTTCTTTGATCGCGGACAATAACCTGCCAACCTCAGCATCCAACTCTGAAATTACATCCGCATACAGATTGTTGCGAGTCTCCGGAGTGTAGAAGTTGTCAGAGGCTGCCAACGGCTTATGCGGCATCGCATGTGGCAAATACAAAAAGAATGGTCGCTTTTGATTCTTCTTGATGAACTCGATTGCCTTCGTGGTGTATCGCTGCGTGAGCGTCGCTTGCACCACGGGGTATTCAACGACCTTTTCGTTGTGGACAAGTTGCACCGGGAACATGTCGTTCGAGTAGAGAATTCCGAGATACTCGTCGAAGCCCTGCTTGCGAGGAAGCCATTCTTCCTGATGCCCGAGGTGCCACTTTCCATAGGCGGCCGTCGCATAGCCTTTCTCTTTGAGAAGTTCTGCGATGGTCACTTCTGATTGCGGGAGTCCAAAATTATTGACACCCGCATCAGGGGCTGGATTACGAACAACAGAATGTCGAAATGGATAGCGGCCCGTCAAAATCGTTCCGCGTGATGGGGCACAATATGGAGTCGGCACATTGAAGCTGGTGAGCTTCGCTCCTTCGGCGGCCATTCGGTCCAAGTGTGGTGTCTTGAATGGTGACTCCTCCGAAAAGCAGCCCACGTCTCCGTAACCAAGATCGTCCGCGAAAATGAGAATCACATTGGGCGGATCGCCTTCAGCGGCGACGCACACCGGGAGGAGAGAACAGGTCAACAACAGCAACAGCGAAACGTAGAATTTCATGACAAGCACCGACCAGAAAAAAGTATGGACTTTCTGGTCAAATGCTATCTGGAATCGCGACTCACTTTAAGTGAACCGTGAAACAAATCCCCGTTCAGGCGTGCTCAACGTGTTCTAGAGCAGATTGCTCTACCCTGTGCCCGTAGAGAACGCGTTTCTCGAATGAGATAGCTGTTCGCCACGAGGCAGAACCTGAACACCAATCCGAAAGATGCTCTATCTCATGGTAAGTTTGTAATACCCATGAGATATTTATCGCACTCTCTGGCCGCTTCACGACCTTCGTTGATGGCCCAGACGATCAGACTTTGTCCCCGTCGGCAGTCACCCGCAGCGAAAACACCTTCGATGCTCGTCTGGTATTTCCCATACTCAGCTTCGTAATTACTTCGAATGTCGGTCTTGATACCAAGTTGCTCGGCGATGACTTGCTCTGGACCGCGGAAGCCGAGAGCCAGGAAGCAAAGGTCTGCAGGCCACTCTTTTTCAGTTCCATCGACCACACTAAATGGTCCTCCAGAGGAGGGATCGGACCAGTCGACTTGTTGTGTGCGAATCGCTTTCAGGTTTCCGTTTTCATCTCCGATGAATTCCGCTGATTGAATCGCATACTCTCGCGGATCGTCGTGCAGAGTCTTGTTTGCGTCCTGAGAGTAATCAAAGGTTGCAGCAGCTTCTGCATGCCCGTAATCGGTCCGGAAAATTTTCGGCCATTGAGGCCAAGGGTTATTCGAAGCACGTTCGTTCGGGGATTGTGGAACGATCTCGAAGTTTACGAGGCTCTTACAGCCATGACGCAAGCTTGTTCCCAGGCAATCATTCCCTGTATCTCCACCACCAATGACGACGACATTTTTGTCTTTCGCCGAGATATAGTTTCCATCAGTGAGGTCGGAGTCGAGCAAGCTTTTTGTGTTCTTGTGTAAGAACTCCATCGCGAAGTGGATTCCATTCAATTCGCGTCCAGGTGTTTTTGCAAAGAAATCGTTCGGAACTGTTGATCCAGTTGCGAGAATGACGGCGTCGAACTGGTCCATCAACTCTTTTGAATGAAGATCTTTTCCGATTTCAGTTTCAACAACAAAATTGACGCCTTCTTTTTTGAGAAGGTCAATTCGCCGTTCGATAATCCACTTCTCCAGCTTCATGTTCGGAATTCCGTACATAAGCAAGCCGCCGATGCGGTCGGACCGTTCATACACGGTGCAGAGGTGTCCGGCACTATTCAGCTGCGCAGCCGCTGCAAGCCCTGCAGGTCCGGAACCGACGATGGCGACCTTCTTTCCGGTGCGGCGAGAAGGTGGATTCGGTTTAATCCAATCTTCTTCGAAGCCACGATCAATAATGCTTCGTTCGATAGTTTTGATTGCGACTGGTGGCTCGTTGATTCCGAGTGTACATGAACCTTCGCAGGGAGCCGGACAAACTCGCCCAGTGAATTCCGGGAAGTTGTTCGTCTTATGCAGCCGATCCAGAGCCTCTTTCCAGTCATTGTGGTAGACCAGATCATTCCACTCAGGAATCAAGTTGTGCAATGGACACCCGGCAGCCATCCCCGCGATCATGTCGCCGGTATGGCAAAACGGAATTCCACAATCCATGCAGCGAGCACCCTGTTGTTTCAGGATCTGCAATTCAAGAGGTTTGGAGAACTCTTTCCAGTCTTTGATTCTCTCTTTGGGAGATCGTTCAACGGAAGTTTGACGAGCGTATTCTTTGAATCCGGTAGGCTTACCCATAGGTTCTCTTTACTAAGCACGTGTTGATTTCGATTGAATTGATATTTGCATTGGGACATTGAGATCCATGATCATGATCTCTGGAATCGTAGTGATTCACTGAACTGACATCCCTTGTTCAAAATTCGTTCTGGCGAATTAGTTCACTGTCGCCTGGTTGGTAGCCTTTTGTGCATTGTTCAGTTCTTCCAACGCACGTTTGTAGTCGCGTGGCATGACACGTACGATCTGTCCGAGGCTCGTATCCCAGTTGTCGAGAATTTCAGCTGCCCGCGTCGAGCCAGTGTAGTTCTGATGCTTCTTGATGGTCTCTTTGAGCTCTGCAATCTCATTCGGATCTTCGACCTTCTCAAGGTCGACAAGTTCAAGATTACAGTTTCCGAGCAGCCGGTTTTGAGGATCGTAAACGTAGGCAATTCCGCCGGACATTCCAGCTGCAAAGTTTCGCCCCGTTTCACCAAGGATAATGGCACGGCCACCGGTCATGTATTCACAACCATGGTCGCCAACCCCTTCAACAACAGCCGTTGCACCAGAGTTCCGCACACAGAACCGTTCAGCAGCGATGCCTCGGAAGTAAGCTTCTCCTGAAGTCGCTCCGTACATTGCAACGTTTCCGATGAGGATGTTCTCTTCGGCTTTGAAAGTGCTCTCTTTTGGCGGATAGACGATTAACTTTCCACCAGATAGGCCTTTGCCGCAGTAGTCGTTTCCATCACCGATGACTTCAACAGTAACACCACGTGTCGCCCAGGCTGCAACAGATTGACCAGCTGAGCCGCGACAGGTGATGTGGATTGTGTCTTCCGGCAAGCCTTTGGACTTCCAGTGCTTGGAAACTTCATGGCTGAGCGAAGTTGCGAAGGCACGATCGATGTTTTGAATATCAACATCGAGGTGAATCTTCTCACCTTTCTTGATTGCTTCAATACATTTCGGAATCAGCATGGACTGATCGAGAGTCTCTTCGAGTCCATGATTTTGCGAACGTTGGCAATGTGTGCCTGCGTTTTTATATGGACTTTGAACCTTGGTCAGAATCAACGAGAGGTCCAGATGCTTCGCTTTCCAGTGGTCAATCTCTGGATTCACTTCGAGCATATCGGCACGACCGACCATTTCGTTGATCGTTCGGAATCCAAGTTCTGCCATCACTTCGCGGCAATGTTCCGCAACCATGAAGAGATAGTTCACGACATGGTCAGGCTGACCGGAGAACTTCGCTCGCAGTTCCGGATCTTGTGTCGCCACCCCGACTGGACACGTGTTGAGGTGACACTTCCGCATCATCACGCAACCGAGTGTGATGAGTGGAGCTGTCGCGAGGCCAAACTCTTCTGCTCCGAGTAAGCAGGCGATCGCCACATCGCGACCAGTTTTGATCTGGCCGTCGGTTTCTAACACGACTCGGCTTCGCAAGTCGTTCATGACGAGCGTCTGGTGCGTCTCGGCAATTCCGAGTTCCCAGGGGAGGCCTGCATGTTTGATCGACGTGAGTGGTGAAGCTCCTGTGCCGCCACCGTCGCCAGAGATCAGAATTTTATCGGCATGGCCCTTGGCAACACCAGCTGCAATTGTTCCAACACCCACTTCAGAAACCAGCTTCACGCTGACACGTGCAGTCGGGTTCGCGTTTTTCAGGTCAAAGATCAGTTGTGCCAAATCTTCGATCGAGTAGATGTCGTGGTGTGGTGGTGGACTGATGAGTCCGACACCGGGCGTGGAGTTCCGCGTCGCAGCGATAATTTTATCGACTTTGAATCCCGGGAGCTCTCCCCCTTCTCCAGGCTTGGCACCTTGTGCAACTTTAATCTGGAGTTCGTCGGCGTTGGTCAAATACCATGAGGTGACCCCAAACCGTCCTGATGCGACCTGTTTAATCGCGGACCGTTTGCTATCTCCGTTAGGCATCGGAGTGAAGCGGGCTTCGTCTTCGCCTCCTTCACCAGTATTGCTTTTGGCCTGCAGACGATTCATGGCAATGGCCATCGTCTCGTGAGCTTCAGCAGAAATTGAACCGTAGCTCATTGCTCCACTGCAGAATCGTTTTACGATTTCACTGGCAGGTTCGACTTCTTCAATCGGAACCGGAGTCCCCGGCTTGAATCGCAAGAGACCACGCAACGTCCCCTGCCGCTTGTCGCTTTCATCGATCAGTGATGCAAACCGCATGTAGGCATCAGAGTCTCCAGCACGGGCAGCTTGTTGGATTTCTGCAATCGAAAGCGGGTTCCAGGCATGTTGCTCGCCACCGTGTCGCCAGTTGACGAGTCCCATATTTGGAAGAACCGGCAGTTGTTTGCTTTCGTTCCGAGTCGGGAATCCGAGTTCATGACGGCGAAGATGTTCTTCAGCGAGAATCTCAAAGTTCACACCCTTAATGCGACTTGCTGTTCCACGGAAGCAAAGATTGATGACATCTTCATCGAGTCCTAACGCTTCGAAGATCTGTGCACCTTTGTACGACGCCAACGTCGAGATGCCCATTTTGCCCATGACTTTGAGCATTCCTTTGTACACAGCTTTTCGGTAGGTGCGGACGATTTTCTTTTCGTCGTAGTTGTCATTGAGGTGACCGTGATCCTTGGCGTCCTGGATGGCCTCGAAAGCTAAATATGGATTGATGGCGTCAGCCCCATAACCTGTCAGCAGGCAGAAGTGATGCACCTCTCGAGCTTCGCCAGATTCGATGACCAAGCCGATTCGAGTCCGAAGTTCTTTGCGAACCAGGTGATGGTGGACTGCTCCTGTCACGAGGAGCGAACTGATCGGGACTCTCGTCGGACTGCATCCACGATCCGAGAGCACGACCAAATCGTCTCCAGCTGCAATTGCTTCTTCGACTTCACGGCAAATTCTCTGAATCGCCGGGAGCAGTCCAGATGTTCCTTCAGATTTCTCCCAGGTCGTATCGATTGTGCGAGACTTCCAACCACGATAGCCATCCAAAGATTTGATCGCTGCAGTTTCTTTGTCAGTCAAGATCGGATGCGGGACTCGCAATCGATGTGCTTGCTCTTCCGTCGTGTCGAGAAGATTTCCTTCAGGACCGATGTAGCATTCCAGCGACATAATCACTTCTTCGCGAATCGAATCGATTGGCGGGTTGGTGACCTGTGCAAAGAGTTGCTTGAAGTAATCGTAAAGGAGGCGTGGCTGATCAGACAAACATGCCAGCGAAGTATCGTCCCCCATTGAATAGATGGGATCTTTTCGCTGGTTGAGCATCGGAAGCAGCATGAACTGCATTGTTTCGGTCGTGTAGCCGAACGACTGCATTTGCTTCAGCAAGCGGTCCTCGGAAACGCGTTCTCGTTTCCCATCCTGTCTTTGCCACTCGTCGACAAGTTCACTCAGTTCGACGCGTTGCTTCTGAATCCATTTTCCATAAGGCCGCCGACTGGCAACATCGTGCTTAAGCTCTTCATCTGGAATCAATCGACCTTGCGCGAAGTCGACGAGAAACATCTTGCCTGGCTGCAAACGACCTTTGCTCTTTACATTGTCCGGTTCAATATCCAACACGCCGACTTCACTGGCCATGATGACTTTGTCGTCATGAGTGACGTAGTATCGGCTTGGGCGGAGACCATTCCGGTCGAGGCAGGCTCCGATAAAATGACCATCCGTAAAGGAGACACTTGCAGGTCCGTCCCAAGGTTCTTGCATGGTCGAGAAATACTCGTAGAAAGCATGCTTCTCTTCGCTCATCTCGTGATGATTTTGCCATGCTTCCGGAATCATCATCATGGCCACTTCTTGGAGCGATCTGCCTGATTGATATAAAAATTCCATTGCATTGTCGAAGTTACCGGAGTCGCTGCAATGCTTCTCAATCACTGGGAAAAGCTTCTTCAGGTCGTCGCCGAATTCCTTCGACGTCATCGCTCCCTGACGAGCGTTCATCCAGTTACTGTTTCCTTTGACGGTATTGATTTCGCCATTATGTGCCATGAACCGCAACGGCTGTGCGCGATCCCAGGAAGGAAACGTATTGGTACTGAATCGGCTGTGGACCATCGCCAGATGCGATTCGAAATCTTCATCAGAGAGATCTTCAAAGTACCGGAGCATTTGGTCGGGAGTCAGCATCCCTTTGTAGACAATGACCTTCGTTGAGAGCGTGCACGAATAGAATTCAAGTGCATGTGGGTGGCTCGATTCACGGATGCGGTGGCTGGCCATTTTTCGAATGATAAACAGCTGCCGTTCGAGTGTTTCCTGATCGACCCCTTCTGCAGCTCCAACGAGCAGCATTTCCATGCAAGGTTCAGCTTCGACTGCTGAAGGGCCAATATTGGCGAGATCAGGCCGTTGAGGGACATCGCGCCACCCCAGAAGTTTCTGGCCTTGTTCCGTAATTAACCCTTCAACGGTTTTCTTGAATTCAGCACGTGCAGCGTCATCCTTCGGCAGAAAGATGATACCGGCTCCGTATTTGCCCGGCTCTGGAAGCTCAATTCCCAATTCCTGCTTGGCAACTTTGCGGAGAAATTTGTGCGGCAGCCCGACCAGCATCCCTGCTCCGTCACCAGTGTTCTCTTCGCAACCGCAGGCGCCACGGTGCGTCATGTGACGTAAAATACGATCTGCATCCAGAATGATCTGATGTGACGGCTCCCCTTTGATATGCGCGACAAATCCGACGCCACACGAATCGTGTTCGTTGTCAGGATCGTACAGTCCCTGGGCTTCAGGGAAGCGAGTGAGTCCGCGGGGGAGATCTGTGGCCATCGTATTCAATTCCTTCTGTTCGAAACCGACAAAGTCTGACGGTCTCACAATAAATCTAAATCGTTTCTACGCAATAATATTCTCTATGATGAGGTTTACTCGTCGTGACCGCACTCTGTGCGGACGCTCATCGTCGTGTTTCTTTTTTTGCGGACGCTCAATAAGAGTACACCCGGTCCGGTCCTTCGGACGCTTACTCGTCAGGGAAGTCTCCCCGATGAGATCTCAAGCACTTCGTTGTGCCAGTTCAGGGTCGCAATAACTGGAAACTATGACATCGCACTGCTGAATGCAGGCGCTGTTTTGGAAATGGCCTCGTCGGGCGGTAAGTCTTCGAGAAGAATCTCCACAAACTTTTCCGCAGCACGAGACAAATGTTTGTGACGTTTATGAACAATCCCGAGTGGGCGAACAAAATCACAATCTAAGAAAGGAATCGCTTTCAGTGTCCGAAATTCCATTTCTCTTCGTAGAGTCGCAAGTGGCAGAATAGCCACTCCTAAATCGATCTCGACAGCTCGCTTGACCGTCTCAAGATTGTCGAACTCATGAACGACGTTCACGTTGACGTTTGACTTCTTAAGAAGTTTCTCTGTTTTACGACGAATCATCAAGTCGTTCGAGAAAGCAACGAGGTTCTGACCAGCCAATCCGGCGATTGGAATCGAGTCGAGATCTGCCAGTTTGTTGGTGTTCCCAACAGCCAGAACCATTTCCTGATTCTGCCAGGGAATACAGCCAACCTCTCCACCATCCCTCGGAAACGAGACGATCCCTAAATCGATTTCGTCTCGTAAGACTTTGCTGTACACGTCATCAGGTTGAGCGTAGCCCAAGGTGAGATCAACTTCAGGAAATTCGCTCCGGAAGCGACTCACGTAATCGGACATCTGTAACAACCCGACAGAATAGATCGATGCCACTCGAACACGTCCCGACAGTCGCCCACTATTTTTCTGGACGCTGTCTTCAATGTCCTGATAGTCCCGCAACCACTTTTGGCAGCGTTTGAAGTAAATTTCACCTGCAGAGGTCAACTGAATCGGTCTTTGAGACCTGTCAATCAGGTCAACTCCAAGGTGTTCCTCCAATTGCTGCAATGCTTGACTGATCGCAGGTTGCGAAACCTGCCTCGCCACGGCGGCCTTCGAGAAGCTGCCGTGGGTCACGATATCACAGAAAATTTCAGTGTTTCGTAGGTTCACAGTTTAGGCGATAAGTGATTGCAAATGGAATAACCAACTTGGGATAAGCTGGGCACATAGAGTACAGAGACGCAGGTCGACAGTCAAGGTTTCACTTTTCACGACTTGCTCAAGAAGTTTGATTTTTTTGACATCTTGCCCATGAATTGGTTTCGCAGACGTCATCGTAATGAGTTGTCTATGCAGTGGTAAAAAGAAGATTCCCGCTGCCATGGAGAGTGTGGAAGGTGCGCAATAGGGCTTCTTTCAGATTGGTTTGTAGGTTCAGTCTCGTGGCGAGCAGTCTATGGAGTCATGAAAGTGAGCATCTCGGGCACGACCAGCATTGAAAATGCTTTCGGCGAACGGGTCTGACTGGTGATTTGGAGCGGATTTGTGTTGCCGTGGATCACAGAGCCCGTAGATCAACACTTCAAATGTTGTTTACGTGTTGTGATCAACGCCAAATCGGGAAGGTGGTTGACTCAGTCCTGTTGAATCAGCAGTCTTGGTGAATCAGTAAACGAAAAGAACGCCGAGCGAATCGCTCGGCGTTCTTGAATATCAACGATCCTGGATTGAAGAGTTCTGGGAGCACTTTCGTGTTCCTGGTACCCGCGGAGGAGGCGACTTAGCGGTAACTGGCCAATGTTTAACTGGTCACTGTTTTTAACCAGAAATCGCACAAATCCGCGAGGCAGAACGTCTCGATCCGATTCAAACTGCTCTAGTTCAGTTCAATCGTGAGCCAACCGTTATTTGCATGGATTCCAGTGATGCTGAGTTCGATCTTTTTTCCATCCTGTTCGAAGGTGAAAGTCGATTTCAGCTCTCTTTCTGGAAGAGCTTTCTGGATTTTCTGACGCATGACGTTCGCACGGGCAACTTGCTCGGCAACGCTGGATGGCTTGCTGACAGGCTTGACACCGACGTTTCCACGGTTGAGCAACACTTTACCGTCGCCCATAGTTGGAACGAGTGGGACGGTAATGATTTGTGTTGGAATGTCGTCACCTTCGCGTTCGAGTCCAGCGCGAAGAATCAGTGTGACCTCTCCGTTTGCGATCTGGAAGCGAATTGGGTTCGGCTGGTCGAAGACAAAAATGTTGCCATCGTCCATCGCTTCACTCTCATCATCACCAAGGCTGACTTCACGATCAAGAATTCGGCTCAGGCGTTCTTCGATGAGTGCTCGAAGTTCACCGTTCGTCATTTTCTGTTTGCCTTCAGTTCCCAAGTCGAGACGATTACTGCTGTTCGTCAGAAGGCTTTCGTGAATTTGTGCGACAAGGCCATTTCGTGGCGGGTTGATTCCTGGAAGCGATGCTCCACCGCCAAGTTCGGTCTCTGCACTCAAGCGAGTTCGTACGAGGATCTCGCTACTGGTCGATGAGTAACTCATTGCATCTGGGTAGAGTCCGTACTCACGAAGTGGACCGTAAAGTCGGTTTTGCAATTCCATCGAAGCATTCGAGAATCGAGTGTTCGTTTCCGAATTCAACTCATTGCTGACTTGTTGCCGAATACTACGTTGCGTGTAGGCGTTCGCTTGACCACGACGCTCATTGGCTTCTCGCATGGCGATACGTTCTGCGATGTTACCAAACAAGCGACCGGAGTAACGTGTGCTCGCTCCAACCGGTTGGTTGTTTGCTTGAACGCTCACGCTGGCTGGCTCGGTTCGGAATGTTGTTCCGTCGAAGTAGACTGGTTTCACAGCTGAAAAGCTATGACGTCCGACTGACCGAATCGTTGCCTGACTGGCATAGGCCAGTGAACTGGTACTGATCACGCCACTTGACTGAATGTTGAAACGGGCGTTGTTCTGACTAGGTTGGACGTCAACACGAACTGTCACATCCGAAGTTTGGTTTCCAACGATTCTCGCACCCAACGCGTTATCGTTAATTTGCGAAGTCTGACGTCGAATCCCACCAGCGACGCGGTTGAGCAGTCCCTCTGAAATTGCAATTCTCAGGTTGTAGTTCAGGTAGTTTTTGCGAAATGCGGATTCGATTGCGTTCCCGCCATCTGGAGAAGCTTTGCGAATTGCGTTGTACTGTTTTCTCAGTTCGGCTTCGAGTTCTGCGCTCGGATCGTTGTTGTACTCAGCGATTGCATCGAGAAGAGCAATCATGCTGTCACGAAGTTTTGCTTCTGCATCTGGGCTTGGTGGAGCGAGTGCGTTTTGAACCTCAGCCAGGGCGTCTTCAAGGTTGAGGAATGACTCACGGCTCATGAACGTCTTGATTTCATCTCCGTATGTTTCCCGCTTTTCCATCTTCGCTTTCACAGCGTTCACTGCGTTCACTGCTTCTTCGTCCGATGGGTCAAGGTTGGTGAGGGCGTTTGTCTCTGCCCAGCCCAGCCATGCCTGTCCACCACGAGTTCGATTCATGTCTGAGCGAAATGAACTGACAGCGGAGTTCAGGTTTGAACGAGCAGCAGAAACGCGTGCTCTCAGAGCGGCTTCCTTGTCGGCAGTCAAGGTTTCCAGAAGAGCCTCAGCGATATCAACTTCAGGGGCCAAGCGGAGGTAGAGATCGCCGATTTCAGCATGGATCGATTGGTATCGGCTGTCTTTCAGGGCTTTTTCCATTGTGCGAAGTTTTGTTCGCAATTTCCCAAGAGCAGCACGCTGGGCTTCAATTGTATTATTGTCGCCTTCATAAAAGTCTTTAACAGCTAACCCAGTCTCATTGACCCAACTTTTCCAGGTTTCGTCGATGGATTCTTCCAGCGCCGCGAAGTCTTCGACTTCGAGTCCGTCTGGCGCGTACGCAGCAATCAACCCAGTCAATCCGACTGGTTTTGCTTCGTCTCCCTGGTATGCCCAAGATTGGGTGCCTGCCCAAATAATGAAAGCACAACTACAAATTGTCCAAGTGATGTGTCGACGCATACGTTCCACCGTGAATTTTAAAGGAGACGTCTCTTTCAATCGTCACTCGTTGAGAGGGGACGCCCTAGTCTGTGTTATCGTCCACTTCATTGATTCGAAATGGAAAAGTCTCGTTCGGAATTAAAGTCCTGCTGACACCTTTTGCCAGCACATTCCACGTACATAGTCTATCTTACGCATACCGTCCAATCAATCATGTGGCGAATCAGCCAAATCTGAGGAAGAGCCAGATTTCCTGCGTTTTTCTAATCACAAGCAGCATAGGTGCCTGTTAATTGAAGTTTTTTCAAGAAAGATGCCTACTTCACTAAAGTCGACGTGCTGCCTTTGTCATTTCTTGAGAACTGCTGCACCGACATCTTCTACAGGGGCGAATGTTTCTGGCACTGGCGAGCCATCCCGGAACCCATCTTGTTCTGTATTGGTGATTTCGAATAAAAACCAAGCGGACAAACGATTTCAGTCCCAGGGGATCAGTTCATGGAAGAACAAAAATCAACAAGCCGCCTTCCGCTGTGGGCGACGGGGCTCGTCTTATGCGGTCTCACGCCAGCGGTCCTGGCGGGGATTTTCACTCAAGCTGCGCCTGTCGCACGACCTATTTCGGGGCTCGTCGAACGGGACCCGCTTGTCTTCTCTCAATATGCGGTCCATCTGGGTGAGGTCCGGCCCGTCGGCACGGTTCCGGCACACTTCGACTTCTTCAATGCCGGGAAGACTCCGATTGAAATCGTCAAGCTCGATCCAAGTTGTGGCTGTTTAGCACCACGGTTGTACGATGAAAAAACTCGCTACGAACCGGGCGAACAAGGGAGGTTCTATGTTTCGGTGAAAACCGCGAACGAAACCCCTGGCCCTAAAGAATATACTGTCAAAGTTAGCTACAACGACGGAAAACCGCAGGAGAGAATCGTTTCATTCAAGCTGACGGTTCCGGAGAAGAAAGTTTCAATCACCCCTGCTGAAGTCTACTTCTACCAGACTCATGGTCGGGCTGACTCGCGAGAAATCGTCCTCGAAGACCATCGTGGATTGAATTTGAACATTGTCGATTTTGAATACAACGACAGCACCGCACAGGTGACCCTCGGAGAAAAAATTGTCGAGGGAACCACTTCCAGGACCCCAATTCGCATCGATGTTCCCGGAGATGTCCCACCGGGACGGCATGTCTCGGTCTTAACAATTCATACTGACGACAGCGAGTATCAGACCATTCGAGTCCCCATTCTTATTTGGGGGCCGGAATCGAACATTCAGCAAGCGAGTGCTGAGGAAATCAAGCAGAAGCCCACACCTACAACCAAGCGATCGAAGATCAAGTAGAGATTGATGAAGTGAATCGAATCAGTGAATCATCTCAATGTTCTTTGATCTATTAAGAAATTGGCCCATAACCCTGAGTTTGACCTTGTGAATGCTGATCAATTTCTAAGAAATCCAAGATCTGCGAACCATCAGAGAAAGTCTTAAGACCAGTCGCTGGTGAAATCGTCACTCCCACCATCCTCGATTTGTGCTTGCAGGAGATCGCGTTCCTGGCGAGTGATTTCGAGATCAAACATCAAGTACTTGACATCCAAGCGTAACTGAGACAACGCCTCTTGGACGAGATTCAAAATCCGTCTGCGGCGGCGAACACAATCAACAATCTGAGAATAAGAATGTTCGAGTTCCCGATAATGCTCCTCAGGGAGCGCAGCTATTTTTTTACCGAGCTCAATGAGTTCTCGCGGTAATTCATTTGCTGTCGATTCAGGAATTCGAGTTGGTTTTTGCGTCATGACTTCTGCCTTTGCTTCAGCCATCGGACGATTCCGAAGACTGCAAACGCTCAATGAGATAACAATGGCCCATTCCGAGTGCGAAGGAAATATGTGGACTTCCGTCAAAATTTCCCACTCTCGTTCATGTTGCCAAAAGGCAACGACCATTTACAAGCGACATCACCAAAACTTCCAAAATTGTCCCTCGAGGTGGGATTTCGTGGCCGGTTGTAGTGATTATGCCGTTTGGTCGGGTTGTGTGGCGGCTGGAGAGCCGTTGCGGGATCGCATCATCTGGTGCGTCATGCTGATTCTGGCTGTCGTGTTTACGGGCCCAGCTTCGGCTCAAATTCAGCCTCGCAAGCAAATTCAGCTCGACTTTGAAGATGAACAACTCCACTGGCGAGCCGAAAGCCCACTGCTGAGCGAGTACATCAAAGCTCGTGAAGTGATTGATAGCGATGGACATTCAGGTCAACGCTGTGAGTCCTATCACTTTCAGTCGGCTCAGTATCTGGAAGAACAGCGTCTGGTTCTGGACGTTCCACCGAGCAAAGTGCTTTTTGATGAACTCAAGGCCTCGCTTTGGGTTCGCTCAACAACACCAGACCTGCGATTCGTGTTGCGATTGCGATTTCCAAATCAAATCGATCCTCGAACCGGCCAAACCTTAACGCTCGACCTCTCGGGAGAGACATACACTGACACGATGAATTGGCAGCGTTTGGAGTGTGCAACTTCAGCAGAAGCCGTTGAACGGCGACTGATTCTCGCACGCGCACAGTTCGAAGCTCAGGGTAATTCGATTAACATTGACGCGCGGACTGCGTACGTTGATCAAATTGCACTTTTAATGACTCTCCCCAAAGGAGCCTCTGCTGTCCGGATTGATGACGTCAGCTTTGGCCCGATTGTTGCCCCTCAAGAGCTCGCTTCTGATGCGAATACCCAACGCCAGGCTAAGGCACGGTTGCAAGTTCTCGATGATCGAATTTTGAAAGATGACAATCCTTTCTTCCCGGTTTTCACGTTGTATCACGGAGAAAGTTTGACAGAGATTCAGGCAACCGGGGTCAATACGCTTTGGATTACCGATTATGCAGACCAGGCACTTCTTCGCGCACTCCACGATGCCGACATTGGAGCAATTGCTCAACCGCCTCAGTTGACGCCCGAAGAAGCGGTCCTGAATCGAAAGGGACTTCCTGCTTTTGAGGAATGGACAGAACCTATCTGGGCCTGGATGTTTGGGTATGGAATCCCGGAAGAAGACATTCGGTATATCGAATCGTGGGTTGAGCACGTCCGGGACGCAGATCGACAATTGAGACGCCCAATCTTAGCGGATGTCGCTGGGAAAGAACGTTCGTTTCATCGAAATGTCAATTTTCTGGGAAGCAGTCAGTTTGTGATTCACAGCGACATCTCCATGCCGCGACACGCCAAGCAACTCAAACATCGCCGAAATCTCGCACTACCGGGGAAGCCGATGTTTACCTTCGTTCAAACGGAAGCTTCTCCTGCATTTCTCGACTCTCGCGGAGAGGGAGAACGACTTCCGGTTGTCGAGCCAGAACAGATTTTACAGCAGGCCTACGCAGCCATTGCGGCGGGATATAAAGGAGTCGGATTTTGGAAGCAATACTCCCTCGACACCGACGTGCCAGGGCTAAACGAACGGGTTCATGCGATTCGACTGTTCGCATCTCACTGTAAAATTCTGGAACCGTGGTTGGCGACGGGGCGAGTCGTTGACGACTTGTTCGTCCATTTTGACGCGGACATGCAGCACACTCAAACGGGTATTCTTGCTCCACTGAAATCGCGCTGGGATACACCGATCGAGCAAGTCAGCGCGACGGGCGCAAAGCAACCTTCTGAAATTCTCGCAACGGTCATTCGAAGCGACGAGGGCCTGTTGATTCTTCCTGTCTGGTACGAAGAAGGAGAGCAATGCGTCCCCGGACCGCAAGCCGTTTCAGGAATCCGCATGCTGCTTAAAGGGGACATCTGGCAAGCGTGGGAGGTCACTCCGGTCGGTGTGACACAATCTAATCTGGAAGTTTCCTGGCCCGCCGGAGGAACTGAAATTTATCTCAAGGAGTTCGATCAGCAGTCTGCCATTGTCATCACCAGTAAGCCGAACGTCATTGAGCGACTTCAACGTGAAAGCCGCCGCGTTCGAGATGATGCCGCACGTGCCATGGTCTCTCTGGCAGCCCTGAAATTCGAACGAGTCCAGAATGTTCACGAAGAACTGATCGGAATTTCTCCGCCAGTAGTCCAGGCTGAACTGGACTTGCGACAGGCCTATGCAAGCTTGGAAACAGCCAGCAAAGAACTTGATGCCTCCCACCCTGTTGAAGCTTACGCAGCTGCGCAAAAATCTCTTCAACATCTGCGTTCCCTGCAACGAAAGTATTGGGACGCTGCCATCAAAGATCTCCCTTCCGCCACTACGAGCCTCGACGCCACCGGATTCCAGACCCTTCCGGACCATTGGAGAACGATGATCGAACTTGGCAAGAGATCTCGTATTACCGAGAACCTGATCCCGACTGGCGACTTCGAAAGTGTCGCAGCGATGAAAGAAAATTGGAGTGATGGATCAACCCGAACCGGAAACCAGCGGATTCAAATTCAGTACGACCAACGTCGGAATGATCACCACTTGTCGTTCCAACTTGAATCGACACCCGGAGAAAACTCAGCCATCGCTCTCACGAGTCCGGCAGTCCATGCTGAGGCGGGGGACATCGTTGTCATCTCTGCTCAGGTCCGAACAGCTAGCCCATTCCCGGGACCGGAAGATGCCTTTCTGATCTTCGACACTCTCGTCGGAAGACCGGGAGCAGTTCGATTGCATGAGGCCAAACAGGAATGGCAAACCGTCAAGCTGGTCCGCAGAGTCTCCCGTGACTCCGACTTCCGAGTCCGGCTGGAACTCCAGGGAAACGGTGCCGTAGAAATCGACGACCTCCAGGTAAAACGCCTGCTGCCAGAGTAACCTGACTCGAACTCTTTAGAGCAAGTTGCTCTACCGTGCGCCCGTGAAGAATGCATTTCTATAGTAAAAATGCTGTTCGCCACGAGGAAGATTCTGCAAACCATTTCAAAAGATGCATTAGTCGTCCTGCTTTCACTCTTGCCTTCATCTGCATAATAGTTCATACAAAGATTTGATCTATTACGCACAGTTTACACACTCTTGGGGCTGCAGGGGTCAACTTGAGTTTTCGCAATGCGGGCTTGCGGAAGGCATGAGGTACGAATGAAATGTCGTGGTCAATCGACTCACCTGAATTAACGTATCGCTGTATTCCAAGATTGATGAAGTATCATCGGGAACGACTCGGCTGGACGCAGAAGATGCTCTCCCAAAAATCGGGTTACGGCTTACGCGCGATTACAAAAGCGGAGGCGGGGCAATCAGTTTCCAGTGATACAGTCGCTGACATTGCCGAAGCGTTCAGCACTGAGGGCGAGAAGATTTACCCAGAGGACTTGATCAACGACCCGGTCGTGTTGGCTCGTAAGTACATTGATTCAATCTATACGCTGCAGAAAGATGCGATCACGGAAATTGAATCGTTCTTATGCGATGAATCAGTTTTTACTGTGCAGGGAGACCCGGAGGTCTTTCCCTTCGCTGGCAAGTTCCATGGGGTTGAGGGAGTCGCGGAGATGATTGAGAAGTTCTTTTCCGTGCTCGAAGTTCCAGCGAACTATGATCACACCGACCGATATCGCTACTACAACAGTGGGAACGAGGTCGTGATCTGGGGAGAAACTTGGGTGCACCCGATCGGGGTTCCTTTAACTGAACCAATTTCGATTTCGATCCGCATGACATTTCAAAAAGGAAAACTGATCACCTTTGATGATCGTTATGATCTCAAAGCAGGCGCTGAGGCACTCGCAAAACTCCAATTGTTTGAAGAACAGTAGAACAGATCATGAACCCCGGATTCGCGCTCTCAATCGCTGAGAAAAGCAACCAGTCCACAATTGGTCTTTACGTTCTGCATCGTGGCACTGCAGGCATCGAAATTGCAGGCATTGAAAATGCTCTAATGTAAATTGTAGCGATTCATTTTGTAGTGAAGTGTGCGGACACTGACACCGAGTGCCTTCGCGGTTTGTTCACGATGACAGTCATAAGCTGTCAGCGCAATTTGAATAGCCTCTTTTTCGGCAGCCTCGGTGACTTCGGCGAGTGATTGAATTGGTGAACTGGCGGTTCCTGACTCTGTTGTAAGATCGGTCGGTAAATCTGTTTTGGAAATGGAAGTTTCACGGCTGGTGACGACGAGCCGCTCAATCACGTTTCTTAACTGCCGGACATTTCCAGGCCAGCGAGCTGAAACCAGCACTTCCATCGCGGCGTTTTCAAAAGTTCTTTCCGGGCGATGGTGTCTCGTGCAGAAGTGATTGAGAAAGTGTTCCACCAGCAAAGGGATGTCGTCTCGTCGCTGGCGGAGTGGGGGGACTTCAATTGGGACGATATTCAAGCGGTAGTACAAGTCTTCCCGAAAGGTCCCCTCTTCAACAAGTTGGGCGATGTCCCGGTTTGTGGCTGAGACAATCCGTGCGTTTGATTCAAGTAATTCCTCGCCGCCCACGCGAGCGTATCTCCCTGTTTCAAGGACTCGTAATAAATCGACCTGGCTTTTTGTGGGGATCTCCGTGATCTCGTCCAGGAATAGTGTGCCGGTATTTGACTGTTCAAAGCATCCCGGTTTTTGTCGCGACGCTCCGGTGAAGGCTCCTTTTTCATGGCCGAAGAGTTCACTTTCCAATAATGTTTCCGGGAGTGCTCCCAGATTCACAGCGACGAAAGGTTCCGATGACCGACCGCTAAGGTCGTGAATCGCGCGTGCGATCAGTTCTTTCCCGGTTCCGCTTTCCCCCTGAATCAATATTGTTGCATCGGTGTCGGCGACTTGTTTAATTTGAGTTAAGACTTCCTTAAGCGCGCGACAGTTGCCAATGATTCCAGAGATTTCACCAGCTTCAGCCAATCTCCCTTTCAGGCGTTTGTTCTCAGTTTGCAGCCGGTGGTGTTCAATCGCTTTGGCGACCTGCTGTCGAATTAAGTTGAGATCAACCGGTTTCGTAATGAAGTCGAAAGCCCCGCGTCGCATTGCGTCGACAGCTGTTTCCACCGTTCCATGGGCTGTGATGACGATGGTTGTTGTTTCCGGGTTTCGCTGTTGGACGAGTGAAACCAAATCTAAACCGTCTCGATCACCTGGCAAACGGACATCTGCAATGACAAGCTGATAATAGCCAGCGTCGAACATGTCGAGCGCGTCGTTGACCGAGCTTGCAGTCTCGATGTGATCTGCAATTTTATCAAGCCCTTTCGCGAGCCCCGCGCGGATGTTCGGCTCATCGTCAACAATGAGAATGTGGAATTCTTCATCCATGATATGCAACAGTCTTGTACGTTGTCAGGTCGAGAGCTTGGGCCACTTTTGTGATTGTCATGTGGATGTGACTCAACGTGGAAGTGTGAGTTGAAACTGCGTGCCCCGCTCCGACGAATGGAAGCTCAGGTTGCCTTGATGCTGATTCATTATCTTATCGCAAAGTGCAAGTCCGAGACCAGTTCCTTCGTTTTTTGTCGTGAAATACGGATCGAAGACTTTGTCATGCAGGTCCTCGGGGATTCCTTTTCCGGTATCAGCGACTTCGACCTGGACATTCCCATCAACTTCAGTGACGGTGACGGTGAGAGTTCCTCCCTCGGGCATTGCTTCCATGGCATTGAGTATTAAATTGAGAAGGACTTGCTCTAATCGGATTCGATCAGCCGGGATTTCTTTCGATAAGTCGCACTTGATGACTGTTTGAATTTGAATGTTCTGCTGCTCTGCTTGCGGAGTTGCCAGTTCCACTTGCCGTTGGATGAGATTCATCAGATCCACTGGTGCGAGATTCAATTGACCACTTGAGGCGAGATCGCGAAATCCTTCCAGCACTCCTCCAACACGAGCCATTTCTGTTTTGATGACATTCAGCATTTGGCGAACATCCTCGCTGGGATTGTCTTCAGCGATTTGTTCTTCAAGAAGTTGAACATGCAGCGACAAGGCTGTGAGTGGATTCTTGATTTCGTGATGAAGGCCCGCAGCGAGTGACCCCAGCCCCATGTATCGTTCCATGCGGCGCATACGTTCTTCGATCAGAACCCGCTTCGTGACGTCACGTAGTTGGAGCACCATTCCAAGGTCGTTGCCTGCGTAGTCGCTGAGTGTTTGGCAAAAGGCGCGGAGTGCTCTTTGGCTTCCATTCACGTTGGCTTTGTAATCACGGAACATCGTCGGGGATTTTTCAACCTTCCATTCAGTACAAAAATCATGCAGAGGAACCGCGGAAAGCTCCTTAAGTGGTCGTCCGACGCATTCTGTTTTGATGTTGAGTAACTCTAACCCACAACGATTGATACTGGTGACATTCCCTTGCACATCAATCGTGATGACAGCCTGATCGATACTACTCAGAATATCCGCAGCCAGCGCCTTAAAGTCGCGAAGCGATTCTTGAGATAACTGGTAGGCCCGCCACAAAAGCATGACGGCGAATCCGGTCACCACCAGGTTGACGAGAACTAATGTTGTCAGGCGGAACTGCCATCTCAACGCCCCTGCTAATTCTTTCGCGGAGGCTGTCGAATCGCTGGGGAGCTTGCGAATTAACTCTTCAACAATTTTTTGTTCACGCAGGAAGTCCAGTTCCACCCAGATTGTGATCGCCAATGCGACGGCACTCAGCATCAGCAACCCGATGATTCCGAGTTGATATAGCTTGCCATAATTTTTCGGGGGAGAACGAAACACAGTTCAATTCCAGCTTTGGTAATCAGTGTCGATTTGGCCACCAGGTGGGTGAGTCACGGGGAGATCAACGACCTCCCAATATGCAGCAATTTTACTGCAGACCGATCGTGAGTTTACTTTAGAACAATAATAATATTTGCCTTAACGAGTCCTGCTTCGTGGTGAACAGCATTTTACTAGAGAAATGCGTTCTTCACGGGCACGCGGTAAAGCAAACTGCACTATTGTAACTTCATCAAGCGTTCTGCACGTAGTCGTCCGTGAAGGCCAAGGTCGAGTTTGTTCGATTGCATTTTCGAATTTCAGGCTCGACCGGTTCGCCAACTGGCACGATCCGAAAACTGTACAATGACCGCACCTGTGATCATGCACAATAGAATGAGGACAACGGAACTCACGGTTGAGGCTTGAATCCAAAGAACAAATGCGACAGAGACAATCAGGCCGAGGATCGCCCCTGTCGCAAGTTGAGAACGGATTGCAAATAATTGATCGACAATCAGAAGCAGGATTGCAGAGAAAACGAGCCACCGGGAGAGGTGAGACTCAGCTCCCCTACCAAATGTCCGCCGCCTGGAAGCGGACATTTCGGCATCTTCAACGATCTCCACATTCAGGCCATTGAGGAAGGGCCCTCTCAGTAACTCGTCGGCCGCTACACTTTTTAGCGAGCTCTCCTCAATGTCGACATTGCGAGCGATGACTTGAACGGTGGAGCGAGACTGACTCGACTTAAGCGAGTACAGCCCCGGCTGAGTCAAATAGGAGTCGAAGATGTCCGACAAGTGTTCCGCTCCGATTTGTTGATCCCAGATCACCTGCCCTTGGTCATTTTGGATTGAGGAAATTTCAAGGAGATTCAGCACATTCTCAGGAACAACTTTTCCGATTCGCGACTGGACGATTCCATCCGGGTTAAAAGAGAGGTGTTCAACCGCTTGACGCATCATTGGCAGAAAGCTTGGCCACAGCACCCAGCTTCCCCATTCGATATCGAATGAAGAAAAGACCGTGATCACTCGCCCCTGTCCGACATGATGCTCGACAATGAGTGGGTCGCTGGAATCGAGGTCAACCACACGTTGGAGCGATTGATCTGGTGAAGGAGTGAACCGAATGTAAGCGTAGATTCGGGTGGTCGACAGGCCCGATTCGGGATGATGCCGAAACGGAGAGACCATTGGGTGCGTGCTGGACGCGTCGCTCACTTGAAACGGAACTCCATCAGGGACTTCGATTGAGAGTCGTTGCTCAAGGATCCCAGGAATCAGATTCGCTCCATTTGGACCGAGGCGTTCATTGTACTGGCTGAGTGACATTCTATCGCTCATCGAGATCATGAGACCGCCGCCAGCCTCGACAAACTGTCGCAGCCTTTCGCTGTCAGAGGTCGTCAGGTTTGAAACTCCGGCGAGAATGACAACATCGAATTTCTCCAGACTCTGTTCGCGAAATCCGGTTGGGCCAACGCTCACAAATAGCGAGGCTGAGTTCGGCTCCGCAGGCCGGGATTCTGAAGTGGGCGAAATCGCAAGCCGCAAGAAGTCGCTTTGCTGGAAAGCCTCCGGCGAAGATTTGGAATCTTCGATGACCAGAACTCTTGGTTCCGATTGAACAGGGACGGCAAAGAAATAGTGATTGTCACCAGCGAGTGCATCTTCACCGATTCGAATTTCGCAGCGTTTGAGTTCGGGGTTGGTAAAGACGGTCTCGAATCGGACCGTTTTTTCAGATTGCGATTTGAACTCAACCTCTTTTTCTGCAATCACTTCTGAGTTCGAAAGGAATTGAACAAACGTTTTCGCTGCCCGCTTTTCAGGGTTTCCAATCAACACTTCGAGAGTGCAAGGAGCCCCGACTTTGGCTGGGACTTTTTGCAATCGAACCTCTTTCACTGCGAGATTCACAGGAGCAGTTCGCTCGGAACTCAGGTCGATGATTGAGAGATGTGCCAGTTGTGAAAGTTGATTGAGACGCTCGCTGAGTTCGAACGCCTGGCCTCCGGAGGGGGCCCATTCTGCGACGGGCATGTCGGTCCAGAAAAGGACTTCATTCGTATTTCCCGGAAATTCGTCGGCGTACGACAGAGCACGTTGAAGAGTCTCGCTGAGACTTGCAGACTGCGAAGTCGTTGTGAGTTGAGTCACTTCTTCTTGAATGGCTTCAGGATCGTAAACAGGAATACGAATTCGATCTGGTTGATCGTTGTTCCCGTGGAGGAGCAGTTGCCAGGAGTCTCCCGGAAAGCGATTTGATAACGTCGACAGGACTTGCCTTTGCAATTCGTCAAAGCGGGATCTTCCACCGTCGGTCGCAGACATACTCATCGAGGTATCAAGAATCAGCAAACGGTGGACGGGGGTGTCAACGTTTTTGGAATCGAGATGTGCCCCCAGGTGAGGTTCTGCAGCACTCAGTACGAGCAAAGTCAGGATCGCAATTCTGACGAGTAATTGAGAAATTGACTGCACTTGAAGCTGAATGTGTTTTCGGTTGACGGCAACTTTCAGGAAGCGACTGGCCCCCCAAAATTCGATACGGGGCTGTCGTTTAAGGAGAAAATGAATTGCCACCGGGATTGCCAAGGCTAACAATCCCCATAGTATTCCAGGATTAATTAAGCTGAAGTTCGTCAATTGTGGTCAAATTTGACTATGGTGCGAATGGAACGGGGCGATATCGCGATGTTAAGTGATCCAAATCGGATGACAACGAAGATTCGGATATTTCTGTTCTTGGCGCATAATATGGATGATCCGGGGTAACCTGGGAGTCAGGCCGAGAAATTAACAATCCTAAAAAACGACACTACATCACTCCTGTTTAATTGATTATTATTAGCAAAGTTCGTTGCGGGGCGAACAGAACCTTCAACAAGGTAAAGATTTCGTGGCCACATATCGTGAACGTGTTTCAACAGCGCTTGATCTCCTAACGGTCGGACTTGCTCCCTACGTTGAAGATAAGCTGCGTGCAATCCATCGAGATAATTGGATGCGTGCTGTGAAGGGAAGTTTTCGCGATGACCGCGACCGAACGACCGCCGGTGGGAAGGAGTTTGATTGGGACGCCCACTCTCTCCTGACCGTCATGTGGGATCAGTGGAACTCTGTTTTTCGACATGACCTCGGACACTACGAGCGAAGTCTCGTCAGCGAATTACGCGAATTCCGCAATCGCTGGGCACATCAACAAGCATTTGACTTCGATGACGCCTTCCGGATTCTGGATAGTGTCCATCGGTTGCTGACATCAGTCAACGCTGAGAACGTTTCCGTGATCCAGCGGGAAAAGTCGGATTTGCTCGAATCGCACGTCGCAGAAGAAGTGAACAACCAGGTTCAGAAGACCGCTTTTCAACGGAATAAGTCCTGGGTAATTGTGATTTACGGACTTTGCTGCGGTTTGATTATCGCTCACGCAATCTTGTACAGCAATGAGGGGACAATCACACTGATTTCCTTCGTCTTGCTGGTCTTTATCTATCTGATTTACCAGCAATTCAAAATGGCTGCTCCGTTGCTGTACGGTCCCCGAGAGTGTTCGCGATGCCATCGCATTGTCTATCGGAAGCCCTGTCCGTACTGCAAATCGGTCTCTGAGAATTAGCTGACGCTCACTCTCATTAGATCTTCAACGTTTCGACGACGTTTCTTTTTCTTGTGTGAACACTACATATGTTCTGAAGGAAGAAATTCTGTCCTGACCAGTCTTTATTTGACGAGTCATTTTTTGAGCGACAGTTTTCCGTGGAGCCCTTTCTCCGGAACTTTTCCGCCGAGAGCTTTCACAATGGTGGTGACATTGGAATCCATCATTCCGATGTAGGTGCCCTCATAAGTCCCCGGCGCTCCAAGTGAATCAGAATACAAAGTCCCACCGATTTTTACGTTCCAATTCTGTTGCTTTGCACCTTCGACGACAGCTTGGATGTTGGCGGCATTGACAGTCGATTCTACGAAGATTGCAGGGACCTTGTTCCGCACGAGGAAGTCCACAAGTTCGTTGATATCCTGAACGCCAGGTTCTGATTCTGTGCTGATCCCCTGCACTGACTTCACCGGAATTTCGTACGCAGTCGAAAAGTATCCAAACGCATCGTGAGCAGTCACGAGATATCGTTGTTCCTCAGGGATAGTTGCGATAGCAGATTTGGCGTACTCGTGGACTTCCATCAGTTTCGCTCGATAGGCGTTTGCATTCGCGGCATACTCGTCTGCATGTTTCGGGTCGAATTCACTCAGGATCTGGACGACATGATCCAGACTCATCGCCCATGTTCCGACGTCTCCCCAGATATGCGGATCTGGATGATCTTCTAACCCGGCTGGATACCGAACTTGACTCTTGGGAAGCCCATCTGCGACAGCGGTCACGGTGCGACCTTTTCGGCGTGCCAGTTCGAACTGAGGTTGCATCGGGCCTTCCAGCATTAACCCTGAATAGATGATTAAATCAGCTTTCATCAGCGTGCCGATGTCAGAACTTGTCGGGCGAAACAAGTGCGGGTCGACACCTTCTCCCATCAAACCGACCACGTTGGCGTAATCTCCCGCGACGTGCCGCACCAGATCGCCCACCATGCCGGTCGTCACCACCACGGAAATGCGGTTTTCAGCGGTTGTTGGAGAATTAGATTTCTTGGGACTGTTCGTCTCTGACGATTTTGTACAGCCCTGTGTCAAAACCATCGATGTCAAAACAACAAGGCAAACCGCACTCAACATGGGCATTTGCAACTTAGGGAGTTCTCTCCGCATGTACTTCCTCGACGCCGTCTCTGGGTGAAAAACGAACCTTCACTGGCAGCCATGGTGCAGTCATCGTGCACTCAACGCTCATACAACCAGTTGATGAACTGAGAAGTATAGTGAATCCGTAGCATTGGGTACAGTTCGGCAAGGGGCCCACTTTCCAAAGCTGCTTTCTTCACAAAGCTTCACTCGAAACGAGATGTTCCCTTGTCGCCGTGATCGTCGATCGCAAGCGTTTTGGGCAGCCGAGATACCGCCATCTCCGCGAATGCGGTCGTTATTTCTTGACGAATGGTCTGCTGTCTGTTCGACTTTGTTTGCAACCGCCAATCCGCCAAGTCGTTCATTTTGCGAATCGGGAAACGTTGAGAACTTGTTGAACTGACTCTTTGAGGAAACTTTGAGTAGTGAAGTCTCAATGAAACCTCGACGAGAAACCTCGACGCAATTTTTAGAAGGCAACTTGAGCGAGCGGGCGCGTTTGTGAAAATCTTACTCTCATCATGCAACCAACTTTGCCATTACCTTCAAGACTGACCTCCACTATGCGAATCGGCATCATTGCGTTTCTTCACGAATCGAACACTTTCTCCTGCCAGCCCACAACGGTTGACTCATTTCGGCAAAACCTTCTTCTCGCTGGTGAACCAATCCGTCGAGATCTGGCAGATTCACACCACGAAGTGGGCGGTTTCTTTGCCGGTCTTGAAGCAGAAGGAGCTGAAGCTGTCCCGCTTTTTGCTGCGAGAGCACTCCCTTCCGGAACAATCCCTTCCGGAGACTTTGAAGCTCTGACCAACCATCTGCTCGACATTGTCCGTAGCAACGATTCTCTCGATGGTTATTTGGTTGCACCACATGGAGCGACTGTCAGCGAGCGTTTTCCTGATGCCGATGGATACTGGCTCTCCGAGTTGCGGTCTCAGGTCGGCCCAAACGTTCCAATCATCGGCACACTCGACGCCCATGCCAATGTCTCCCAATTAATGGTCGACAGTTGTGACGCACTCGTCGCTTATCGGTCGAATCCGCATCTTGATCAACGAGAACGGGGCATCGAAGCTGCCAATTTAATGGTGAGAACGGTTCGCAAAGAAGTGACGCCAACTATGTCGGCGCAGTTCCCTCCGCTCGCAATCAGCATTGAACGACAATGTACTGAAGAGCCACATTTGCGACCGCTTTACGAGGCGGCAGACGCTCAGCTTAAAATCGGTGGCGTACTCTCGAACAGTATCCTCCTCGGGTTTCCTTATGCCGATGTGGAAGAGATGGGCTCATCTGTGATCGTTGTGACAGACGACAACCAGATGCTTGCAGATGTCCTCTCAAAGCAACTCGCCACAACAATGTGGGAGATGCGTGAGAGCTTCGCTGGAGAGTTCACTTCAGTCGCTCAGGCGATCGATCTCTGCAAAGATTCCTCTGATCGAATCTGTCTGCTCGACATGGGCGACAACGTTGGTGGAGGCTCTTCGGCGGATGGAACCGAACTTCTGGCTGCCATTCACAAAGCGAAAATTGGGCCAGCTATCGGTTGCTTATACGATCCACAAGCTGTTTCTCTGTGCGAGGGAGCCGGCGTTGGAGAAAAGCTCACACTCTCCGTAGGAGGAAAAACCGACAAGATCCACGGATCACCCATGGAAGTTGAGGTGACTGTCCGCTCTCTGCACGATGGCAAGTTCAGTGAGCCGCAACCACGGCACGGCGGCATCGTGGAGTTCGACCAGGGCAAGACCGCCATCTGCGAAACCGAACATGGCTTAACTCTGATGCTGACGACGCTGCGAATGGTCCCTTTCAGTTTGCATCAACTCATCAGCTGCGATCTTGATCCAAACAACTTCCGGTTCCTTGTTGCCAAAGGAGTCAACGCTCCGATCGCAGCTTATCGCGATGTTTGCGATCAATTCATTCGAGTCAACACTTCTGGCTCAACATGTGCCGACATGAGCCGCCTGGTCTACCAGCACCGTCGCACACCAATGTTCCCACTGGAACGCGAAACAAAATATTAACTAGAATGTATTAGAACTGATCCTGAAATCTGAAATTGCTCTCTTAAGCATTGAGAAAAGCAGTGATTCCAGAGGTTTTCGGGCTGGTTCTAGAATTCGTTGAACGTGTGCTGTCTCGTGTCAGCGAGTGATGATCACATCAAAAGCCGTTTCACGAACACAAAACACGAAACTGATGAGCCGGACGCATGAAGTTTTCGGCGAATGTTTAAGACCTCTCAGAAAGAATCGAGAACGAAATGAGTATCTGGCGTTGGGCGGACTTGATTGAACCGGTTCCTGTTGAAGCTCGCATTACGCTGGGTGAGGGAAACACTCCGCTGATGCGATCTCGTCGCATCGGGCCGGCTGCCGGATTGAAGAATTTGTTTTTCAAGCTGGAAACCGGAAATGCGACTGGCTCCTACAAAGACCGGTTTGCGTTCGCCGGGATTTCGCACATGGTCGCCAAAGGCAAAAAGAAATGCATCGCCACTTCCAGCGGGAACACAGGAGCTGCATTGGCAGCGTACTGCGCAGCTGCGGGGATTGAATGCCGTATCGCCATCGTTGAAGGCGCCCCGCTTGGAAAGCTGACTCAGATGATGGCCTACGGTGCGAAGATTGCTCGCATCAAGAAGTTCGGGACCGATGCCACGACGACCACGAACGTTCTTGAGAAGCTTCAGAGACTTGGTCACCGTCCCGACTCGGCGCTGCAGGTCAGTGCATTCGTTTACAGCCCCACTGGAATGTCCGGCGTGCAAACAATGGCCTTCGAACTCGCAGAACAGTCTCCAGAGGGAATCGATCACGTCTTCTGCCCTGCAGGTGGAGGCGGCTTGTGCGTTGCAATGGCACGTGGGTTCGGGCAGATGGCCGAGAAAGGAAAACTCGAAAAACTCCCAGCTGTCGAATGTGTCCAGCCCGAAGGGAACAACACGATTTCCGGACCTCTTCGCGAAGGAGCCAAACGCGCACAACCGGTTGCCTGCACAACTCAAGTCAGTGGTCTGCAAGTTGCCAGTGTTGTCGATGGTCACCTGGCAGTCGCTGAATGCCGTGCCACCGGAGGGACAGGTCACCTGGTCGCAGATCAATTTGTCTGGGACGTTCAAAAACGGCTTGCCCGAGAAGAAGGAATTTTCTCAGAGCCAGCTGGTTCAGTTGCTCTGGCAGGAGCTTTGAAAGCTGCCGAAAATGGAGAGATCGACAAAGATGCAAAAATCGTTTGCATCGTCTCCGGCTCCGGATTTAAAGACTCAGCTGCCATCGACCGCATTAACAGCGACGTCGACTGCCCAACTGTTGACATCAGCGCAATCGATGAGTGGTAAGCAATAGCGGAAACGCCCTGCCACACTCAGTTCGCAGGAGATTTCCTGACCGAATACATATCGTGAATTTTCTGACACCAGCCATTTGCATAGTAAGAGTTCCCCCATGACCAAGCCTGCGACCAAAACAGCATTGCTTATTATTGACCTGCAAAATGATTACTTTCCCGATGGGAAATGGGAGCTGGAAGGAACAGAGGCAGCCG
Source organism: Thalassoglobus polymorphus (assembly GCF_007744255.1). Taxonomy (GTDB): domain Bacteria; phylum Planctomycetota; class Planctomycetia; order Planctomycetales; family Planctomycetaceae; genus Thalassoglobus; species Thalassoglobus polymorphus. The sequence goes on along the minus strand of NZ_CP036267.1, from coordinate 4,070,327 downwards.
CAGCCAAGGCTGCTGAACTCCTGACAACTTTTCGAAAACAGGGGCTTCCGGTTGTCCATGTCCGGCATGAATTCCCGACAAGTGACGCTCCGTTCTTTGCCCCGAATACTCCCGGCTCAGAAATTCACACAACTGTTCAACCCAACGAGGGCGAATCGGTTGTCCTCAAACATCAGATCAATAGTTTTCGCGATACCAACCTCAAAGAGGTGTTGGACGAGCAAGGCGTTGAGACAGTCTTAATCTGTGGTGCGATGAGCCACATGTGTGTCGACGCTGCGACCCGCGCCGCCAACGATTTCGGCTACCAATGCACCGTCGCCCACGATGCCTGTGCCACACTCTCACTGGAATTCAACGGCACGACTGTCCCCGCCAATCTGGTCCACGCTGCCTTCATGGCCGCTTTGGAATTCGGCTACGCGAGAGTTGCCTCAACTGAAGAACTACTGGCTGAATTTAAGTAGTTTCTGCGATAAATTCGTTCATTGCCTCTGCCTCGCAGCCACACACGATGTGCCATGCAGGGAACGTAGCGAAGTCGCGAATCAGCGTGGCGGATTCCGAACCAGAAATTCACGCTGCGCAGGGGCAACACTGAAGCCCCGCTCAATGAGGATTCACCGAGGTCGATCAGTTCGATGCTCCGCCATCTGCGCGGAGATGCTGTCCGGTGATCCAGGCTGCGTCGTCGCTGGCAAGGAATGAAACGATCGGAGCGATATCATTGGGATGACCGAGTCGTTTGAAAGGAGAAAGGTTGCGGAAAAATTCCTTCCGTTCTTCATTACTTCCAGCGAACATGCCGGGCTCTGTGGCTCCGGGGCGGATACTGTTGACGGTGATTCCTCTCGTTCCCAGTTCGTGTGACATCGAAACAACCATGGCGTCAATACCGGCCTTGGTCGCTGAGTATGCGCCAGTTCCGATGCGAGGTCTTTCGGCCAACTGCGACGAGATAAAGATCAACCTTCCGCCGTCACTCAGTCTTCGTGCTGCTTCGCGAAGGGTTAGAAAAGCTCCAACAAGATTAACGTCGACTAACTTCTTGAAGTCAGCCAGTTCGACATCCTCAACCGGCCCGCCCCCACCAGCACCTGCGTTCGCCACTACGACATTCAAACTGCCGAATTCAGTGATCGCAGTTTCGAACAGGCTTTGAATTTCGTCTTCGTCTCTCACGTCTGCCGAATACGAAATCGCAACGCCACCCGACTCAGTGATTTCCTGAACGACTTTTTCTGCAGCTTTCTGGTCACTTCCGTAGTGAACGACTACGCGATATCCGTCACTCGCCAGTCGTTTGCAAATTTCACTCCCGATGCCGCCCGACCCGCCGGTCACAAGTGCACTTCGATTCTTGGACATGATCTGTCTCTTTTTATTCATTGCGATGGATCAGAACAGTTTGCGATGGCGAAAATGTCGCTCTGCAGGAACACGCGTCTCCTCTCCAATACGAGCGAAAATGCCTGGGGCGCGAGGCTCCAGTTGCTCACTGTTTGTTTTTTGACTTGAGTTGCTCTTGGACTTCCTGCGGAGGTTCCCAGCCGATTCGTCGGACTTCGTCCGGGGTGTATTCGCAAGTTACCAGGAACAGGTCTTGATTCTTGGTTTCACTTGGTGGCAAATTGATTTGGACCTGTGTGTAGCCGTTTGCAAACCATGAGGTCCAACCATTCTTTGCATCTTGTTTGAGGGGATGCCCATTCAGTTTGATACTGTCAAATTGTGGATTTCGATATGGAATTCGCAAGCGAAAGCCAATCCCGCTCTCATTGGAATATGTTGACTCGACCTTCTGACTCGGCTTGCTGACGGCAACCTGCACCTCGGGGCCTCGACGTAGAAATTGCTGGAACGAATCAAAATCAATATCTTTTCGTTTTGAAAGTGCTTTCAGAAACTGATCCTTGTCTTTCACTAACAGCTTATTGGCAGCTGCCGATGTGGTCACGAAATAGGTATCGCGGCCATCGGTTTGTGGATAGAGAACTGCTTGGCCAAACTGACCCTGATTCTGCCACAGCTGAACACGGCTTTGGCGACGCTCGGCAGCTGAGTTTCCATAAGCTGTGACGAAGTGCCCGATGAAGAATTTCACACGATTGACTGGGTAGCCGGCGTATGGTTCATTTTGCCAGGGCTTATTTCCGATTTCCAACAGGCCTCGCAAGCGGGCAATTCCGCTCTTCTCCCAGCCAATTTCAAACGTACTCACCATGGTGTGATACTTCGCGTACCCGTATTGAGCCGTGTAGAAATTTGATTGTCCGGACCAGGTCCGGTCGCTGATTCCATTCATTGCGGGACCATGAAAAGATCGTTGTGCATCAGCCTCGAAACGGTCTGACGGATAGCCTGCCTGTTCTCCTGACTTGATCATCGCTTCAGTCACTCGCCAGTCCCACGGCCGCAAAGCAAAGTTGGAATAGGCCGACCCACTCACCTCAAACATTGTCTGGCCTTGGTATCGGGTTCGGTCTCCCAGCTTCTCCAGCGGATATTCTTGTAGCCCTGTGCCATGGAGATCTGCATGAATCTCCGGCTGCCAGCGATCAACGACATCAAGAACTGCTTTTACTTCCGGAGCTTTGTCGAGTGAGAGGTATACAAGTTTCTTTAGATCCCAGTGCTGAGGCCCTCCTCCTGTGTAAGGATCGATCTTGGCTGCGTTGCCGAAACGGTCCGTTTCGAAAAAAGATTCAGGATGATTGATCGGCATGATCAGAAGAATCTGCTTGCGGCGCAGCTCTTGAGCTTCAGGAGAATCACCGGTCACCCATTCGACAAAGTGTAACGCGGTCGTTGTCCCGGAACGCTCCGGGCCTCCATGCAATGAGGTTATCAAAGCGATTTGTTTCTGAGCGTCATCAACATCTGGATCAGTGATTTTGATGAGATGAATGTCATACCCATTCTCGGTGCTGCCGACGACTTGCAGTTCAAAAAAATCAGAAAACTTCTGTTCCCAAAACTTCAGCGTCGCCTCGTACTCATCGTGAGTGACCCGGTGCACACGCTCAACATTGGCCTGATCCTGAGCAATGCAAGGTATTGAATACAGACAGAAACTTGTGAGGAGCAGGACGATCAACTTGGACATAAACGATCCTTTGGTGACAGTTATCGCGTTGACTTCTGAGGAGTTTCACGGAGCAAAGGTATGCTCGAAGATCACCATGCAACTTGCCATGCAGTTTGTCTTATAAAACGGCTGCCCGGTTTGAAGAGCATCAGTCAGGCGATCAAGTGATAAAGGAGAGTATTGTCCATCCGGCAATGCACTGCCACCTTCTCAGTCAATGAAACTGATTTCGTGTGGCTTTCGTGATTTCTCAAGTCGCCCTGCGAAGAGACGTCAATTCGAAAAATGCTGTAGTGGAGAGTTGTGAATTGGGTGGACAGGTGTGTTGTTATTTCTTTTTTTCTTTGAGAACGCGATTTGCCAGCGGCTTTGAGATCAGCATTTTCAGTCGGGAGTTTTTGGCGACCAATTTCTTTGCCAGGACATCTTCCTCGGTAAATCGAGCTAACAAAATCTCGCCATCTTTCGCGCGGTTGCGATCGTAAGAAATGAAGAGTGTTCCATCAGGAGCCTGAAACCCATCGGGATAGGAGATGCCTTTTTTCTCATCGAGCACGAGACCACCTTTCCAGGTTTTGCCGTCATCTTCAGAGAGCCAGGCGCTGAGCTGTTCGCGTCCAGTATGAGTCTCAAGTTGATCTCCATGCTTGATGAGTAACAATCGACCGGAAGCCAACCTGCGAATGTGGAACCGGGCAACGGGGTGTTTAATCTGTGAGAGAACCGGGAGCGACCATGTGGCTCCCTGATCAGTAGACGTCGACTCCATGATGCCTTTGCGAGTTCGAGCGAGCATCCATAGCGTCCCGTCTTGACGTTCAATGATCATGTGCTCGTGCCAATCTGGATTTGAGAAGTTTGCCATCCCGCGTCGAGTCCACGTTGTCCCCTGATCTTTCGAAACAAAGACATTCGCTCCTCGTAATGGATCAAGATCGCGAAAGCAGCCTTTAAACTCATGCAGGCCGCCCCGTTCGTCCAGTGAGATCGGCAACATCCACTCTCCATTGCTGAGGACAGTTGGTTTGTTGAGAGTCACACCATGCCAGATTCGCGTAGGTCTTGACCATTCCGGCGTATCCGCGTCGGGGTTTTCGCAAACGGTTGCCCAAACGCCCCCTCTGCCATCGAACATCTGCATCGACTGGTCAAAGAAGAGCCACAATCGACCGAGCGGATCAGTCCACAGGTTTCCGACAAGTGTACTCCGGTCCATGGGAAGGTCTGGAGAATGGGTGTCGATCACAAGGCGCGGCTTTGACCAGCTCTCGCCATCATCATCACTCGTCGCCAGCACGAAGAAAGCTTTGGGACTATCTCCACCAGCGACCCAGCACGCCCACAATCGTCCACCCGGAGTGCGGTCAATGCCGATTGTCATTCCATAGTCGAGTTGGTCATAGTCATAAGCTGGAAGTGGCGACGTATTGAGCGTTGGTTGTTCCAGTGCATGGTCCGCAATCTTCTCAAGCTTGGCGATGCGGTCGGCCTCATCGCTGTGAGCAACTTGAGACAGTAGCAGGACGAGTAAAAAGCTGATTCCGGATTTCATGATCAATGCTCTTGAGTCGAGAGAGTGGTTCGTCCAGGGACTCCGCTTCTAATTCTTGTTGACTTTCGATGAGCGGAACGATTGCCGTCTCGGCACCGTTCAGGTTACCGATTCGGAGTTTGTTCTTCGAGCATCTCGCTGAGAAGGTTTCTTGGACAAGGTGACTGAGGGTTGCGTTGCAGCAAATGGCGTCTCCGTATCACTGCTTTTCGTTCGAGTTTACGAATTGGTGCTCGCGTTCTGCCTTCAGTGCGGGAGGTAGAATTCTCAACTCGATTTGCGTTTCGTCCGCTGTTTCTCGACGGTGCTCCCCCATGCCTCCATTGAGAGGAGGACCTGCTCCAGCGATCTGCCGAGGGGCGTCAATGAGTATTCGACCTTTGGTGGAATTTCTCCAAAATCCTTGCGGTGGACGACTCCATCCGCTTCGAGTTCGCGGAGTTGCTTTGAGAGAGTTCGTGCTGAAATCCCGTTCAGCGAACGTGTCAATTCACCAAACCGCATTGTGTCATTAAGCAGGAAGTGAATGATCAAAACTTTCCATCGACCACCAATAATTTTCAGAGTGGTTTCTACTGGACAAGTCAGCGTTTTTGTTGCTTGTTCTTTTGGCATGATCTCTGGATAGTATCCTAAATGTAACTACTAACAATTTTGACCATACTTGCATTGTGGAATCGACTCGCGTAAAAAACAAGGTCGCTGAAATGATGCGAGCTTTCGGTCTGTTTCGAGAGCATGATCTTTCGGCGCCAGTGGTTCACAATTCAAGATTACAAAGAGACCCCAAATGGCATCCACCAACGGAATGATAGCCTTTGATCATCACTGGGATGACGTCGAGTCTCTCTCTGGCCTTTCCAACCAAGAGTACGGTTGATGCTGGAGACAAGATGTCTTGCGTTGTCGATGCCTCATGGGACTGAAATAAGTTGGCGACCGAATTCACGATCGCTCGCATCACGCAGGCAGGGGCAATTCCGATAGACACATTCGCAATGGTCGCGAAGTTGACCTGAAGATGGAACCGGGCTAAAGGCACGCAGTGCGGGCAAGTTTTCGCAGAACACGCGAAACACATTGTCCAGACGTGATCAGTGCCTGAGGGAAAGTTTTGCACAGTCTCAGGCGGTTATGACTCAGGTAGTTATGAAACATGGGCCTGAAAGCAAGATGGATAATACCAGTGAGAAACGAGAACGCAGTTTTGACACAGAATGGAGTAACGCGATGATGAACAGAGACACAACACTTTCAGCCGGGTTGCTGATACTTCGAGTCGCCATCGGCGGGTTTATGCTGGTGCATGGCTACCAGAAACTCGTCGGTTTCAGTGGACTGGCGACCAAGTTTCCTGATCCTCTCGGAATAGGAAGCCAGATGAGTCTCGTCGCGACGATCGGTGCTGAAGTCGGTTGCTCTCTGTTGCTGATTCTTGGATTAGGAACGCGACTGGCAGCGTTGCCACTGGCTTTCACGATGATCATCGCGCTCTTCGTGATTCACGGGGCTGATCCGTGGCAAAGAAAGGAACTGGCGGCAATCTTCCTGTCGGTCTACGCAGCCATCGTATTGACTGGTCCAGGCAGGTTTTCGCTGGACCACTCACTGTGGGGAAAGAAGAGTTCACCTGCACGCAGTGGCAAGACGAAAGCTTGAATTCGTTGTTCAGTTTTGATGAGACGTAACAAGTCGCAAACAAGTTCTTTCACTATGGAACGGATCCGGTTCCCAGCATGGATGCAATGACGTGTCAATCAATGAACATGACTGACTGCCGTGACTGCCGTGATTGCTGTGATTGCCGTGACTGACTATTCACCAACAGTTTCAATCATCGACAACCAGCGTCAAACGCAGTCGGCATGTGAAATCGAGGAAGGCAAAAGATGAAGACTGCAAAGAGCATCCGACAAGTCGTTCGCAACATTCCCCAACACTGGGTCGGGGATGGATTTCCAGTGCGGAGTCTGTTCTCCTACGGTGGAGGCAATGAATTTGATCCGTTTCTATTGCTTGACTATGCAGGGCCGCATGAGTTTAAGCCTGGCGATGCCAAGCGTGGAGTCGGTGAGCATCCGCATAAAGGATTTGAAACTGTCACCGTTCTTTATCAAGGCGAACTCGAACACCGTGATTCGAGTGGTGGACATGGGACGCTCGGCCCTGGTGATGTGCAATGGATGACCGCCGGGAACGGGATTGTTCACGAAGAGTTCCATAGCGAGAAGTTCACCAGACAGGGTGGGCTGCTGGAGATGGTGCAACTGTGGGTCAACCTTCCGGCGAAAGACAAGGGGTCGCCAGCCAAATATCAAGACCTGTTGGCGGATCAGTTTCCGAGTCTGTCGTTGCCGAACAATGCAGGAACCGCGCGCGTCATTGCAGGAGAATTGTTCGACACGCTCGGGCCAGCCTCCACTTTCACGCCGATCAACGTTTGGGATGTACAGTTGAACGCGGAAGGTTCGACGGAACTGACAATCCCAAGTGGGCACACATCGTTGCTGATCGTCCAGTCGGGAAGTGTGACCGTGAATAACGAGTTCGCGAAAGCAGTCGAGCTGGTTCTGTTCGATCGCGAGGGAACATCGGTCGAGATCGCTGCCGATTCAGAATCAAGGATTCTTGTCCTCACAGGCGAACCGCTTGGCGAACCTGTTGTTGGACAGGGACCGTTTGTGATGAATACTCGCGAGGAAATTCATGAGGCGATTCGCGATTACAAAGCTGGCAAGATGGGGCGGCTTTCAGAGGCGACGTGAGGCGACTTGAGGCGAGGATGGTCTCGTTTGAGAAAGGAGCGTAAGTGCCGAACTGCTTCATTCTGTCGCTTTTGCAAAACCGGAGTCTTCCAGAATTCATCCGACAGAGTTTGGATCTGATAGAGCATGAAACGCAGTATGAAACCCTGCATGAAGTTGTTCGTGGCGAATCATGGATCTCTGACGTGGATTGGTCGTTCTGTATCGTCAGCTGCAAACTCTTCATGTGAAGAATACAAACGGACGTTGATCACTCATACAATCAAGAAGTCAATCAGTGAGAATCAACGGGCAGGACTTCACAGCCATGGCAAATAAAAAAGCAAAGAAGAAACCAACAATCAGGACGATCCGCGCCTACGACATCGAAGACTCAGACGAAGGCTATCGCGTCCTTGTCGACCGACTTTGGCCTCGGGGTGTCAAGAAAGAGACTCTTCAACTGGACGAGTGGGCGAAAGACCTGGCTCCCAGTAGTGAACTTCGAAAGTGGTTCGGCCATGACCCTGAGAAATGGGAAGTGTTTCAGGAACGCTATAAAGACGAGCTGAAAGAACTGAAAGAGGCTCGCCGAGAATTACTCGACAATGCGGGTGATCAGACGATTCTGATGATCTACGCGGCAAAAGATGGTGAACATAATCACACAGTTGTCCTGGAAGACTTTTTGAAGCAAGGGTGACTTTGCGTTGAATAGTCCCTCTGTACTACAGGCTGTGGTCGAGTCGCGGTGAACAGGCCACATTGCACCCGGCGAGAACATTGAACATGCTCGTGAGACGATACAGGCCCGGTGAAGAACTCGAATTGTGGGAGTTGTTTTATAACACAATTCGAACGGTGAACAGTCGTGACTACTCAACCGAGCAAGTTCAGACGTGGGCTCCCGATGAAATGAACCGGGAGAAATGGCATGCCCGGATTGCCGGGATGAACCCGTTTGTTTGCGAGGTTGCGAGCGAGATCGTTGGATATGCAGCTTTGATCGAGACGGGCTACATTGACCACTTCTACGTGCATCATCAGTGGCAGCGGCAAGGTGTCGGCAATTCTCTTGTCACGAAGATTTTCGAGACAGCCAACGGTCTCGGTCTCAGCGAGTTGACATCCGATGTGAGCATTACAGCGAAACCGTTCTTCGAGTCAAAAGGCTTCGAGGTGGTCGCTCCTCAAGAGGTGAGCATTGGTGAGGTTCTCTTCAGGAATTACAAAATGCGCAAATCGCTGAAGTGAAGTCTCCAGCGATTTGCGATTCGTGAAAAAGTCGCATCCGGTCTTGTGGAAATGAGTGATTCACAAAGTGAAAAACATTCCATTCGGACGCTGCATGCAAAGAGCGAGTTGCTCTAACTTTGAAGTCCTTCGGCAACGTCGGTTTTATATGCAGTCAGGCCGGGCAAAAATCCGACGATCGAGGCCATGACGATCAGGATCGGGATAACGATGAACTCCACGGGGTTGAAAACGAGCGGGTCAATCAAGAGTCCGCTTCGTTGTTCAATGATCGGTGCAGCCGCCAGAACGACTCCGTGTCCGAGCAGCAATCCAATCACTCCGCCAAGCAGGCAGATCAAAACGGATTCGAGAAGGATCAGTGAGAACACCGTCGTTCGACGGGCTCCGAGGGCTCGCATGATCGCGATTTCTCGTTTCCGGTCCGACATGGAGTTGTAGATACTGACAAAAATTCCGATTCCTGAAACAGCGATGATCAATCCGGTCATGTAGAGAAATGCGAGTCGGATGTTCCCCACAAGATTGGTGATCAAGCTTGCCATGACGCGAACGGGATTTGCTCCCTGTGCAGGGCCGTTCTCACGTAAGTCGTTCTGGATGATGATCGTTCGGTTCGTGCGTTGCAGGTCGTTGCCAGCCATTACGAGCAAGATACTGGTAACTTCTTTCTGAATATCCGCAACCGGACCGTGTGCATGATGATGCTCATCTTCGGCAGCTTCCGCTTCGTGCTTCAGGATTTTATCGATGTCTTCCTTGTGTCGCTCGATGACTTCCGCTTCGGTTTCATCAAAGAATTTTGCCTCTGCTCGAATCGCTTCTCGAACTGGTTTGCTGTGTTCGTCGAGCAAGTAGAATCCATCGATGTGGACAAAGGCTGTGCGGTCGTTAGGAGTTCCTGTTGGCGCGAGAATTCCCTGAACGGTGAACTCTTCTGCGTGGATATTGTCGTCTTGTCCAGAGTGGACCATTCTGAACTTAGACCCTTTTTTCCAGCCGTTCTTACGTGCGACTTCTGAGCCAACAACGGCATCCCAGGTTCCACGTATGGAGTTTTCGTCTGCACCAACTCGGAACTTCTTTCCGGGGGCGTACTCAACTAGAAAGTATTGCGGCGTTGTGCCAACAATCGGGAATCCGCCGAGTTCAGTGGTATCACCCAGGTTGACTGGGATTGCATGTTCGACGCGAGGATCTTTCGTCCATTGCTGGTAGTACCGCCATGGCAAGTTTTCGATCGGTTTGTCGATACGGTAGATCGTGCTCAGGATCAGTTGTGTTGCACTTCCTTTGGGGCCGACGACTAAATCGTATCCGCTCCCCGTTTCTTGAAAGAGCTTGGTGACGACTCCGTTCAAAATCAGAACGGCGACCATTAAAGCAACTCCCAAAGCGACACTGAAACTCGTGAGCAACGACGACAATGATCGATGCTTCATGTTTTTGAATGCAATCGTAATCAGATTCATGCGAGCACCTCTACTTGATTGAATTCGTTGAGATGTTCAACTCGATCGAACTGTTTGGAGACTTCTTGAGAGTGCGTCACCAGTAACAACGAGACGTTATGCTCGCGGCAGGTTTCGCGGATCAGACCGAGAATGAGATCCTGGTTTGCCAGATCGACACTCGCTGTCGGTTCGTCTGCCAGCATGAGCCGAGGACGACTGGCGAGTGCACGCGCTACGGAAACTCGCTGTTGTTCGCCCACTGAGAGTTGTCCCGGACGGTGATTCATTCGAGATTTCAAGCCTACACGGTCAATGAGCTCTTCAGCATATTTTCGATTTTGCTTGCCCGCAAATGCCATCCCGAGGATGACGTTTTCGAGGGCCGAGAAAGCTGGCAGCAAGTGAAACGTTTGAAAGACAATACCGATTCGATCGGCACGAAACCGATCGCGAGAAGGTTCCGGTAAGTCGGTGACATCAACACCTCCAACAATGACCTTTCCAGAATCAGGACGGGTGATTCCGGAGATGACATTCAGCAGGGTCGTCTTACCGCAACCACTTTGGCCAATCAGTGCGACTTGCTCTCCTTCCTGGATTCGAAATTCCGGGATATTCAGAACGGGTAATTCTGTCCCTCCTGGATTTCGATAGCTTTTACGCACATCGATGAGTTCAAGTGACATGATTCATCCCTGTTTCATTTAATGAAATGAGAAACTGCATGAAATGAGAAACTGCAAATCTCTGAAAAAAGGTTTATTTTATACAGTAAAATCGGCATGATAATGACTTCGACTCAAACATCGTAGCGACTATCAGTCCACTTGGAGTTTGTGAAAACCATCCCTCAGGCTGACGACTTCAGTGCGTTGTCATTTCTGATCGCGAAGATGTTGTATGTTGCTCATTCATGGAATGGAAAGAGGAGGGACTGGTAAGCCCACATTTCGAATTCTCTCTCCTCAGATTCGGGAAACTCGACACATCCCGACGTGTGGTCAAAACCAGCTTATCCCTGAAGTTCGCTTTCACACCGATATTGGCCGCTCGCTACGAGCCTGAAGTTCAAATCGAATAGTGAATCAGAGGTCGATTGATTGGCTGCTCTCGATCGTTGTAAGGATTATTCGAACTGTTTGAACCGTGCGGATTATCTCGGGACTGGAAGTTGATCTTCGGAAGAGTTCTTTGAGTCCATTCGCTCTCAAAAAAAATGCCTAAGTGAATGAAAATCAAATGAATGACCGTGGTTTCAGAAGTATCTATTGTCTGCCTTAGAGCAGTTTGCTCTACCGTGTGCCCGTGTAGCACGCATTTCTCCAATGAAAATGCTGTTCTCCACGAGGCAGAACCTAAAGACCACAATCGGATTTGATCTCGTATTGAAAATCTGGAAGTCCCACAGTTCTCAGGCCTGCTCATCAGAAATGAATTCTCTCCCCAACGGTAATTTGAACGTCAAGAAACGCTATCGATTGCGGGCCAATGTCGCCATTGCTGTCATTGTCCTGCTGGTTCCTGTCGTCATTCATGGAGCCCGCTCAAGTGTTGATGGAATGAGGATTACTCCGGAGAAGTGGGCCTCGCCTGACAATCCACAACGGCAGTTGTTCGATCGTTTCAGACAGGAATTTGAAGGGAACGATGTTGTCTACGTCAGCTGGGAAGGCTGCACGCTTGATGATCCTCGCCTGACGAAGTTAGAAACGAATCTGCTGCGTGGGAATGAACTCGCCGAAATTGGAATAATCCCCTTTGAGCGAGTTGTGACCGGTGCGGGGACGGTGCAGCAGATGACAGAGCGACCTTTGAGTCTTTCCAAAGCATCTGCCGCGAAGCGGTTGGAAGGGTTTCTGGTAGGACCAGATCTACGGACGAGTTGCGCAGTTGTAGTGCTCACTTATGACGGAAACGAATATCGTCGCGAATCGATCGAGCACCTTCTCGATATCACGAAATCAACAACAGGCCTCACTGCCGATTCCATCGTCATTGTCGGGCCACCACATGATGGTGTTGCAATCGATGACGAAAGTGTCAGAGGAGTCAATCTTTTCGGGGCTCTCTCAACGCTTGTCGCTGCGATTTTTTGTTATTACTGCTTACGGTCTTGGCGCATCGCGGGTGTCATCCTGGGGCTCGCCTGCTTGGGACAAGGGATTGTGCTTGCTGGAATCTACTATGCAGGGTACACGCTCGATGCTGTTTTGATCGTTGCGCCTCCACTGATATTCGTGTTGACGGTTTCTGCCGGTATCCACTTTGTCAACTATTTTCGAGCACAGCCTGAAACGATCGATGTTGAATTGGCTTTGCAAAATGCGTGGATCGAAGGCTGGAAACCTTGCGTTCTGGCAACACTCACAACTGCAGTCGGGTTGTGTTCGTTGAGCGTGAGTCGAGTGACTCCCATTGCTGTTTTTGGTGCTTTTTCTGCAGCCGGATTGATCCTGACAGTCACTCTCCTGATGTGCGTACTTCCCGATGCGATATTGAAATGGCCAATCTCTCGGCGAAGTCCTGAACTGAGAAAAAAATCGAAATCCTTAAACTTCCTGAGCCAGTCGGTTCCGGCCTATCCGGGAGTGATCACAGGGACATTTGCAATACTCATCGTTTGTGCATTGCTGGGAATGCGACACATGCGAACGAGTGTGGATGTCACATCGTTGTTTGGGAAAGAGACGAAAATTCTCCGCGATTATCATTGGCTTGAATCGAACATTGGTGCGAGCGTTCCAGTGGAGGTCATTGTCCGCTTCGATCAAAACTCGAACACCAATATCTCTGAGCAAGTCAATGTCGTGAAACAAATCCATTCGCTGGTTGAAGATGTCGACGGAATTCACGCTGCGATGTCGGCAGTCACATTCCTTCCGGATCGTGCAAGCTCAGGCTCAACCGGGAGGGTGATGCGTCAAGCTCTTGTGAATAAACGTCTTCACTCGGCGCGTTCTTCACTGGACTCTTTGAATTACTATTTCGAAGACGATCAAAATCAGTCATGGCGGGTGACTGGTCGTGCGTTCGCGACCGAAGGGCTCAGCTACGGAGACATTGGTCAGCGAATCACCTCGCGTGTCGAGCAGCTTCTCAACTCGAAAGAGTTTCAGGACAGTGGGATTCAAGTCCAGTTTTCAGGGATGATGCCGCTGATCGAAAATATTCAGGTCATGATTCTGAACGATTTGTTTCGAAGCCTGCTGACAGCATTTGCTTTCATTGGCATCTGCATTCTCCTTGTCCTGCGGGAGTTCAAAGTTGCTGCGCTGGTCACCATCTTGAATACGTTTCCAGTCATTGTCATCTTTGGCGTGATGGGCGGAGCGTCCATTCCAATCGACATTGGAACCATGATGACAGCTGGTGTTGCCATGGGGATTGCGGTTGATGACACAATTCACTTCCTGTGCTTTTATAGAAACCGAGTCGCTGAAACTCGTCAGCCAGTCAACGCGATCAAAGAGTCGATTCAGACGTGTGGAGCAGCGATGCTGCAGACAACCCTCATTTGCGCCATGGGAATGTTGGTCTTTGCATCAAGTGCGTTTGTCCCAACAAAGCAGTTTGGGTTGATTATGGCAGCGATTCTTGGTGCAGCGGTTGTGTGTGATCTCGTCTGTCTGCCAGCTTTGCTCCTTTTAATCTCACGTCGACAGTACGCTGAAGAGCGTTCACAGCTTCAAGCTTCCGAAGACTCTACCAGCCAATCCCTCCCTGCTCCCGCTGTTCACGAAACTCTTTCGTCGTAAGATACTTCTAGGTATAGGCTTGCAGCAGGTGTTCCGGATCTTGGAATGCCTGGAATTGTCGGTGATGAGCGGTCTGGCGAGCCCGAAAATTGTTCGATTCGAGCTGCCCGGAACTATCGGATTGCTGATTTAAACAGAGGCTCACGAATAACCTAATCGATGATTTTGACTGGAATAATCTGTTCAATCGACTCTTACGAACGTAGAATATGGGCAATATAGGTGCTATGGCGAAATAAGATCATGAGCCACGCCATCCCAGAACTTACCATGGAGGGACAGGATAACAACAAGCCCCTAAGTGTTACTAAGTAATGTCAAACGCAACTTTTGAACAGACTTCGATATCGAAGTCAATTGCGCAGTCAGCAATCCCCCGATTCATTTTCGGTCCGGTTGGTCTTTTGGCGATACTCTGCCTCGCCCTTGCCTGGCCAATGGATTACTGGGGATTGAAGGTACTTTGGACTTTGACTGCTGCATATTGCTTATTTTGTTGGACCAGTTGTTTCCATGAAGCAGCTCACCACACGTTATGTGGATCGAAGCAGTTCAGCATTGTCGTTGGGCGTTTTTTGGGAACAATGATTTTTGTTCCCTTTCATGTCTATCGAGAAAGCCACATCAGGCATCATGCCTATCTGAACAAATCGTCTGACTGGGAATTGTGGCCCTACTCCGATCCCAAGACCTCGCTTTGGTTTCGCAGGATTTTCTGCTGGCTGGAAATTCCATTTGGTGTGATCACATCCCCTTGTGTTTACGGGCGGTTGTATTTCCATAAGGATTCACCGCTCACGAATCCGGAAATCCGAAAGAAGATTCGAAACGAATATATTGCGATCGTGGTTTTTTGGACAGCGGCCTTCGCAGTTGTTGCCTATACAAACACGTGGGTAATCTTTCTCACTGCCTGGGTTGTTCCACACATCCTGGCTGGGATTTTCCAAACGTTCCGCAAGTTTACTGAGCACCTCGGAATGGAAAGTTATGATCCACTCCTGGGAACGCGGACGGTCATCGGGAACGGTCCCATTACCCGACTGGCGACCTACTTGAATTTCGACATCTTCGTCCATGGTCCGCACCATCGACATCCTCGGTATCGGCATGATGCACTTTGCAATCGAATGGCGGAGTATCAAACAGAAAACCCAGAATTGAAATACCCGGTCTTCCCGACTTACTGGCACGCGATTGCCGACCTGTTGCCTTCGCTGATCTTCAATCCTGGAGTGGGCATGAACGTCGGAGCACCGACTCCAGCGGAAGAGAAACCGCACGATGTGAGCGACTTCAGTGAGGACGTCACTGCTGAAATTCTTAACAAAGACGACGCCATTGTGTACGCCGATGAAGAGCAGACTGATGAAGAGCCCGCTGACAAAATTCAATCTGCTTCACAAGTGAGCCAAAATCACTCCCAACTCGATACAGCAACGAATCATTGAGTCGATGCCCCTTCGAGGTCGAGTAAGGCATCGAAGAATTTTTGAGAATAAAAAAAACGCCTTGATCGGGATTTCGCCGATCAAGGCGTTTTGCGTTAGAGCATCTTTCGAGTTGGTTTGCAGGATCTGCCTCGTGGCGAACAGCATATTTACTAGAACTGATCCTGAAACTTGAAATTGCTCTCTCAAACGTTGAGGAAAGCGACCATTCCAGTAGTTTTCAGACTGCTTCTAGAGAAATGCGTTCTTTACGGGCACACGGTAGAGCAAACTGCTCTACCGATCATATTTTTCGAACGGGGCTTCGCTTACAGGTTCTTGGCTAGCAGTTCTCCGATTTGGACAGCATTGGTGGCTGCCCCTTTCCGGAGGTTGTCGCTCACACACCAGAAGCTTAACCCATTTGGATTCGAAATGTCTTTGCGGATTCGCCCGATGTAGACAAGATCCGAACCATCACAGGTACTCGGCAGCGGATATGCACTGTTCGGCAGATCATCGATGACCTGAATTCCCGGGAATGCTTCGAAGAGTTCGCGTGCTTCCTGAGGAGAAATCGGACGTTCAGTTTCCACGGTGATGGATTCGCTGTGGCAATTGGCAACAGGAACTCGGACAGCGGTCGGGTTCACCAGAATGGAGTCATCGCCGAGAATCTTTCGAGTCTCGTAAAGCATTTTTAATTCTTCGCTGGTGTATCCGTCAGCTTTTTCGCCGCCGATTTGAGGGATACAATTAAACGCGATTGGATGCGTGAAGGCTTTGTACTCGTATTTCTCTCCTGAGAGAAATGCTTTCGATCCGTCGAAGAGATCAGCAGTCCCTTGGACTCCAGCGCCGCTGGTTGCCTGATAAGTGCTGACGATCACCCGTTTCACTTTTGCTGCGTCGTGAAGCGGCTTGAGTGCAAGGACCATCTGAGTTGTTGAGCAGTTCGGGCTGGCGATGATTCCTTTCGCGTCGAGAGCATCCTGAGGATTGACTTCCGGAATGACGAGGGCGACCCCCTCTTTCATTCGCCAGTAGCCTGATTCATCGATGACTTTGCAGCCAGCCTCGACAGCTGAGGGCAGGTACTCCTGAGCAATATCATCTGGTGTTGAGGCGATAACAAGGTCAGATCCGGCAAAGCAATCTTTGGTCAGTTCTTCAATCGTGTGTTCTTCGCCTTTGAACGTCAGTTTCGTTCCAGCACTTCTGGCAGAGGCGAGAAATCGAAACTTCTCAGCGGGAAAGTTTCTTTCTTCGAGAAGACGACGCACAATTTGCCCAACGGCACCTGTCGCACCGACAACGGCAACATTCTTAAACACGGACGGACCTCAAAATGCTAAAGAGATGGAACTTCGGTTCATTCCGAAAGGGAAATCATATGCAGCGACAAGGGTCATATGCAAATTGTTCGCAGTCCAGTGTCAGATTGAAGAATTCGCAGTTGTAAGACAATCTTGCGGCTTCCTTACTGGAACGCCTAGAATTAAGGATCATTCGAGAAAAGAGTTCAGTGGGACAAAGATTCTTGTCGGACAGCAAAAAACGTATCGGACTTCTTGGCGCAACTGGTTCAATTGGAACGAGTTGCCTTGAAGTCGTTCGTGCTCACTCAGAATCCATGTCTATTGATCTTCTGTCGGCTCATTCCAGTTGGCGAGAATTGGCCCGCAGTGCAGCGGAATTCCTTCCTCAAACTGTTGTCCTGACTGGCGTTCAGGCATCTGATGTCGCAGCGAATGCTTTTCCCTCTTCTGTTGAAGTCCTCTATGGCGAAGAGGCTCTGCTCAAAGCTGTTGAAGTTCCAGAAATTGAGACCGTCATCACCGGAATCGTCGGAGCAGCGGGACTTCGCGGAACATTGGCTGCCGTCGAGGCGGGAAAACGGATCGGGTTAGCAAATAAAGAAACATTGGTGGTCGCCGGTTCACTGGTCACACAAAAAGCGGTTGAAACCGGTTCTGTTTTGATTCCCGTTGACAGTGAACACTCTGCAATCTTCCAGGCTCTCGCTTGCGGCAAGAGAGAAGATGTCTCAAAATTGATCCTCACTGCCAGCGGTGGACCGTTCCGCTCCTGGAGTGCCGAGAAAATAGCTCAGGCGACAGTCGCAAATGCCTTGGACCACCCGACTTGGGACATGGGACCGAAAATTACGATCGATTCCGCGACAATGATGAATAAGGCATTGGAAGTCATCGAGGCACGCTGGCTTTTTGGAATCAATGCCAGGCAAATTGAAGTTGTCGTCCATCCACAATCGATTGTGCATTCGATGGTGGAGTTCGTGGACGGCTCGGTCATGGCCCAGCTATCTCCGCCGGATATGAAGTTGCCTA
The DNA here is from genome assembly GCF_007744255.1 of Thalassoglobus polymorphus. Taxonomy (GTDB): domain Bacteria; phylum Planctomycetota; class Planctomycetia; order Planctomycetales; family Planctomycetaceae; genus Thalassoglobus; species Thalassoglobus polymorphus. Next base: position 4,052,699 of record NZ_CP036267.1, on the reverse strand, counting down.
TTCAATACGCAATTACATGGCCCGATCGGATCGCAGGAACCAGCCCAAAACTTGACATATCTCAAACATTTTCCCTTGATTTTGAGCCACCTGATCTCGAACGATTCCCCGCACTCGCGTTAGGATTCGAAGTTGCAGATCAAGGTGGTACTGCCGGAGTCGTGTTGAATGCAGCGAATGAAGTCGCTGTCGACCGATTTCTTCAAGACCAATTAACATTCCCAGAGATCCCGCGACTCTGTCGCTCGATACTTGCGTCACATCAGTTTGAGAGCAATCCAACGTTGGATGAACTCCTCACTCTCGATGGATGGGCGCGCCAGGAGGCACTCCGTTGGACTTCATCGACTTCACACTCCTCTCCTTCCTTGACGGCTCCTCGCTGCTGAACATATTGATCGCAGCTGCTGGCTTAGGGATGGTCATTTTCTTCCACGAATTGGGGCACTTCCTTGTCGCCAAATGGTGTGACGTTAATGTCGAGAGATTCAGCATCGGCTTCGGCCAACCAATTCTCGCCCGGAAATGGGGCGAAACTGAATATTGGCTGAGTTGGATTCCCTTCGGTGGCTACGTGAAGATGCTGGGGCAGGATGACATGGACCCCGGGCAAATGACCGATGATGAGGTCGCGGAGGATCCACGTTCCTACTCGGCGAAATCTGTCCCGCAACGGATGGCTATCATCTCCGCCGGGGTGATCATGAACATCATCACCGGGTTTCTGTTTTTTGTTATCGCCTTCAGCTCAGGCGTGGAGACGACAGATCGCGTTGTCGGAAATGTTGAAGTCGGCATGCCCGGCTGGACGAACGGCCTGCGGATGGGAGATACGATTACATCCATCAATGGACGTGTCGTCGAGAACTTTGAAGATATTCTCCGTGGGACCGCTCTTTCACGCGGTGCGATTCGGCTGGAAGGTTTTCATGAAGATGATTCCAAGTTTGATATCACACTCACTCCGGCAAAAGAAGGAATCGTTCGGCAAATCGGACTTCGCCCCAATAACAGCACCACAGTCCACACATTTGCGAAACCCGAAGAGTTCTCCATCAAATTGCCTGGAACCGCCACAGCGGATGTGGATTTTCAACCGGGGGACACCATTGAGTCCGTCAACGGCACTGCCATCGAGGATTACACACAATTAGTTGATGTTCTTCACGAAACCGCTGCAGAAACTCTCGATGTTGGAGTTCGTCGAAAAGGGAAGTCAGCGGAAACCGTTCATCTGAAAGTCCCACCGCAACAGTTTGTTGGTTTCGGTATGAGAATGTGGATCGGCAAAGTTGAGGCGGTCCGCAAAGACTCCCCCGCTGAAAAAGCCGGGCTCAAAGTCGGCGACCAGATTGCCAAAATCATTGAGGACGGAGTTGAAGCCGGAACGACAGATGGTGGTGAGGACGCACTGGAGACAGCTCACGATCCATTCCGATTGACTGAATATTTCTCTGAGCGAGCAGGCAAAGAGGTCACAGTCGTTGTCTCTCGCGAAGTCAAAGGTGGGTCACCGGAAGAAGTTGAACTGAAAATTGTTCCTGAAAGCCGACCAGCCTGGTCGGAGCCTCCACTCTCGCCGGCAAGTCTGCTTTCGATCCCCAGTATCGGGGTCGGGTACAACTTGATGCACAGCGTGTACTCTGTTGACGAAGGTAGCGTGGCAGCCGAGCATGGCATTCAAAAGCGTGATCAGTTACTGAAGATCACACTGAAGCAGAAAGAAGGCGCCAAACCGGATCGAATTGGGGAGAAATCGTACGCCATTGAAATTCGTGAGAATAACGTCGCTTACGCCTTCTGGTTGATTCAGGAATTCGGAAGAAGCCGTAGCGTCGAATTCGAAATCAAACGAGCAGATGGCGAAAAGCCTGTGATTGTGCAGATGGACCCGCAGCCCATCGAAGGCTGGTACATGCCGACTGTCCGTGGACTTGTGCTCACTTCCGAAATGACAACACAGTCTGCGGACTCACTTCAGGGGGCGATCGGAATGGCTGGTCGCTATACCGTGACTTCCATGGAAGATATCTACCTCACTCTTAGAGGTTTGATCATGGGATCAATTTCACATAAAGGTCTGAGTGGACCACTACGAATCGCTGGTATGGCGTTCGGTTTTGCCGATCTCGGGATTGGACACTTCCTGCGATTCCTGGGGTTGATCAGTATTAACCTGGCGGTCATCAACTTTCTGCCAATTCCCGTTCTGGACGGTGGGCACATGGTGTTCCTCATCTGGGAAGGGATTTTACGAAGAAAACCGCCAGAACGTGTCGTCAACTTTGCTCACCTCGTCGGCTTTGTCCTCATCCTCAGTATGATGGGCTTCGTCATGTATCAGGACGTCGTCAGCATGTGGATCAGTTAAACCTGACTGACCTCAAAGGATTCGTTCAGTCACATTCAGGGTTGATTTCAATCCCAAGTTGATTGGTCGAGTGCGAAGTTTCACTGTTGAGCCTGAATTTTCGCACTGTCGAAGTGAGTCGTGGATCAGAAATTGTGGGTAAGGAAGAAATGCAGGATCGCTGATCCTGCATTTCTTCCCTCTGCTCGCGCCCCACTCTTTACTGCTGGTTCCCGGAAAGTCAGACCTCGACGCGCCCCTCGCAAGCATGAGAAAGCCTGAAGCAGCAACTTTGTGAATGTCGCCCATATCATTACCCGACTCATTCTGGGGGGAGCTCAGGAGAACACGCTTCATAATGTTGAAGATCAACACGACATTCATGGAGATGATGTCTGCTTGATCACCGGGCCAGCGGAAGGCCCTGAAGGGTCACTTATTCCAAGGGCAAGAGAAGGTCGTTTCAGGCTGGAAGTCCTGCCTGAAATGAAGCGTAGCATCCGGCCGCTCGATGACTGGCGTGCGTACAGGCGGTTGATTCGGCTGCTTCGAGAAATTCAACCCGACCTCATTCATACTCACAGCTCCAAGGCTGGCATTCTTGGTCGCTACGCTGCGAGAAAACTTAAGATCCCGGTTGTTCATTCAATCCACGGGGCAGCCTTCCATTTCGGGCAACCCAAAATCGCCTACAAGGCATACGTGGCCGCGGAGAAAGCTGTCTCGGGGTGGACTCGCAAATATATTTGCGTTGCCGATGCGATGCGAGACGCCTATGTGGCAGAGGGGATTTCAACCCCCGAGAAGTACATCACCATCCAGAGCGGGTTTGACGTCGAACCGTTTCTGAACCCGCCGGTTTCAAGAGAACAGGTTCGTCGGCAATTCGGATTCAGCGATGACCATATTGTCGTCGGAAAAATTGGTCGCCTTTTTCATCTGAAAGGGCACGAATTTTTAATTGAATCCGCGACCGAAGTGATTAATCAGAATCCAAACGTACGCTATCTATTCGTCGGCGACGGGATTCTTCGCGACCAGTATGAAGCGAGTATCAAGGAAGCTGGTCTTTCAGATTTCTTTCGTTTCTCCGGACTCGTTCCTACAAGTGAAATCCCTCAACTGATGCATGCGATGGACATCGTCGCACATACCAGTCAATGGGAAGGCTTGGCCCGCGTGTTGCCTCAAGGGTTGATCTCCGGCAAGCCGGTGATTTCATACGACGTCGGCGGAGCCCGAGAAGTTGTTATCCCCGGTGAGACAGGATTTTTATTGCCTCAAGATTCCATCAAGGAACTAACGATCGCAATTCTCGATCTTGCCGCCAATCCAGAACTTCGAGAGCGATTCGGCTCGGCAGGACGCGATCGATTTACTGATCTATTCCGACACGAAGTGATGACAGAGCGTATTCGTGAGGTTTATCAAGATGTTCTGAGCCAGAGCCAGAGTCAGTGATTGTCACTCGCTGGCAACTGCAGACGATTCGCCGCTCTTCACTCCAGAGATGGGGCCGAACGTGAGCTCGGCAATCTGGTTCTGAATGAGAAATGATTCCAGTGTGAGAGCAGAAGAGCCGAACTTCATTTGAGGAATAGGACGTTCAGCACCTGATTGCGACTGAGTCCATTCGGTCCATGCCGTTTTGAAGGTCGTTTCGAACTCGTCATACTGAGCCGTTCGATTCATGTTTTGTCGCTGAGCTTTGACCTCAGGGTTTGGAAGCCAGGTGATAATCAAGGCACTTGGGATTCCATCTGTTTTCAGCGTCGTAAGCTGAATCTGTTGCTTCAGCGAAAAATCGATGTTTAAGCCTTCTTGGGTATTTTGCCGAGCAGCCTCGAGTCTGGCATGCGGGACTTCAATTTCAATTAGCAGTTCATCCGGGCGGTTCTCTTGCGGGACAGCTTGAATCTTGAACGACTTGATGAGTCGCAGCCCAACGTTCCAGTCGGTGTCGTCAACTTTGACATCATCCGGGAACAGGCGGTGCAGCACATCCGGTTCGGCTAGGTCTGCTAATTGTTGACTCGGGAGATCCTGAACATTCACATAGGCCAGACCATCCTGAATTGCAAAATCGCCGAGAGTGTTAATGGCACTTAAAGCGAGGCCGAAATTCAGTTTGCGAGACGAAGACAAATCTGCCACCGCGAACGGTTGAACTGGAGAAGTGGACTCGTCTTGCGTATGAACACCGAGACCAGTGCGAACCTGCATGTCAAAGACCAATGAGAGTCCGTTTTTGTCTGTGCGGACCTGGCTGGGGGCGATGCTCATATCCGGCACAAGGACCGGCAACGGCCACAGCAATCTTGCGAGTCTCGGAGTCTCTCGGGACTTGAGTCCTTCTTCAACCACTTTCATGAGTGAAGGAACCACACCCAGGACAGCTTTTTCAATTTGAGCTTTCTGAAGGTACAGCCCGCCGACGACTCCGGTCACAATGTTCGCTTTTGTGTAGTCGCCTCCGTGGACAGTAACTTCTGTGGGAGGAGTGATATGCCAGTTATTGTCGGCAATGGAAAACCGTTGGCGAAGCGGCGTAAGTTCCAGTCCAGATCCGTTGACGTTGGGTTGAATCTCAACTTCGAGGAGCACTGGTCTTCGATGTCCCAGATCAATATGGAATGCTCCGGTCGATGCAGAGACGGCTCCCGCCTTCAGCGATGTGCTGCCGATTTTCAGGCGAAGAGGATTTAGTTCGAATCGCGTTAAGAACCGACCCCCGGAAATCCCTTTGAGTTCGCTACCCACAACATTGCATTCGAACTCGATGTTGGAGAGTTTTACTTCGATCGTCTCTCCGCCGGAACTGAACTGGCGTTCGATGTCGTCCAACTTTCCTGAGAGAGCTGTCGACGGGATGACGTCTGAAATCCCTTGTGCAACGACTTCGAGTGCGTCATTGCCCATTCGCAGAGAAATGGTGTCTGGCAGGACTTCGAGTTGCGTGAACTGTTCGACATAAAATGGGCTTCGTGATGGAAGCGGCTCCAGTGAGTCGAGTTGCAGGGCTTCCAATGGCTGGCTGGTCTTCGCGTCAGCGAGCCAGTGCATGAGTTTCTGGTTCGCGAAAGCATATCGCCAGACATCGTGTCCGACTCCTTCCACAATTGTGGCTGTCCCGTTTCCTCCTTGCGCATTCAGCTTTTCGATGAGATCTACGGAATGCCCGAAAGGAATCAGCGCGTCTTCGTTACCATGGATTGCCCACACAGGAACCTTGCTTTCGGCAAGTTTGGAAAGCGAGAGCGGGGGCTCCACTTCTCCCCCAGAGATGGCAAGCACTCGCGCCCAGTGATTTGGGTTCGCAGCTGCCAGACTCCAAGCTCCGTATCCTCCCATTGACCAACCTGCGAGCACTCGCTGGGAAGCGTCAACCGAGAATTTTGCTTCGACCTGCTCCAGTATTTTTAGAGCACGCTGGCTCTCTTGAGTATCGGCGAGCCAACTGGTGAGATGTCGTCCTCGTATGTTTTCGTTCTGCGGAAAGACGGCGAGAAACTTCTGGTGCGGGTTTTCTGAAAGAGCAGTCCCTAATCCAGCTGCGATGGGGAGAATCCCATCAGTTCCTTTCTCTCCCGCACCGTGCAGAAAGAGTACGACCGGCCATTTTTTATCCGGGGTGTAATCACTCGGGGTGAATAGAAGGTAGCGATGCTCTCCCTGATCATCGCGAAAAGTTTCTTGTGTGAAACCAGTCGGAAGATTCAAAGGCTGCCCGGTTTTTGAGCCTGAGCCATTCGATAATCCCGTATCACTCAATGGCTGCGGTTGTGCGACCGCCAAGTGAGGTTGCAATCCAATCAGAAGCCCGACGAGAAGACAGGCTCGGATGGAATGCATTGTCGGGATCATGTGATTTTTACTCCACAGCGATATTCTGCTCGTAAAGTCGAGCAATATCTTCTTCGGTGACTGTTACGATCCGAGCGAATCCGGTGTGTGCTCGCTCGTAGCTGATTTTGGATGCAAGCTCGGGATGACGATGAATTTCTTGAGCCACGATTTTCTTTTCATCATCAGTCAAATCCGCAACTCCAGCGTCCCAATGGGTGACACCTTCAATGACGAGTGATTCCAAGCGAAGATCGTATTTGTTGTAACCGGCCATGGATTTTTCGAAGTCAAAACAGAGGTTGGGCGTTTCAGCCTCTCTACTTTAGCCTCGAAATCAACGACTGTCGAACGAACATCAATGAGAAACAATGATTTCCCATTGATTCTACTGGCATTCTCAGGTTTTCTCGCAAAACTGCGTTTCGAGACCTGATTCAGCAGTCGTGAATGGCCAAGTCGAGCGAACTTTTCATTCGGGCAACTGGCTGAGACGCCGTTTCCCGGTCGAGCCTGCTGTTACGAGATCTTGCCCGAAAACCTCCGGAATAGTCGCTTTCCTCAACGTTTGAGAGAGCAATTTCAGGTTTCAGGATCAGCTCTCACAGAATTGCACCAGCCGATGCTGTTGAGAGGCCGTTTCGGACTGGGGTAGTACGAATTCCCGCTTACTTGGGATCGTTCTGGAGCGATTCAATCTCGATGACACGTGCCGTTGGTTTTGCAGTGTCGATTGAGAAGGGGGCTTTCACGTCATTTCGCGAGATATTCCCGGCTGCATCACGAACATCGAGCCGTAAGAAGAATTGACTTGCGATGCCTTGGGGGACATCCCATGTGTAACTGTTTGTGTTCGGTTTCCAGCCATCAATCAGAACCCAGGGGCCTTCAGCTTTCAAAGCGTAGTAGAGTGCGACTGCGTTCGCGTCGAGATGTAGATCATTTGCAGTCCACTCGATTTTCAGTTTGTCTTTTCCCTCAACCTGTAGCGGAGATTTCACTTTGACGACTGGGCGTGTCTGATCAACCGTGATGACAATTTCTGGTTTATCTCCAGGTTGTGGCGGTGTTGCGACGATCCCGGCTCCGTTGCGGATTCTGAACGAAAATCCGTACTGACCATCTCTGGGAACCGTCGCGACGATCGGAGAGACCCGGTCTTGATCGCTTCCATAGTGGAACCATTTGGCTCCCCCATCTTCAGTGATATACAACTCAACCCTCGAAACGCCCGATGGACCGACGTCCTCGAGTTCGTAGGCGATGCGAAAAGTGTTGGAATTGACGAGATGTCCAACGGAGCGTCCAGCCGCATCTTTGACTGAACGCTGAATGTTCACGAGTTTCTTGTCAACGAATTTTGATTTCTCCTCTGACTCCTCACTCATTTTCGGCGAGGTCATCGACTCTTTCGAGCCAAACTCAGATTGCTGAGTTGGAATTTCCTGCTGAGGTGGTGTTGGTTTTGGAGTTGGAGTCGCCTCTTGAGTTGACCTCTTCTGCTGAGGCGGCGTTGTTTGCTGGAAGAGATCCGTTTGCTGGGGTGGCGTCGGTTGCGGAGGTGGCGTCGAGAAAGGATCTCCGGCAAGCGGTGGTGGAGTCGCCTTCGGTGCTGCTTTCTGAAGTGGCGCTAATTCATTAGAACCATTGCCATTGCTCACTGCGGTGACAGGAGTTTTCTTCAGCAGGTCATCGCCCGGAAGGATCAGGTCTGTTCCCTGAAACTTTGAGCCGATTCTGGAGTCGTTTTTGGGATGAATCTCCATTCCGATATCGAGTGGTTGATTCGCCAGCATTTGCGGCTTGGCATCTTTGGCAACTGGTCGAGAATTTTGTTGCGCCGGGTTTGCTGGATTCGAGATTCCAGCGACGATGGTTTGAGTGGCGATCTCAGCCAGATTTCCAGCTGCGTCTTGAATACGCCCACGGACTTCAACGAGTCCTGCTTTCGGAACCGACCAGGAGGTCCGGCCTTGTTTCGCTGGTCTGACTTCGACTCTTTCCCATGTCTGTTGCACAGGATCGAGGAACTCCAACTGTAACGAACTCTCAATAAGATGATCGTCTGTGGCATTCCATTGAAGTTCCACTTCGCCACCAACTGGTGTTTCAGCAAGATCGAGGCTGAGTGACGGCTGCTTGGTGTCGATGATCACTTTCAATCCCGGTTCATGATTCCCGGCCGGGTAAGTGAGTCCGTTGGATGTTCGAGTCCGAACCGAAAACCAGAACTCACCATCTTCACTTGCTTCGTAGGTGAACTTTCCGGCATCCGGTTGCACGGAATCGTGAAGTCGCCAACTGGCCCCACGATTGATCGAGACAAACAGCTGAATTTCGTTTGCTCCGATTTTTTTCAATTCAGCCTGATCAAACTGAAACGGAATTTTGAACTTGTTTGTCCGCGAGAAAACCGGATCGGCAGCGAAGGCACCTGTTGCCAAGAAGCACAGGATGATCAACGAGAGAAGAACTGAAGGCGTTCGTTCCTTCCGGGCTTCCAACGTGTTCCAATTTCGAAAAAAGTTCAACATGGTTTGTCTGCACGTCATCAGGAATCGGTGGGAGGATTCATGAGTGTCATGCTGCGATCACAGTTTTGATGAGATCTCACCAAGTGATGGGATTGCATCAATAGCTGAACGCCAGAACTGATTCATGTTTCGCTGTGAAACGCATTGATTCGGCAACAAATTTGCCGATCTTCACCAAGCACAATTCGAGGTCCGATTCAAAAAGTGCGCTGGAATTTCCGCGCAAATGCGGACATCCCCCCGGATCGTTATCGTCCTTCTTGCGCCAGTCTCTTCATGAGAATGTGCAAGTGCGGTGAGAAATCATTTTCCGCGACATGCTTCGACAGTATTCGACAGCTTTAATGCATCGCAATCAAAGTCCACATTTCAACCCCGTGAAATTTTCGGTACTGACTCTCTAACACATGCAGGGCAAATGAGTTGTGGCAAATTGAGACTTAGCTCATTGTCCCGGGGGACTAGTTCTTCTAAACTACTGGTAGCAAATAGTTTGCGTGGCATGCCAAATACTAGATGGCACAACATGGCAGTGTTCAACTCAGAGTCTTCTCAAGTCGAATTCGAGTCAAAAAATGGCAATCGATCCAATATGCGGAATGGAAGTTGACGAAAAAACTGGCAGGAAATCGGTTGTTGGTGGCGAACCGGTCTACTTTTGCAGCGAGCATTGTCAGAAAAAATACTTGAGTGAGCAGTCGCAGGAAACACAACCTTCGGCAAGCGGCCTGGAAGTGATGGAGAGTTGCTGCTCAACCGATGCGGAACCGGCCCCTGTTGAATCCTCGCCAGATGCTGGCTGTTGTGGAGCCCCCGAAGAAACGTCTCCAGTTGCCGAGGCTGCGGAGCAAGATTCCCAAGGGAAGGACTGCTGCCACGGCGGGGGAGACGCTCAGGCGAATGTAAATGCTTCCAGTGAAGCGAAGTACATTTGTCCGATGTGCCCGGGAATCGAAAGCGACAAGCCGGGTGATTGCTCGAAGTGCGGAATGGCACTGGAGCGGAATCCATCTTTCAAGGGGGCAAGCCAGAAGACGATCTATATCTGCCCGATGCATCCAGAGGTCGAGCAGGAAAGCCCGGGGGATTGTCCGATCTGCGGGATGGATCTCGAACCAAAGACGATCCGTGTCGATGATGAAGATGACGATCACGAGTTAACCTCGATGACACGGCGATTTTGGGTTTCAGTCGCGTTGTCGGTCCCCATTATGATCCTGGCGATGGGTCCGATGCTCGGCATCCCGCTGGATCGAATTGTCTCAACGACAGTCTCTCATTGGTTGCAATTCATCTTGGCGACACCAGTCTTCTTCTGGTGCGGTTGGTCATTCCTGGTTCGCGGAATACGGTCTTTAAAAACCGGTCACTTGAACATGTTCACATTGATTTCAATGGGGACAGCGGCGGCCTATTTCTTCAGCCTCTTCGCCATTCTCTTCCCGCATTTGATTCCGAAAAGCTTCTACGAGCATGGAAGCGTTCCGGTCTACTTTGAAGCAGCAACCATGATTACTGCTCTGGTTTTACTGGGACAGGTGTTGGAACTCAGGGCAAGGAAGCAGACCAGTGGTGCGATTCGCGAATTGATGTCACTCACGCCTGAGACAGCCCGCGTGGTGAGAGACGGTCAGGAAAAAATTGTCCCACTCGATGAAGTCGTCCAGGGCGATCGAATTCGGATCGTTCCCGGAGACAAAATCCCGGTTGATGGCAAAGTGACCAGTGGGAGTAGCCGTGTCGATGAAGCGATGATCACTGGAGAACCGGTCCCTGTCCTGAAGGAAACCGGAGATGAAGTCATCGGTGGAACAGTGAACGAAACGGGTTCCTTCGAAATGGAAGCCGAAAAAGTGGGAAGCGAAACGACGCTCTCACGGATCGTTGAAATGGTGGCAAACGCCCAGCGAAGCCGCGCCCCCATTCAGAAACTGGCGGACACTGTCTCCAGCTACTTTGTTCCCACTGTGATTGCCGTTTCGATTCTCACCTTTATTCTGTGGGCAATTTTCGGTCCCGCCGAAGCGAAGCTCGGCTACGCCTTCGTTAATGCGGTGGCTGTGCTTGTCATCGCTTGTCCGTGTGCGTTGGGGCTGGCAACACCAATGTCCATCATGGTCGGAGTCGGACGTGGTGCTCAGGAAGGGGTACTGATTAAAGATGCAGAATCGCTCGAAGTTCTTGAAAAGGTCGACTATTTAATTGTCGACAAAACAGGAACGCTCACTGAGGGACGTCCGAAACTGACGAGAACAGTCTCACTCACTAATCTGAACGAAGATGAATTGATCGCGGTTGTGGCTGCTGTTGAAAAGCAGAGTGAGCACCCGCTGGGTCAGGCGATCATCGAAGCTGCTTCTGAACGTGGATTACAACTTTCAACAGTTGAGTCCTTCGACTCATCGACAGGACTTGGAGTTTCGGGAACGGTCGATGGTCAAAAAATTCTGATCGGTAGCTCATCGTTCCTTTCTGATCGAAATGTGACTGGCGTTTCTGAATCGGAAGAGCAGGCAAATGAGCTCCGGCGCGATGGTAATACGGTGATTCATGTTTCTATTGATGGTACGCTCGCGGGGTTGATGGCGATTAAAGATCCGATTAAAGAATCGACTCATGATGCTGTGAGAGGATTACACGAGCTTGGCCTGAAAATCGCGATGCTTACAGGTGACAACGAAGTGACAGCCCGTCATGTTGCTGATCAACTCGACATCGACGAAGTTCAGGCGGGGGTCAGTCCGGAAGAAAAACATCAGCGAGTACAGCAACTTCAAAAGGAAGGAAAGAGAGTCGCCATGGCGGGTGATGGAATCAACGACGCACCAGCGCTGGCTGCTTCCAATGTTGGCATCGCGATGGGAACCGGAACCGATGTCGCGATCGAAAGTGCAGGCGTCACACTGGTCAAGGGAGACCTGCGCGGAATTGAGAAGGCCATTCGCCTCAGCCGGGCAACAATGAAGAACATTCGCCAAAACCTGTTCTTTGCATTCTTCTACAATGCCTTGGGGGTTCCCATTGCAGCAGGGCTTTTATACCCATTCTTCGGACTCCTCCTCAGCCCCATGATCGCAGCGGCAGCAATGAGTATGAGTTCGGTTTCCGTGATTGCGAACGCCTTGCGATTGCGAACCACTCAATTTCGTGAATAGCTTCGTGAATAAGTGAATGAAAGACGGGTATGGTCCAAAAGCATCAAGTCGTTGTCATTGGTGGAGGCTTTGGCGGATTGGAAACAGCTCGCCGGCTACGGAGAGTCGATGTTGCTGTCACACTGGTCGACCGCAGGAACTTTCACCTCTTTCAACCGTTGCTGTATCAAGTCGCAACTGGTGGGCTCTCGCCTGCGAATATCGCTTCGCCTCTTCGGTCCATCCTCAGGCGGCAAAAAAACTGCCAGATCCTGATGGGTGAAGTCATAGGTTTTCATGCCAGGCAGAAGCAAGTTGTTCTTCGTGACAAAGTTCTCTCGTACGACACACTGGTCCTCGCCGCTGGAGCGGGGCCGAGTTATTTCGGGAATGATGGCTGGAAAACGTACGCTCCTCCTTTGAAGACGATCGAAGATGCGACATCCATTCGCGGACGAATCTACACAAGTTTCGAACTGGCAGAGAATGAAACTGACCCTGAACGACGCAAAGAACTCTTAACGTTCGTCGTGATTGGAGGAGGCCCGACAGGTGTCGAACTGGCTGGCGCTCTGGCTGATATTTCTCACCACACGCTGGTCCATGACTTTAGACATATCAATCCGAAAGAAGCCCGGATCATTCTCGTCGAAGCGGGCGGAGCGATTCTCTCGACCTATCCCTCGAAGCTGACACAAAGTGCCGCTCGAAAGGTTCAAGAATTAGGAATCGAAATCCGGATGCACACAATGGTCACCGGAATCGAAAAAGACCGAATCGAGCTGAAAACACCTTCAGGCGTCGAGCATATTGCAACACACACTGTGATGTGGGCAGCGGGAGTTAAACCCAATCCGTTGAGTCAGGCCCTCGCCAGCGAGATCGGGATCGACTGCCACAAGTCCGGACGCATCCCTGTGAACTCACAACTCAATATCGAAGGTCACCCGGATCTCTTCGTGATCGGTGATATTGCTCATTGCGAAGATCACGACGGAAAGCCGCTTCCCGGTGTCGCACCCGTCGCCATTCAGCAGGGCAGGTACGTCGCGAGAACCATTCAAGTTCGCTTGCGTGGAGACTTGGAGCCTGAACCTTTCAGATATCAAAATCGAGGTTCAATGGCGACGATCGGACGAAAGGCGGCAGTCGCGGAGATCGGAAAATTCACTTTCAGCGGATTCTTTGCATGGTTGCTGTGGCTGCTTATTCACTTGATGCAGATCGTGCAATTCCAGAACCGACTACTCGTCTTTTTTCAGTGGAGCTACAGCTACTTCACTTACAACCGATCCGCCCGGTTAATCACGCAGCCAAGCTCAGAGCGCGCTCAAGATCTCCCTGCAGATTCAAAAGAGAGCTGACATCTCCCAGCCAGGCAGCCTGAACGCCACGCAATTTTTCGGCCTCCCGATGTATCAACCGTTGAGGATACTGAAGCAATTGAAGTGCATGTTACTTGTTGTCTGCTGGGGCGTTTAAATCACATTTCTTACAATTCAGTTCGAAACCGAGCATCGATTCTCGACCTGATTCTGATTCAACCCAAGGTCTACTGACCAGCGGTGGGTCATGCCGAACGTGTTGATTGTGGCCGCATTTTAGCTCCGCAACCCAGTGGTCTTCTTCGTCTTGATGGTATCCAACGATAGGTTGCTTCATGACGATCTCACGATTAATAAAAGTCGCCTCTCACACTGGCTGGTCGGGTTTGAACAGCCAGTGCCTACCTCTTCCTCAACAGCGAGCCTGCAGAATCGTCTGCAACGAAGATGTTCGCATTCTTGTTGGACAAGAATGCGAACCGAAGCGTGAAACCTGCGTTGACCACAAATTGCTATTCAAGAAATGTGACTGTTCCGGTCTCCATATTGTAGATTCCGCCGACGATTTTGAGCTCTCCGTTTGAGACCATTTCATTAAGAATTGGGCTTTTCGCTCGAATGTTTGCCATCGTCATGCGGACGTTCTGTTCGGTAACCATGTGCACAAACTCATCGTTCTCACCCGTTTTTTCTCCCTTGTAATCAGCGAAGTGTTCGACGGCTGGGCGGATGTTACTGAGCATCGCTGTGATATTGCCAAGCTCGACGTTGTCAATCGCTCCCTTGATCGCACCGCAGTGTTCGTGGCCAAGGACCAGGATGAGTTTGGCACCGACGACTTTACAGCCAAATTCCATGCTTCCGAGGATATCAGTGTTCTCGAAATTGCCGGCAACCCTTGCGACGAACACGTCCCCAATCCCACGGTCGAACGCATCTTCAACTGGAATTCGCGAATCAAGACAGGAGAGGATCACAGCCTTTGGATGTTGGCCGAGTGCTGCCTTACGGGCTTGTTGAGAATGGTCTCTGCTCGTCAGCGTGCCCGACACAAACCGCTGGTTGCCTTCCTTGAGAATCTTGATCACATCGTCGGGCGTCAGCTGGTCGCGCTCTTCTCTCGTCAAGACCCTCTCGATACGGGGCGTGACGTCGAGAGTCGTGGCGGAACCCTGATCATCTGTGCGAGTCGAGTCAGACGGTTTCTGCGTACAGCCGAAAAAGAGGACGCAGAGCAATCCTCCAATTACGAGTCGATTCGAAAAATGGAGCATTCTTGTCATTGAAGTGATGTCTCGTTTGCTGTGGAAATCGCCCTTGTAGCATGGCGACCTACTCAACCGGGCCGGCTCCAAGCTTAGCGATCAAATTTGTTAAACCGCTCAATCGGCCAATTTCAGTCTAGCTGGTAAGATCACCACGTGAAGCGTGAATCAGGAAGTTGAGCTACAAGTAAAAACAAAGCTCGGAAGAGACCATGAATAAACAAACTAACCCAACCAATTGAAAGCAAATCAATCAGAGTGCCGCAGAAAAAACAGCAAACCCAATGGCCCCAAGAATAAGGAAGGCTGCGAACGCAGTGGCGAAAACTATGCAACCAGCTGGTGTTGGTGCCTTTTCGGCGCCAATGACAGCAAAGCGACGAATCAGAAGTTCGAGTTTTGATTCGTCGTCCGGGTGACCGCAGTCACAACGTCCGACGTCCGAGTATCGCAATTGTCCGCATTTGGGACAGCGACCGCAGCAATCGCAGAAAGGAACATCGCATTTCGGACATTGTTTGATTTTCGTGGTACGTGCAGCGCCGCAGTTGAGACACGATCCACACCCAGGGCAAACGGGCTGCTTTGCAGCGACGATGGTGTCGCAGCCAGGACATCGTATTAGGGGCCGATCTGTCATAAATGTTCGGCGGTTAGTAACACCGACGTTCGAATTACGAGGAGACGCTTGATTCAGTGCTTTCGGACAGAACTTGAATTAGGGACAGTAGGGTCTGCTGTGCGGACCAGATTTGGGCTTGTGTGTTTTGCTTGAGGGCGAATTACGAGTTATATTCTGGTTGGAGTGAACTGTAAATCAATGGACCTTACTGCATCCGACGGTCAACGAATTCGGTCCGCATAGCAGACCCTACTTTCGCTATTAAAGGAGACAGCGAAGAAGTGAAACAGTGGCGAGCACGCATGGGGACCGAAGCGGCACAAGAGATTTATCGTCAACGGACAGCGACGGCGGAATTCCCGAATGCAGGTTGTCGCAATCGAGGGTTGCATCAATTTGGAGTTCGCGGATTACTGAAAGCCAAAGCAGTGAGTTTGCTGCATGCACTGGTACACAACTTTCAACGAACTCTCGATTTGAAAGGTCAGCTGCAAGCGAAATTCAGCTAACAAAGAAAGATTGAGTTGTGACTTGCTCAACTCAAGTTAGCAAGCAGAGACCTGAAACAAAGAGACTTCGGCCCGCAACGAACTGAACTCTGAGGAGATCACGAAAGCGAAAAAATCATAGACGTAGAAAATTAGAATCAGACTTCTGAAAAATAGCATTGCAGAAGTCCAGAAAATCGCAAACCAGCCATTTATTCACAACCTGACAGCGGACCCTACTGTCCCTTTCTTCTTATTCCATCTATTCCAGCCACTCCCTCTATTTTAGAGCGAAGAGACTTAGTAACACGGGAGCCCCAAATCAACACGCCTTCGCCGGGTGATTTTGTCGAGCGGCTTGAGCGAGCAAAACAGCAGGCGGGCGGCTGAGAGTAGTCGCTCCGTAACACTCGCCATCACCAGCAATTCCGCAACAACAGAACCAGCGAGCATGAACGCATAACGCCCAAGGTAACCCGGCGGCGGCCAAGAACCTTCGATTACAGAATCCGCCCGATCCGCCGCTCGGGTTGACCGCCTTGTTCGCCCCTCGTCAGGTCCATCCGAATTTCAGTAGCCCCCGACCGCACTTTGGACATGGTGACCTTAGCTTGCCAATGTCAATGTTCGCGACATGACATATCGGACAGTACACACCATCGCCTTCGATTGGGATTGATTCTCGTAGTTCAGACAACGTGGACGCAACTCGATAGACTTCTTCCGGATCGGCATCGAGTGGTGGAAGCCCTGAAGCTTCCGGGTTGTCGATAGTTGCGTTCAATGCTCGTGTTGTAATCCATTCATCCGCACCAAGGTTCTCGTTGTCGTCGAATCGCTCTGAAATATCCAATTGACTAAACGATATTGCCTCGGGAGCCATCATTTCGACTTTTCGAAGTCGCAAAGTCAATTTGCCAGACTTCGTGAATTCAGCCTTCGTCTCCGGCTCGGCGAGAATGACCGACCAATCGTCGCCTCCGAGATGTAGTGTGGTATCGACTTGGAACGAGTCGGGAAGGTCGCTTGGTGGCATCATCGACGACGCGAATACAGCCCCAGTGGCGTCATCAACGAGCGTCAAATTGACTTTGCGACTGAACCACGACATCAAGAAACCTCTTGGGGCGAACTTGAATTAGACAGAATTAATTCTGTATGACATGTTCGTAGTAGAATTAAGGAAATTCTGTATAAATCGAAAGGGATTGTCAACAGAAAAGAGGAAAGTTGTGATGCGTCAAGATGTTGCGTCGAATAAACCTAAGCGGCAATCACAGAATTTTCATCAACGTGATCATAACGGACGCCCAAAACTCCTTGATCAGATGCGAGAGAAGCTACGCACGATGCGTTATGCCTATCGGACTGAAATCAGCTACGTCAATTGGGTTGAGAAGTTCCTCCGATTCCATCGGGATTCAGATGGTCGCTGGCGCCATCCCACGACTATGGGAAATCTGGAGATTGAACGATTTCTGAGTCATCTTGCTATCAATCGCCGAGTCTCGGCATCGACGCAAAAGCAAGCATTATGCGCCATTGTCTTTCTCTATCAACATGTGCTCGAAATCAAACTTGGAACGATCAATGTTCAACCAGCGAGCCGTCCGCCTCGAATCCCTGATGTCTTGAGTCAAGACGAGGTCGCTGCGCTGCTTTCGGAAATCAAGCATCCAACCTACTTGCTGATGGCACAACTGATGTATGGCAGCGGATTGAGACTGATGGAGTGCTGTCGTCTTAGAATCAAGGATGTGGACCTCAAGCGGATGCAAATTATTGTTCGCGACGGTAAAGGAGGAAAAGATCGGGCACTCCCATTGCCAGAAATGTGTGTTGAACAACTGAAAATCCATATTCAGCGTAGCATCTCAATGGCTCAAGAGGATGAAGCGTTGGGGACTGCAGGCGTTTCACTGCCTGATGCTTTTGATAGAAAATCCCCGCTGGCTGCGCATTCTCCGAGTTGGCAGTATGTCTTTGCTTCCAGATCGCTCTGCAAAGATCCTCGGAATCCACAAGGACCATTCTATCGACATCATGTACACGAGAATTCGCTTCAAAAAGCGGTTAAGAAAGCCGTGACCAAACTTGGAACCACAAAACGAGTGGGCTGCCATACATTTCGCCATTGCTTTGCGACACACCTTCTGGAAAACGGTTACGATATTCGAACAGTGCAGCAGTTGCTCGGCCACAAAGATGTCTCGACCACGATGATCTATACGCATGTCCTGCAGAAGGGTGCCTGTGGAGTGCGGAGTCCACTGGATGTGGTTGGCTGAGCGTACGTGAGCGAGTATTGACCGTGGCGAGACTGTCAGGTTGTCACTCCTTCCGAGTCAATGACGAATCTCTGCCAACTCGGCAGGGAGTGCGGGGCATTCTCAGAGGTGGTTCTGTTCAAGTTGTTGTTTTCAATGAACTTACGGGCGTTCTTAAGCTGTTGGCACAGAGGTTGCATCTTTGGAGAATCTGTATGTTTTATGTGACAATTCAGGCAGTCGTCAGAGGTGTCTGGATATTGTGTGGTCAAGTCTGGCATCTGCAACGCTGGATGAGGAGCAGCCGTGGCCAAGTTATTGAGCTTCGATGAAGACGCCCGCAAACAATTGCTGGCAGGGGTAACTAAACTGTCTCGCGCCGTTGCGAGTACCCTCGGCCCTCGTGGTCGAAATGCAGTCTTAGACAAAGGTTGGGGTTCCCCCAAGGTCACCAAAGACGGTGTGACTGTCGCAGAAGATATCGAACTTGAAGATAAGTTCGAGAACTGCGGTGTTCAACTCGTTAAAGAGGCAGCTTCCAAAACGGGAGATGTCGCGGGTGATGGAACCACAACGGCAACAGTATTAGCTGAAGCTGTCTATCGTGAAGGTTTGAAATTCATTGCTGCCGGTGCAGCCCCGATTGCTCTCCAGCGAGGAGTGCAGCAGGCGGTTGAAGCAGTGACTGAGTACTTGGCGAAAATCGCCAAGCCAGTCGATGCGACCGACAAGAAGGCAATCGAAACCGTTGCTACCATTGCAGGTAACAACGACAAGGAAATCGGCAAGATTCTGGCTGATGCCCTGATGAAGGTCGGCAAAGATGGCGTGATTACGGTCGAAGAAGGCCGTGGCATGGTCACCGATGTTGAACTCGTCGAAGGGATGCAGTTCGAACGCGGTTTCCTGTCGCCTCACTTTGCAACAAATGAAGATGAGCAGGAAGCAGCCCTTGATGACTGCTACGTGCTTATCAACGAAGAAAAAATCAGCAACGCCCGTGACCTGGTTCCACTGCTGGAGCAGGTTTCTAAAGCTGGCAAGCCATTGCTGATCATTGCTGAAGACATTGAAGGCGAAGCGTTGGCCACACTGGTTGTCAACAAGCTTCGTGGAATCGTCTCAGTCTGTGCTGTGAAGGCTCCCGGATATGGTGATCGTCGTAAGGCGATGATGCAGGATCTTGCGATACTGACCGGCGGAAAAGCTTTCTTCAAGGACCTTGGTGAAAAGCTGGAAGAAGTTCAGCTGGACGACCTTGGAACAGCAAAACGCGTTCGCATCAACGCTGAAAATACGACTATCGTTCAAGGTGGCGGTAAGAAAGGCGATGTTGAAGGACGAGCCGCTCAGATTCGCGCCGAGATCGAAACGACCGACAGCGAGTATGATCGTGAAAAACTTCAGGAACGCCTGGCGAAGCTCGCTGGTGGTGTTGCTCAAGTGAATGTCGGTGCGGCAACCGAAACTGAAATGAAAGAACGCAAAGACCTGATCGATGATGCACTCGCTGCAACGCGGGCTGCCATTGAAGAAGGAATTGTTCCCGGTGGCGGAGTTGCTTTGCTCCGTTCCGTGCAAGCTCTGAAGAAATTGAAAGCCAAAGGAGACGAAGGTCTCGGCGTTCAGTTGATCAGAAACGTTCTGGAAATGCCTCTCCGTAAAATTGCTGAGAACGCAGGATTGGATGGAGCTGTTGTTGCAAATACCATTCGCAAGAGTGACGACATCAACTTCGGCTATGACGCATTGAATGAAAAATATGGCGACATGTTTGATTTCGGTGTTGTTGATCCAACAAAAGTTGTTCGATCTGCACTGCAAAACGGAGCAAGTGTTGCTGCGTTGCTCATGACAACTGATGGGATCGTCGTTGATGAACCTGTCGAAGAAGATGACGACCATCACCATGATGATCACCACGATATGGGTGGCATGGGCGGAATGGGCGGCGGAATGCCTGGTATGGGCGGCATGGGTGGCATGCCTGGAATGGGTGGCATGCCTGGAATGGGCGGCTTCTAAGTTCCCCGTGAGGTTCACTCACGGAAAGCTTATTAAGTAAAAAACTGTCCGGTGAAACCCGGTCTTCATAAATAGATAGTCAAGGAGTTAAATCGAGATGACACTCAATCCTCTTGATGATCGCGTTGTTATCCAGGCTTTGGATGCGGAAGAAACCACAGCTGGTGGAATCGTTCTTCCCGACTCAGCGCAAGAAAAGCCACAACGTGGTAAAGTGATTGCTGTTGGTCCGGGACGCTTGCTGGAAAGCGGCGAACGATCAGCAGTGAGCGTTGTTGTTGGTGACGAAGTCCTGTTCGGTAAATACGGCGGAACAGACATCGAAGTTGACGGCAGCGAGATCAAGATCCTTCGTGAAGGCGATATTCTCGCTAAAATCGTTGGTTAGACCAGATTTGAAAGCTGTCCTATCAAGACTTTTCAAGTAATTTGAAAGAGTCAAAACAGTTTTCAGTCAACGTTCAAATTTTTGACGAGGACATTGGTTTGTCCAGTGTCCTCGTTTTTCGATACATAAACTGAATGACAAAACTGAACGGAAGTGGCGGAATTCATGTCTGTCAGTTGACGTCATTGACTTTCAACGAGGAGTCATCGAGGTGGCCAAACAATTACTTTTTGATGACCGTGCCCGCCTGAAGTTGCAGCGCGGTGTCAACACACTTGCCGATGCGGTTGCCGTGACAATGGGACCGACTGGTCGCAATGTGATCATCGATAAAAGCTTCGGCAATCCGGTTGTTACGAAGGATGGAGTCACGGTTTCGAAAGAAGTCGAACTCGAAGACCCTTACGAACACATGGGTGCAAAGCTTGTCAACGAAGTGGCAACCAAAACCAGCGATGTTGCCGGTGACGGAACCACGACTGCGACAGTTCTCGCGAGAGCGATTTACTCAGAAGGTTTGCGTAGCATTTCGATGGGAGCAAACCCAACCGTTGTTCGCAGAGGAATTGAAAAGGCAGTTGACGCTGCCATCGCATTCCTGGAAGAGTTCGCTCGACCGGTTACTGACAAAAAAGAAATCGAACATGTCGGAGCGATTTCAGCGAATAACGATACTGAGATCGGAAAGCTCATTGCGGATGCGATGGAGCAAGTCGGTCGTGACGGTGTCATCACTGTCGAAGAAGGGAAATCAAGCGAGACGACTCTCGAACTTGCAGAAGGAATGCAATTCGACAAAGGGTACATTTCGCCTTACTTCGTGACAGATGCCTCAGATATGAAAGCAGTCCTCGATGATTGCTACATCCTGTTGCATGAGAAAAAGATTTCAAACCTGCGGGAATTCATTCCGCTACTTGAAAAGATTTCTCAAACTGGCAAACCATTGTTGGTCATCGCAGAGGATGTTGACGGCGAAGCACTGACAGCACTGGTTGTGAACCGTCTTCGCGGCATTCTCCCTGTCTGTGCAGTGAAAGCTCCTGGTTTTGGAGATCGCCGCAAAGCGATGCTGGCCGATATTGCAGTCTTGACTGGCGGAACTCTGATCTCAGAAGAACTCGGCATCAAGCTGGAAAGTGTTGAACTCGATCAACTCGGACAAGCTTCGAAAATTGAAGTTAGTAAGGATTCCTGTACTATCGTCGGCGGAGCTGGCACTCAGGAAGCGATCCAAAAACGTGTTGGTCAAATCAAACGACACATTGAAGAAACCGACAGCGAATACGATCGTGAAAAGTTTCAGGAACGACTCGCCAAAATGACAGGTGGAGTTGCCATCATTTCGGTCGGTGCTTCGACAGAAGCTGAGATGAAACAAACCAAAGCACGTATGGAAGATGCCTTGCATGCGACCCGTGCCGCGGTTGAAGAGGGTGTCCTCCCCGGTGGCGGTGTGGCACTTCTACGTTCCATCGAAGCGATTTCGAACGTCAAAGCCAAAGGTGACGAAAAGATCGGTGTCAAGATTATCGCTCGTGCACTTGAAGCTCCAATTCGCCAAATTGCGAATAACTGTGGCGTCGACGGTTCTGTCATTGCTGACGAAGTGAAAAACCTTGAACACCCAACCCACGGTTACAATGCTGCCAACGGAAAGTATGGCGACATGTACAAGGCGGGTGTGATTGATCCTGCGAAAGTTGTCAAAAGTGCCTTGCGTTATGCATCGTCCATCTCTGGTTTGATGCTCACGACACAAGTTCTTGTGACTCGCACAGATGATCTCGAAGGTGGTGAAAAAGCCGCTGTCGAAGGTGCTGTTCGATAATCGACATCTTCCGAAACATGTTTCATGTCCCGGAATGAAGAAAAGGTTCATTGAGCCCCGCGAGCCACCGTTTATCCGGTGGCTCGTTGTTTATGTGGACATCACACTTTCTGCAACTCCCTCATGTTGAGGGATCGGTCAGTTTGAAATCCGTCCGGAAAAATTTGGAAGAGCTGCTGATCTCAACGTCTGAGAGAGCAATTTCAAGTTGAAGGATCGGTTATTGTGATGCTCCAACTCTTACTGAGAACCATACTTGTGAACGAGCAGCTATGTCCTGCTCGACGAACTCCCTGGATTGCTCCATGGCGACAAAGCGTTGTTACTACGAAGTCCTCGAAGTCAGTAAGACTGCGTCGACTCAAGAAATAAAAAAATCGTACAAGAAGATGGCGCTTCAGTACCATCCTGATCGTAACTCCGATGACGAGAATGCGACCGAGAAGTTCAAGGAAGCTGCCGAAGCGTACGAAGTCCTCGGTGATGATGAGAAGCGTCGCCGGTACGATCAGTACGGCCATGCTGGAGTGCAAGGTGCTCGTGGCGGCGCTGGCGGATTTCAGGATGTCGGCGACATCTTTGAAGCATTCGGAGATCTTTTCGAAGGCTTCGGATTCGGTGGTGGACGTCGTGGCGGAGCGAGACGAGGTGGACGTGGGTCAGATTTGAAGACCAGCCTTGAACTTGATCTCACCGAAGCTGCCAAAGGTGTTGAGAAAGAAGTTGAAATTCAGCGTAAGAAGCCTTGTGGACGCTGTAGTGGTTCAGGTGCAGAACCGGGGCACTCACCCGAAACCTGCGACTACTGTGGTGGTCACGGGCAAGTTGTACAGTCACAAGGTTTCTTTCGAGTTCAAACGGCCTGTCCGACCTGTCGTGGTTCGGGAAAAGTCGTTCGGCATAAGTGCAATAACTGTTATGGATCAGGTCGAGAAGATGAGCATGTCACCCGGACGGTAACGGTCCCGGCAGGAATTGAGACCGGTCAGCACCTTTGTTTACGTGGCGAAGGTGAAGCGGGTGTCCAAGGTGGCGCCAGTGGCGATTTGTATGTCGAAATCCGGGTTCGTGAGCATCCGATCTTCCATCGTGAAGGTTCACATTTGCTCTGTGAAATTCCGATTTCCTATTCACAGGCAGCTTTGGGGGCGATCATCGAGATCCCCTTGATTGATGGTCAGGACACGCTAAAAATTCCAGCGGGGACACAACCCGGCCATCTCTTTCAGATTCGTGGGCAAGGGATGCCCGACCCAAGAGGGCGTCCTCCTGGGGATTTACATGTTGAAATTCAAGTCGTTGTTCCCAAGAAGCTCAGTGAAGAACACCGTGAACTTCTGATGAAACTTGCCGATCATGAAGAAGCTGAAGTTCACCCGAACCAAAAGAATTGGTTTGAACGACTCAGAGATTTCGTGACCGGTGCGGAAGGAAGTTAAGAGCTCCGCCGGTCCGGTTGAAATCATGCTCGTGATATTCACATGCATGATAAACATGTGATCTTGTGGTCGCGCAGCCTCCACGGCTGCTTGGCCGAGGGGAATGAGATTCTCTAACAAATGTGGCTACTCCCCAAAAGATAGAACAGCAATAGTCATTGAGAAGTTGCGATCGTTGAAGAGTTAGAAGTTCAGTTGAGTCCGTGTTAGACGGAAGTTTGAGATAATCGTACTGACGTCATTTGTCAGATCAACAGAATGTGAGTCGGAAATCCGACGGCCCATTGAGAGCAAGAAAGAGATGTCGACCGAAACCCCTGAGAATGATCTCCCACCAGAAGAGTTGGATCAGGTTGAGGACACTGCGGATGTTGAATCCGAAGAGTCTGTCGATCCGCTTGTAGCACTCGAGCAGGAACGTGATCAGTTTCGTGATCAGTTTTTGCGCACAGTTGCAGAGATGGATAACTTCCGGAAACGAGTGAATCGTGAACGCGAAGATGACCGAAAGTATTCCAACTTCGGTTTAATCAGTGATTTGCTTCCAGCGATCGACAACTTGGAGCGAGCCATCGAAGTCGTCTCCAGTGACGAATCGGCAGCTAGCGTATTGCAAGGTGTCGAAATGGTCCTTAAGCAGTTCGAAGATATTCTCGTCAAGAATGGCGCAGAATTTATTGATGCTCAAGGTCAGCCATTTGATCCGAATTTGCATGAAGCGCTTCAGCAACGTCCGACAGCGGAGGTTCCGCCAATGACAGTTGTTGAGGTTCTTGAGCGGGGAGTGAAGATTCACGATCGAGTGATTCGCCCAAGTAAAGTGATCGTCTCGACCGAATCAACTGACGAGAACTGAGCCGAAGCCTGAACTCACTCTCAAGCACTGATGAAAAAATTGACCATTCCAATAGCGTCCGGACTGGTTCTCATCTGAATGATGCCTGAACCGCTTTGTTATAGCGCACCTATCGAATTGGTTTGCAGGTTCTGCCTCGTGGCGAACAGTATTTTTACTAGAGAAATGCGTTCTTCACGGGCACTTGGTAGAGCAAACTGCTCTAGCGTGAGCAGCAATTCCAACATCTCGTTTTAACAGAAGTTACATCTATGCCTACTTACGACTATCGATGCAAAGATTGCGAACATACTTGGGAAGAATTCCAGTCCATCAAAGCTAAGCCGACAAAAAAATGTCCTGAGTGCGGAAAGCGTAAAGCAGAACGTATGATCGGTCCTGGGGCTGGCATTATCTTCAAAGGTTCCGGTTTCTATGAAACGGACTATCGCTCCGCCGCTTACAAAAAAGATGCGGCAGCGGATAAGAAGAAAGCTGAGCCCGCCAAAACAGAAAGCAAATCCGATTCAAAACCGAAGAGCAGCTCTGAGAGTTGATACCAGCGTGTAGTCTCAAAATCACGCTGATTCAACACATGAGTTTTTGTCAGGCAGATGAACGGTTGGTGATGAACTCTATCGAGTGATGAAATCAGAATTCGGGGTCACGATAGAGCAGATTGTTCTATCGTGTGCCCCAGAAGAACACGTTTTTCCGGTGAATTTACGGATCGCAAAGTTGATAAATGCTATCGCGTTTTACGATTCTTCCCCTTCGGGACATCCACTGCGACCAATGTTCCGGTAGCATTTCGACCATAGATCCGGCCGTTGAGAAAGATGGGGACGGTCCAGCACCGTCCACTCAGGAATGGAACTCGTGCAATCTCCTGAAAGCTTTCAGGAGTCGCTTTGGCGAGAATCAGCTCTCCATCCTCGGATAAAGCCAACAGCTTCCCGTCGACAATCATCAGCGACCCGCAGCCCATGCCACGCTGCTTCCAGGCGATCTCGCCTGTTTTCATTTTCATGCAAGTCAACTGTACGACACGACCCAAGTTTGAGTTGCCATCGAATCCGTACAGGTTGCCGTTGAATAAAATGCTGTTGTTGAAGTGGTTCCGCATTCCACGGTTCTTGTAGACCTGCTCAAGATCGCTTCCTGTCCAGCGATACAGTGCGCAACCGACATTGTATCCCGCAGAGATGTAAATCAAATTTCCTTCGACGATGGGAGTTGTCGAATTGGTCCGGAATGGAGATTCCCAGGGAGTCTGGGCAATTTCCTGGCCGGTGTCAGCGGCGTAGACTCGCAGTGCATCACAGTCCAGAGTCACGATGTACGATTGCTCGCCTTCCTTCATGACCGCGGCTGAGCCGTAACCTGCGGTGTGCTGACCCGACTCCCATTTCTTTTCACCGGTCAACTTGTTGTACGAAACAACCCGCCCCGCTTCGAGGAGAATTTGATCCTTGTAAACGTATGCCGAACTTGTGAATCCCCATTCGGGCAGAATCACATTCAGATCCTTCTGGAGGTCTTTTTGCCAGACGATCTTTCCGGTCTCAGCTTCAAAACAAAATAGCTGACCTTCGCGCCCGACCGTGTAGACAAGTCCTTCATGAATTGTTGGAGTCGATCCCGGCCCTCCTTCGTGCAGGTTATCAACAAGTTGGCATGGATACTTGTGAGACCACAGGACCTCACCGTTCTGCTCATTCATGCAATAGACGTACTCTTCTCCATCCACGTGCCCCATCGTGAATAACCGGCCGTCATCGATCGAGATGGAACTGAATCCGATTCCGATCTCTCGTTTCCAGGCGACAGGGAGGCCTGAAGTCGGCCAGTCTGTGCTCCAGTCCGATTCGGTTGAAATTCCGTCATGCTTTGGCCCCATCCATTGCGGCCATGATCGCTCCTCTGCAAAAGAGAGAGAGCAGACTAGTACGAAGAGTATCGAGCCGCTCCACAGCCAACATTGCTTTCTGAATTTCATTTCAACGTCCTGATTTCAACGAATGTCATATTGCAGTTCTTGAGTGCTCACCAAGCGGTCCGAAACCTGATGAACCTGATGAACCTGATGAACCTGATGAACCGGGAGGTCCGAATTGGTCTCTGGAATTATGGGGGATTTTCTGTAGAGGCTTTCGATTCGGAGGCTCAGTGATTTTGTGCAAGTCAGACTGTCGTTGCCACCCTGTTTCTTGTCAATCTGAAGAAGTGAATCTCTTTGAATCTTTTGGGTTCCAGAGCGAATTGGCAAATGAGAAAATCAGTCAGCCAGCTTCGTTGCCAGTTCCATGATGCGTTCTTCACTAAAGTCTTTTTTTGCAAGTTCGCCAGTGAGGTGTCCTTCGCAGAGGACGAGAATGCGGTCACAAAGAGTGATGAGTTCAGGGAGTTCGCTGGAAGTTACAATGATGGCGAGACCGTCTTTGCAGAGGTTGTCGATCACTTGATACAACTCCGCTTTTGCACCGACGTCCACGCCGCGGGTCGGGTCGTCAAGAAGTAAGACCTCTGGTTGAGTTCGCAGCCAGCGAGCGATGATACATTTTTGCTGATTTCCTCCGGAGAGGCTTGTGATGGCTGTCTCCGCTGTGGCTGTTTTGACACCGAGTTCGTCGATCGACTTTTTTGCTGCTGCGGCTTCCGTTCGAGAGTGAACGATGCCTGTCGAGACTGAATCGGGTAGTGTGCAGATTGTGATGTTCTCTCGCACAGACATTTGCTGAAAGAGTCCAAGGCGTTTTCGGTCTTCGGTCACCATCGCGATGCCCGCTTCTTTGGCTTCCGAAGGGTGCCGAAAGTTGACAACTTCTCCATTGAGAAGAATGCGACCTTCCGGGAGGTCTTCACTCGCTCCAAAGATGCATTCGAGTAACTCGGTACGGCCAGCTCCCATCAGTCCGGCAATGCCGACAACTTCACCTTTTCGCAGCGTGAATGAAACATCTTTCAGTTTCCACCCACGAGCATGTCCGGGCCAGAGAAGTGACAGGTTCGAGACTTCGAGGACAGGCTCTGTCGCTTGGCGGCCTTTACCGAGGCGGATTAATTCAATTTCTCGCCCGACCATTAAGTGAGTCACCTCTTGCGGTGTGGTCTCTTCGCGATTGAGAGTTTTGACATGCTGTCCGTCTCGCAGGATTGTAATTCGGTCCGACAGTCGAAAGACTTCCTCCATTTTGTGCGAGATGTAAAGTATCGTCACTCCTTCATTCCGGAGCATCTCGATGACACGAAATAACCGTTCAACTTCTGTTTCGGTGAGTGCGCTAGTCGGTTCATCCATAATGAGGATGTCCGACTTCAGAGAGAGCGCCTTTGCAATTTCAACGAGCTGTTGGTCCCCCACGCGAAGTTCACTGACGTTTTGTCGCGGGTGAATTTCACATTCCAGTTGATCAAACAGCGTTTGGGATTCCGCAAACATTGCCGCCTCGTTCAGAAAGAACGAGTGACGGAGTTCACGGCCCAGGAAAATGTTGGCTGCGACAGAGAGTTCTTCAACGAGATTTAGCTCTTGATGAATGATGCTGATTCCAACGGATTCGGCATCGCGTGTGCCGGTGAACCCGGTCTTTGTTCCGTTGACGAAAAAATCCCCTTCATAGTCGGTCAAGACTCCTGAAAGGATTTTCATTAACGTACTTTTTCCAGCTCCGTTCTCACCGCAGATCGAATGGAATTCCCCTTTGCGGACGTTAAACGAAACGTCGTTCAGCGCAACCACTCCCGGAAACCGTTTGGTGACATGTTGAAAATCAATCGCCAGCATCGAGATCATCTTCGGTCAGAGATTTAAGATCAGCATATCTGAATCATCCAGACAGCTTGAGTCTATTGTTCTGACATGAAGTACGTCAAATTGCTGCTGAGCCTCACAATGTCGAATTCAGTAATCTCACAGATTCGCAAAATCTGGAGCTATTCCAATCACTCATAGATAAGGAGTCGCCAGACGTGCGATTCCATCTCTCAGCTTCGCCATTGAGGAACGAGCCGCTAAGTCTTCTGTTGTCATTTCTCTTGAAAGGGCAATTTTCTCTTCAATCAATTCTGAAAGCTGCGAGTTGAGTTCTTTGCCATAACATTCGACGTTGAACTCAAAGTTCAGACGCAAACTTCGAGGGTCCCAGTTGCTAGAGCCGACAAGCGACCATTCACCATCCACCAGCATGACTTTTGTGTGATCAAATGGAGGTGGAGATTGGAAGACCTTGCAACCTCTTTGCAGGATACGACCGATCGGGTCCATGGATGCCCACTGAACCGCTCGAATGTTTACCGCTGAGGGAACGAGGATGCGAACGTCGACTCCCCGCATGGCGGCGATGTTCAGAGCGCTCACAAGCTCTTCTTCCGGGATGAAATAAGGAGTGACGATGTCGACTGAGCGACGCGCTGAGGAAATTGCCCCGAGCATGACAAGCTTAATGTTGTCGATGTCGGCATCTGGTCCATCGGGAATTCCTCGGGCCCAAGTTTCGCCGAGGGCTGGGGTCATCTGAAACCATTTTTCTGATGATAATTCTTCGTTCGCTGCGAATTCCCAATCTGCCAAGAATGCATCTTGAAGGTGGTCGACGACTGGTCCATCGAACTGGAAGTGAATGTCCTGCACCGGATAAGTGCTGCCAGGTTCTTCCAGGCAACCTTCACGAATGTTCATTCCGCCGGTAAAGCCGACCATCCCGTCAACAACCAGGATTTTTCGGTGGTTTCTCAAGTTCGCGTAAGCTGCCAGAACTGGAACGTTTGTGGGAAGAAAAGTGGTAACCTTTAATCCACGTTCTTGCATGATTTTGACTGAAGTCGGTTTGGAATATCGAGAGCCAACGTGGTCCACAAGGACGCGGACTTCCACTCCACGTTCTTGTGCTTCGACCAAGGCATCGATGAACTGCCGGCCTGCTTTATCGTAGTCGAAAATATAGGAACAGAGCCCAATGGTGCTTGAGGCGTTCCGGATCGCGTCCAGCATTGCAGCGTAGGCGCAGGCTCCCTTGTTGAGAGGTGTAATTTTGTTTCCGGGAAGGAGGTCAAAACCAGTGATGGATTTGCCAATATTTGCGAGCTGTTGGTTGAACCGAAACGGAGTCAGGTTGAGGTCTGCAGCCTGGCAGGATTTCCTCGCCTGATCGCAGGCGGATTCCTTGATCTTGTTGAGGATCTTCTCCCCCCGTCGCTCGATGCGATTGATGCCAAACAGATAATAGAGAATGGAACCGACGAGCGGGGAAAGCCAAATTAACCCGACCCAGCCGATCACGGCCCGTGTTTCCTGTTTTTTCAGGACGGCATGCAAACTTGCCCAGATCGCAAAGCTACGTTCGGTCAATGCGAGGGAGACAGCGAGAATTGGATAGTCGGAAAGTGTCATACAGCAACGGATACCAAACGTGGGTGACAAGTACAATTCAGGACTCAAAAATTCAGGGTGAGTTTATTGAAGAGTCGCCGGATTCCTGTTTTGAAATATCTATGGAAGCTTGTGAAGAGCTGTGAAAAGCGTTTAACGTGACAGATTCGGTTGTCATATCCATGACGATTATTCCTTTCAACTCGAAGATTCGGCCCTTCAAGTGATCGAAGTCACGACGATGCTTGTTAGTTTGCGATGTTATTACGACAACGCCGACCAGTAAGATAGTGTCAAAGTGGCGTCATTCTCCTTAGTGAACGCCAGGTGTTTCGATAGATCAAACATAACGAACCCAGAGACTGGACCGCCATCATGGCACGTTTTGCAATCCTGACTGTTCTCGCTGCGATTCTCTTTCTCAGCCATCACCACCCGTCTGGTCTTGCTGATGAAACCAAACAGATCGCGAAGAAAAAAGAGTTGAAAAAGTCTTCCGAGCTGAGCTATCAGTCAGAGGCATTGCTTCCGAAAACGGAGACCGGAGCGGTTCGCTTCCTGAAGGCGAATCCGAAGTTCGACGGTCGCGGAGTGATTGTTGCAATTTTTGATACGGGAGTTGACCCCGGAGCAGCTGGCCTTCGAGTCACTTCGGACGGAAAGCCAAAGGTGATTGACATCATCGATGCCACCGGGAGTGGTGACGTGGCCATGTCTGACGAAGTCGAGGCCGAAGATGGGAAGCTGACCGGGCAGACTGGAAGGACTCTCTCGCTTAATGAAAAGTGGAAGAATCCTTCGGGAAAATACCGACTTGGATTGAAAGCAGGATTCGATCTCTTTCCCGCCCCGCTGGTTTCGCGGCTGAAAAAAGAGCGGCTCAAAAAATGGAACCAAGCTCAACGTAAACGCGAAGCAGATCTCCTCTCTCAACTCGACGAGAAGAATCCTTCAATCACTAAAAAAGAAATTCAGGCTCGAATTGACGTACTTCGCTCTGCTCAAAAAGACTTCGAAGATCCCGGGCCAATTTTTGATTGTGTGACGTTTCACGATGGGAAAAATTGGCAAGCTGTGGTCGATACCGATGAAGATGGGGATCTCGCAGATGAAGAATTGCTCACTGACTACAAAGTCAATCAGAAGTTCGCAAACTTTGGAGAGGCCTCAAAACTCAACTTTTCTGTGAACCTTTACGAGAATGGAAAAGTCCTCTCGATCGTGACGACGACCGGAAGCCACGGAACACACGTCGCAGGAATTGTTGGAGCAAACTATCCCGAGAACCCTCAACGCAATGGACTCGCACCTGGTGTGCAGTTCATTTCGGTGAGTATTGGCGATTCGCGTCTAGGAGGAATGGAAACCGGGACAGCTCTGATTCGCGGATTGAAACGTGTCGCTGAGATGAAATGTGATTTGATCAACATGAGCTTCGGAGAACAGGCTGCCGTACCGAATCAAGGCCGATTGATTGAGGAGTTCAACAAAATTGTTCGAGACAAAGGCGTGATCTTTGTCTCGAGTGCTGGGAACAGCGGACCTGCCCTGACGACTGTTGGATCACCGGGAGGGACGTCATCAGCCGTGATTGGTGTGGGAGCTTATGTTTCTCCTGAGATGGCGAAGCAGGAGTATTCGCTACACGAAGCGGTCCCGGGGTTGCCGTATACCTGGACATCGCGAGGCCCGACAGCGGATGGAGACTGGGGAGTTGACTTGTTTGCTCCCGGTGGTGCCATTGCTCCGGTACCAGCTTACACATTGCAGCCAAGCCAGCGCATGAACGGAACATCGATGGCGTCCCCGAATGCCTGCGGAAACATCGCGCTCATGCTTTCCGGCTTGAAACAGGAAGGCAGGGAATACACGCCGTTCTCCATTCAGCGAAGTTTACAGGCAACAGCTGCGAAGGTTGAAACTGTCGACAAGCTCGCGCAAGGTCCCGGTTTGGTTCAAATTGACAAAGCATATGCCCATCAACTTGGGCAAGCCTCCGCTGCCGAGGCGATTGAGATTGATGTCGAAATTTCATCCCGAAGCAATGCGCGTGGGATTTACATTCGCGAAGAGTTCGAGATGAAGCAATCGGTCGGGGCAGCAGTCCAGGTGAAACCTCGTTTTCACGACAGCGAGTTGAACGACAATATCCTTGAGTTTGAGATTCCGATCACATTAAGTGTTGAAGCAGATTGGGTCAGCGTCGGTAGTCAATTACTGCTGACCAATGGGGGGGCCAGCTTTGGAGTGATCGTAGATGCAACAGGCCTTAAGCCGGGATTGCACACTGCAGAAGTGGTTGGAGTTCATGCTGAACATCCTGAGCGTGGGCCACTTTTTCGGGTTCCCATCGTCGTAACAAAGCCTGAGAAGCTCTCCTCGAATCAGTTCAAGAAGAAAATAAAATCCAAAGCTGGAACATTAGTTCGCACATTTCTCACACCTCCGATTGGAAGCCGTTACGTAGAGCTAAAGTTGACGAGGAAATCCGGAAACGGCTCAGGTTACTTCTACCTTCACAACCTGCAACTTGTCCCCGGTCAATCGTTCGAAACCCACGAAACCAAATCAACCACTTCGCTTTCACCGGGAGAAGTCTTCGTGAAAAGAATTCCTGTCCTGTCTGAGCGAACATTGGAAGTTTGTCTTGCTCAATACTGGTCAAGCCTGGGAGAGTCCGATCTTGAGCTGGAAGTTTCCTTTGGGGGAATTGAACCTTCTCTTGATATGATCACCCTGCCAAGCCGTGGGGATGCACTCCCTTTGGATCTGACAGCGAGGCTCCAGTTCGAAAGAGCCAAATTGTCCGGTTCGCTGACTCGTTGGCAACGGCAACTTACCCCGGTGAAATCTGAAATCGAATTGCTCAGCGACGAGCGCGACGGACTTTGGGATGACCAGAGAACCTGGAAGATGGTGTTGGATTACAAATTCGAATTGGCTTCGAAAACGAAGATTCAACTTTCGATTCCGCTACTGACTCCGCTGTTATACAGCTCGCCTGTTGATGCACATTTTATTCAGGTCTTAGACAAAAATCAGCGACCAGTGCATACCGATGACATGTTTCCGGCGGACTTTTCGGCGGAAAGTGGTGAGTATCTGGTTCGTGTCGAACTGCGACATCTGGACCGCAAAGCACTTAAGAAATACGAGCAGATTCCGCTTGTGATTGAGCAGCCGGTTGGACGTGTCGGGCTGAGGTTCTTTGAATCTCGTCTTGATGCAATTCAGAATACTAAACCTCGAAGCAGTACCGAACTGACTGTTGGAGAACAGGTTCGGTTCTGGGTCACTCTCCCATTGTCGCAGTCTCTTCCGAAAGGGGCCAGCAATGGTGATGTGCTGGTTGGAAATGTCAGCCTTTCTGATGATGATCCGAATCCTATTCCTGTTCGCCATGTCATCAGTTCCGTCACCACCAAGACTAAAGCTGAGACGAAGGCAGCACCTGTCACCAACCTCGTAAATGCAGAGCAGAAATTTCTGCTTGAGACCTTGCGGAGACTCGATTGGTCGAAGCATCAGCCACAAATCGAAGAGATTTCTGATCGACTCAAGGAGCTTGGGAAAGCTGATCGGCAACTGCTTGTCGCCCGCCTTCACCTTGCTGATTCACTCGACCGCAAGGAGCGACTCGATGTTGTTGTCGAGCTTGCTGATGAAGTGATTGACTCGGTGAAGACCAACAAACTGGCTCGCTACTTTGGTCGGAAGCATTCACCGAAAACGGCAGAAGAGAAGAGACTTCACCAGGAGATGGAAGCTGCGAAGCGAGATCTGATTGATGCTTTGTATCGTAAGGAGCGGGCTTTGGCTTATCACGAACTTCCCGATGTGCTTGCGAAGCACCCGATTAAAGATCAGGAAAAACTGGATCGAGCATTCGAGAAGAACTTTCGAGAGTTGTCGTCTTGGGTCGACACGACATCGAAGGAATACTTCCTGTTGCACTCTCGCCGCGACCGTCGAGAAGGAAACTACGGTCAAGCGATTCAGCTACTGAATAAGCACTCAGGGTCGGGACAACCAGTGTACTTGTATCACAAGAAACGCCGGGATCTCTATGAGCTGCTCGATTGGAAAGATTGGCAACAGGCCGAACAGAATTGGATGTTGCGATACTTTCCGGAAGGCCCGCCCAAGCCATGATGAAGACGAGTCACCAAGGCTGGCAGAGTCGTAGTGACTCAATAGGAGCTACGGTTCCTGGAGCAGCTTTTTGTTCGAGTTCGACCATTGTGAAATCATTCAAGAGCGAGCCAGAAGAGCGAATGTCATTTCGGCGAGCTTATCGGCGTCGTCAATCAGGATGAGTTCATCATTCCGCTGGGTTGTTGTGTCTTCAGAATCATCTGAGAGTGTGCTGTAGTCAAGTTGCTGTCGACTGGCAAGGACGACAGCATCGTCTCGCATTAGCCGAACGATGCGTTCCGAGCGACCACCCAGACCGGGAGTGTGCTGGTTCCCGCATTCAAAGGTGATCGTGTATTCGCTCTCACCCAGGTGAATGCTGACATGATTCTGAAGGTCTTCGGCGAGTTGCTCACAGAACTCGTTTGTGAGGACTTCCGGTTGGGATTTCAGGTTGAGCGAAGCGGCACCAGTGACTTTCCCATCCGCCCGTCCAGCCAATGCGAGACTGACTGCATTCCACAGATCGATAATGGTGACCGGGCAATCAATGACTCGGAACTGCTCGAGGTCGACTTTTTGTAACAGTGCAAGTTGACTCATTTTCTTCTCCACAAGTTCAATGTGATCTTTGTCGTACTGTTCATCATTTGATGAAATGTCATCTCACTCCGGTCTTTGCGAATCATACACAATCGGAGTCGCCAGGTAATTGAAACGATTCAGCAACAGGGATGAAGCAATCGCTCCACCATATTCTCATATCGGTTGCCCAAACTGCGATGTCTTCGACCAGCCTCTGAAATTCTCCCTCCAGGTTTTTCTTGTCTCGATCTGGGCCCGGATAAGATTCCGGGAGTTCCGTAATCGCATTACGAAGCCCCGTTGGATACAGGTCTTCATTCAGGAAGCCGAGTTCTTCGGCATTGGGGAGGCCATCTACGGCAGCCGCCATCACCGTTCCTGCATAATACTGGCTCGTCTCAGGGGAGACCAATTCCATAAGAGATTTTCGTCCCTCTTTCCAGATGGCATCTCTCAATTCTGGTGAGTTGGGTAAGCCATTCTGGATCGTTTCCTTCAATTTTGCATCCTTGAGCATGTCGAGGCCGGCGATGCCGAAGAAGAGGCGGGGCAAAAATTGTCGAGCGTGCCATTGGACGTCCTGGAAGGT
Organism: Thalassoglobus polymorphus; assembly: GCF_007744255.1. Lineage (GTDB taxonomy): Bacteria > Planctomycetota > Planctomycetia > Planctomycetales > Planctomycetaceae > Thalassoglobus > Thalassoglobus polymorphus. The sequence goes on along the minus strand of NZ_CP036267.1, from coordinate 4,017,674 downwards.
GGCCCCATCTGGATGTCTTTGCTGTTCAAATCGAATTCCAAGGTCTGCTTTGGCCTCGTCTGAAATTGTTCCACGCCGGATTGCTTCTAGCCAATGGTCGTCCGACCACGACGCTAATCCGCGAAGGTTCGACACCTCAGGATGCTGCTTCAGGAAGAGTGCGTTCGGGATGAAGCAAGCACCGGACAAGAGCTGGTCTTTAACATGCGGCATGACATTCTCGACCATCGCATCAAGAGTGTTAGAAATTCTCTGTGCACTCCGGTACTCAAAATATTCATCAATTGGTTCCGAAGCCAGATCAGGTTCTGATACGATTGAGTTCTCGGCAGACTCGTTTTTTAGAATGGCTATAGCATCTGGAACCAGCATGTATTGCAGAACCCGAATGCTCGCTTTGTCGTATACTCGCTCATCTGTATACGCTCCAGAAACTGCAAATGGTTGGTGCAAGTTTGCCTTTGCCTTGTTGGCGAGTTGTGTTACGAGAAAGGCGGTTCGTTCAAGATCCCTCGCATCCTCTAGGACGTCTTGGTCCAGATTGTAAACTGGCGTGTCAGGATGGCTGAGGGCGAGAAGATCACGAATTAGCTTCGGGCCTGTATACCCGCAGGGTTCCCTTTGTCCGGCAGCGAATTCGTAATACCGCCCTGTGAATTGTGTCTGATGCTTCTCTTTCATCCCTGTGAAGAACGGGATCAGATCGGCAGCGTGGAGCAGCGTGACACCAGTGGCAGCAGTCTTTGCAAGAACAGAATTAAGCTGAATCCTAGATGCCTGGAGTTGATTTTGAATCTCTTGTGAGAGGGCCTGTTCGTTGGAATCAACCCATCTCGCGAGATGGTGGTATTGTCCATCTTCAATGAAGAGGACCATGCGAAAGCTGCTGAAACTTTCCAGTTTCGAAGCCCGTCGCACCAGTCGGGCAAGCCTTGAAACGGACTCAGGTTTGTTCAGGTCTCCTGCATTGAAATGGCAAAAACCGATGGCCAGATGCGGTTGGTTCGTTTTCATTTTTGCAACCCGTGTTGAAATTTCAAAAACATGAGGGGAGTGTCTTTGCGATCTTTTTCTACATTAATGCCCGTTTATTTATGCGGCAATGCTGTTTTTACGGATTTCAAAGGCTTGATGAATGTTGATAACACTTTTTGAAATTTGATAAAATGAGGCTTGGCTGTCTCTGTGGCCCATCTGCTTCGATTCCTCTCCAAAGGGGATCAGTCCGAAGTGTCAACGGAGTAACAAGAGGACAACAATTGTCGTTTACAGCCTGATGAGTAAAGCTCACCAGAGCATCGTGAGATTTCAGGAGATTGTGAGATGTCAGGCACCAGTCAGATGAGTTTTTCTGCGAACGATAAAATCTCCACCATGATCGATATGGAGGCTCGCCGTGTCGGGAGCTACACGGAACTCGAAAAGAAAATTGCAGAGGCCAATTCGCACCGCCCCAAGAAGAAAACAATCAATCACCAGAAGCTGAGAGGCATTGGAGATCCCGCAAAAAATAACTCAATTTATTTCGACGAACTCGAAATCCTTGACACCTACTTTCGGATGCACGGAATCTCATTGGCGAAAGAACTCTTCCAGCCGCCCACATTGATCGAAGCTCTTGGGAATTCTGGACCGGTCACGTTTCTTATTCCGTCACGAAATCGAGAGTATGAAATGCGAGTCGACATGTCGGAATGGGATGTGAAGGCATTGGCGGAATTTACATACAGCATTGGTCAGTCGGGCACGAGACAGCCGAAAATCAATATTCAGGAAGTTCCGTTTCGTCCAGAAGTGTTCGAGAAAGGGGACCTTGATTTCAAACAGGAAGAGTGGTTCAGACTTCTCGATGAAGACTATGGATCGATCGTCAGCATCTCGAGTCCACGAGCGTCTCATTCGAGCGAACTCATGTTAGCTAAGATGTTTGAACTCGAGCCAATGACAACAGGCGTCGATCTCGCGGAGTTGCCCTTTGCGTTTGTGTGGCCAAGTGAGAAGGCCTTTCGAAGTAGTTTCTCAGTTTCGATTGAGAGGCTGGAGCAGGAGCAGAAATATCGGCAGCAACTGAGTTCGGTCCGGGATGACTCTTACTTGCTCGTGGCAAATGGGAGGATCTATGAATCACAACGAACAGGTCAGGGTCTTCGCCATGAATACGGTGTTCTTGTTGCACAGTTCCAGCAGAATGGCCTTCTGGTCTGTACCGCTGGCTGTACTGGCTCTGCCGGTTTGGGAGTGGTTCAAGCTGCTCGAGAACTGATTGTGTCTACTCGGGAACGGCGTTCCGGCCAACGTTTCGAACCCATTTGGGCTGTCGTGGAAGTCGAGATTCAGCCGACTCGCAACGCAGCCGATCCGCGGGAAGTTGTCGGACACAGAATTCTGCCGAGACTCGGTTTCGACGAAGCTTAGCGCATTCTTAAATGCGTGTTGTGTCTGTGAAGCTCACTTACGAAACTTCATCGACTGCTCGCCACGAGGCTGAAAGTGAATTCCAATGTTCGAGTGGTTCTACGAAGAAGAACGTTTCCACTCGATGATGTCGTCCAAGATCTGGCCGAGTGTCATTTGTGGTTTTTTTCCGATAGTGGCTTCCAGCCGAGAGACGTCCGGGACTCTTCGTCGGACATCTTCGAAGTCTTTCCCGTAGGCGTCGCTGTATCCGACGTACTCGATTTTCACGCTCGGATCGATACGTTGAATGACTTCGCGAGCGAGCTGTTCGATGGAGATCGCCTGATCGCTGCCGATGTTGAAAATGTTTCCGACTGCGGCATCAGAGTTCGTCAAAGTCGCGATGCAATCGACGATCTCTTTCACATGGGCAAAACAGCGGACCTGTTGTCCATCATCGTAAACAACGACTGGGCCACCGTTGAGAGCCTGATCCACGAAACGGGGAATGACCATACCGTAGTTACCAACCTGTCGCGGACCGACAACATTGAAAAAGCGACCAATCACAACTGGTAGATCGTATTTCTTGTGATGAGCCAGTGCGAGGAATTCATCAATTGCTTTAGAGCATCCATACGCCCAGCGTGGTTTCGAAGTCGGACCGAAATGGAGATCTTCCTCTTCGTTCCATTTCTCCTTGGGGTTCTTTCCATAAACCTCACTCGTGGAGGCCATGAAGAATCGACAACCAGTCTGGGCAGCCAGTCGGAGTAGTCGCTCTGTTGGATAGATGTTTGTTTCGATGGTCCGAACGGGATCGTCTGCCACAATCTTGACACCGACAGCTGCAGCCAGGTGATAGATCACATCGACACCGAGCACGGCTTCGGAAAGCAGGATTGGGTCCGTGATGGAACCTGTGACCATCTTCAGATTGGGGTGGTCCTGAACATGTGCAAGATTGTTCTGCTGACCGGTGGAAAAGTTATCCAGAATGACGACCTCGTGCCCTTGGCTGAGCAGGAGTTCGGTCAGATGGCTACCAATGAAGCCAGCTCCACCAGTAATTAAACACTTGGACATTTCGGACGCTCCGGTTGTTTGCCATCGAAAATTGGAGATGACACGAAAATCAGGAAGAGTATTGAAATCCGGAGCCATTCGCTAGAGCCGACATGAAAATGATACACACGTTCTGCCACGTAGGTAAAAGCGATTTTCTATGCAAAATGCGATATCGGGAAGAGTTCTGGTTTTGTAGGGCGGTTCGATCTCTTGAGCGAATTCGCCGGCACTGATTGAGGATCGACGGTCTCATTTGTTTCCCGTCCGCTGCTGCCTTACACTCTTGACGCATTGAAGTTCATTGAATTGAACAGTCGGTCACGTAATGGCTTCTCAAGAAAGTTTTTTAATGACTCAGGTTCAGGAATCAGACAAGCTGGATGACCAGGAACGGGCTGCACGGTTGGTCGAGGTGTGCCAGAAAGTTCGCACTCAAGTGGGGCGGATCGTCGTCGGTCAGGATGAAGTTGTTGAACAGCTGCTGATTGCAATTCTGGCTCGTGGGCATTGTCTCCTCGAAGGCGTTCCCGGACTCGCCAAAACGTTGATGATTCGGTCGTTGGCAGAAACGATGAACCTTGGATTCAATCGAATTCAGTTTACTCCCGACCTGATGCCAGCAGATATCACCGGGACCGATATCATTCAGGAGAACCGAGAGACTGGTCATCGAGATCTCGTTTTCGAGAAGGGGCCGATCTTCACACAAATGTTGTTGGCGGATGAAATCAATCGGACGCCTCCTAAAACACAGGCGGCGCTATTGGAGGCGATGCAGGAACATGAAGTGACTGTCGGAGGAAAGACGTATCGACTCGATGAGCCGTTCTTTGTCCTGGCGACTCAGAATCCGATTGAGCAGGAAGGAACCTATCCGCTTCCCGAAGCACAAAGAGATCGATTCTTGTTCAACGTCATCGTTGATTATCCGAGCCGCGAGCAGGAAGGGGATATTATCGATCGCACGACTTCGATGGTCACTGCCAGGATTGAGGCGGTCGTCACAGGCAGTGAAATTATCGATTGTCAGGAAACCGTCCGCCGGGTTCCTTTGCCAGAACATGTTAAAAACCTTGTTCTCGATCTCGTCAGGTCAGCTCGTCCAAAGGATGAGACGACTGCTCCCTGGGTTCGTGAATTGATCGATTGGGGACCGGGGCCGAGGGCGTGCCAGCAACTTGTCCTCGCTGCGAAGGCGAGAGCATTGTTGCAAGGGAGATATCATGTGACACGCGACGATGTAGAAATCCTTGCCTTTCCGGTTTTGCGTCACCGAATTGTCCCAACTTTCAATGCAGAAGCTGAAGGTGTGAGCGTGGATGATTTGATCCGGCGACTCATACGAGAACTTCCGGCAGCTTCGAAGCAGTTGCTGTAGTTGCTCGTCCCAAGTTCCCCGCCCCATCCTTCCGCCTCGCCATAGCGTGCCTCCTTATGCCCCACGTATCCGACGTCCTCACTCCGCACGACATTGGAAAATTTACGAATTTGCAAGTTTTTGCAAAGCAGGTCGTCGAAGGATTCTGTTCAGGGCTACACCGTTCGCCTCATAAAGGTTTCAGCGTCGAGTTCAAAGAGCACCGGTCGTATGTACCCGGTGATGATATTCGCAGTATTGACTGGAAGCTTTTCGGAAAGACTGACCGGCTTTACATTCGTGAATATGAGGAAGAGACAAACCTTCGCTGTACGATTTTGCTCGATTCAAGTGGGTCGATGGGGTACACCGGGACGCGAAGTCATGGATTGACGAAGCATGCGTATGCTGTCCGCACAGCTGCTTGCCTGACGTATTTAATGTTGCAACAGCAAGATAGTGTCGGACTGGTGACGTTCGATAAAAAAGTTCGTCGTTACATCCCGCCGCGTGCTCGACCTAAGCATTTGCAGGCCATCCTCGGTGAACTCGAAAAGCAGAACCCTAAGCACGAGACAGAATTGGGCAGCGTCTTTCACGAAATGGTCGCCAAGCTGCATCGTCGTGGCCTGTTGATGATCATTTCTGACCTGTTTGGTGATGTCGACCAGTTGATGAAGTCGCTGGCGCACTTCCGTCATGCGAATCATGAGATCGTCATCTTTCAGATTTGGGACCCGGATGAACTCGATTTCCCCTTCCGACAGTGGACGCAATTCGCCTCTCTCGAAGCTGCTGACAATCGGCATCTTGTCGACCCGGCACAACTTCGAAACGCTTATTTAGAAAAGTTGAATCAATTCCGAGAACAGCTGGCGAACGGATGTAACCGCCATCGGATCAGTTTGGTCCCTATGACAACTGATCAGCCGTTTGCCGATTCACTGGCAGCGTATTTGGCTTTAAGGAGAAGAGCCAAGTGACGTTCATGAATCAAGCTCTTCTCTGGGGAGCGGCAGCATCTTTGATCCCACTCGTCATTCACATCCTGAATCGAAATCGGTTCCGGACGGTCGAATGGGGGGCGATGCATCTGCTTGAGTCAGTCATTCGAGTGAACCATAAACGGTTTCGGTTGGATCAACTCATTCTACTGCTCGTTCGGTGTTCCATCCCGTTGCTGCTGGCGTTTTGTCTGGCTCGACCAGTATTGACCGGAACGCAGGGGCTCGAGGGAGAATCACCGGTCTCAATCGTCATTCTCTTGGACAACAGCTATTCAATGGAGACAAACTCAGAGACCGGGACTCGCTTTGAAAAGGCTGTGGAAGCGGCGACCAGGTTGATCGGCGAAACAAGTCGCGGTTCGGAGATTGCCGTCATTCTCACCGGGGGAATTCCAACTCGTCTCTTTGATGAGCCGGTGTTCGATTCGGATGTCGTCATTCAGAAGCTGAGCCGGATCGAAGGGGGAATGGGAGCCAGCGACATGCAGGCTGCTGTTGATGAGGCACTTGTTGTTCTCGCTGGAATGTCGCATGCAAGACGCGAGTGTATCATTCTGAGTGACTTTCAAAACCATGACTGGGAGGTCATTCACAAAGATACACTTCAGGCAATCCGACGCCAGTTCGAAAGTCTCGAAATTGTCCCTGAGCTTTCGCTGATGCAACTCGGCAAGCCAGTTCAGGAAAACATTTCGGTTGACTCACTCAGTTTTCCTCGGCGTGCTCTCGGAGTCGGACAACGATTGGATCTCCGTGCGAATCTGCGAAACCACGGTCCGAGCAATGTCGAGAATGTTCGCGTGATCTTCCGCATTGATGGCGTTGAGGACTCGGTGACACAACTCCAATTGGCGCCCAGTGCAGAAACACAGGTGTTATTTCCGGGAGAGTTTAAAACGCCCGGTTCGCATGTCGTTGAAGTCGAGGCTGTGACAGATGATCCGTTACAAGCTGATAATCGTTTTGCTGCCGCAGTGACGGTTTGGGAGAACATCAAAGTTTTACTGGTTGACGGGGCTCCCAGTTCGCAACCCTTGCAAGGAGAGACCGACTATCTTTCCGTCGCATTGACTCCACTCACCTTTGGTCGTGTCCAACTTCTCGATCTCGTTGAAACTGAAACCATTCAAGTGAAAGAGCTGGACGAAGAACGTTTGAAGAAATCGCGTGTCGTTGTTCTGGCAAACGTTTCTAAATTGAGCGATGGGCAACTGAAGCTTTTGGAAACGTACGTCAAAGATGGCGGCGCCGTTCTTGTTTGTGGCGGAGATCAGCTCGATCTCAATTGGTATCGAGAGAAAATGTTTCTTGATGGACAAGGACTGCTACCAGTTTCATTCGGGCCGCTACTCGGTGAAGTTGGTGAAAAGAGTTCGAGTACTGCGGTCCTCTCCCAGCGATTCGATCACGTTGCATTGGAGTTTTTCAACGACCCTTCCAATGGCGATCTTTCGAGCGCCACGATTCGGCGCTGGTATCAACTGGCTGTTCCATCGGAGGCCTCGGAAATTGTGACATTGGCCATGCTGGACAGTGGAGATCCGCTGCTGGTGGAAAAGAATTATGGGGAAGGCGTGGTTGTGCAAATGGCGACCGCGTGCGATGCGGACTGGTCCGACTTTCCGCTCCGACCGGTTTATGTCCCGATGATGCAGCAGTTGATTACCACGATGGCCTCGCGAATTTCTCCACCCAGAAACATTCAAACTGGAGACTCAGCCGTTGCTCTCATACCTGATCTGAGCGATCAGGTGACCGTTTCAGTTGTGACCCCGGATGGCCTTCAGCGATCTGTCAAAACTGTGACTGAAGGAACCGCTCAACTTGCGAGGTACGAAGAAACGCAGCGACCCGGACTGTATACGATGTCGCTTCCATCGACTGAAGCGATTCACTTCGTGGCGGAGACTTCGCGAGCAGAGTCGTCGCTGGATTTGTTCGATGAAAAGGAACTCGCAGCGTTGGCCGACGAGTTGTCCGCAACGGTTTTGGAGTCTCCAGAACAGTATCTGAAACTTGATCGTTTACGGCGTCACGGACGAGAAGTCTGGAAAATTGCTTTGGCAGCCCTCTTGGGGCTTCTCTTCCTGGAACTGATCCTCCAACAGCGATTTGCGAGGGTCCGAGCATGACGAGCATACGCTTCATTGGTGATGTCCCGCTTTGGTTGGGGCTTGTTCTTTCTCTTGTCGTCGGAGTGCTTTCATGGCGGTACTATCGACGAGAAAGTTTCAATTTACCGCAGCGGCTGAAGTGGTTGCTCCCGTTGTTGCGAGCCTCTGCGTTTTTCCTTGGCATCATGATTCTGACTGGGCCGGTTCTTCACCATCGTAAAACGATCGGTGAACCGGGACGCGTGAAGATTTATGTCGATCTCTCCGAGAGCATGACGATGCTCGACCAGCACATGCCGACGATACGAAAATTACAAATCGCCAATGAACTCGGTTGGTTGAACGCGGAAGAGATCAAGACAGAGAAGCTTGATCTTGCTGAAGGGCTCGCACAAGCTCGTTTGGCGTTTGAACAGAGACTGCGAGAAGCTGAGGCGAGTGCTGAAAGCGCTCCGGACAAGACTTCAAGTGTCACCAACGAAACAGTGAAGAAGGCCGCTCGCAGTTTTCAAGAAGAAGTGACACAACTCCGGGAATCGTTCCCCAATGCGTTCAATCAAGCAGAGTGGAAGAATCTAGAGACTCAATTCGCTTCTGTGACTTATGAGCAGGAAAGTCCCGAGCAGCGGCTTCAGGTGACTCAAGGTTTTCTTCGTGAAATAGTGTCGATTGAGGAAGCAATCAAGAAGAGTTTTGATGATGATCTCGAACAGAAATTGAATGCCGGGGACGACTCTTATCGTTCTGCCATCGCTATGTTTGATGAATCAACCCGCTTGCGAAGAGCGGAAGTTGCGCTCACTGAATCTAATGCGGAAACGGTTATGGCACTCCGGGAAGAACACGAAGTCGAACTGCTTATGATGCATGGTGCAGAGGCGAGGTCGATCGAAATCGATGAATTTGAATCGGCGCTGAACCGGGCTGAACCTCAGGGACACCTCACCGATTTGAGTTCAGCGATTTTGACATCGCAAAGAACTGTGCAAAAAACTGTGGGGACTTCAGATTCCGCAGGTGATGCACCAGTTCAAAAACAGACAGCAGTCGTTTTGTTGACAGACGGCCAACACAATTCCGGTCCATCCCCTGTACAAACTGCGAAGATTCTGGGCGGACAGGGCGTCAAGTATTTCTGTGTCTCCTTTGGTGCGGCGGAGCAAGCTGAAGATCTGGCAGTTGTTGGAGTGGAATATCCGGAACTGGTCTTCAAGTCAGATCAAGTTCGGGGAGCCGTCATCCTCCGGGACTCAATAACCGAGAGTCTCCCTTTTGTCGTTCAGATTCGAAATGGTGATGATGTTCTCTGGCAAAAAGAATTAGTTTCGCAAAACATGCCGGAACGGAGAGTCGAATTTGATTTTGCAATCAACGAGCTGGTTGATCAGCTCGACGATAGTCTTGACTCCTCTGTCGTGAGGCACTCGATCCCCTTGAACTTGCAGGCGGTGATTATCCCGTTGGCAGAGGAAGCTGAAACGAAAAATAATCAGCGAAGCTTTCGACTGGCAGCCATCAAGCAGAGTTACAAATTACTGATTCTGGATGGTCGTTCGCGATGGGAGACACGCTACCTGAGAAACGTATTTGATCGAGACGAACAATGGGATGTCACCACAGTAATCGCGGGTCCGGGAACGGACGAACAAACCCTTCCACGAGGCGATCGAACCGACCAGTTCCCTACCAGTCGGGAAGCACTCTTTGAATTCGATCTGATCATTCTTGGCGAAATTCCCCCAGCGTTATTTGAGTCGTATGAATTTGACTGGCTCAGGGAGTTTGTTGAAATCCGCGGGGGCGGGATGGTTCTGATAGATGGGCAGCGAGGGAAGCTTCGTGAACTTTTAGAAACCAGTTTAGGGAGCTTAGTACCAGTCGAATGGAAGCCGGACGCAACTTCAATGCTGCCGCAGTCATTAGAACTGACTGAACGTGGTGCAGCGGAAAGTTCACTCAGACTCGCAGCTGATGATTTCCAGAACCGAAAATTCTGGACGGAACTTCCGCCGCCTCACACTCTGATCCCAGTCACTGCTCTTCCAGGTGCGGAAGTCCTCGTCGAAGCGAAAGTCGGTGCGCAAACAGAAGCAGCAATTGTGACTCGCAACTATGGGGCGGGGCGAATTTTGTATTTCGCTTTTGATGAAACCTGGCGCTGGAGATACAAGTCTGCGGATCTTTGGCATCAGCGAATCTGGAATCAACTGGCGACCTACGTGATGCCGCGCCCGTATGCCGTCAGTGATGAGTTTGTTTCAATCGATACCGGACCGGTCAGTTACGACTTCGGTGAGAGTGTTGATGTCCGTATCCGTCTTCGTGGAGTCGATGGAAAACCTGCTGTCGGATCGACGGCGGATGCTCTGTTCTGGAAGAACGGAAAAATTGATTCCACTGTAGCACTTGAGGCCGATCCGGATATTCCCGGAGTCTATCGTGGTCGTTCGCAAACGCTCTCTACTGGTGAATACACTGTTTCGATTCGGGCATCAGGGATGAGTGATTCTGCACTCAAAGCACGAGGTGAGTTCATTGTTGAAGGGCTCGAATCAGGCGAGATGGCAGCCACGAATGCGAACGAGGAATTGCTCTCCCAGATGTCGGCAGCTTCCGCAGGGGTGATGCTCCGCGAAGAAGACGTTGGCCGTCTCCCAGAGTTATTACGTCCATTCAGCGATGGGCGAATACTCGAATCTGAAACATTGATCTGGCAAAGTTACTGGTGGTTTGCTGCAATGATCCTGCTACTCACGATAGAATGGGGTATGCGAAAACGTGCTGGTTTATTGTGATGACTGTTCGAGGATAGCTCTGTGTTTCCAGCCACGCGATAAACGGTTCTGTCAGGGAAGCACTGAACGCCCCGAGAGAGTGAACTTCACGAAGACGATGAGCATTAAATACGCTCAAGTCAAATATGTTATAGTCGGACAACTCTGATTCCCGTCGAACGCGTATCTGGAATTTTCCCATGAGTGTTGGTCTCGATCCAATTGTTTCCCGGAAACTGGATCAGTTTCGCCGTCGCCGGTTCTGGCTCATCCTTTCGCGCGGCCTCAGCGTTGGGATCGTCTCCTTTCTCGCCTGTGTATCGGTCGTCGCCTTTATCGACTGGTATTGGTTATTGAGTGATTCAACTCGTTGGGGATTAGGGATTTCCGTTTATGCGGTCTCCTTTCTCGCTGTCTGGATGACCTCTCTTCGCCGAATAATGCATATCCCCGCGCGTGAAGAAATCGCCACGCAAATGGAGCAAACGGACCCAGAACTCCGGGAGAATTTACTCTCCGCGGTGGAACTGGCGACAGACGATCCCGCAGGGCTGCACGATTCGCCCATGTTTCGTGGACTGCTTCAAGGGAACGTTGCCAGGCAAATGGGGCAGATCCGAGTCCCACAGATGTTGCCCGTCAAACTGGTTGCCAAATGGCTGTTCGCTGCGTTGGTACTGGTTGCTGTTGCGGCGACTCTTCTGCTGAACGGTGACATGCGGTTTCGCCAGTTGGTCACACGTGCAGCTCTTCCCGGAGCGAACATTGCACGCGTCTCTCGAATCCATGTGCATGTACTCGAACCGACTCCACATTCGTTGTTACTCGCAGAAGATGAAACGATTGCGATCGTTGTTGAAATAACTGGAGGCAATGTGGATGAAGTCACTCTGGAGACGGTTACTCCCAGCCAGGGTGCTGTTCGCCAGCCGATGCGCGGGACCTCGGATGAGCAGTTCGCTGCGAATCTCCATGTCACTGACGAATCGGTTGAATATCGGATTTTCGCAGGTGATGCCGTCACTCAGAGGTATCGAATTGAATCTCGCCCAAGACCGCGCGTCAATGTGTTCCACAAAACGTTTCAATACCCTGAGTATTCACGGTTACCGCCAGAGACCAGTCATGAAGCTCATGGCGACTTGCAGGCATTGGAAGGGACGCAGGTTGAGCTAATCGTTGAAGTTGATCAACCTGTCTCTAAAGCGGAACTGCGGCTCGATCTTTCTGAATCGGACGAAGTGAAGGTTATTCCGTTGTCGCCAGTCGAACCGGAGGAGTCCTCGACTCGGGGGGAGAACCTTCAATGGTCTGCCACGGTTTCGGTCGATGAGACAGCTATTTACAAAGTGAATCTCGTTTCGAAAGAAACCGGTTTCGACAACGTTTTTAGTCCGAAATATGAAATCCGTCCGATTCCAGATTTGATTCCCAAAGTCGGATTTGTCGAGCAGCAGGAAACAACTCTCCTGTTGCCTCCTAACGACATTCTCGCTCTGAAAGGAATCGCTGCAGATGATCTACCGTTAGTTGGTCTGGAGCAGCAGATTTCGGTGAATGGTCGCGATTGGGAATCCATTCCGTTAGCAATCCAAACCGAACGAGAAGCCTCAACACACCTTGTTACATCTGAATGGCAATGGGATCTTTTGCAACTTCAGCTCAAGGCTGGAGATCAGATTCTGACTAAGTTGGTTGCTACTGACCTCAAAGGAAATTTAGGAGAATCGATTCCGCTGCGCATTATTGTCGCAGGGCAGGATTTCGACCCCAAACGCCATGAATTGATGGAGGCAAAAGTTGAGCTGTATGATTCACTCGCCGATTTTGCAGCCTTGGTCGCTGAGCAAAAAACCTCCGCACTGGAAGCGATTGAACGATTACGACAGCCCGAACAGGAGGAGCAGCAAGCCCTTCTGGATCGAACCTTGCTTCTTGATCTCTCGGCAAAGCATCGAGACGCTGCTGGCGAAGTTCTTGAAGATATTCTGACTGTTGAAAAAATGATGCCGACTGGAGCGGACGCCTACGACCTTGAATTGAGTGGGAGACTCCTATCCAGGATCTATCGCGAGTCTACAAACTCTCCTGCTTATCTGTTGCGGGCTATCGAAAGTACGGTTGACGCCAAATTGTTGAAACGCGATTACGACGAGTTGAAACGAATTTATGAACGGATCGCTGATGATGCCAAAGTCGTCGCGAGTCATTACCAGAACATGGCTTCGCATAACTTGCTTGTTGCCATCGCAATGGACATGGAAGCTTTGCTGCATCAGCAGAAAATTGTCGTTCAGGGGGCAACACAATCCTGGGAGCGACTCACTCGACAGGAAACAATTGTTCTCAATCAATTGGAACAGTTGGAACGCCTCATTCGAAAACATCGCGGGCGAATTTCGAGCTCTCTTGATTCCCGATTGCTGAGTCAGTTGAACTGGTCTGAGGGGCAGCGTCTCAAGCTTGAAGATGCTCTTGAATCTGAAGAGAAGCTCGAACAGCTCAAAAAAACGTCTCAAGACTTGCTCAATCAGCTGGCGTCGAGGCAGAGAATCGATCAACTCGACGGGGGACTTCCATCGAGACTGAGCAGTGCCCGTCGAGATCTCGATAGCCGATCGGGGCAGCTTGATTCCCCGATCGAGCAACTTGCGAGCGCGCTACGCCAGCAGGCTCAACTGCTTCAGAAGAGTCAAGACTCATCTGACTCAAACAAAAGCAACGAGTTCCTCCGTGAGTCGCAACGTTATGACGCAGAGATTGAGCTGAAGTTGCGCCACAGTCTGGACCAGTTGCGCGACTGTCGCGACCTGACACAGTCTCGGATTGATGCCGACTCGCAATATGCAGCTGACTCAAGTCTTACTCATCGAGCGGTGACATCTCTCTTCAATATCTCCCAGCAAAGTCAGCTGACCGATTCCGAAGTTCCAGCTCATCTGGCTGAAATTTTTCCAGCCTATCGCATTCTGGAAGCTGGGCATCAACTGGTCCTTGTTCAGAAATCGGCGACTCAGTTGCATCACCGGGAACGTTGGGAAACGGATCGATCGCTGGCTTACTTTGATCACCCCCGTCAACTGGATGTTCTCATCGGGCAGTTCGACATTGCCAGTCGACGTTTACGAGAAGCGAAAGTTCCGACCGAAATCACGACCAGATTCGATCAAATGCGTTGGTCGCCCTCTGTTCGTGATGCCGCAAGAAAAATTAAGGAACGCCGCTGGAATCGTGACAAGATCGTCGGAGCCAGTCACGAACTTGAAGAGATTCAACGAGAGGTAGATTTTCTTGTCGTCGAGCTTGAACCAATCATGGCTCAGGCACGGGCTGTGATTGCAAACTACACGCCGACAATCCCACAGATGGCGGAGCAATCGGCACAGCAACTGCGGGAACTGGAAGAAAAAACAACTCAGGCAGCCGAGGCTGCTGAGGGGAACGAGGCTTCAGAGAGGTCACCGCAACTCGCCGAGATTCAGCAATTACAAGAATCGATCAACCTGCAATTGGATGATTTGACACAAGCCCTCATTGAAGATGCGAACTCGCAGGATCTTCTGGATGAGCAACAACGCGAGCGTGCCCGAGATGCCGACGACAGTATCGCGATGATTCAAGAGCCCGCGAGAAAAATGAACCGCGCACTTGAACAGGCACAGGCTGCGAAAACAGGTGAGAAGCAGGCGAGCGATCTTGCACGAGCGACTGAGGAGCAGGAGAAAACTGCACAAGCTTTAGACTTGGTTGCCAAACATTTTGGAAAGCTTGAAGAAGGTCTCGACATTGCCGACTCACGCGAACAGCTTCGGCAAGCAGAACGTGACATGGGAATTGCTCGGCAAATGGATCAGCAATATCAAGACGCACAGCAGCTTGGAGAAATGGCTCAGCAATCTCCAGAAGCATTGCTCGCAGAACTCGAAAAAGAGTTACAGCAAAACCCTGTGATGCAGCAGGCACTCTCAGAGATCACAGAAAAGACGCTCAACGAAGCCCAAAGTGCCTTAGAGTTTGCAGCCCGGGACGATGAAAATATCCAGAAGGCGAACGAACGATCCGATTCTCAGTTCCAGGCGAAAAAGAAAGAACTCGCAGCGGGACTCCGTCAAGTTGGCTCGGAAGCATCGCAACTTTCCAGGCAGTTACTGGCGCAGGCAAATCAATCGGCAGCTCAAGGGAAATCTGCCGAAGCTCAGGAGAAACTGGCAGAGACCCAACAGAAACTCAACGAGATCGCGACGCTCACGAAGAGTGCCAGAGAAGATCAGCTTTTGGAAGATTTGCAACAGACCGCACAGGAAGCAAAGTCTTCTCTGCAAGAAGCTACGGAATCACTGAAACAAGCAAAACAACAGACCGCTGCGAAAAAAGATGAGAAGATTCACGCTGACGAGAAATCTCGCGAGGCCCAAAAGAAAGACTCCGAACAGCGACGCCAGCGTTTTCACGATCAACAAAAGCGGACCGCACAAGATCTTGCGAAACGAGCAGACGATGCAAAACGCCGGACCGATCAAGCAGTGAAGAACGCACAAAATCAGGTGAAAAATGCCGAGAAGAAAGTTCAACAAGCTGAGAAAAGTCTTGCTAAAAAACCTGACGATTCTGGATTGAAGAACAAGGTCAAACAAGAACAAGCACGGAAGTTGGCGGAGCAAAAAAAACTGGACGCTGCAAAACAGGTACAGAAGCAAGCTGCGGAGTTTGCTCAAGAGTTACGAAAGGCCTCTGACGAGATCAACAGGAAGAAACTTCCTCCGTTGAATGCTCAAAATCCGGCGACTCAACTCGCAGACCTTTATGCTGAGGAAGCCCTTGAGGTCGCTGAGAAATTGAATCGGAAGAGCGATGAGCTTGCAAAGGCATCAGAATTTCAGAATGAATTGACACCGACCCAAAGAGAGCTTGCCTCGTCCGAACAGCAGCAACAGGAATTGACCAAGGATATCAACAAAGTCGCAGAAGACGTCTCTCGAGCGGCACGACATGAACGGAGACTGAAGAATTTGAATGTCGTTGAGCCTCTGCAGTCCCTTGCAGAATCGATACAACAAGTTGCCTCAAAAGAATCCACAGACGCACAGCAACGACTTGGTGAAGCTCAAAGTGAGGCAGAGTCCCGTGAAGCTGCCGAGGCCACTCAGGCCACAAACCCCACTGAGGCGAACAAAGAACAGGGGCAGAATGGCGCAGCTTTGCAGGCTCAACAAGCTGTTGCCGAAACTGAAAAGTCACTCTTGGCTCAAGCTGAGCAACTTTCAAAAGCTCTCGAACCAAACCTCGCCGCCAACGAGAACACCCAAGCAAGTGCGGAAGAACAACAGGGCGGACAGAGTGATCAACAGTCAGCAACATCTCCAAGTTCGGGGGCATCGCAATCAGAACCGACACAATTAGAACCCACACAGTCAAAACCAACATCGCAGCAACAGGCTGAAGCGCAGCGTCTTGCTCAAACTCTTGATGAACTGGATCGACAACTCGCAAGTACGAGTTCAAAGGAATCGCCCGACGGAGCGAATCCGCAAGCCAAGCAGCCTCTCGATTCCATCTCGCAGGCTGCACGAACTCAACAGGCTCAGCTGGCAAAAACACGTACGCAATCGCAGCAACAGTCTCAGTTGGCATCCTCTGATTCAACGATAGATTCAGCAGATGTTCCCTCCGAGACCGGGCCGATGACAGACTTTAGTGTCCAGGCAGTTCATCGGACGGAAGATAAAAATTGGGGGATGCTTCGAAATCAGTCAGCGGATGATTTGACAAAAGGGCAATCTGAAGTCGTCTCTGAGGAATACCGAAAAAGCGTCGAAGCCTATTTTCGAGTCTTGGCTGAACGAGCGAGGAAGAAAAAATGAGGTTTCATAGAATCCCAACCGGAATCGCATTTTCGCGGTCTATGATCATTTGCTCAGTGGTGTGCGTCCATTTATCGCTGGCATCTGGGCAAGTCGTCGCGCAGGTCGACACAAATTCCGTGGACCAGAAAGCCTCCGCGTTTGAAACTGACGAAATTGATATCGGAGTCGAAAAAGCGATTGCGTATCTAATTTCCCAACAGCGTGAAGATGGAGCGATTCTCGATCAGCGATACGATAGCACAATGACAGCGCTATCGATCATGTCGATGGCGAGCGTCGGAGTTCAACCGGCCGATAAAGATTCGCGAGGGCAAGCGATGCAGAAGGCATTAGCTTACATTCTTCGCGATGATCGGGTCGATGACAAAGGTTACTTCGGGACCAAAGATGGCTCACGCATGTACGGTCATGGGATTATTACTCTCATGCTCACAGAAATGCTGGGAATGGGAGCGACCGAGGAGCAGGACCAGCTGATCCATCAGCGTTGTCAAAAAGCGATCGATGTCATCCTCAGTTCTCAAAAAGAACAGAAACCGACTCAGCACCGGGGTGGGTGGAGGTACAATCCGAACTCCCGGGACTCTGATTTATCTGTTTCTGTCTGGCAGTTGATGGCGTTGCGTTCAGCGAAGAATGATGGCCTAGCGGTTCCGGCGAGTGCGATTGACGAGGCTGTTGAATACTTGAAGCGATCCTACGCTTCACGGCTTGACCGAAAAGGATTTCCGGATAAGGAGGCGAGCGGGTTCACTTACACTCCCGGGCAAAGTCGTCCGACCTTTACGATGACAGCAGCCGGACTGCTGGCAATGCAGGTTTGCGGGGAATATGACTCTCCATTAGTCACTGGGGCCTCCGATTGGTTGTTGGAGAATCCCCCTAAGTGGAAGGAACGCTTCTGTTCCTACGGGACCTACTACTATTCACAGGGGATGTATCAGCGAGGGGGGGAACACGCAGCCAAGGCCCAGCAACTTGTGCAGGAGATGCTTCTCGGGCAGCAAGCAAAAGATGGCTCATGGCTGGCGGAGAACGGATCGGAGAAAAGCCACGGGCGGGTTTATGCAACCTCGATGGCGGTACTCAGCCTGTCGGTCAAATATCATTATTTACCGATCTATCAAAAGTAGGCCTGGGAAATCTTCCTCGGTGGCTTCATTTCTGTCGGTGTAAAGAGAGAGGAATTTTTCGGGGGATGTCAGTTTTTTCGGTCATCCGAAGAATTTGACATCTTTTTGACACGATACGGTTTCCCTGATTGCAGTCGCCTGCGGTGTTCACTAGACTTCGCCTCGTTCACTTTTCCGAAAGAAATTTCAGGAAAGACTGGCAAATGTCCTGCCTCACTCGCGAATTCTGTTCGCTGTTGCAAGTCATTTCCAGTAAAGGACTTGGGAGCGTAGCTCAGTTGGTAGAGCAACGGACTTTTAATCCGTAGGTCCAGAGTTCGAGTCTCTGCGCTCTCACATTGAAGCCTGACAGTCATCAAAATATTGGTGTCTGTCAGGTTTTTTTATGCGATGTCAGCACTTGTTGAGGGCAAAAAACAACAGGTGCAGAGTTATCACCGGCCATTGCGAAGCCGTGCTCTCTCTGAAAACTCGAGATTATTCTGGCCTCATCGTGGCTTGCGATTGAATAACGGTTCGTATGTTCAGCGTTACGACATGCATTGAAAATCATACGGGGACAGATGGTCGTTGAGACGTCCATGCACGAAAACAGCCTCGGCAAGCAAAGCTCGGCGAGGCTGTCAGGGCTCAAAATCGATTGAACGTCGTGCAAAATCTGAGGATGTCAGAGCTGATACGCTTTCCAGAATTGGAGCTATCAAGTTCTGAGAAAAACGTTCGAAACTTAAGTCTTCAACATGAGACGAAGAGGTTTCTTAATTCTCTGAGGTCAGCGAATCTCTTTGTGACGCCTCTGTTTCACGTACTGACGAGAAGTGCGGGCCTTTCAGCTCTTGGTTCTTGTCGATCTGGACACCCTCGGAGGTTGTGATTCGGCTCACAAAATTCATGATGATGCCGGTGGAGTCGCGGGACATTTCCATTGTGTCCATGTCGTAGCCTGCTTGCTCGAAAAGGGCTCGACAGTCTTCTTCCGTTCTGAGGTAGAAGTGCCAATCTGCATGCCATTGGTACTCAGAGGCGACATACTCGCGACAATCTTTGAACGCAACATAGACCACTCCACCCTCGACGACTGACTGCCGCCAGCCTTCCAGGATGCGAATCATGTAGCGATCGGGGATATAATCACACAGTCCGACACTGTAAACGATATCCGAAGCACCAAAGTTCTGGATGTTTTTCTCGCCGCTAGTCGTCTTCAGGGCGTTATAGCAGACTGGTGAGACAGTCAGATTTTTAGCAGCGGCTTGCTCGACTTCATCTTTTAAGAAACCAAGAGCGGCTTCATCGCTGTCCAGGCAGGTGACAGAAACCGGATTTTCGAGATGATCAAATCCGCATGTGTACTCACGTCCTGGGCCGGATGCGACATTCAAAATTGAAACGGGTTTATTTCGCTTCTGAATTTCGTCCAGGACAAACGCTTTCACGTCAGCTAAACGAGTTCGCACAGCACGGGCAAGGTCTGCTTTGAGAAAGTAACGGTCCATGACCAATCCGAGACCGGTCGACTTCGGCTCTTCGTTATAAAGAGCCGTCAGCATGACATAGTCACCTGGGTAACCTCGCGGCTTTTTCTTAGCACGATCAAAGAACCAGCTTTGATCAAACCAGGGAGCAAGTTCATCACGAAAGCGTTTTTGAACTTCAGCAAGTTTGCGAGCATCATCCTTCAGAGATTCTTCAGCAACTCGGCATTCTTCGCGTGACTGGTGGAAAGCAACTGTGAACTCCTCAACGCAACGGTCTACGGTTTCCTGATCTGGATTTTGCTCGACCTCATTTTCGATACGATCCAGCGTTTCCTTAAAATTCGCAACCTCGACATTGAAGAAGGACTCGACATCAAATGGGATGTTTGAATCTATAGTGGACATTTTTTCCCTTTATGGATTAAGCCCGACCATGTTTTCATACCCGCTGAAAAGAATAGTGGCAGTACGTTGGACCATTCACAAGATTATTTTTGAAGATTCTGCGCAAAATGATTGAAACGGTTATTCCGTGTTGTCCACTTTCTACAACAGTTTATTTTTCCTTTCAGGTAATTTGGGGGGGACAGGGGAAAGAATGACTCACGCAGGTGAGTCATGAAGTAAAGATAAGGATTGAAACCAATGTTTTTGATATGTGGTTAAACAGTCTTTCCCTTCACTTTCGAGTGCAAACTACTTCATGGCTTCAACACCTTCCCAATCTGAATTCAACTCTGGCGTGGACAGCGCTTCGGTGCACGAAGAAAGAGTCGAAGGAAGTGTGCTGCTGATGGAACGGTTTCAGCTCATGAGTCGAGTTGAATGTCGTCTTGGGTTTGAGTGTTGGCTTGCATCAGATTTAGAGAACGAAGAGCTCGTTTTTGCTTTCAATCACGGAGAGCTAAAAGAAGACGTTCGGAAGAAATTTGTCAGTGACGTCGAACAGTTGCGAGTGAAAAATTATCGGAATGTTGTCGCGGCAACCACACGAAACTCAGCAACGTGGTTCTTCTCACCAGTGACCAATGGTGACCTGCTTCCTGACCTGATCGCTGAGCGACCGTTGACCGAATTGGAAGCATTACGCCTTTTTCAAGCCTTACTCAACGAGATTCGAGAACTGCATCAAGCTGGGGTCCTGCACCTTTCCTTAACTCCTTCGCATGCCCAGGCGAGACGCTTAAAAACCGACTGGACCTGGAGAATATTCTGGACAGGGGGGCCGTTCATTGAAGAGGATGCCGGAAAGCTCAGTGAACTCGATTTCCGAAACGCCTTTTACATGTCCCCCGAGCAGACGGGAATTGTCAGTGACAAGATCGGAGCCTCTTCAGATCTTTACTCGGTTGCCTGTATCATTTTTGAAGCACTCACACAGCGAACTCCATTCCTTGGTGAAACACTCAACGAACTTCTCTATGCGCAGTCAACTCAGAATTCGCCATCGGTTCGTAAACTAGGAGTCAAAGTCAGCAGCCATTTTGATCAGATTCTCACACGCTGTCTGCAACGGCGAAGTGCTGATCGCTACCACTCAGTCGACGCTGTGCTCGACGACGTGAACGCATTATATGAGTCCCTGATAACGTCAGGGCGAGAGCCATTGATAACGATTGGGACCAGTGATGTCCGGAATTCACTGGCTGCACCAGCTTTCGTCTCTCGGAGGACTGAACTCGATCAACTGGAACATGCCATTGATCGCACGATTCCCGGTGAGGCTCAGGACATCATTCTTGAAGGAGAATCGGGTCATGGAAAATCGCGATTGATTTTAGAATTGTCCAACCGAGCTCAATCCAAAGGTCTTGATGTTTACCACGGAACAGCTTCGTTCGACATTCGGACGTCTTTCAAGATTCTAAATCAGATTGCCAGTCAAATCGTGGCGAAGAAAGAGACCGACCCGGAATTCGGTCAGCGGCTCCGGTCTGAGTGTCTTGATATCGAAGAAATTCTTGTGAGGGCGCTACCAAAACTGGCTCAGCTTTTTGAGACTCAAGGTCAAGTTGATAAGCCCTCTGTGAATGGGGAAGCGGGAACGCTTCTGGCAATTTGTCGGCTTTTCAGTTTGCTCGGTGATGCCGAAACCCCTGCCTTGGTGATCCTGGATGATTGCCAGTGGGACGCCGACTTCGTCAGTCGTTTACTGAAGTTCTGGCGTGTTCAACAGTCTGAAAAAAGTTCGGGTGAGCGCCATGTGATGTTGCTCATTTCTTACCGGACAGAAGAGGTTTCAAATTATCATCCACTAAAAAGTACTTCCCTCATTCAGCGAATTCATTTGAGCCCTTTGTCGGAAGGAGATGTTGATCAAGTTGTCCTTTCGATGGCAGGGCGAGTTCCTCGGCGAGTCCTTGAAGTCGTTCGAGAGCTTGCAGCTGGAAGTCCGTTTATGGTGACTTCCCTTCTGTATGGCTTAGTTGAGTCAGGCGGGATCTATCCTGCGCAGTCTGGTTGGAAAATTGATGAAGCTCGCTTCAGAAACTTGTGCTCTTCTGCCGAGGCTGGCGAAGTTCTGGCACAGCGGCTTGCGCTGCTCTCGCCTGCAACACGCAAGTATCTCGAGGTGGGGGCAATTTTGGGACGTGAGTTTGATGTTGAACTTGCCAACCTGGTGTCAGAGCTTTCTCCGTCTGAGATTCTTCACGCAATTCAAAATGCTAAAAATCGTCAACTTTTGTGGAAGCGTCATTCCAGTGAAGTTTGTGTTTTCCTGCATGACAAAATCCGGGAAGAACTTCTGTCACGGATGAATCGGGCAGTGCGAAAGGAGCTGCACCTTCTGACTGCCAGATTCATTGAGAAAAAATACCCTGATCAAATTGCAGCTCTTGCTTACCACTACTCATCAGCAGGAGCAAACGAGCTAGCCTACTTTTACGCTTTATTGGCTGCGAAACGGGCCAGGAATCAACATGCACTCGAACTCGCTGAGCAACAGTTTCGAATTGCGTTAAAGGCAGCTCCCACAACAGGTGGTCCGAATCTCTTTGATATCCACGAAGGACTTGGCGACGTCCAGATGCTTCAGGGGAAATACGAAGAGGCTCGAATTGCATTCGCCCATGCAAGAGATCATGTGAAGTGCGAACTTGAAAGTGCTGAGATTTGCGGGAAGCAGGGAGAGCTGTGCATTAAACGAGGAGACATGGATACGGCGATTCAACACTTTCGTGATGCCTTAGAGATTGTCTCACAAAAAATTCCCCAGACTCGACTCGCACTTTTGGCTCACTTGGCATACGAAAGCTGTCGTCAGGCTGCACATACGGCGTTCCCAACGCTCTTTCTCTCCAGATTGCGGCGAACACCAACAGAGAGGGAACGTCTGGTCCTCAAGCTGTTGAGTGGATACTCACATGCAAGCTGGTACTGTCGTTCTAAGCCGATGACGTTGTGGGCGAACTTACGAGGCATGAATGAGGGGGAGAAATACCTTCCGACTCTCGAACTGGCTCAAGCGTATTCCGACCACGCGCCGGGAATGGTCCTCATTCCTTACTTCCCACGTGCTTACAAATATGTCACCCGTTCTTTTGAGATTCGGGATGAACTCAACGACGAATGGGGAAAGGGGCAGTCGTTGCACTTTCACGGGATTGCCCACTATGCAAACTGTCGATATGAGGATTGCATCGACTATTGCAGGAAAGCAATCAAGATTCTGGAAAGAACCGGAGACTTCTGGCAGGTTCATATCGCGCGTTATCAGGTCGCTGCAGCCTTGTATCGACTGGGGGACTTCGCCGGTTCGATTGAAGAGTGTCGTCGAAATTATGAATCCGGAATGACTCTTGGCGATGAGCAGGCCTCGGGGATTATCCTTGATGTCTGGATTCGTGCCATGAACGGTAAGCTTCCGGCGGAGGTGCTTGAGAAAGAACTTCATCGGGAACGTGAAGATGCACAGGGAACGGCCCAGGTTCTGCTGACGCAAGCAATTTCTCTCCTCGATCGAAATGAATCTGAGCGGGCGATCTCAGTGCTCAATCGAGCCCGCAATCATGTGGAAGCAGCCGGTGTCAAAAACCCTTACACTTGTCCAATTTATACCTGGCTGGTCGCTGCGTGGAGGCAACGCGCACAGCAGGATAAATCGTTCATGCTTTCGGCGAGGAAGGAGTCTCTCAAAAAAGCTCGGAGGACAGCGAATCAAGCGATTCTGGCTACGATTCGTTTTAAGAACGAATTACCGCAACTCTACCGGGAACTGGCGTTAATTTCGGCCATGCAAGGTCGAAATTCCAGGGCAAACAAGGAGTTACAAAAAAGCCTGAAATTCGCAAGAAAACACAAAGCTGCTTATGAGTTGGCGCTAACCCGGCAGGTCCAGCAAAAACTGGGACAAGAGCTTGGTCGGAATTTCACGCAAGCAGAGATTGACCAATTTCAAGAGGCTGAATTCCAAATCGAATCGGTCAATTTCTTAATCCAAAACGATGATGATCGAGAAACGCTTTCTCTCGCAGATCGATTTGAAACTCTCATGCAGACTGGTCGAAAGATTATGTCCGCCAGGGCCGTCGAAGAGATCGTTCGTGAAGGTGAAGTCGCTGGTCGTAAGCTTGTTCGTGCACCGATTTCAAAACTGCTTTGGAAGAGAGACGCCCATCTTCATTCTGAGAGCTCGCTGCGTCGTTCTAACGTCTTCAACCTTGCTGACCTGGAGGACTCTGAGCCCTCTTCAACGATGTTGACGAAAGTCGTTATTCGAGGTGAAGTGATTGCTCATTTGAAGATTGAGCATTCCGATCTCTCGCGGTCCTTCTCGATCACTGATCGTCAAATTGCAGAATTCATTGCTACGCTCGTTGGTGCTGCGCTTGAGAATGCAGAAGGCTTCGCGGAACTTCAGGCCCTGAATGAAACACTTGAAACTCGTGTCGCAGCCCGAACGGAAGAACTTGAAGATCGTGCATCGCAACTCGTGCGGTCCAATCGAGAACTGGAAACTGTTGCGAAAGCGCTGCGAAGAACTCAGTCTCGACTCGTGGATTCTATTCGTGAAGCCAGAGATGCGAACGAAGCCAAAGGGCGATTCCTGGCAATGATGAGTCACGAAATTCGGACGCCGATGAATGGGATTATTGGAATGTCTCAACTCGCATTGGCGACGCGATTGGACAACCAGCAAACGAGTTACCTGAAAACCGTTTCGCAATCCGCGAAGACTTTGCTGACGATCCTCAACGATGTCTTGGACTTTTCAAAAATTGAAGCAGGCAAGCTGGAAATTGATCACATCGAATTCAACCTGCACAGTTGCGTTGTCGATGCGTGTCGTTTGCTGTGTGTGAAGGCGTACGAAAAGGGCCTCAAGTTTCGTTGTCTGATTTCTCCTGAAGTTCCTGCCAGTGTTTACGGCGACCCAAATCGGCTTCGTCAGATCTTGTTGAACTTACTTGGAAACGCAATCAAATTCACTGAGAACGGACACGTCACTCTCTCTGTGGAAAGATCAACAGATCCTCGGTACGACCAGGGTGTTGAGTTTTCAGTTCAAGATTCCGGAGTGGGGATTCACCCCGATGCGATCAACCAGGTGTTCGAGTCGTTTGATCAGGGTGATGCCTCGGTGACGCGACGATTTGGGGGGACCGGATTGGGACTGGCGATCTCTCGTCAACTGGTCACCCTCATGGGGGGAAACATTCAGGTCGAAAGCAAGCTTGAAGAAGGATCGGTTTTTCGGTTCGCACTGGACCTTGCACAAGCACAAACGCCGCCTGAACGTGAGCAAGATTCAAAGTCGCTTTTACTTTACTCTCCCGACGATTTGTACTGCGATCATTTAGTGCAGATTGTGGAGACGCTTGGCCACAAAATTGTTCGTGTGGACAGTGTTGAGGAACTACAGGAACTTGTTCTGAACCAGGAGACCTGTGAATATGAAGCTCTGATTGTTGATATCGATTGCTTCGGAGTCTACGAAGATCAACTTCTTGGAACTGCAGCAGACCTGCTTCCGATCATGACACTGATTCCCTCGGGGATGGAAAGTGAACCATCGATGCAACTCTGCGTGAATCTTTGTTCACACCTGATTAAACCATTTACGATTGAAGAATTTGATTTTGAGATTCGCGCGCTCAATGCTGAAGAGAAAATTGATAATGAGCAGGAAGAGTTCGTCGCTCCGGAGATTCCTGAAGGGACTTTGAAGCTACTCATTGTCGATGACAGTGAAATCAATCTGATGGTTGCAGGAGAGATGATTCGCTCTCTCGGCCACCAGGTGACAACGGCTGAGAGCGGGCAAGAGGCATTAGAATTGTGTCAAAACGGTAACTTTTTCGATGCAATCTTTATGGATATCGAAATGCCGGGAATGGATGGTGTCACGACCACTCATAAAATTCGGGAATTCGAAGAGCAATCGAATGTCACCAAAACTCCCGTATTTGCTATGACAGCTCATGTTCTCGAAGAGTTCCGCGAGCGTTGCTTCAAAGCGGGGATGGATGGGTTTGTCTCGAAGCCGATCGATCAGGACGAATTGGAACGCTTCCTCAAACGATTCGAAGACAATCTCAAAGCTCCCCAAAAATCACAGCGAAAACTTCAATGGGTGCAGTTCCCGTCAAGCAAATAGGTCTTTGACTGCTTCCCCATTCCCATCTTGGGTGACATAAAATGGCCGGCCTTCGATGTCAAAGCCGGTTCTCGGGCTAATCCCCATCGCAGTCATGATTGTCGCATGCAGGTTCATGATTGAGACAGGGTTCTCGATGGCAATCAACGGTCGCTCATCTGCCGTTTTTCCGTAGAGGAATCCTTTTTTCATTCCTCCTCCAAACATTACGACACTGGTTCCACCAGTAAAGTGGCGATGCAACCCGTAATGCTTCATCTCAGAAATTGTATCGACTTTGAAAGTTGCTTGGTCATTGGCAGTTGATCCGGGCTTGCCTTCAATGAGGGCGTCTCGGCTGAACTCAGAAGCGATAATCACCAGAGTCCGATCAAGGAGTCCACGTGCTTCTAAATCGAGGATGAGCTGGGCGACGGGGCGGTCGATTTCTTTGTGCAATCGGTCGACCGTTTCATGTCCGCTATTGTGTGTGTCCCAATGCAAGAATGGAACGTACTCCGTGGTCACTTCGACAAAGCGCGTGCCTGCTTCTATAAGTCGACGTGCCAGCAAGCAACCACGTCCGAATCGACCTGTGTCGTATCTTTGGTAACTCTCTTGCGGTTCCTGACTGATGTCGAAGGCGTTGCGATCTTTTGAACTGAGCAAATGATACGCGCTGTCGAGTGCGTTCAACATCGATTCCTGTTGATAATCGCTGACGTACTCAGCTTGAGGACTTTCTTTGAGTAGCTTTTTAAACAACCGGTTGCGACTGGCGAACCGCTGCGCGTTCATTCCTTTTGGCGGCTGAACTGAAGCGGCAGCTTGCTCTGGATACGGGAGGTTCATCGGTCCGTATTCCGAGCCAAAGAAGCCTGCGGTGGTGAACGCCTTGAGTTCTTCTTTTTCTCCGACACCTTCCAAACGTTGACCAATATTCACGAATGCGGGCATCACCGGATTGACCGGTCCCAGCACTTTTGCCATCCACGATCCCAGGTGAGGACAGGCCACCGTTTGTGGCGGGACATATCCGGTATGCCAGTGATACTGGTGTCGTGAGTGAAGAATGCTCCCCAGATCTGCTTGCACCGCCGAACGAATGAGCGTCGCGCGATCCATCACGCCAGCGATGTTCTCTAAACCCTGGCAAATTTTGATGTTGTCGACCGAAGTGTCGATCGCGGGAAACGTACTGAGCACATCCTTGATCGGGAGCCCCTTTTCGAACGGCGCATATCGCTTCGGATCGAACGTTTCCGGGGCCGCCATTCCGCCACCCATCCAAATCAGGATGCAGGCATCAGCGGTCGCTTCAGGATGTTTGAGCTCTTCATTCGCGCTTAAGTCGCGTGGAGCTCCCGCTGCCATAGCTGCCAATCCTGCAGCAGAGAGCTGTTTTAGAAAATCGCGACGAACAATCTGTTCGGGAACTTCAGATAAATCATAATCAAACATGGCACTCTACTCTTTGAATACGTGATGTTCGCAATGGCCGCTAATGTGACATGGTTCCTGACAGAAACTTATCAGGACTGATATCACTTCCCGGTCTCTGCCCTCTTCTTTCGAAGAGTTCTTACGTTTTCGCTACCCATTCAATTCTTTGACTCACCCGCTTACTTTTCCGTCTCTTCGATGCTTCGTCTCTCTTTGGGAATTCTGTGTGAATCAGCACGAAGAGTGGAAATTCTATTATAAGCAAACAACTCATCGAATCAGTAAAAATTCGGGCATCATGACAATCGCCCAGAGTAGGTCTTCAATTTTTTCGGGTGTGATCGGTTCGCTCAACGCTGACAACATTACTTCACTTTCTTCACTTGTTGGTGGACGTGTGAACGCCGAAAGCACCAAAAAGTCAACCAATTCTTGTGGGCTCTTCCACTTTTTTTGACTGAGTTGCTCTCCGCCGCGTTTGAGGAGTGAGGCGAGAGTCTCACCATTTGTGAGGTTGATTGCTTCGAGAGTCGTCAGTTCGTTGGGGCGAGAGGAGACAATTTGTTCGCGGAGCGGGCGACCAAGTGAACTCATGAAGAAGTCGTTGTTCATCAACGAAGCACGAATCATCGGCAGGTTTTCATCGGCTCCCTGAGCGAGTCGCTGCTGAATTGGTTGAGTGGTCTTTTCGCTCCAGGCACCAAGAGCTGGCACAATTTGAACGGGATTCCATTTTCCGGTCACTTTTCCAAGTCGCCCGTTCCGAGAAACGGGGAGTTTGTCATTCCATGTCCAGGATTCATCTGACGCAAAGGCGACCTTCTCGCCGTTCTCCAGCACGAGGCGACCTTCGAGGTAAAAACCTGCAGGGTTCGGAGTCGATCCTGTGTTCCTGGCAATTGCAATGATTGAGTTCTTTCCTTTTTTCAGCAGATGATGAACGGGGATCGATTCCACTTTTTGCCAATTGTTGCCTTTGCTGGCTTCGCGATTGTTGATGAACAGGGTGAACTCATTATCGCAGGTCACGGCGATGACACCGCGCGAAACAGGCTCGTCTAATTCAAGTCTCTTGCTGAGCAGGATCGTTTCACCCGCTGGAGGATCGCGATTCGGTTCCTCGACCGGGGCTGTTCGCCAAATCCATTTCCCTTGCAGCGAGACTTTCTCAACTTCTTCAGCGGTCACATTTGACCGCAGGATCGGTGCATCAATCGAAGTCGGCGCAGTCCCGGTGATTTGCCAGACACCGTCAAGGAACTGTTCAGCGGTCATCCGTTTTGATCTGGGGCCACGGTAAACATATTCACCATCTAATGATTCTTGCGTCAACAGCTCCGTTTGAGACTGATAGGCTTCTGATGTTGCGATGAGTGCGAGCACTTGCTTCATATCGTAGTCGTTCTCAATCAGGAAGTTTGAAAGAACTTCCAGGAGATCAGCATTCCATGGTTCGCTTTGCATTGCGTCAAGCGGATGAACAATTCCTCGCCCCATCATCTGTGCCCACAATCGATTGACAATCGTCCGTGTCAAACGCCCGTTTTCCGGATGTGTCATCAACTCGGAGAGTTGCTTGAGTCGCTCAGGCTGAGTCGCTGCGGGATCAATTTGCCCAAGCTCAGGGAAGACCCAGGCTGCTTCGGCTGTCTCACCGGTTGGTTTATCACAGCGATGAATTGCCAGTTCTCGATTGGAATAAATGGCTGCCAGTCCATATGCCTCTTTTAATGTCCAGCGGTCAATGAAACTGTCGTGACACGATGCACATTTCATGTTGATGCCGAGAAACGATTGCGAGATGCTTTGTGAAAACTGAATTTCCAATGTCTGCCCGGCACTCACTTCACCGCGCCATTTGATCCCGTCGATAAAGCCTTGGCTGGCTTCTGTTGGAGGAGCGATCAATTCCTTGACGAACTGGTCGTAAGGTTTGTTACTGACAAGTGCGCTGTACAGCCACCCACTAATTTGCTTTCGCCCTCCAGTGATGAATCCGGTCCCTGTGTAATCGTTGCGGAGCAGATCGTTCCAGAAGCTGAGCCAATGATCGGCGTAATCAATGTTTCTTTCGAGCAGACTATGGATGTACCGTTCGCGCTTGTCCGGGCGTTCGTCGAGAAGGAAAGCTTCAAGTTCCTCGGGGGTCGGCAAAAGGCCGATTAAATCGAGCGAGACTCGGCGGCAAAATGTGGCATCGTCGATTGGCTCTGGTCGCGAGAGTTCACGTGTCGACAGGTATGAGTCCAGTATTCGGTCGATCGGATGATTTCTTCCGTCGACCGCTGGTGGCAGTTCGACTGAATAGGGTTTGAGAGGAGGCTCATAATTACGAGGTGCGAATGTAAATCCGTCGTCCCACTCCATTCCTTCTTCAACCCACTTTTTGAGTTGATCGATTTCCTTTTGTGAGACGCGAGGTTTCTTCGGTGGGGGCATCTGAACTTCAGGATCGTTCGAAAGAATCAAGTCCAGAAAGTATGAACTGCTCACGTCTTTGGGGATCGCGTATCCTTTATCCAGAAAAAGACCGCGAGTGTTGATTGAGAAGCCACCTTGAGCTTCTTTCCCTCCATGACATTCAACACAATGCTTCTTCAGTATCGGAGCTATCTTGTGAGAGAAGTCGTCCGGTTCGCCGGCGCAGAGGCTCGCTGGAGTCATCAACAGGCAGCCGACTATCAGGCGGGTAAGGATGGAGAATTGAAGGAGATTGGAAATCATATCGGTATCTTAAAAATGTGATGGATTCCTACAGACTTCAAGTGCGAATCAATGACCCTCGTCTATTTCAATTCGAGGACCTTGTCCATACGGTCTGCAATCTCGGTCAGTCGCGCTTTGTCTCCTCCTTTGACCTCGGCAGTCGCCCAACCGGAGTATCCAATTTCTTCAAGTGCATCGACCACTGCAGGATAGTCCGAGTCGCCATCGCCGATCTCGACGTTGAACCCTTTCCAAAGCCCCTCGTCTTTTTGGAGCTTGCGGCTGTACTCTTTAATGTCGAGCTTCCCGATCCGTTTGCCAAGGATGCGAATCCATTGTTCCGGATAGCCGAATCGAACAACGTTTCCGACATCAAAGTAAACACCGACAGCCGGGCTGTTGATTTCGTCGATGAACTGAGCCATTTCAAGTGGACTCAACAGGAAGTTGTTCCAGACATTTTCAACGAGCAGTTGAATCCCCTGCTTCTCTGCGTGAGGAGCGTTCTCTTTGATTCTGTTTGACCACTCTTTGTAGTTGTCGTCATACGAAACCTCTTTTGAGACACGCCCAGCGACCACCAGTACTGAGGTCCCGCCTAAGGTTTTAGAGAGATCAATTGCCGTTTTAATATCCGGGTTGTTGCTGTTGATGATCCCGTGAATCGGCAGTTCTGTTTTGTCGCGTGCCTGAAGAAGTTCTTTGACCTTGGCTGAGTCTTTATCGGCTGTGCGAATTTCGACGCCGTCGTAACCGATCCCCTTAAGCAACGAAAACTTCTCAGCGATCGACAGCGATTTGTCTGTCACCATGTGGTACTTGACCGCTTTCTTGAAGCGGGGGGAAGTTTTCGCCTGCCCCATTGAAGCACTTGTCCCAGCCGCACAGGCCATTGCAGCGACGGCGCCAGTTTGAAGGAAGTGTCGTCTCGATAAATTGCCTGCTGCCATGATTCTTGTCCTTAGCTTGTCATCAATTCCAATTGAGCACTGATCCTGAAACCTGTCTTTGCTCTCTCAGGTTGTGAGGGGATTGCCATTCCACAAGTTTCTGGACTCGACCTGGATAATACGATAGCGAGTCGACTCAACTGTTGCATGCAGCTTCACCGTTCCGTCACTGAGCCCCTCAGCGATTCACCGCGAACCAACTTCTCTGGAATTTGCTGATCACCGCATCTTCAGTTTCCGACACGCATTCTCAGCACGCACTCTCAGCATTGATCTCGGCATCGATTTGTTCAATCTGTCTGGATACGATATTCTTACAGCCTGCCTTTCCGAGTTTGTTTTTTCAGGATTGCAAAACAGATGCGTTGGTTTTCCATTATTGCGTTGACGTCCATTTTCTTCACAATCACTGCTGATGTTTCCTCAGCTGACGATTTTCAGTTGAAGGATGGAGACCGCGTTATCTTTCTGGGTAACACTCTCATCGAACGCGCACAAGAATATAGTGAATGGGAGTCTCAGCTTTCGCAGGCTGCGAATGGAAAGAAGATCATCTTCCGAAATCTGGGGTGGAGCGGAGACACCGTCTGGGCGGAATCCCGTGGCCTGTTTGACCCTCCAGCTGCCGGTTACAAGCGGACACAAGAACTGATTCAAGAGCTCAAGCCAACCGTGATCGTCATCGGCTATGGAACCGTTGAGTCTTTTCGCGGAGCCGAGGGCGTTGACGAATTCGTTGCGCAGTACCAGCAACTTCGCAAAGATCTGCTCAAGACCAATGCACGATTGATTCATCTGTCGCCGATCCTCATGGAAGCCGCTTCGTTCCCCAAATTAGCAGAAGGGGTGAACGAACGTGTCGAGACCGCGAATAAAAACTTGAACCTGTATGCCGAGAAGGTTCGGGAAATCTCTGCGGAATCTGGCGAATTGTTTATCGATTTCCGCGATGCTCAACGTAACAAAGCTGAGGGAACGCTCTGGACTGAGAACGGTTTGCACCTGTCGCGAAGCGGATATGCTGAAACGGCAAAAGTTTTAACGCAACAACTCGGTGGGACCGTCTCTCAAAAGGACAATCCAGAATTGAAAGAATTGATTCGCAGAAAAAATGAACTTTTCTTTCATCGCTGGCGACCGCAGAATTTCACGTACTTGCTTGGTTTTCGAAAACATGAACAAGGCCAGAATGCGGTTGAGATCGCACAGTTCGACCCTCTCATTACGGAACTGGAAGCCCAAATTCAAAAACAACTCAGTCCCTGAATGAAGAGTCGATAGAGTCATTCATCGTGCAAGTCCGAGATCGGTCTACACGATCTGCTTCGTAGCAAGTCGTCAATAAAGTTATGAAAGTGATCTTTACGGGCAAGGCAATCAATGTAAATGCTCTGAGGACCACATCCTCTGGATCAGTGGTGGTACACAAGATGAAATGGACATTCATCACATTGTTGAGCTGCATGATATGCACCGTGCTGGGCTCAGCTTGCTTTGCGCAGGACGCTGCTCAAGATGATGATAAGTTGCGAGAGCAAGTTCTCAATGCTATCGAGCGGGGGCAACGGTATCTGATTGACCAGCAAAATAATGATGGAAGCTGGCCAGCTGGGCTCTATGAGACGCACGCGAATGGAGTGACCGGCCTTGTGACTTTGGCGCTGTTGAATTCTGGGCTGCCGTCGGATCACCCCGCCGTCGCGAAGGCACTCGATCATCTTGAACACCCACAAATGCGGCCCGCCTCCACTTACGAAATCGCAATGGTCATTATGGCATTGGCGGCATCGGATCGCGGACGTGGGAAAATCGCAGAACTGTCGGCTCAGCTCGAATCAATGCAGCTTGAGAATGGAAGTTGGGATTACGGAACCAAAAACGGAAACTGGGATAACAGTAATGCCCAGTTCGCTGTGTTGGCTCTCCGGGAAGCAGCTCATGTCGGAATTCGAATTGATGAAGAGGTTTGGCGACGTGCCCAGAAACACTTTTTAAATGTTCAGATCGGGAGTAGAAAAAACCCCAGAGGTGCCGGTTGGGCGTACAAAGCTCAAGGAACTCCGACCGGCAGTATGACAGTGGCTGGATTGGCATCCCTGATCATCACCCAGGAAATGCTTCAGGACGATGGCGATGTCGCGCCGAACGGAGAGATTCAGTGTTGTGGAGGCGATGACGACAGCGAACTTCAAGAAGGAATCGACGCCGGTCTGCGGTGGCTGTCGAGAAACCTTAGAATTGAATCCAACCCCGGAGTGGCAAACTGGAAATTGTACTATCTATACGGCCTTGAACGGGCTGGCCGATTTTCTGGGCGCCGATTCTTTGGGGACCGCGACTGGTATCGAGAAGGAGCGGAGCATCTTGTCAATGGACAAGATGTGCGCGCAGGTTTCTGGATCAGTCATACCGAACCGGTTCGCGTCGCAGGGACAAGTCTCGTTTTGTTGTTCCTTTCAAAAGGGCTTTCGCCAGTTTTGATCAATAAGCTGAAGTACGGCCCGCAAGCGAATCGCAATCCGGACTTCAAACAACAGGATTGGAACAAGCACCCGAGAGATGCCAAGAATCTGACGAACTTCATTTCGCGTCAGGAAAAATGGCCGAAGCTGCTCTCCTGGCAAGTTGTTGATTTACGCACGGCAGCCGATGGTGAGGGAGTGGCTGCTTTGATGCAGAGCCCCGTTCAACTTCTGACTGGTTCTGAAAGTCCCGACTCAATTCAGGGCCGCGAATTGGAGCTTCTGAGAAAGTACCTTGCGCAAGGTGGGTTTCTGTTTGCAGTGAATAATTGTGATAGCGAAGAGTTCGACACCGGCTTTCGCGATTTGGTCCGTCGACTTTTTGCGGGACAGAATCAACTGACGCGACTTCCCGACACGCATGATGTTTATCGCAGTGAGTTCCTGTTTGAAAAAGGGGCAACTCCTGAACTGTGGGGAGTTGATTTCGGTTGTCGGACTGCCATTATCTATTCACCGTATGACCATGCTTGCCGATGGAATAAGTGGGCTGTGAATGATCCCGAGAAGCGACTCCCGGTCGTGAAAACGCAAATAGACAAGTCGATGAAAATGGGCACAAACGTCATTGCGTACGCGACCGGTCGAGAGCTCTTCAATAAGCTTGAACGCCCGAAAATTCTTTCAGCTGGTGACGAGAATCAGCTCAACCGTGGTCGATTGACGATAGCCCGTTTGCGTCACACCGGAGGTTGGGATACAGCCCCGAATGCTTTGGGACGTTTACAGGCCGCCCTTGAAACCGTCGGTATCGAAGCGGCCCGGCAAACGCCGAACTTGCCAGGGAATGACCCGGCTCTGTTTGATTATCCGCTCATCTATATGCATGGTCGAAAGAATTTTCAGCTGAGCGACGAAGAGATCGCAGGCTTAGGAAAATATCTGTCCAACGGCGGTTTTCTCTTTGCGGATGCTTGTTGCGGGGCGGAGCAGTTTGACGAAAGTTTCCGGAGATTGATCACTCAAATGTTTGGTCAACCTTTGGAAAGAATTCCTGTCGAGCATGAACTCTATAAGATGCAACTCGGCTACGATATTCGTCGCGTGAAACGCCGCATTCCGGCAGAAGGTCCGAACGTTTCCAGTATTGAAACGCGAGAGTCTATCGGGGAACCGATTCTGGAAGGCGTCCAGGTGAACGGGAAATACGTAGTCGTCTACAGCAAGTATGACCTGAGTTGTGCTCTCGAACGCCAGGCCACAACCGCGTGTGCCGGGTATGCCACAGAAGATGCCGTCAAGATCGGCGTGAACTTCGTGATCTACGGGCTGTTCCAGTAACCCTGTCTCGTCAATGAAATCGACTAGAACCTGCTTGGACTCAAGAAGAACGCACATCCTTGTAGTCCGGCCCCCCTCGTAGTCCGGGACCATTGTCCCGGACAGATAATTCACAACCTCTCGCGTGTCGTCTTATTGCCCTTCGCCGTCTATGAAAGTGCGGTGCCATTGTTCCAGGCAAATCAGATTCCACATCCGGTAGGAATGATCCCAGCGCCCCTGCATATGTTCTTCGACCATTAGCTGTAGAGCTTCCGGATTGAAGTATCCGCGATCATAACATCTTTCGGAAAGTAACGTCTCTTCAACTAGCGGTTTGAGTTCGTTCCGAAACCAGTGGTCGATCGGCACGCCGAAGCCCATTTTACTTCGCTTTTGTATCGATTTCGGAATCAGGTCAGAGAAGGTTTCAATCAGAATTTGCTTGCCCAAACCGTTTTTGTATTTGAGTTCAATTGGCATTTGTGCTGCCAGTTCAACGACGTGATGATCGAGAAACGGACTCCGGGCTTCGAGGCTGTAGCACATGCTCGCGACGTCAACTTTCGTCATAATGTCGCATGTGAGATAGCTGACAACATCTGCACAGGTCGTTCGGGTGATGAAGTCTCGGCTGGGGCATTCTTCGTAGGCTTTGAGGATAAACTCGGCACTGTCAAAACCTTTTAATGATTTCCGAAATTCTGGTGTGTAAAGTGAATTTCGTGAATCCTGATCAAAGATTCCGATCCAGCGAAGGTAACGCCGCTCCGGTGATTGCCCTAATGCTCCCACGAATCTCTTAAGCCTGCGGCCGAAGGATTTCTGCTTCGTTGATGAAGGAATTTTCTGCCAAAGGTTCCACCCGAATATCGAGCGAATCGGTTGCGGAAGCCAATCGGTTTTCCCAGCTAAGTCGACAGCTTTGTAACGCGGATAACCACAAAAGAGTTCATCGCCACCGTCCCCTGAGAGTGCTACTTTTACGACGTTCCGTGTCACTTCGGAAAGGGACATCATCGGAATCGCAGAACTGTCGCTGAATGGCTCATCATAATGCCAGATGAGTTTGGGCAGTGTTTTGAGTGCCGACGGCTCGACCATGTATTCGTGATGATTGGTCCCCAGGAGTTCCGCCGCCTCGCGAGCATAGGCACGCTCGTCAAACTCCTTGACTGGAAAGCCGATCGAAAAAGTGTGAATTGGCTTGTCCGAAAGAGACTGCATCAGTCCAGAGATGATTGTCGAGTCGACTCCTCCGGAGAGAAACGAACCGATGGGAACGTCGGACCGCATTCTCAGGCGAACCGCTTCGGTGAGCGTCTCACGAAGTTTCTTCTTCCATTGATCGACAGAGAGTTCTGGGAGCGGACGCTCTGAAGTCGGTTCATAAGGGGCTTGCCAGTATCGTGAAGTCGAGACCGCGCCCGATTCAAAGACCAGCAGGTGTGCCGGCGGAAGTTTCTGGAATCCTTTGAGGATCGTTCTTGGGTATGGCACATACTGGTAGGTCATGAAGAGATCGATCGCGCAGTGATCGACTTCGCGTTCAATTCCAGGAACTTCAAGGATTGCTTTCATCTCGCTGGCGAAGAGCAGGCGATTGTTCTCAACCTTATAGTACAGCGGTTTTTGCCC
Source organism: Thalassoglobus polymorphus (assembly GCF_007744255.1). Classification (GTDB taxonomy): domain Bacteria; phylum Planctomycetota; class Planctomycetia; order Planctomycetales; family Planctomycetaceae; genus Thalassoglobus; species Thalassoglobus polymorphus. The sequence continues at coordinate 3,981,386 of NZ_CP036267.1, read as the reverse complement.
GATGCGGTCTCGCGCTAAGAGCAAACGTTTTTTGTTTTCGTCCCAGATTGCGAAAGCAAACATTCCCCGCAAATGTTGGACGCAGTCATCACCATGTTCCTCGTACAGATGAACGATCACCTCGGTGTCGGTGTCTGTCTTGAAGTGGTGTCCGCTAGCGACAAGTTGAGACCGCAGTTCTTTGTAGTTGTAGATTTCTCCGTTGAAGGCAATCCAAATTGTTCCGTCTTCATTACACAGCGGTTGGTGACCGCCACCTAAATCGATAATCGACAGCCGTCGATGTCCCAGGGCGCAATTCGTGGTGCCCTCTTTTGAGAAATAGTTTCCCGAATCATCCGGTCCCCGATGGCGGATTGAGTCCAGCATGCGCGTGAGAACATCTTGAGACAGTTCCGCAGCTCTGTTCGTCCAAACACCTCCGGCGATTCCACACATTGACTATGATTCTTTCTTCTCGTGTTCTTTTTTTACGTCGAGGTCGCTCGATTCTTGAGCAGCTTCAGATTGTTCGTCTTCTTTGATTGAAAACTCTTTGATTAAGTCCTCACGCTTGCGTGCGACCTGCTTGTCAAACGCGGAGAGAACGTCAATCGCTTTGTCTCGGGATGTGACCAGTCCAATGATGAGGTATTGGATAATCGCAATCCAGAAACAGACCCACCCCGTCGTTCCGTCCATAATTGTCGCCATGATGGCAAACACGGGTGAAGAACGCTGTAAGTGAATGCAGACCAACCCGCGCAAAATAGGAATAAATTGCGGTCGAATATTCTCTCGAATGCTTTTGCTTCTGTCCCAGGTTGGCTTTGGTGGTCCGGGATGCACGATGGAGAAGAGTTCCTGATCGGGCATCGCCTCGATCACCCCGATGGCCAGCAACAATCGCCCCGCAGCGACATACCAGTTATCCAGCGAGATGACAAATTTCGTGTCGAGCCAAGCTCCGATGGCCAGTTCCACGTTCTTTGTCGCAAATAAAAGTAGTGCAGACGCCCGAAACCATTGTTCGACATCCTTCTCAAACTCTTCGTCCCATTCCTTTGTGTGCGCGACTTTCTTGCGGATCAGGCGTAAGAGAGGAATTGCAATCAAGCCAATAATCAATCGCGTCGCCGGTCGCAGGACGGGCGTTAGGAATTGTTTCATCAGCCAGTTTGACGGGATTGCCACTGGTCCTCTCAGTTTTGCAATGCGGATCCCGGTAAAGGATCACGAATGGCACTGCTGGAATCGGGAAACGTTGTTTATGAAGACACGCTGGAAAAAGATAGTTGATTGGGGACAATTGAAACAGATGAACGGGCAGAGCCTCGTGTCGACCTGTTTCAGCCGTGGGAACACGAATGCACCTGTCTTGACGATGATTCCTCCATTCTCTAGTGTGGCGTTGCTTTCTTGGAGAACGAAGATCGTGGTGAATTTGGTATTGAGATGTTCAATATTATGTCCCGGGTCCGGTCCCTCGAAAAATGGTGGTTCGGCACGTTAAGCCGCAAAGTTTCCACCGTTTCTCTCATCCCGTGTGACCGGGAACACGATCACACAAGTTCAAACATAACAAGAAGATAAGGAAAAAGAATGGCAGACCTCATTGCCCCTCATGGCGGACTTTCTGAGCCAGTTTGTTGCACCGTTGCTCAAGACCAGATTGACGCATTCAAAGCTGAAGCAGCCGACTTGAAAAAAGTCCCTGTTTCCGCCGCCGATCTCTCCAGTGTTTATCGCTTCGCTGATGGAACTCTCAGTCCACTCACCGGGCCGATGGATTCAGAGACTTACAACCGCGTTCTTGATGAATCGGTCATCATCAATAACGGCGAAAAATATGCTTGGACGATTCCAATTGCATTTCCCGTCACATCAGAACTGGCTGCGACACTCTCAGCTGGTGAGAAAGTCGCTCTGACGAATCCTGATGGAGAAGTTGTTGCGACTCTCGATCTGACTGACGTCTTCGAGTGGGACAAGCAGAAATATATTTCTTCAGTGTACCTGACTGACCGAACCGACCATCCCGGAGCGGATATGGTCCTCGTTGGCGATGCCGACAAAACTCACCTCATCGGTGGAACGATCAAAGCACTCCCACAACCGAAAAACCCGAACTTCGGACAGTATGTCCTCACACCGCGTGAAGTTCGTGCGTTGATCGCAGAAACCGGTTGGGAAGCCGTTGTTGCATTCCAAACCCGCAACCCGCTTCACCGTGCTCACGAATACGCTCTCGTTTATGCTTTGGAGTCACTCCTGAAAGCTGGCAAGAACGCAGGGGCAGTGTTGAATCCGTTGATCGGCGAAACCAAAGGTGACGACGTCAACGCTGAGATTCGAATGGAAACATACGAAAAACTGATCAGCGAACGTCAAATGGGCGACGGCGATAGCGACAAAGAACTCTGGTCATCACGTGATGACGAAGTTCCAGATCGCGTGAAGTTGCTCGGTCTCGACATCAAAATGTTCTACGGCGGACCAAAAGAAGCGGTCATGCACGCCATCTATCGTCAGAACATGGGCTACACGAACATCGTCATTGGCCGTAAACACGCCGATGCTCCATTCAAAGATGGAACTGCCATCTGGGGTGATTTCGATGCTCAGGAAATCTTCAGCAATCTGAACGGCGACCTGAAGATTCAACCAGTCAAAGTCGGCTTCGCTGCCTACTACGAATCCATGGGACGCGTCGACTTAATGGAAAACCATTCTGACGAAAAACCTGTCTTCATCTCTGGGAAAGATGTCCGCGCGACACTCCAGAAAGGTGAGCAAGTCGATCCACGAATCATGCGTGAATCGACATCACGCATTCTTGCTGATGCGATGAAACAGTAATTTGTCACCATAATTTGTCACAGGGTCACTTAGCACTCTGTTACTGAGAAACTCAATCGCCCTGGAAGGCTCGTTCTTCCAGGGCGTTTTGCGTTTACACTGTTCGAGTTGATCTCAGTTTAAAAAATGACGTTCTTTATTTCGCTTCATTTTTTTCGTCGGCGAGCTTTCGAAACTCCATCACAATGGCGGATTCAATCTCTTTCGCTCGCTTCTTCTCTGCGTCACTTTTGCTGAGCACAGCTAATTCTTTTCGAACTTTCAACTCGACCGAGAGGAGTTCCTTTTCAAAGTTGTTCGGGTTCGGCGACCATTTTCGCGTTTCGCCTGTCACCCAATCACGGAGCGTCTCTGTCACTCGTAGTTCGCTGAACTCAGCAACCGCCAGCCGTCCCCAGTACTTGCCGATTAACTCTGTGCCGAGTGCTTCTTGTGGAAGAATCGAGAGCTTATCCTTGAGACGTTTGGCAAGTTCCTGCTTCGGTGCAGGGAGTTCGTTCGTTTTCAAATCAGCTATCAGCGTTCGTGAAAACGCATCGCCGTACAGAGCCAGCAAGCCAATCTTTTGCCCCCAACTTTTTGAAGACTGCTCAAACAGTAGAGCTTCGTGCATTTCGAGATAGTCAAGAGTCGAGATTGGAGAAGCATGCCCCCACTCGGCGTATGCCGGAATTGCAACCTGTTTTGTGATTGCTCGGTCATTTGTGTATTCATAAAAATAGATTCCATGACTCGATGATGTCGCCAGAAGCGAGTTTGCATCCGACAAAGAGAGCAAATCAGAGACATCCGAGCTTGTCGCGATTTTCCAGATTTCCTTTTTTGACTGAATGTCAAATGCCCGCACCATGAAATCTGTTGACCCGGTGAAGAGCAACTTTGAGTCATTCGAAAACTCCACTGCAGTCACCCATGTCTTGGGGATCTCGAATGACGCAATTTGCTTTAAGGATTGGACATCCCAGAGGCGAGCAGTTCCATCATAGCTTGCGGAGGCGATGTGTTGACCGGACTTATCAATCGCCAAGTGCAGAACATCTTCCTGGTGCCCTTTAAAGACGGCAATTTCCTTGAGGTTTTCCAAATCCCAAACGCGAATCGTTTGGTCTCGGCTGGCAGAGAACGCCTGCTTTCCATCGAGCGACAACACTGTTGATGTCACCTGAGCAGTATGACCTTTGAGGAAGGTCACCTCACCCGTTTTTAGATTTCGGACGATCACGTTTGTGTCGTCACCTCCGGTGATGAGCAATGTCTCATCAGGAGTCAGTGCTACACTATGTACGTCGTCGGTGTGGTCTTCAAAGGTTTTCAGCAGCTTCCAGTCTTCGCTCGACCAGATTTTAGTTTTGTTGTCGCCTCCAGCAGAGAACAATCTCTCTGAATTCGCATCAAAAACGAGATCGAAAACCCAGTGGTCATGCCCGGACCATTCATGAGTAAATTTATTCTGCTTAGTATCCCAGATGGAAATTTTTCCTTCGCCTGTTCCGAACGCGATCAGGCTTCCGTTCTTGTTGATCGCTGCAGTTCGGATAGCAGTCGATGGAATCGGTGCAGCTCGTAAGCCGGTTGCTACGGGATCGAAGGGAGATGACTCGGCAGCCGCAGTGCCCTTCTGGTTCTCCTTTTTATCTTGCGCCGACAGACCGTGTTGAAGGAGAGTGAAGAAGAGCAGCATCAAAAAAAGAATACGTCCTGCCATGCATTTCTCCCGTGAGAATAGACCAAAACAAATTGATGAAAAATCATCTGTTTATGATGCAAAGAGTTTTGGGCTCCACAATAGTGATGGAGAACGGAATCAAAGATTGACAAACTTCTTACATGTTCCCAGCTCTTGTCGAAGTCGTTGGACCGCTGACTTTGGGATCAAATTGAAGTCATGATTGCCGAGCGGAGAGTCAATCTCCATACTCATAAGCATGGGATCGAGTTCTGAAATCAACTTGAAAGGCCAACAAATGAAAATGTCTTATGCTTTCGCATTCACCTTGTTCTCTGTCACGACAGTTTATGCGGAGCCGATTGATATCGGTTCGCGGTTGGAACTGTTTACTGACGGTTTTCTGATCGAGAGTATGAACGGTGATCTTACTCAAGTTGCTCAACAGCCAACGCCACATGACGTCATCATCACAACTGACGAACCGTGGGAAGGAAACACCTGTGCTTACTACACCATCTTTCAAGATGGTGACATCTACCGGATGTACTACCGCGGATCTCATGTGAACGAGAAGACGAGGAAGTCGCTGCACCCCGAAGTGACCTGCTATGCAGAAAGCACCGATGGCATTCACTGGACCAAACCGAATTTGGGTATCATTGAGTACAACGGCTCAAAAGAAAACAATATCGTCTGGGATGGAATCGGCACGCACTGCTTTGTGCCATTCAAGGATACAAACCCGAACTGTTCTGCAGATGCAAAGTACAAAGCCATTTCACGGGGACGACCGCAAGGCAAGAAAGGACTTTATGTTTTCAAATCTCCTGACGGAATTCACTGGTCGCTAATGAAGGACGAACCGGTCATCACTGAAGGAGCCTTCGATTCACAGAACCTTGCATTTTGGAATCCGCATACAAAACAGTACGTCGACTTTCACCGTACGTTCACAAACGGGGTTCGAGATATCATGACCTGCACCTCGGATGATTTTCTCAACTGGACGAAGCCCGTCTTGTTGAAGTACCCGGGCGCGGAGCATCAGCACCTGTATACGAATGCAATCCGGTCGTATGATCGCGCACCACATTTGCTCGTCGGCTTTCCGACACGCTACCTCCCTAAGGATAGCCAGGTCGAACCAGTCTTCATGTCCAGCCGGGATGGAGTCACTTTTACCCGGTACAACGACCCGATTGTCCCTCGCGATGCTCCCAAAGACCGACAGGGCAATCGCAGCAACTATATGGTGCATGGACTGGTTGAAATACCTGCCGAGCCGGGGAGGATGTCAGTTTTTGCGACGGAAGCGTACTATGCTGGCCCCGATACCCGAGTTCGCCGCTTCAGTTACCGCACCGATGGCTTTGTCGCACTCCAGTCTGGTCAAAAAGGTGGGGAACTCATCACGAAGCCGATTCAGTTTTCCGGGGACGAACTCGTTCTCAACTACTCTGCCAGAAAAGGGGGAGCAATTCAGGTTGAACTCCAGGACGCTGACGGAAACCCGATTCCCGGTTTCAGCTCTAAAGATTGCAAACCGCTCAACGGCGATTCAATTGAGCAGGTGGTTCAGTGGAAAAACGAAGGCAAATCGCTCAAAAATTTGTCTGAAAAGCCAATTCGCGTGAAATTTCTGATGAACGAGGCGGACCTGTTCTCGTTTCAGTTTAGAGAGAAGCAATAAAACGAAGTCGAGAGTGAGATGGACATGTCTGACGACAAGATTGTCGAAGTCTATTCAGCCGATGATCTGATGGACGCCGAACACATTCGGAGAGTCCTCGCGGAGGAGGGGATTATCGCGAAGGTCGTTGGTGCATCACTCCACGGGATCATCGGTGATTTGCCAGCGCAATTGGCAACACCCCGACTGTGGGTTCATGAAGAAGACTTTGCACGCGGCCGACAAATCATAGAACTCGTTAAGCAGGAACAACGAGAGCGGTCGCAAACACGATCTCCATGGAAGTGTGTGAGTTGTGGTGAAGAAAATAGTGCCGACTTTGAAATTTGCTGGTCCTGCCAGATAGTCGATGAGACACAAGATTGATGAACAATGCCAGAAATGACGATTCAGGAAGCGATTGAGAATTGGGTTGAGAGTTACAAGGAGAAACGGTTCAAGCTTCACGTTGCGGGGGCGATTGTCAGTTTTCTAGGCTCCCTCTTTGTGTTGCTTGCGACCTATTGGGTGGTCAGGTTCTGTTTGTGGTTCGCCGTTTCCGGGATTCTCGGAGAAGGCATGGGGCTGCTTTCTGCAACGCTGTTTGTGATTGCGTTGCTCTTTGCGGTTTACCTGCTGGTGAATCACGAAGAGGTCGAAAATGTCGATCTTGGTTCAGACGAACAAACTCAGAAAGTACACACAGCTGTAAAAGAGAGTGGAAGTCGGTTGATGTCATTCTTCGGCAATCCGGAAACAGTTCGCGGAATCGTCAAGATGCTTTCCGTTTCGATTCTGGCTGCTCCCGCCATCATCATGTCCGGTTTTCGACAGACGCGCCTCGCCCGCGACATTCAAAAAATTGAACCCGATTTTGTGACACCCTTTCTGATCCAGTTGGCCAAGTCAGGGAAACGGATTCCCATGGATCAACTTGCTTCCAATCTGGGTGAGCGGTCTATTGCGGACCTCATTATTCAAATGTCACTCATCGATGGAGTGATCGTGCGGACCAAAGGATCAAACGGGATGTATTTAAGAGAAGACCTCAAAGGCGAGCTTTTAAAAGCGAAGAATCAGCGGAAAGCTTCAGGCTGAATCAGTTTCATTTTTTTCTGTCCCGGAGAAGAGCAGTTGATGATTGCCAGCTTCTCAAGAGGGACGTCGCCAATATGATTTTGAGTTAATCATTCTTGATGACAGCGACTGCCATGGCTCCGTCGGTGTACCAGCGGTCTCCGCCTCCATTTTTCCCTTCAAGAATTTTGTGGAAATCGGGGATTGTTGAGACCTCTGACAAGTCTTGAGTTTGTTGTAAGTCGTGGAGTAGATGGTCCCGCTCTTTATCAACGTCGGGAGCGATATGATGCGTAATTTCACCAGTCGTGTGGCTGAAGCCAACACGTTCGTCGTATGAAGCTGATCCCAGCCAGAACTGCCTTCCTTGTTGATCTGGCTCAGGGTTTTTCCAGAACCGCACATGATGACGCTTCCGCGGATCGTTCCCCACAGGCTGTTCGAAGGCGAGGTCTTCCTTCCGACCGAATAGGTACAAACTGCTCACAGGAGCCTCAACATACGAGCGTTTCAGAACTGTGTCGGCAGCGATTTTCAGGTCGCTACGAAACCCGAGCGGATCAGCCGGATACCATTTGGCCTTCTTCATGATCTCCTTGATTTCGGCTTCCGTCCCGACTAAAGCGATATTCAGTGGGTCTCCTGCGTGGCCATCTCCGGTCGTCGTCAATCGAGGACTTTCATCCAGCACAGGATGCCTGCGCGTGTACTGTTTCCAGACAAATGGGAGCAGAATATAGGCGACGAGAAAGTAGGCGACCAGAAACCGTGCCAGCCACACGCGAATCAGATCTGTTCGCTTTTTTTTAGTTTCGCCTGAAGTCATCGGTGAATTGAAACTTTCGTTCGCAGGGAGTGAATGAAAAGCATCAGAAGGTCAGTGGTTCGAGTCGCGGCCTGATTCTTAATTCGTCGCGGGGAGAAATCGTAGATCGATCAGAGATGGAGCATTCTCCTGAGTCGTCCATCTCCTCTGAATACATGATAGCTCACGGGGACTCAAGTCGGGCGTGAAGCGAAGTCTCCGACACCTGTAGTTCAACGAAAAAGATCGCCCACGCAAGGAGTTTGCGTGGGCGATTTTAGCAAGCTTTGGTTGTCGCGTCACACTTGCGACGGGAACAAATTCCAGTCGTTTTGTGTGCTTTGAGCGAACTCAATGTTCCAGATGTCAGATCATTTTGAAACCGTGGAACTCTCTCGGTCTTCTGGAAGTTTGCGAATCACGACATGAATCGAACTCTTCACAGAGACAGGAGATTTAAAATCGATTAAGCGGAAGGTCCACTTGGAGTTGGGTTCACTTCTGGGCCAGATTCTTCTTTGGCTGGAGCAGAAAGTGTTGGGTCTGCTTGCGGAACAGGTTTATTGGCGTCGTGTTGAATGGTGCCACAGTCCCCGTTTGCACATCCGCCGAGTCCTGATGGAACTCCACAGCTATCGCACGGTTGAACGGTGTAACATTGTTGGACGGGAACCATTCGGCAAACTTCATAGGCGACTTGACGCGGAACCAGTTTGGTGACCATTCGTGTAACGGTGCATGGTTCTTGTCGAGCGACCTGTCGAGCAACTCTGTGAGTCACTGTGTAAGGGACTTTCTCGACTGTGCAGAATGGAACTTTACGAGTACGGACTTCCGTCACGGTTTTGCATGTCTGAACCGGGATTTTAGATGTCTTGACTTCGCTGACCATTCGGCACGTCCGCACTGGGATTTTGCGTGTTTGTGTTTCGCAAACCCATTTGCAAACTCGAACTTCACAGTTGTCAACGACTTGTTCGGGGACCATGCGACAGACCTGGACCGGACAGTTTTCGACAACTTGTTCAGGGACTAATCTGCAGACTTGCACGGGGCAAACTTGTCGAACGACTTTCGGCACATAAACGGTGCAAGGAACTTGCTCAGTGATGACTCGTGTGCGAGGACGATAAGCAACTCGTCCTGCTCCCCAACCAAAGTTTTTGAAGGGGCACAGCCATGGGCAGCAGGCGAAGCAAGGTCGTCTTGCTGGCATCGGTGCTTGCGCACAAGGATCGCAGACCGGTGGTGGTTCACACTGCACAACTCGACGGACAGTTCGGTAAGTTGTGACCGGTTGCATGACTCGGTAGCAACGTTCCTGGTTCACAGTTTCCGTAACTTGCCGCATGACTGTTCGTGTCACTTGTCGATTCACGGTTTCCGTGACCGGTCGCATGACTGTACGAGTTGTTTGTCGGTTCTCGGTGGTCCACACGGGACGCCGCACCTGATAAGACTCTTCTCGATAGGAAGTTTCCCACACAGGGCGTTGAACTGTGTATTCTTTTTCCTGATAAGAAGTTTCAAAGACCTGTCGGCTCACCTGGTATTCTTCTTCGCGAAATTGTTGTTTGACAACATTGCGATAGCAGGTTTGTTCGACATCTTCGTAGACGGTGTCGTAAACCGTTCGATTGTAAGTTTCCTGAACTGGTTCACAGATTGATTCGTAAACAGTCCGGTAGCATGTTTCTCGCTCGACTTTGCAAGCAGTGTAACACGCAGTTGGTTGGCAATGCGCGACTGCACAGCGATTATAGCCAGCGGTTCCGCAGAACCAGCCAGCCTGCGCTGTGGCCTCCCCAGAGATCGCTAAGGCAAATGCCGCGACTCCCCACAACACATTCCTCATGGTTGTCTCCTCATTGGTGTAAAAATCATGGGTTCAAAAGAATCATCCTGATTCATACACGCCTCCATACTGCCAAAACGCCACCTGGAATTCAATAAAATCTTTCCAGGAATTGTCCAACATCAGAACAATTTGATCAGAGCAACATCTGATCAGTCGTTTTCACTTTCAATAGAACACTTTCGTGCTTTTTGTCCGTGAAGATTGCTTTTCATGTAATGAATCACTCATCTCCACAAGTCCGTTCGCGTTCATCTATTTTTTAAGCTGATTTAGAATTCTCATATTCCTGCTTCATCAATAAAACTAGAACTGATCCTGAAACTTGAAATTGCTCTCTCAAACGTTGAGGAAAGCGACCATTCCAGTAGTTTTCGGACTGGTTCTAAAACAGGGGTCCGGGTTCATGAGAATTCCTGATCGTTTCCTGATCTGTTGACCTGAACAAAACCGCTCATCGCCGACGATTCGGCAGTATGACATTGGTTCCCGGTCCAGGAGGCGTGCTCCTGTTCCCAGTCCCGATGTCGTGAGAGCACTTCTGTTGAAATGAGAAATCTGCTCAAGTGGGATCAGTTCCTGAATACTATCGCCATTGCAGGAGCAACTTGAGTCAAAAGGTCAGTTTCTCTGACTGTGCCAAGATGAATTTAGGCAACATGTCCTAAAACCGGAACAGTTTACCCCACCTGTGATGGATTAAATTGTTGATGAGGTTGGATCGATTGAAACCAGGCTGTCATCATCCGCAAAATCGGGTAAGATTAACATGCGATCTTTGATGGGTGTTCCCTTGCAGAGTTCAGGAGAGACAGTATGTCCGATGCCCGTTTGCTCCGACGTCTGGATGAAGTTGTCGCGAGGATGCGACGTTTAAGAGCGATTAAAGCATCTCTCGTATGCTGGACGGTTTTAGCGATCGTGCTGCTGGGAATGTTGATCGACGGCCAGCCACGAATCGAGCTTCTGAAAGCGATCCTCGTTTGTATCCCAATCTCGATTGTTTCTTCAATCATCGTGGGGCGAGCAAAAGCGACCGACCGATCAGAAGCGGCCTTGTTACTAGAAAACGAGTTTCCGGAACTGGATTCGATGCTTCTGGCAGCGTTGCGACAAAGCCCAGCTATGGGCCGCTGGGAACTGAACTATTTGCAGTCCGAAGTGATCACCAATGTTTTGCAGCACGAACGCAATCATCACTGGTCGCGAGCTGTGAAATCTTTTTCACCAACGAGATTCTGTCGTATTGCCGCGATGCTGACCTGTCTCTTTCTCGTCCTTGAAGCACCAACGTCTCCACCACTTTCAAGCTCAGAGCAACAAGCTGATCAGGTTGTCGAGGAAGTTCTCGACTTGCAGACACCGATTGAGATTAGCGTGGATCCTGGTGACGCCGAAGTGGAACGCGGAACGAGTTTACTTGTCCTCGCTCGGTTCGGGGAGCGCTTGCCGGTGGATGTTACCCTCGTCGCTGTTGATCAGAACGCGAACGAAATTCGTGTCCCCTTACAAAAGAGTCTCGATGATCCTGTCTTCGGCGGTCGAATTCCTGAAATTGTTCGAGATCTGACTTATCGCATTGAATATGATCAGCAGAACTCGGATGAGTTTTCCGTCACCACTTTCACCTACCCGGAACTCTTGAAAGCGGATGCAGAAATTCAGTTCCCGGACTACACAGGACTTGATGCCGAAACGATTGAAAATGTTCGACGCTTAAGTGTCGTCGAGGGAGCCAAGATTAACTTTGAGTTCGAATTGAACAAAAATGTGAAGTCAGCAGCTTTTGTCGATGACGATGGAAACCGGCTTGAGTTGGAGACTGCACAGCCAGGAACCAATCAGCTTGCTCTCGATTGGGCCTCTTCAAAGCCGGGCAAACAAAAATTTCGGTTAGTTCTGACTGATGAAAACGATCGCAGTAATCGAGATGCTCCCGAGTTTGTGATTCAAGTTCTTCCGAATCAACCGGCAAATCTGAAAGTTGCCTTTCCTGCTCGTGATGTCCGGGTTTCTCCGCTAGAAGAACTGTCGCTGCAAGCGAACGCGTCGGATGATTTCGGATTAGTGGAGTACGGACTTGTCTATGAAACTCCCGATGGAAAACAGGCTGGGATGGTACTGGGAGAGAAGGCCGGGAAAAATGAAAAGGCCACGATGGACCACCTGTTGCACTTAGAGCAACTGAAACTCAATCCCGATCAACTCATCTCGTACTATTTCTATGCTGACGATATTGGACCGGATGGGGAGCAGCGTCGAGCATTCAGCGACATTTTTTTCTCCGAAGTCAGGCCTTTTGAAGAAATCTTTCGAGAAGTCCCTGCGAACCAACAACAGCAGCAACAGCAACAGCAGCAACAACAGGATGGAACTCAATCGGGAAAACTACTTGAAGTTCAGAGGCAAATCGTCACGGCTGCCTGGAACCTGATTCGATCTGAGTCGCGAAAGGAACCTTCTCCGAAGTTTGCTGAGTCAACGGAAGTCCTGTTTGAATCGCAAGAACAAGCGATCACGATGGCAGAAGAGTTGATGGAGAAGATCGACGATGAGCAAATGAAAGTTCATCTCGTCGAAGCAATGGAGTTGATGACCTCGGCCTCTCGGCACTTCGCAGGTGCGTTAACCAAAAATGATCTCGAGCTCCTCCATGATGCACGCTCGAAAGCTCAGGAAGCCTATCAGGGATTGCTGAAGCTGAACTCGAGAGAAAAGAATGTCCAGCAGTCTCAACAGTCGCAAAGTCAATCTCAGAGTTCAAGTCAGCAAGATCGTAACCGACAAATGAAGGCCCTCGAGCTGAAGAATGATCGTGACCGGTACGAGACCGAACGGCAAGCCCAACAACAGCAGCAACAACAAGAACAGCGTGAAACGTTGCAGGTTCTTAATCGATTGCGAGAACTGGCCCGACGCCAAGAAGATCTTAATGAGAAAATTCGTGAATTGGAGAACAAGCTTCGAGACGAAACCGATGCAAAACAGAAAGAAGAATTGAATCGCGAATTGAAGAGACTTCAGGAAGAACAAGAGGAGCTACTCCGTAATCTCGATGAACTCAAAGAGCGGATGAGTACTGAAGAAAACCGCGAACGTATGGCCGAAGCACGCGAAAAGGTCGACGAAACTCGAGAGCGTGTCCGACGTGCAGCGGAGTCTCTCAAAGAGCAACAAACCTCGAAAGCATTGACAGAGGGGACACGCGCGCAACGCGAACTCAATGAGCTTCAAGAAGAATTCAAAAATCAAACGGCCAGCCAGTTTGCCGATGCGGTCCGTGAACTCCGGAAGGATGCTCGCGAGCTTTCTGAGAACCAGCAAGAAATTGCAAATGCCATGAATGGCGAGGAAAAAAGCAACGAACCACCAAAGCAAAAATCATTGCGACCGGCGGAAGAGTCGAAAGATCGCGAAGAGATAGCCAAAGCTCTCGAAGCTCAAAAGGAACGCTTAGGAGGCCTCCTTGATCGGACTAAGGAACTCGTTGAAGAATCAGAAAATACCGAGCCGCTTCTCTCTCGAAAACTGTACGACACGATGCGAGACCTTCGCAAATTCGAACCAGAAGAGGCACTCGAAGGAGCGGCTCAATTGCAACGCTACGGAATCGAAGAAGAAGCGAAGAAGGCTCAGGCTCAGGCCCAGCAGGGGATCGAACGCTTACAGCAGGGAGTCGAAGAAGCTGCCGAATCAATTCTTGGCGATGAAGGTGAAGCCTTGGCAGCTGCCAGTGAAGTTCTCGATGAACTGACACGTGCCATCGAAAACGAGCTTCGCGATAATGGAGCGGAGAACTCGAAAGCGAGCGACAATCAAACAGGGCAGGACAATGCTGAGCAGAAGCACCCCGGTCAAAAAACGGGACAACAATCAGGAAAGTCGGAGCAGACACCAGAAGATAGTAATCAGCCTGGTGGCGAAAATGTCCCGGCGGAAGCTCCAGTGACAAGTCAGGATGACAACCCTTCACGGGATGGAAAGCCGAGCCCGAAGTCTACCGAGAGTACCCCGAATCCTGAGGGTCAGCAACCGGGACAGCAACCGGGACAGCAACCGGGGCAGGGCTCACAATCAGGACAGGATCGTCCTAATCTTGGCCAGCAACTTGGGAACCTGTTTCAGGAAGGAGGAGCCCAAAACGGAGGCGGGGACGGTCCACAACGTCCACTCACTGGAGATGACTACAAAGAATGGTCCGATCGAATGCGAGATCTCGAAGAGATGGTTACCAGCCCGGAATTGCGTACGCAGGTTGCAACGATTCGCGAACGTGCTCGGCAAATGCGGATCGACATGAAACGGCACTCAAAAGCTCCTGACTGGGAATTGGTCCGCACATCGGTGTATGGTCCAATGGTCGAATTACAGCAGGAAATCGCTGAAGAAATTGCTCGACGTGATCCGAATGAAGAACTGGTACCGATCGACAGAGATCCAGTTCCCAAGAAATATGCGGATCTTTTGCAACGTTACTACGAAGAGTTAGCCAAGCAACGACGACCAGTCGAAGCAACTCCGTAATAAAGATGCTTCGAAGAAAAGCACACGAATTTTATCAACAATATTTTCATGCAATCATCATTTCAAAATCCGCTGAATCGGCGTCAATGGCTGACGCAATCTGCCCTTGGATTTGGGGCAGTATCGCTCTCCGCCTTAAACTGGCAGCAGTTGCAGGCAGAGACCTCATCAGGTGAGCAGAAATCTTATCTGCAGTACCCGCAGCGTGCGAAGAATGTCATCTTTCTTTACATGGACGGAGGGCCGTCGCAGGTCGACACCTTTGATCCCAAGCCGCTTTTAACGAAAGAGAACGGCCAACCGTTCAAAATGAAAGTTCAGCCAACTCAGTTTGCAAACAATGGCTCGACACTCGGCTCGCCTTGGAAGTTCAAACAACATGGTGAGAGCGGTCTTCCGGTGAGTGAGCTGTTTCCGAATGTGGCGACATGTGTCGATGATCTTTGTGTGATACGTTCAATGACTTCGGAATTCCCCGAACATACCGGGGCAAACTATTTCCTTCACACAGGGCATGGTTTACAAGGCCGCCCCAGTATGGGGGCGTGGGTGACCTACGGTTTGGGGACTGAAAGCCAGGAGCTTCCCGGTTTTGTGGTCTTGAATAGTGGTCTGATTCCACCGGGAGGGCTGGCCTGCTTTGGCAGTGGATTTCTTCCAGCGACCTTTCAGGGATCGGTCTTCAAAGAGGGCGCAACCCCGGTTGCAGATATCTTACCGAAAAATATCTCAAAGGCTGCTCAGTTGCGAAAACTTGAACTGATGCGAAAGATGGATCGGAGCTTATTGGCTCGGGAGGGGCGTCACGATGCGATTGAGTCTGCAATTTCAAACTACGAACTCGCATTTCGAATGCAGTCTGCAGTTCCAGAATTGATGGATTTGTCTCAGGAATCTGAGGCAACGCAAAAAATGTATGGCTTGCAAGCTGACTGGGCAGGAACCAAAACCTTTGGGCAAGCTTGTCTGGTTGCTCGCAGGATGGTCGAGCGTGGTGTTCGCTTTATTCAGCTGACGTGTCCCGGCGGAGCGGGAGATCGGTGGGATCAACATTCAAAGCTGGTCGACGGACACACGAAAAATGCCCGGTCTGTCGATCAGCCGATTGCGGCACTTCTCCAGGATTTGAAACGGCGTGGCCTACTCGATGAGACGCTCGTCATTTGGGCAGGCGAGTTCGGGAGAACACCTTTTGCACAAGGAGCGGATGGCCGAGATCATAATCCATTTGGGTTCTCAATTTGGATGGCTGGCGGTGGAGTCCAGGGAGGCATCAGCTACGGAGCGACCGACGAATACGGTTACCATGCGATTGAAAATCGCCTTGAGATGTACGACCTGCATGCCACGATTTTGCATCTGCTCGGGATCGAGCATACTGCTCTGACAGTGCGTTACAGCGGCAGGGATATGCGACTCACCGATGTCCATGGAAAGATTGTCCATGATATCGTCAAGAGTTGAGACAGGCTGAAGCGGGCGGGAGAGCTTCAATTTCGGTTTGATGAAGCGATCAGTCACTCACTTGAGGGCTGAGCGTTGTTGTTTTGGCCAGGTTGAGGACTCGCTGGGTTCGCGTTGTTGTTCTTGCCTTTTCGATTTGCTCCTGTCGTTGAAACGCTTAACTTTCCACCAATTCCGAAGGACTGGTGCAGCCGGTCTCGAAGAAAGGATGGGCTGATTCCGGGGTTCACTGAAAGAACTTTGACAGAATTGTCAGGTTTGGCGGCAACATCAAGAGTTTCGATCAATTCAGTAATTCCCTCGATAAGTCCGCTGGCTGCGGAGACGACAAGCGTGTTGGAAACTTCGTCGACACCAATCGAAAGCAGCCCTTTGAACTTGATCGGCTCTTGTGGTTGGTCTGCTTCTTTCTTCTCTTCATTGTTCCGAAACGGGGCAAACGTAATTCCTTGTGAGGATGGCTGTTGTTGATTCTGGCCATCTTTCCCTTTGGTTTGCAGAGCAGGGTCATTGGCGCTCAACAAGTCTCGATAGACAGCCTTCACGGTTTCTGAAATGACAGCAGCTTGCGAGAATTCGATATGGAAGATTTTGGTGACGCGGATCGATTGGGGGTCACTCGATTCCGGTCGATCGTAAATTTCAAGGAGCTCTTCAATAATCGCCAGTTGTTGAGCGGTCGCACCTTGAACGAGCAGCGTGCGAGAATCGTCGTCTGAAATGATTTTTAACTTTCTTTGTGTCGAGAGACGATCCGGCGATTGTTTATTGAACGTCCGCGTATTTCCGAACCAGTCGAGAATCTCTTCTTCATCTTCTTCCGATGTAAAGAAGTCGTCGAGGAGCAACTCGACCCCAAACGGCCAGGCGTATTTGATTTGATAAATTTTGTAGTCAGGAGATTTTGGAGCGAGTTCGGCAATGAGATACTCCAACTCATCGAGCGCTTCGGTATCCTCAGATCGGATTTGAAGTCGCCCATCGGGGAGCTGCCGGATGGTGATCGGAGCGGGCGTGACTTCTGATTCTGCGAGTGGATGCTGGTCAAATTGGGGTCGCTGAGCAAGGTCTGATTGCTCAGGAAGAGTTTGGGTATGTTCAGTTTGGGTTGGCTGAGTTTGGGCGAGCTCAGCTGTTTTCAGCTCAGATGCTAAGTGAATTGCGGTTTTTGAATTCAAGTGAACTTCATTCTGCTTCTGCTCGATTGGCTTTTGGGCAGCTGGCTTTTCAGAATTTTCTTTGGAAGTTTCGATGTTGAGCTGGTTCTGTTTGTTCCGCTGCCAGACTCGTTCGACTTCTTCCAAAAGTCGTTCTGCATTTTCATCGGAGTAAAGATCGACTGTTCGCGATCTCGCGGGGTTGGATTTACCTGCTGGGAACTCTCCCATTTTGATGAGCAGGTTGTCGATTTCTCCTCGTTCCGATTCATTCGCCCACACGAGGAGGCGATTGTTCTCGACATCTGCATCGACTCGAAATGGACGTTTGTCTTTCGTGGTCTCTGACTGATTCCCGCGGTAACTTCCGTAGTACCCATAGTACCGGGATCGCGAATTATCTTCTTCCTCCTCTTCTTCACCCAGCATGTACTGAATGGTTCCAGCGACATCGCGGGCACGTAATCGTCTTAATGTCACCACATGAAACTGACGGCTGCTTCCATCGAGTCGGTCAACTAATGATTGAATCGTGACATGGTCAGCGAGCGATCCATGCACAATGATGGCATTGTTTTCCGAATCGACTTGAATCTTGGATGTTGGGGAGAGGTCGCCAATTTCTGAAAGGATCTTGACGAGTGGGTCCGGCTTTAAAGTCGACAGACGATAGACTTTCATTCCGTCCAGATTTTGGAGGATATGTTTCGTCGGATCAGAAGCGACATCCATCGCCTTAATCGTTTGGGCAATGATCTCCATTTTGTCTGGGGAGGCGTGTGCCAGAATGCTGTTTTCGCGTTCGTTGAGAACCAGCTTTGGCTCTGTTTCTTCTTTTCCTTTGGCGCCTGAAGAGTTTCCTCGCTGTTGCTGTTGTTGCTGCATCCGTTGCAGTTGCTGCATGATTTGTCTGCTTGAACTTCCGGAAATATCATTGGAGTCACCGGAGAGTGACTCCGGTTGTCGCAAACCGAGAATCCCATACAACGATCCAATCACGTCGACCGCACGAACATGTTTCAGCTTGAACTCACGAACAAGTCCTCCATCGGAATTGGATTTCCTTTGCTCTGTTGTGAGCAGGTTGTAAACCTCTTGCAGGTTTGCCGCCACGTCGACTGCCTCTAGTCGATTGACCGATGTGATTGCATGTAACTTCCCATTGGGGCTGAGCATTGGCTTCAGTTGCTCAACAGCCTCATCCGCCAGAATCCAATCAAGTGGCAGAGAGACTTTCACAAATTCGTGTGGCAGACACTGGTTGAGGTCTTCTGCCTGGACTCGAGGAACGAGCCCCGGATTGAGAGTTGAGATTTTGGCAACCGAGAGAAGTTCGTCGTGGACTAAAAGAGTATATCCGCGAGCCAGCAGATGCCGATTGATCATGTCGCGTGCTTCTGCGGCGGAGTAAGTCCGTTGAGTTCGTAGATTGACGTAATCGCCGGGGAGTTCCTGCCAATCGAGGTTGAGGTGTGAGTAGCGGGCCAGCCAATCCAGAACGACGGGCCACGGAGTTCCATGGAAGTTAAACTTCACCGTCCCTTCTGAGTCTAAGTCGATGGGAAGGGGCTGTTCGAGCGGGTCAGGTTTGTAGTCGCTACGAGTGATGGTTTTGGGCGACGCTTTTTGATCGCTACTTTCTTTTTTGTCTTTCTCGTCAGCCTTCTCCGCTGGTTTGCCATCTTTCCCAGTAGAAGGTGGCCCGGAAGTCGGCTTCCCTGCTGGCTGCGATGACGGCGCAGGGCGGGCTGATCGAGAACTCTGCTCGACAACGACCCCTTGAGCAGGTAGTGACTCAGCAGCAATCAAGCAAACGCCAATGACCAAAAGCAAAACCTTGATTTTCACTGTTCTCTTCCCGTACAAGACTTGAAATCCCGGATGTTTTGGCCTCTGAAGCATTTTTTTGCTCTAACAAAACCTGAAAGAGAGCTCCGGAACTCCAGTGTTCCAGTTCGATTTCACTCGTGTTACTTGCGGGTTTTAGAACACTTTCGTGTTTCTTGTGTCCGCGAATTGAGCGTCTTGTCAGGTGATTGCCTGTGTGCTGATTGGCTGTGTGCCCATGAAGAACGCGTTTCTCTCGAACCAGTCCGACAACTCCTGAAATTACCGCCTTTCTCAACGTTTGAGCGAGCGATATCAGGTATTCGGATCAGTTCTAATGAAATCGATGTTCGTCACGAGGCACTAACCGAACACCGATTTGAAAAATGCTGTAGGAGACTCCCAGGCCGTTATTTCGGCCCTAAACCGTCATCTCAGCGAAGCGGTCTATCTATGGTACGATGGAAAGACGCCCTATCGATAGAAGAATTCCTGAAAATTTGTGTTATTCACGAACTCCACGACCGGTACGACTCCCCATACCGTCATGACCGCACAAGTGGTCAACGGATAACAGCTGATTGGACGGTGCATTGACTCAAACGTTCAGGGTGTGGAGTCGGGAGAGGGTGCATAGCGCGGACGCTTGGAATTCCGTGATGGTCTTTCTCAATCGTGATGGGAACCGATCCTAGATCCGTTTTGTAATAGTTTGAACTGGGGAAAATATCAGCGGGATAAGAGAAGTTTTCAAGCATTCCCAGAGAGATACAAATTGCCCCCCCTACGGAACTCTCCAGCATTCCACCGACCCAGCAGGGAATGCCGGCATCTTCACAGTCGTTGTGAATTTTGATCGCATTGGTGATTCCGCCGACGCGCCCCGGTTTGATGTTGATGTACTGACAGGCCTTCAATTCGATCGCTTTTCTCGCTCGCTCAGGCGATGAAATACTTTCGTCCAGGCAAATTGGAGTCCTCAACCTTGACTGAAGTTTGGCGTGGTCATGCAGATCATCAAAGCTGAGTGGCTGTTCGATCATTGCCAGGCCGAGTGAATCGATCTCCTCAAACAAGCTGAGGTCTGCGAGCGTATACCCGCTATTGCAATCGATGTGAAAGACTGTCTCCGGGAATTCATCGCGAACCGATCGAAGCATCGGGAGATCCCAGCCGGGGCGGAACTTCAACTTGATTCGCGGAAATCCTTCAGCGACCGCTTGATGGATCAGATCGAGCAGTTCTTCAATCGAGTCCTGCACTCCGAAGTCGGCTCCGACAGGGATGCAATTTCTATTGGCACTAAACAATTGGTGTAAGGGTTGTTCAGAGAGTTTCGCGTGCAGCGTCCACCATGTGTTATCAATCAACGCTTTGGCGAAAGAGTTGCCTTTGTAAATCGAGAGTGCTTGTTGAATCTCTTCGCCAGAATTGAACTCTTGCCCGAGGACTCTGGGAGCCAGCCAGCGTTTCGCTGTCTCGAAAATTCCACCAGCCCATTCCGGGCTGTAACAGGGAGCAGCCAGCGGACAACTTTCCCCCCATGCCTCGGTTGAACCAGAAGTCATCCGGCACAGGACCGACTCCACAACCGAGTCTTCTCCATACGCTGTCCGCCAGGGCGTGATCAGTGGGAGGGCGACATGAAAGATCTCGATGCGGTCAATAATCACATCGACCTCCTTATTATCGACGCAGGGACATTTGCCGAGGCGTGTTTTTGAATGCTGCTTTCTGGCCTGTTACCAACCGAGAGACATGTTGCTTTCGATCGCGAGTTGAGCTTCGTGTAAGTCGACTCCGGTTTCCTGGCGATACAACCGGATAGCATGAACCTTATCTCCCGAAGCTTTGGAGAGGCAGTCGCGAGCGACTTCACAAGGAGTGACTGAGGATTCAATTCCGAGGAGACGTTTTGAAATGACCCAAACATCTCGTGGACGTTGAAGGACTCGCCTCACCGCTTCATCAGGGTAGTGCTCTTGAGCGAGTTGGATTGCTTCCTCGTCATTGGCCGCCCAGCCGACCATGATGTGTGCATCTGTTTCAATTTCAAAGAGCGGCATCGCGAATCCAATGCAAGAAGGTGGAACACAAAACTTTGCTAAATCCTCGGGGGGAGTCTAGTTTTGTGGGTGTGGATTCGACAACTCCGTAACCAAAATCTCGATGTAAAAAAGTGCCTGGCTTGTAAGGTAATTCAGCTGAGTCATGATGAATCTGGAGATCACATGAACACCGGGAGAATTGCACTTTCGTAGCTGATGGTGCCCGTGAATGTCACTTTCGTGACATCATGGACTGCTCGCTACGTAATAGAACGCGTCCATCATTCCCCAAAATGCTCACGATCAGCCAATCTTTTCTTGGCTCGGACTCAAGTGGTTGCGGGCTCCTCGCTGCGGATTGCTTTTCGAAGCTTCTACTTGACGACGCGGCTAATTTCGTCAACGGAGGTGAGTCCCCGGACAACAAGCCGAAGGCCTTCTTCCTGCATGTAAAGCATCCCGTTTTTGCGGGCTTCGTTTCGAATGGCAGACATATTCGCAGCATCGCGAATCATGTCTCGAATTCGTGGTGTGATGATCAGCATCTCAAATACGCCCACACGCCCCAGATAACCGAGTCCATTGCACTTCGTACAGATTGAGGTCGGTTTCGTGGGAGGACGATAGAACTCTTTGATTTTTTCTGGGGGTAAGCCAACCGCCTTAAGAAGTTCTGCCTTGGGTTTATAGGCTTCACGACATTTTGTACAGAGGCGACGGGCCAGGCGTTGAGCAAGAATTGCAGAGATTGATGTCGAAATCATAAACGGCTCAACGCCCAGATCGAGCAAGCGATATAAAGCGGTGATGGTGTCGTTTGCGTGGACAGTTGAAAAGACCATGTGCCCGGTGTTCGCGGCCTGGCAGGCAATTTTGGCGGTCTCTTCATCGCGGATTTCCCCGATCATGATGACGTCGGGATCTTGTCGGAGAATGCTGCGCAGAGACTGGCCGAATGTGTTTCCAGACTTTGTGTTCACTTCAATTTGAGTGACGTTGTCCATCTTGTATTCAACGGGATCCTCGACGGTGATGATGTTTTTTTCGTAGCTGTCGATTCCGTTGATGCAGGCATACAGCGTTGTTGATTTTCCCGCACCAGTCGGGCCGCAAACGAGCATCAATCCGTGTGGCTGAACGATTGTGCTTTCAAGCTCGCGTTGCAGTTGTTTCCTCATTCCCAGCCCCTCGATCGTTCCGACGGAATTGGTCTGGTCAAGGATACGCATGCTCAACTTTTCGCCGTGTCGCGTTCCTTGTGAAGCAACACGAAAATCGATTTCTCGACCTTCCACAATTGCACCAAACGAGCCATCTTGTGAACGTCGTTTTTCGGTGATATCAATTGCACACAAAACTTTGAAGATGTTGACGATGGCATCGCCGATCGCTTTGTCGAATGGTTCGGCAGGGTACATGACGCCGTCGATTCGGATTCGTACAGAGAGTTCGTCGTCTTTGGGTTCCAGGTGGATGTCGGTTGCGCGTCGCAGCAGTGCATCGTAAACGAGTTCCTTGGCAGCGACGTATCCTCGGGACGATTCGACTTGGCGAGTGCGGTTGTCGTCACGCTGACCCGATTTCGTTTTTCCCATAAACTTGATCGGCGGACCGGAGGCTGTGTCAGTCTTCTCTCGTCCACCAATGTTGATGCCAACCTTGGCCAACTGGCGGCGGGACCATTTGGTCAAGTGATCTCGCGTCATCACCTTGCGTGAGTCTGGAACGCGGCTGTTTCTCTCTACGATATAAAATCCAAGCGGAGATCCGATTGATGCCAGCATCACAAAAAAACCAGCAGCAAAAACCGGGACGCAAAGGACTGCAGGAAAAGCAGCCACACCTCCCATGAGCATCAAGCTATTCCAGAACGGAGGGCGGACTTGAAGGCCGCGACTATCTTCATGGACCCAGTTCATGTAGTGAAGCCAGAACGCCAGAACGGCAATCAAAACGACAAGCTTCACGACGGAAAGATACATTCCAACCTGAGGTGCCACTCTGGTTTGGAGACCGTGGTCCGGCCGAGAAGGGACCACATTTCCACGAGCGAAACCATCGTGAGGCTTCGGGTGTTTTCCCACCGATGTTATCGATTGCTGTTGAGCGGGGAGTGTTCCTCCCTGATTAGGAGGTGGCGCTGACGCTGGTTGTTGAGCCAACCCAGCTTGCGAGAAGCTCAGGAGGGACAGCATCCCCAGTGTGATGATTATTGATTTCAACGAATTCACAGCTTCGATTCCTTCTCCGACATGATTTCATCTGTTCGTGGTGAAAGTCGTTGAAATACTTGATAAGACTTCAGCGACTGCTCTCGTTCACTGAAAGTCAGTGAAGTTCTACTTTGGCATGCATCAGTTTCGAAAGTACGAATCAATTCGCGACAACTTTTTCTGCGAGTCGAACTGAACGAACAGACCTGATTGGTGGAACTGTTCGTTCAGACGCTCTTCACAAGTCCACGGTTCAATCTCTGTTTTGATTTCAAAACGAACATTCGAGGTGTGACGCCAATTCGAAGGACGCTCTAAAGAATCGCTGGACCTTTCACATCGATTCCCTTGATCATCATCTTGAGTTCTTCCACGTTCGGCGAAATCTCGAATGCAGCCTGACGGCTGACTAACTCACGATCGACAAACGAATACAATGAATCATTAAACAACTGCATTCCTTCGTCTTTTCCAAGACGAATGGCAGCCGAGAGCTTTTCGTCTGAAGCTTCGAGGATCAGCTTTCTGACTGTGGGGTTGAATCGCATGATTTCCACAATCGGAACCCGTGATGGTTGATCCACAATTGTCTTTAGCAGTTTTTGACCGACAATCGCTTTCATGTTCATCGCCATACTCGCTCGAATGGCGCTATGCATGGATTGTGGGAACAAATCCAGAATACGTTGAATCGTTCCCGGAGCACTTGAGGCGTGAATGGTTCCGAAGACCAAGTGACCGGTTTCCGCGGCATGGATGGCGGTTTCGAAGGTTTCCATGTCTCGCAATTCCCCCACCAGAATGATATCCGGATCTTCACGGACAGCATGCTTCATGGCGATGCTGAAGTCCTTGACGTCCATCCCGATTTCACGTTGATTGATCAGGCATTTGTCAGGGGTGTAGATGAATTCAATCGGATCTTCAATTGTGAGGATGTGCTTGCGGTACTGTTTGTTGATCCAGTCGAGCATCGAGGCAATCGTTGTTGACTTACCTGACCCAGTCACCCCGGCGAGCAATACCATTCCCTGATCGTACTTACAAAGTTCTTCCATGACCGGCGGGAGGAACAATTTTTCAAACGGGGGAATCGTTTGCTCCACTTTACGAGCGACCATTCCGGGCAAGCCGAGTTGCTTGAACAGATTCACACGAAACCGCCAGTCACTTCCACCGTCTGAGACGATGTGAGCGAAATCGGCTCCACCCTCTTCTTCGAAAATTCGCTTGTTGCGATCGTCCATGACTTCATAGAACATCGCCCACAACTGTTCTTCTGTGAGCGGTGGCATGCTGAGTTCGCGGATTGCACCTCGCACGCGAAGCATCGCAGGTTTGTTTGTCTGAAGATGCAAGTCGGATGCTTCGTGTTTGATTTGAAGCTTGAAGAGCTTGTTAATCTCCGGTTCGACTCCTTTGATCTTCCATTCGGCAGGGCCATCTTTAAGTGGTTTTGTATCCGTTGCGGGAGCCGCGGTTTTCGTGGCAGACATTTAGTCACTCCAAGTCAAAACAGCAAATCAATTTCGGGATGTATCTGAGAACGATAGAAATGAGAGAGAAGTTCGAATTTCAATGACTGCTTCGGCAGGGCCGTTTGTCCCGTGTGAACACAGTTTGCCTTAACAGAATCTGCTCAAAGTATAGCAATGACAGAGACTTCCTGAAAATGGAGTGTGCCACCAAGGCGGGAATCCATCAAATCCGGAGTTCCGATTAGAAGAATTATTGACATTTTTCCGGTGCTGGACAAATTTCCCCTAACGAACCTCTTTTCGAGGGGCCGATCTAGGAGATGTGGTGGTCCTTTCCACCAAGGATGGATTGCGCTCCTCTTTTCTGACAAGAGTGATGAGCAATTCTGTGAATGGATGAACAGAGGCTGTGCGATGAGTTCAACCGACTCGCCTGAACGTCAATTTTCCCTCCGCATTGAGCGTGGACGGACGAAGCACCCGGAACGCCCAATTGACCAGGAGCGATTTCTGATCGGAGCGGGGAGTAATTGCCACCTTCAGCTGGGAGGAGAAATGCCAATTCTCCATAGCGTGATCATCCCAGTGGAGGCCGGTCTCTGGATTGATGCGGTTGTCCAAGAACCACAGCTCCTCGTGAATCGATCTCCGGTTCGGGAATCTGCACTTCATAAAGGTGACTTGGTCGAGATCGGCGATTTCGTTTTTGTGGTCGATGAGAGAACACTGGGCAGTTCTGAAAATGTCGTTGAAGATGACAGCAGCGAGAATGTTGAGGACGAAAACGTAGATCTTCGAGAAATCTCCGCAGAGGATCTCATTGATCTGCTTGGCGAAGAGATTCGAGCGATTGAAGAGGTCGAAGCTGCTCAGGTCAGTGGAGCGGATGCGCTCATGGAAGCCGCCGAGCAGACCCAGGATCAGCAATCGATTGATTCGCTTGCTGCAGAGTTGGAAATCCGTTCAGCTGAACTCGCCAAGCGTGAAGAATTGTTGTCGGAGAAGGCATCGCATCTTCAGAAAGCTCAAGGGCGACTCGAAAATTATCTTCAGCAGTTGACCGCTCAAGCTCAACAGGAAACTGACAAGGACGGCGATAATCCGTTTCGGAAGACTGCATAAAGTCAGCATGAGTCGAGATGGCATTTGAGAACACTCCGCAATCTCGCTGCCGGATTCTGATTTGTGGTCTGAACCTGCTGAGGTACCGGTTATTCAATCCCGTTCGCTTTTAAGTGTTTCTCAAACCAGGCGTTGACCGGAGCAGGACTTGTGGCGGGGTGATACGGAGCTTCGTCTTTGGGCATCAGTTTGCTGAGAGCCTGTGCGATATCGTAATTGATCTCCATGGCACGACGATCAAACTGAGCGGGGCCGGCGAGATTCTCGAACTCTTCCGGATCAAATCGATGATCATAAAGTTCGAAAGAACCATCTTCGTAGCGGATCAGACGAATGTTTTCCGTTCGAATTGAGTGGTTCCCTTTCGCGTAGGTCGTCAAAATTCCGATCCGCCAATCTGGGACAGGCTTGCCTTGAATCAAAGGGACAAGACTCACACCTTCATTCGATTCATTTGGCGGTAAGTTGCAGAGTTCAAGAAGAGTCGGGTAAAGGTCGATCAATCCGACTGGTAATGAAGTCGTTTGTGCAAATTCCTGTTCCGGCAATGAAATGATGAGTGGGACTCTCGTGGACTCTTCCCACAAGCTGTGCTTTGAAACACGGTTTTTTTCGCCCAAGTGATAGCCGTGGTCGCTGAAGAGGACAACAATCGTGTTGTCTGCGTGAGGGCTTTCATGAAGTGCCTCCAGGACTCGTCCGACTTGATGATCCATAAACGTGATGCACGCCAGGTAAGCTTGGATACATTTCTTGAATTGCACGTCGTCTTTTTGTTGTAGCCAGCCCAGATTCGGAAACGCGGGCATCTCGTGGATTTTGACACCAATCTCGGGGATGTCATTCTGGTCTTCTTCGCGAACCTTGGGGAGGATGATTTCGTCTAATGGGAAGCGCTCAAACCATTTCTCTGGAACGTAAAATGGAACATGAGGGCGGACCATTCCGACCGCAAGAAAGAAGGGCTTGTCATAGTCCTGATTGAGTTTCTCGATGGCCCAACTGGCCGATCGGAAATCGGGCATCTGTTCGTCTTTTTTCGGGAACGCTCCCCAATCAGTTTGAGTGCCTGAATAGGGAGTCTCAGGCAATTCATAATTAAACCGCCTGCCTTGCTTGGGTTTCGGCCCGAAACCATCCTTCCACCCTCCATATTCATTGAAGGCGAGTTTTTCAGGGTACCCGTGAGTGATTTTGCCCACGCCCATCGTGTGGTAGCCCTGTTTAGAGAAATACTCCGGGAGGAGTTTTCCGCGAAAATGCTGTTGGTCTTCGGCAAGAGCCTTGCCGCGTGGTTGCTGGTAGACACCGGTGCTGTGAGGATACAAACCGGAGAGCAGCGAAGACCTTGACGGTCCACAGATCGGACCTTGGCAGTGAGCGGTTGTGAAGAGTGTTCCACGATCAGCGAGTCGATCAATATTAGGCGTGTGGGCTTGAGGATGACCTTGGAGGCAACCGACCCAGTCATTTAGATCGTCAACAGAAATGAAGAGCACGTTTGGTCGTACTGCTCGCCCCGTTTCATCCACGGTTTCTTCTGCACTGGCTACCGTGGTAGTGGTGAACGCGAGAAGCAGTTGGAGTGTCAGGAAACTGGACATCGCATAGAATTTTAGAAAAGAAGATCGATTCATATTGATCTCAGCAAGCAGTTCATCTCGTGAGGAAAATTTATACAAACTGATCATTCCCAATGTTTTTGTCGCAGGGTTGCTAGATCAGATTTGAAATCATGTACGCACTCAGCCTCGTGGAAGTGAGCGTTTCATCACATGGAAAGCACTCTTTACAAACACCATGAAGACAAATGTCTTCAAAAAACGTCTTAAATAAGGCGTGGCGAGCCTGTTCAGCCCCGTTTTTTGTGGACATCAATTCAACGTTGCCTGAGCCAATGTTGCTTGATCATAGTCATTTCTTCGCATCTGTGTCGTTCTTGAGAACTGCGAAGCAGGTGATAATTATTGAAAGATGGCTAAAATGAATGATTCGTGAACAAAATTCATACGGAGGCAAACTTGCTCTCCTCTGACGTTGCAAGTCGAGCTAAACTATTACATAACCCCGACAAGCTTGGAAGCTGTTCTGAGATCTTGTTTTCGAATGTTCATTCAAGGGTTTGGTAGGTTCGCTCGACATCTCATGGAGTTTGATAAGCAATCAATAGGCTGCGGGAAGCTTGGTGTCACGCAGCGAGTTATGTCCGGCAGGACGTGAGTAGAAAACTGCACTTTCAGTTTTCCGAAACTGTAAGCTTTTTAGTGGTAAAGGTTTTGGGGTGTTCGCAGGTCAAGGATGAGTGCATTTTCAATGCGCGCAGAGCCCGCGAAAATCTTTCATCGGAGTGGTTTCTTGAGGATTGCTGACTGCGATCATGACGCATTCTGTCCAGTTACAGTTATTTTGAGACGTAAGTGTTTTTATGGTCGAAGTTTCAGGCAAATGTGGCCAACGATTCCCGCTACTGAGATAACGGTTTATCCAAGATGATTGACATTTGTTGACGTTAAAGTGATTAGGCCAGCGAGCTCGCAGAATCCTTTGAGACACCTCTTTTTTCAGGTTCAATATGACATTTTGAGCTGAGTTTCGCTCAGAATGTCCTCCACAATCCATAAATGTTTTGCACGTTCATTGGCGTAAAGCGTGCGCGAATCCGAATGGTATTTAACCCGAGGCAGACCATGAAGTCGTGCACGAGTGTGAGCAGAAAGGGTCGTTGTGAACGCGATGAGTGATTCTACGGACAAGACGAAAGAAGATATGGACATCACAAAAGTCTTTAGCCCAGGCGAGCATGAATTGTTCCTTGGCAAGAACCGGGAGGAATCCGCAAGTCGCTTAAATCGACACTATCAGGACATCATTGGCCGACAAGCTGTCTCTTGGGAACAAGTGTATCGACTGAAGAAAGTTCTCGGCTCTGGAGGACAGGGAAGAGTCTTTCTCAGTGAGCGAGAAGGTGCTTTTCAGGTCAGTTTTGACCTCGCCCTGAAGTTCTATCGACCAGATGGCTACGACGATGTTGAGATGTATCGTCGCGAAATGTCACGACTGGCTGCGGTGGCGATGCAGGTTTCGAAAATACAGCAGGATCATATCCTCGACGTTTATAACGTCATTGAATACGAAGGGATCCTGGTTCTCGCTTGTGAATGGATCGACGGGATTGATATGCGCCGACTGTTGTCGCCGACCGTTCTCGAATCGATTCGACACAAAGTGAAGCCAGATCGCTGGGATTACATTAATGACGTCGTCATCACCGACGCCGGTTTTCAATCTCGAATGATGCCGAGCGTGGCGATGGGGATCTTTCGAGAATGTCTGGCGGGGCTCTCTGCACTACACCGGGAAGGTGTGATTCATGCAGATATGAAGCCTGCGAATGTGATGGTCAAACAGACTGGAAACAGCAAGATCATCGACCTTGGATCATCGTTCTCAATCAACGCTCCCCCGGAACGCCCGACGTGGACTTGGAGATACGCACCCGTTGAAGTTCTCCGCGGGGCCACTCACACACCACTTTCAGACTTGGCCAGTTTGGGGTATGTGTTGTTGGAATTACTCTCGGGAAAAGTCCCGTTTGTGGGCGTCACCGACCGGAATGAACTCATCCGCCTGAAAACCGCGACATGGGAGCGGATTCCCGAAATTTTACCAAAGGACCTCGCGAGAAACTCAACGATTGTTGAAATGCTGACCAAAATGATCGCACCAGACCCGGCAGATCGATTCGACTCGCTCGAAGATGCTGATCTTTCAGATGTCGGAGCCGCAGAGATTGTCCGGCAACTGGTCAAGGTCGACATGGACACCGTCGCGACCAACGAAATTCGCGTGCTGATGCAAGAACTCCAGGCAGCTCAGGGTGGTCCCGAGGCTGCATGATTATCACCCATCTCGATACAGATTAGCACCTGTTAGGCATCAAAACGTCAGACTGAAAGCAGTTTGCTCTAGAACCAGTCCTAAAACCTCTGGAAAAGCCGCTTTCCTCAACGTTTGAGAGAGCAATTTCAAGTTTCAGGATCAATTCTGAAGTTACTGTCAAAATTGAGTAAAAGCCAACGGGATAGAGGAGAGCCAGGGATGTCTGAGGCGTCAATCTTCGGAATTTCATGAAATCAGTTCGTTTTCAGGAACTGAAACGTGAGAAAAGTCGTCCAAGAGTCAATCGATGATTGATCTATACGAACGCGAAAAAGACTGAAAATGTGATAAGGACTGTTCCGGAAACTTGAAATTGGCCTCTCAGACCCAGGGAAGATTTTCATCAATAAGGTTTTCGGAGGATACAAAAAAGGGTGAGTGTGAAGTCAGACGATATCCGGCTGATCGAAAAAACCCTGGCTGGGGACAACGAAGCGTTCGGAGAGTTGGTCTTGCGGTATCAGGATCGACTATGCGGTACGCTTGTTCACATGCTGGGCTCGTTTCATGATGCGCGCGATGTCGCTCAGGAAGCATTCCTGTCCGCATTTGAAAAACTCGGAACATTTCGCAAGGAAGCGTCGTTTTACTCCTGGCTGTTTCGGATTGCCTACAACGCAGCTGTGACGAATCGCAGAAAACTGAAACGTCGCGCTGGCTCCCTGGATGCCAGTTATGAACAGACGGGGAATGAACCCGCAGACAACGATCCCACCCTTGAGCCCTCCCACAATTTGCAAACTGAAGAGAAAATCCAACAAGTTCAAACTGCCTTAAATCAGCTAGCACCTGATTATCGGGACTCGCTGATTCTTAAAGAAATGGAAGGCATGAGATACGACGAAATCGCTGCCGTTCTGGGGTGCCCGATTGGAACGGTCCGGAGTCGTATTCACCGGGCAAGGCTTGAACTGCGAGAGATCCTCGAACGAATGACTGAAAAAGAACCCGAGACAACATAACCCTGAAACCAGATCACGGAACACTCGTCATGAGTTGATTCCAATTCGAAAGGCTAAACTGAGTTTTCCCGATGGCGTTACCATTTTCAGAAGATCTGTTATCTGCTTATCTCGATGGAGAAACGAATCCTGAAGAGACCGCGCTCGTGGAGCGCCTTCTCGCGGAACAGCCAGAACTTCAGTCTGAACTCCATCAGCTGACCGACCTCAGCCAGTCAATTCAAGCTCTCCCTCGCATCCCTGCTCCTGATGATTTTGTTCAATCCGTCCTGTCTGAAGTCAATCAACGTCGTCCGGTTCAACCCAAGTCTCCATCTTCCATGCCGGAGGAAAAGTCTCGATCATCTCGTCTCTGGAAGAATGGGTTGATTGCTGCTTCGTTGCTCGTGGCTGTGGGCCTGTTCTCATTGCGGTTACGTGAAGCAAAGATGCCGCTTGAAATGGCCGCGAATTCGGAAATCGGTGATCGGCTGGAAGCTGATTCAGTAGCTTTCACCAACGCCCCAGCCGGCGAAGCTGAGTCGGCATTAAAGGACGCTGGCGCATTGACTTCCGAATCGTCTATCGCTCTGAAGGAAAGTCCACCTTTCCCCTTGGCGTCAATGGAACTCAATTCGGAGACTATTCCTGCTGATGATCTTACGATCGCCGCTGTCCCTCGAGTTGTCACTCTCGATAAGGAAACAATTGCAAATCGTCTCAGCTCACTGAGTGACACTCCCAAGTCGGGAGATGAAGTTTCGGTTGTGGCTATGAATGGCGATTCCCCGATTCTTGTCGACTTTACTGTGATCGATGCTCAGAAAACTTTGGGGCAACTTCAGGTGCTCCTGAAAAATCATTCCGTTCAAGCGGTCTCTGTGGGACAGGATTTCGAATCCAAACTCGATTCGGACCAAAAACTCGTTGCGATTTATTTAGATCTGGATGAGCCAGTTTTCGAGGAAATTCTCAGCCAGGTCAGTGCCATCGAAGCTGTGGTCTTCGTTTCGGAGGAGGCCGAACAGGCAGCGGGCTTAGGACAATCAGGAGAAGCGAAATCCCGAAAGCAGCAGTACTCTTTAACTCGCAGGGACTTCGCTCAACCGATGGCAGCCCGTGGTGTGAAAACATCCCCGGCGGACGGTCATCAGCTGAGAACGCTAGATCGATCGAAGCTGAAATCCTCTCAAGAAAACGAGAGCAC
The DNA here is from genome assembly GCF_007744255.1 of Thalassoglobus polymorphus. GTDB lineage: Bacteria > Planctomycetota > Planctomycetia > Planctomycetales > Planctomycetaceae > Thalassoglobus > Thalassoglobus polymorphus. Next base: position 3,949,553 of record NZ_CP036267.1, on the reverse strand, counting down.
ATCCAGAGTCAAAACAATCAGTACCGAGCAGCAGTTTCGATTCGATATGAGTTCCGTTCGCGAAACTTCAAAAGCATCGATGTACTCCGATTCAGCTAAGCCGGCACCTGACTCCGCAGAGCCGTTCTTGGAGGAGAACTCTCTTTCTGGACCGAAACCGACCCCACCACCTCCGTCACTTCCGATTCGTGCTACTGGAGGCATGCGGAGAGAGCAGTCAGCAGATCTGAAAAATGCTCCTTCTCCCAGACGTAATGTCTTGGAGGGGACTGAACCTGCGGCCACGAAGCCGATGAGCAAGGCCTCTGCTCAATCGAGAAGCAGCGATGCACCGGGCGCCTCTGCGAAAGAGCAGGAAAATGCCCCGGAACGTATTCGTGCCCTCTTGCTGCTACGCGAAGAACAGGAATGATCAAGACCGGGAAATCGAGCCCTCACGTTTGACGCACCCGTGCCATCTTCTATCCTCCTTCAAGAACCGCGCCGACGCGTGTTCGTTCCTTGATTCCGCTACGATTGAAACACGCATCGACAGAACATTTTCAATGCTTCTCTCGCTCGTAAAACTTGCTTGATACGACATCACCTGCTTGCTGCAAGGCAGCAGTGGAAAACTCATTTTGAATTGTTCGACTAGTTCACTTCAACTGAATTGAGAGCCAGCGAGATCTGCTGAGCAGGATGCCCTCCTGTGGATGCAGTCAAGACGCCTCTCGGTTTAAGTCCAACAGGACGCGAAAAGCTCTCGCTGAATAATTCTGCACAGGAAACATGATGACAGTCCCATCGCAAAATATTCTTGAAACGTTCGAAAATCCATTTCCGAAACGTACTTACACAATCGATACCGTTTGTCCAGAGTTTACGTCGATGTGCCCCGTCACCGGGCAGCCAGATTTCGGGACGTTGACGATCTCCTACATCCCCGACCAGAAGTGCGTCGAGCTGAAGTCGCTGAAACTCTACCTGCAGGAGTATCGCAATCACGGTGCATTCTACGAGCAGGTGACCAACTTGATTCTGGACGCTCTGGTCGCAGCCACCCAGCCACGCTGGATGAAAATCGAAGCAGCGTTCACTCCACGTGGCGGCATTCGTACAACAGTGATCGTCGAGCATCCAGACGCAGCCACTGAGTGATTCAGTGCATCGATACAACCTGTGAATTTCCAGGAATCCGCAAAGTGATTTGACTTGCTGTGTCTCATCCAGCAACAATAAACGACCAGAGTATGTCCAATGTTGTTTTTTGTGTTCTGCCTCGTGGGGAACAGCTTTTGAAGTCATGAAAGTGAACTTCACGGGTACGAAAAGCATTGAAAATGCTCTTGAGCAGACCTAAATATTTCTAAGCACTAGTAAGTATGGTTTCTCAAACCGATTGGGTAGAACGACTCAATTCTGAAAGCGCGAATCGAGACGAAGCGATCACTCAGCTTCGTGCGATCTTGATTCGTGGTTTACAGAAAGCGCTCTCCAGCAAAGGCGTGGACAACGCTTTCGTTGAGGATATCACTCAGGATGCGCTGCTGCGGATTCTAGATAGTCTGGAGACGTTTGAGGGACGCAGCCAATTCACGACCTGGGCCATGGCGATCGCCATTCGCACTGCAGTCAGCGAAATGCGTCGTCGGCACTTCAAAGATGTCTCATTGGAACAAGTCATCAACCATGATGATGGACAAGTGGTTGAGCTTGAAGATTCCGACACCGTGACAGTTTCGGCGACATTGGATAAAGAAATTCTTTACGCAAACTTGCGTCGACTCATTGAGTCCGACTTAACTCAACACCAACAGACGGTGATCCGGGCATTGCTGGGAGGCATGCCCGTCGAAACGATCGCAGATCGTCTGGGGACGAATCGAAATGCTGTCTATAAAACAATGCACGATGCACGAACCAAGTTGAAACGAGCCTTCGAGTCTTCGGGAGTTTCTCGTGAAGATATCCAGGGAATCCTGGCGGGAGGAGCGTAACGATGAACTTAACAAACGAGAAACTTGAAAAGTTGCTGGATCTGGTTTCCAAAACCTGCGATGACGAAACGATTGATTGCGACGAGTGCCTGAAATATGTCGCTCAATACGCCGAAGAGCATCTTCAAGGGCTGACGCCGTGCGAGCAACTTCAAGCAGTGAAAGTTCACTTGGAGCATTGCATCTGCTGCCAACACGAGTTTGAAATCTTCATGATTGCCTTTGAAGCAATCATGAAAGAAAACGAAGACTGCTGACGCACTGCTTGCGTAGAGGAAAGGTTTGCCGTTCGGAACTTTGCGGTTTAAAAATCAAACTCAAAAAAGAATTGCCGCAACGATTCCATCAACGAAACCGATTGGCATGTTCACCACACCACGGGCGTGCTTACCCTGTTAATGGGCAGACGGTCGTCCAAACTGCTCTAAGAGACAATCGGAAGGGAGACTAACATTGAGTCGGCAGCTTGCTGTTGTTCCAGTGGTGTCGGCTCACCTTCTTCAGCCAGAATTGAATCAACAAAGAAGTACAACAACTGACGAATCTCGTCCGATTCAACAGAGTCTGCGAGTGCTTCCGAGCGTTCGCGTGACTTTTCGATCAAGCCCTCGGCTTTTTCGAATGCGCCACAAGAAACGAAGATTTTTCGAAGCTTACCGATCCTCATGAGATCGTTGCCCGAGGATTCGTAGATTTCGCGAATCTCGATACGCTGCTCTGGCGTAGCAAGCTGGAGTGCCAGGGCCAGTAGAATGGTCGGACGCAGTGCGAGGGCATCCTGACCAGCAACCAGTTTGTTGTGGTCATCTCCCTGCCAGTCTTTCAGGTCGTTGAGGATCTGAAAGCCGACTCCGAGCTGACGACTGAATTGTGGGATTATCTCGCGGTAAGGATCGACCTCTCCTGCCATTCGCAAGCCAGAAAACAGAGCCGCTTCAAAAGCTGGAGATGTTTTTAACGCGTAAATTTGCAGAGCGTCAAGCGGCGTGATGTCCCAGTCAGGAGAGTCCTGCCAGGCCATCTCAGCCCCTTGACCATCACAAAGCTTGATGTGAGCTGCTGCCATACTGTCGAGAATGTCGCAAGCGACGTCGCTGCCAAGTTCTTCACGAGACTCATTAACAAGCCGATACCCCAGACCGATCAGATAGTCACCGATGTTGATAGCTGGGCCGATTCCCTGTGTCCGATGCAGTGTTTCCCGACCGTAGCGATACAAGTCGTTGTCCTGGATGTCATCATGAATTAAGGAGGCTTTGTGGAAGGCTTCAATCGCCATTGCCACTTTAGAAATCGCAGGTGAGAATTGAACAGGATTGTCTCGGTCATGTCGCCCGTTCACAATCTCTCCACCCGTGGCGGCGTCGTAGGCAGCCAACGTGATGAATGGACGGAATCTCTTTCCACCATTTGAAAGCCAGTCGTAGGCGATGTCTTCTGTCATCCCAAGTGGTGACTTGGCCTTCTCGGGTGTGTTGCTGCGAACACGAGGGAGAAGTTCATCAAACTGTTTTGTGAAGATGTCGACGGAACTCCGCATGAGCGGAACGTAGCTGCGAGTTTCCTGTTCTTCTAATGGCTCGTACTTATCGAGAACTTCCCAGACCCAGGATTCGTCGAGGGATGTATTTTTGCAGTCGCTCGAATGAAGCGGAACCGCGAACGATGGGACGCCAGCGATCAGGACTTTATCAATCGCTTTTTCCAGGACGTTCAAACAGGCGACGCCAAGGATTCCGTCGACGTAGCCTTCGACAATAATCTTCAGGACAATCGGTGACCCTTCAGCCACGAGGACTTTATACCCCAATTGATCAGCTCGGACTTTGTAGTCCGCAATGGAGCAGGCTCCACATTTTTCACAATCAAGTCCGAACTCATCGTAGTCCGCAGGGCACCCTTCTGCGTGCTTCAAGCAATGCGGCAACAGCAGCATTCGTCGCTCGAAAGGTGTCGCCAGAAACTGTCGCTTCCAGAAATAGTTCCCGATCATGACCATAGCAAAGCCGAGATATTTCTCGGGCTGGTCGATCTTCTTCAGGAATTCTCTGCCCCATTGCTCAAGGTCGCTACGCGTAAATGCATTCGCTTTGTCGAGCGTTTTAGCGAACGCCTCGGCATCAGCCTTGATCAAATCGCGGAGCGCCAACGTTTCAGGAACTGCTTTCAAGTGAGCAGAACTCTTACGTTTGTTGCGCTTCCGTGGTGTCGGAGCGTCGTCGTGTTGCTTTGCAGTTTTAGTCGTAATGGCCTCACCTGTAGGGGCGGACTCTGACACAGCCACATCCGAAGAGGGCGCGGACGACGAGTTAGTCGCGATGTCCAACGTCTGCTCCTTTATTATTTGCACGCCGCCAGACGACGACTGTTAATACGGGATCTGACCGCGCAGTCTATATTTTATTACTCAGTTTTCATTACTCGAGTGCCCCTGACAAGTCTCTTTTGCTTTTCGTAAGGCACTTGCCGAAAAAATGATGGGATACAGCCGTTCAAAGTACCATAATTTGGCAAAATAGAAACCGATCGGAGTCGTTTCATCGATGGTTTTGGACTCCACGCGGTCAATCAACCAGCCGACTCCCCGAGCAACTTCTGTCGTCGCAACATCCGATGACAGCAGAGCTTCCACCGCCAGAGAGGTCTCCTCAACCGACGAGGGAGCCCCCTGAACGCCGCCCCAGCCACCATCTTCATTTTGTGCTTCTCGAAGCCAGCGTAAACCATCCTGAGCCTGAAGAGCCTCGATTCGCCCAGTATCTCGATACGCAGCGATGACTTTTGCTGACCCATACACCGGGTTGATATCCTCCGGAGCATGTTGATTTCCGAACCACAATGGCAACCACGATCCGTCTGCCCGCTGCTGCTTATCGAGGAACCGGAATCCTGCTCGTATTCCCGATTCAATCTCCGACGTGAACGGTGTGAGAGTTTTCACTCTCTCAAGGGCACGAATGCAGTGTGCCGTGATATCCGCTGAACTTCTGTCAAATGGGAGCGCTCCCCAACCTCGGCAGAAGGTCGGCCAACCGCCGTCGCGATTTTGTAAATCGAGGAGCCATCTCGCAGCATTCTGCAAAGCTGATTGAATTTCGGGCGATGCCTCTTCTTTTGAGAGTGCCAAGACCGCAAGCATCGCACCCGGAGTATCATCCGCATCGGGGACGCCTCCGCTCAAGTTCGTCCACGCCCAACCTCCAGGAGCCGCTTGAGTGAAAGGATGGACCTCCTTGTACTGCTGTTCGAGCAACCATTGCAGGATTTTCTCTCGATTTTCTTCAGGCAGTTCCTCGCCCAATGCGTTGACTGAAAGTGTTGTGACCCAGGTCGCCAGATTTGTATCAATGGGCCAGCTGCCATCTTCCAGAACCGAGTCTTTGAGAAACCTGACACCATCTTCAACGACCGGGTGGGTAGAAAGCCCTTTGGCAGCCAGACTCATCGTGACAAAACTCGTCAACGGAGCAGCCTCCAGATAGCCGCCCGTTGTTGGTTGGGTTCGCTTGAGGATTCTCAGACTTTGCGGAATGCTGAAATTTCGAAGCCAGCTGTGAAGCGGATTCCAGGGCTTTCGGAAATGATGACGCACTTGTCCAATCGCAATCAGAGCCGGTAGTGCGTAGCTGACGACTGGAAGGCGAATTGTCGCATAGAATTGGTGTGGTAAGCAGGCAAGTTCAAACGGAAGTGCCGAAACTTCTTTCCAGTCGACTAAGCCTGCGAGCGCACAATGGGTGAGAATTGGAACGGAAAATGTTTTGTCTTTTCCGTATCGTTTGACAACGGCAGCTACCCCGCCCATCTCTGTGATGTAACGATCCGCTCGTTCGACAACTTCAGCGTACTTTGCGGATTGTTCTGTCGCATGAAAAACTGCATGCGAAAGCATGGTCGTCGAAATGTTGCTAAAACTCTTGAGGGTATCCCCCCAACCTCCATCGCCATTCTGATGCTCGCCAAGCCAGGCGAGCCCGTTTTCGATCAATGGAGAGAGTTCCGCACTCCGTTCCGGGTTCCCTTTCACCACTTGATGCAACGCCATCACAGCGGTTGCAGTCGAAAGCGGTGATGTGGAAAGTTGTCCCGTCCAGTGTCCCTCAGAGTTTTGCTCACGAAGTAATCGATCGCGGACAGACTCAAATGCTTGCTGAAGTCGTTCGAGATCGACTTCAATTTTGTTAGACATGACCATCGGCAAGTTTGGAAAAAATCATTCGTCCCGCACTGTTTTGGAGAACACTGGTGACAACGGTGTCGACTTCTTTGCCCATCTCGCGAGTTCCGTTTTCGACGACAACCATCGTGCCATCGTCCAGATATCCAATGCCCTGCCCTTGCCCTTCACCATCTTTGATGATGCGAATTCGGAGTTGCTCACCAGGAATGAAACGGGGTTTCAATGCATTGGCGACATCATTCAAGTTCACAACATCAACACCCTGAACACCGGCCAGCTTATTCAGGTTCACATCATTCGTCACAAGTCGACCGTTAATCTCGATGCACAGATCAACCAGCTTCTGGTCAACTGTTTTCTCACGATCTTCAATCGTTTCGTGAACTTTGATTTCAACTTTCGGATCTTGCTGAAGTCGTTTCAAAACATCCAGTCCACGACGCCCACGGCTCTTACGGATTTTATCTTGGCTGTCAGCAATGTCCTGAACTTCCTGCAAGATGAAGCTCGGCACAATGAATTGAGTTTCAACGATATTGGTGTCGATCAGATCGGCGATTCGGCCATCAATCAGCGCACTGGAATCGAGGACCATCGGCGATCCCCCTTTGAGTTCGCGAGAGAACTCCACGTACGGAATCACAAAGCGAAATTGATCCTTGGTTTGCAGCAAAAAAGTGATGCAGACATACGGCATCATCAAGATCGCCATCAGTGTGACAGCTCCCCGGAATGCAGCACCTTCGGCATTCATGGACTCAAGCATGGCGAACAGAGGAGCCAGCGCAAGGTTCAACAAGTATGTCAGCAGCACACCAATCAACAATCCAAAGTAGATCGCCGAAATCACCTCGACGCGTTTGCGGGGAATCAGGACGTCAATCAATAAGATTGATAGCATGATCAGCAGCATCACGGAGAATGACGCAACCGGATGGGCTTCAACGAATGGTGGGGCGCCAGAGTTTTGTGTGAAGGCGAAGGTGGCCAATGCCCCAACACAAATCAAAATATAAATTGCCCGGATTATGAGAAGCAGCATGTTGGTGGGTTATCTATTTCTGAAGGCTTGGTGAAGGTTGCCCGACAAGTCTGTTGAACGCGATCGTGAAGGCCAATGTGCACGGGGGGCCATTTGACCTCATGAAGATGAGTTCAACGTCCTGTCCATGGCATCGGTCGGCAACCAAGCGGCGCAAAGTCTTGGCGCATCTTACGTTTGCCTGCACAGAAATTCTACAGCACAACCTTCAGACAGAAAAAAAGCAGCGACTCAAACGAGCCGCTGCTTAGGGTTTTAAGCTTTATTCAACCTTATTCGCACTCACAAGGGCTCAAATCAAAAACGTCGTGCAAGTTGGACGACCGGAGGTTTCCGGGGTTTTGTGAGCCGTCCTGTGTTTGCTCTACGCTGACCTGAGAGCACTTTCGTGATTCCAGTCTCCGTAGAGAGTGCTTTTCATGTGATGACTCGCTCATTCCACGAGATGCAAGTGCGTCCATCAATTCGAAAGAGGCTCTTCACATCCTGTCTTGTGGCGAGCACCACATGGATTGAAAATTCTTAGTAATCGTTGTTGCTCAGAATTGCCTGACCGTATCGGTTTCCGTTGGAGGAGACCAAACGAATGTAGACTGTGCCATCAATGTTCTGTGAAAGGTTTCGTCCACTTCCGTCTCCGAAGATCACATTCACAACACCTGGGTGAAGCGAACTTGGACGTGGGCTTGCACCCGGTGTGCCCAAGCCGACTTGATAGTTAATTTTGCTTGATTCAAGGAGTGGAGTTCCTGAATTTGCGATCAATGCAGTCGCCGGTGCTGGTGGAGAAGATGAGTCTCCAAAACCGCCAGGTGTTGTAAACGAATCAGGCTGTCCACTCGCTTCTGCCATGCGAACTGCAAATCCGGCAGCACCGAGTCGGTATCCCGCAAACCCACCGTTTCCAAGTCCAAACGTGTAAGCTCCGAATGTATTGGTCACAGTTGGGTCGTAGTCAGGAGTGTCAAGGTTTTCGCTCAAGAAAATCGTTTGGCTCAAACCATCCCCGGCAGAAATTTTGTCAATCGTGTTTTCAAACCCAGCTGGAGCAGCCCCGAATGGAGAACCATTAAAGTCGAACCGTGTATAGAAGAAAGCACCAGTTGCAGCTGTCACATTCACATTCTGTGGAGAATCCGCTGCTCCGCCAATTGCAGGCCAAACGAGACTGTGAACCTGATGACCGATGCTGTTGGCAGCCCAGTCCGAAGAGGTCGCGTATCCAGCATTGACCACGTATGACATGGCGCCATTGGCCCCATCGTTCGGGTCGTCTGGACAAACGTAGACATCGATATTTGTTGACATCAATGTGTGTCGTCCGTTTCCGGAAGGACGAAGTGAGCGGTCCAGCAGTCGGTCGTAAAGAGCACGTTGTTCGAGGTTCGGAAGGAGATGGACGGCCCAGGAAGCTGGTCCCCAATCCCCATCAGCTACAGCGTCTTCTTGAATTGCTAATCCACCTGCGAGTGGAGGAAGTTTTCCACGGTTGTCGGTGGCGTAGCTTTGCATTGCAATACCGACGTTTCGCATGTTGTTGAGACACTGCGTACGACGGGCAGTGGCACGGGCTTGTTGGACACCTGGAAGAATCAGGGCGGCCAAGGTGGCAATGATCGAGATTACGACGAGCAATTCGATCAGCGTAAATCCGCTGCGTCGTCGCGAATCTCGGGACTTCCCTTGGACAGGGGTGAAACGAATTCTCATTTTAAATCTCCAGATGTTCAGGCTCGACACATCCGTTAGAGGAATGCAGCGTCGAGAGGAAATGTCGTGGTCGCTGGCGAGGGTGAGAAGGAACAACGAATACGACGAGATGAATAATTGAAGTTAGTTTACCAAGTTACTTGAAAATATTTTGAGAGAGGCAAAACCTGACTCAAACTGTTTTGGCTCATGCTGCATTTCAAACCAGCTTGAGTCTCTGTTGGGATGGCACTCATGCGAAATGAAACAACGTTTCGCCGCTTCTGCTTGTTAGGCCTTGCATTATGACATCTACAACTCTCGATCGAAAGTGAAAAAACAACAAGAACTCGTTGTGTTCATCACCTTCTGAGGAAATTAACGCTTACGCACAACAAAAGATATTCTTTAGCCATGCAACTTTCAGGCCAGTCAACAGAAAGTACGTCATTCGTCACCATATTGCTGGGCGTAAGTCTGAATGTCGTCGGAACTCACAACGTCCATCACTTTCTGGCCTAGTTACTAGAAACGTGTACAAAGTACGTTTCTCAACAGGCTTTTCAATTTTTTTGGAATTTTCAAAGCCTGTTCCTATGTTACCATCAGTCGCCGTTCCCACGTCTGGGGACTCATGAAAAGGCATTTCATACACTGTTACGGCAACAGTTGACGGTGAATAATGAACTTCCGGAAATCGAACGTCCCTCGATTCGGGTCATACGCCTCCTCAAGCCGAGACATATCGACCACACAAAACATCCGATAACGTGGCAGATCGCCCGCGACATCGCCAAGTTTGACGTTTCCACCGTTAATGTGGGCTTCGTGCAAGTCGATACCGACCCACATCGCGAAAACATGCGAACGGGTCGTACTGTTATTCGCGACCTTGGCAAGAATCCGCTGTCGGGTGTGGTAGTCAATCGTATTGGTTCCCACATCGGTGGTCGGACGAGCTTCAAAAATACCGAGTGAGTTCAGGTCAGGCGGGTTGTTGTTGACATTCCTTCGCAGGATCGTGTGTTGACGACTCTGGTTAGGACTTCCGGGGTGCACGTAACCTAATGGTCGAAATGGTCTCGCCTGGTGTGAGCCAGGCAGCGATGTTCCAGTCGGTATTCCACCTGCACGCCGGATATCCCTTGAGTCCTGAAACTCATCCATCCAGTCGCGAAGTGGCTCGATAAAGTCTTGTGTCGGGCGATTCGCAAGTGGATCGTGATGGACTGTATCGTCAATCAAACCAGCCAGAACATGCTCATGACGAATCATATTCAGGTTGACACGACCAGGTGTGCGGCGTTGCCAGTAGAGATCATTTTTGATGACATCTTGAGTTCGTGGAGGTGTCTCGATGAAATTTAACAGACGACTCCAACGCTGATCGGCAGCAAGGAACCGTACCTGAGCAACACGCGACGCTTCGAGTGTATCGTGATTCGTATTTTCGGTCAGGTTTCCAATGACACCTCCGTTGATCAACCGCGAGAAGTCTGCTGCTGCACTGGTTGACCCTGCGTTGCGATTTCCGTAACGCGGAATTGAAAGTAGCTCGATCACAGAAGAGAAGTCGCGATCGAAATGAGGTTGCCAGAACCAGAACTCCACATTTCCAAAATCTTCAATCCATCGCTGATTGGCACGATTCTTATCTGGATGCGTCGCTGTTCGCAGGGTGTGATTCCGTTCTGAGTTATTTGCGTCAGATCCTGAGTCATCAAAAAATGGATGGTTATCACGGTCGTGGGTGTATGGGTGCAATCGTTCCTGGCTATGCAGCGCTCTCAACTCAGCTTGCAGCTGGGATTGATTTGGAGAGATCGGAGCAGTGTGTGTCGTAAGGAAACGGTTGCCGGATTGACGGAAATCATTAGGGACCACAGCAATTCGGTCCACTTCGATCCAGTCACTTTCTCCTGCTCCCTGGCCACGCAAGTTTTTGCGACGTTGAAGAAGAAGCGTGAACGCCGGGCCAGAGTCTCCATTGGCTGTTTGCTCGACCAGCGTCGAACCAGTGTAAGTGCTTGCAGCATCTTTTCCGCCGAAGGTGCGGAAGTCTTCGTGAGGAAATCCGGTTCGTGGAGTTAAATCGAGGTCGACGACAGGATCGGGCGTTTGATTATTATTCGGGATCTGTACTGTCGTGTTCGATTTGGGATAGATCAGTTGCAATGGGCTCGAACTCTGATCGTCATCGATATTGACATAGAACTCACTTCCAATCGAGTCTCCAGAGCCGTTCACGACAGTTCCATCATGACAGGCGAGCAAGAAGTTTTCGCCAGCTGGAATGACGCGAGCGGTCCCGCCGGCATCTTCCTTAAACTCCACAGCCATGTCGACCACTTCATTTCCCCCAACAGTTGAGACTCGTGCAATTCGCCAGGACTCATCGTTGAGGTTGATGTCAAACGGGCTGAGGTTTCGAAGCTCCATGTACAGGAATCGGTGACCATTTCCACCAACCCCGGTATCGTCATGCAGTGTGCGACCAGAGTCGGTGGCAATGACGTCAGTTTCGATCAGCATGACTTCGCTGAATGACAACTTTTGTGATTCAATTCCATAGACAGCCTCAGTGGGGGCATTGTCCCAACCATCCGACAGATCAGGATCGTAAACGAACTCTGTGATCACATCGTCGCGGTCCAGTGCATCGACATAGTTGACTGCAAACTGGGCCATCTCTCTGGCAACATCAGGATCAATCGCAACATTTACCGGGCTTGTGGTAAAGTCAGGGTCGATGTTGGTGCCAGTGCCGTCATTCCCAGCGAGTGTATAAAGCAACACGTAGATATCACGGGCCAATCGCTGACGGTCATAACGTGCCCACCACTCCTGGACAAATGGATCTGTCGAAATATCTGCAAAGGGTGGAAGACCTGCCCCGCTTGTAACATTGTCGTGAGGGATAGCCGTGTTGAGATATGTTTCCGTTCCGAGCGGTGTCCCAGTACTGTCATAAAAGTCAATGGCGTGTGGGACGAGGTTACGATACTGAGGGTTTGAATTGTCATCAAAGGCATCGTTCGCAGATGCGTCGAAGATCACATCGTCGGAAAGAATCCGGTTCAGATGCAGTTTGCGTTGCGGGAGCGCACTATTCTGGTTCCCCCAGCCGGTATTTCGAATTGTCAGCAAACGCCGGATCTCAGGCCGAAACGGGTCACGTACTGAAATCGCTCCATTCTCGTGACGAGAGGGTTGAATCGTTCCAAATTGTGGAGGAAATCGGTCGTCGCCATCCAGGTTGTCATTAAACTCCCAGGCACGCTCGGTTGTGGAAGGGAAAGGCGAAAAGGCAAACTGCAGGCGGTCCCAACTCTCAGTTGTGAACTGAGAACGGATCTTGCTGGCCTGTCGATTGAATTCAAAGTTGAACGGAGCCAACGCTCGCAAGCGTGAAGTCGATTTCGTTCCCGACCAGTCAGACTCCGAAAGGTGCATCGCTGCGATTTCTGACGGTGCAAAACGTGCGTCATGGACATCCGGGAAAGCAGAATCCACAACCCGCTCATCCTCTTCATCAACGAGCATATCTGTGCTCAATTTCTGCAAAGCTCCTACTGAAATCGCATCGCGATAAGTTGGATAGTTGGCGTTCCCACTTCCCTGGTCTTGCCATGCTCCCTGAGCGGGATAACTTGGCCAGCGCATGGGATTGTTGGTCAGCCCGCCTGCTTCGAGAATTCTCTCACCAATTGTGCCGACGCCCGTTGTTCGATACACAATCGAGGCAACGTTGCTCGGGGTTCCCAGATCTGGAATGTGATTTCCAGTCCCGCCGAAGTCGAGTGGATGCACAAACGGAGGAATATCGACACCAATCGAAGGATCCGTGTAGCGGACTCCCCCACCGGGAGTTGTTCCACCATTTCTGTCCTGGTCATCATCAGCACGTTCACTTCCGGGAGCGTTAAAACGCCCCATTGGCGGTGTTGGTCCTTCGTTATTCAAGCCAGTCAAAAGTTGGCCACCATCCAACCCGTATCGGCCGGGGACAACTCCGTTCAGGCGATCAGGTCCACTGGGCGCCATATATTCCAGGGTGCTGGGGTTAAAGTCCGGACGACCGAGGGAAATCATTGCCCATTCCAGATTGGCTGTGATGAGGTGGTTAAATGAGCCTACGCCAATCCTATCAACAGGCGGGGTGACAGCAGTCGTTCCATCAAATCGACGAGCCGCCATACCACGATGCGGGAATGTGATGTAGCTTTTGAGTGTGTTATCCTGTTCGATAAAGTCGGCACTCCCCGGGTCGGCATACATGGCGATTAAAGGATTCACTTCCGAGGGGGTCAGCCCCAGATTCGAAGTGTGAACCCAGGTCGATTTGTTGCCGATATGCTCATAAATGCCTGCCTCACCGGCTGACACGCGTGATCTGCGAACAAAGTCCGACATGTTTCCATGAACATTGGCATTCAGTAAGCCGTCGAGATCAGTGATTTTGAACGAATAGACCGGCACGACCTGACGACCATTCGGAAGTTCAACCATCGGGTGGTCCAGATCGACAAGAATCGATTCCTTCAGACCATCGCCATCCAGATCGACATCCAGTTCATAACTTGAAGCCACGCCATCCCAAACACCCAATCTTGGATTAGGAAACGGGAAAGGTTCAATCAAGCGGTCCTGGTCCCCACTCTGTGCGTTCTCTCCGTTAGGCCCTGTGACATAGCGATCGGTCAGGTTGCGGTGCGGACGCATCACACGGTTCGCCGAACCTGCAGTGTACCAGTTTGCAAAAGTGAATCCTGATTCAACAAAATATCCCGGTAAAGCAAACGACGGTTTAACGACGCGTTCCCCGGTGATGGAATCGACATAGTCCAGTGAGAGAAACAAGCTGTTGATGTCGGGGTAGGTATAACCCGCAGCTGGGTTGAAGTCGAAGTCAGTGACCGTTCCTAACAGGTCTGTTCCCCCATTCGACAGGGGGCTGAAATTCACGATAAAATCCGATTGATCATGAGTCGGGTTTCCATCGCCGTTGTAATCAACGTCGAACGAATTCGTTCCTGTTGAGGTGACCGTGATTCCGGTTCCGGAATACGGATGTGCTTTGAGCGGAGCTCCATCTGGGGTGAGCGGCCCCATGATATGTGCTGCCAGCGACCAGCGACTCCCATACAGTGCACTGTTAGTGTAGGTCGAGGGGGTACTCACGAGGACTTGTTGGAGTCCGAAATCGAAGACCGGGTCCGGGTCGAATTCTAATGGCTTCTTCGTGGCGAAGGTTCGGGAAGAGACCAGTTCCTGTTGGGTCCAGCTATAGAAGAACAGACCGATCACCACGAGCGTGGTCATCAGCGAGACGACCATGATGATCACCGCGCCCCCATGTCGACGGGAAGCCGGGAGCACTGCTGCCTTCGCAGAGTGATCAGCTCGATTCTGTTTTGAAATATGATTATGGAGCAACATGTTCTTCTCCCTCTCGTAAGTTTCAGAACTGATCCGGGCCCCTGAAATTGATCTCTTCAACATTGATCTTTTCAACACTGAGGAAATCCTTCGTTTCATGGGTTGCCGGTAAGGTTCTTGACGCCGAGAGATTCTGAAAGGAACCGAACGGTTCAAAATGGACTCGAGTCGCTCTGCTATTCCACAAATGAGTGAATAACAGAAAGCTGACGGACAAGCCCGCTGCGTGTATCGCGAAAGCGTAGTGTGATTCGTATCGCTTTAAGAGGTTTTCGATTGTCAATACATTCCCAAGTGACGGTTCCGTCTTGAATAATCGTTCCGGGAATCGGCGGGAACTCTGGTTTGATATCGCCCGTTGTTCCACCAGTTGAGGTCCGCCGATAGATCATACTTCGGCGAACCGGAGCATGGTCAGACAGCACCGGTACTCCGAGAACTGAGGGAGGCGAACTGCTCGTGGCGGTCCAGGTCCCCAAGCTAGACGTGTCAATAAAATATTCAGTGGGAACGGTACCGCTGGCGTTGGGATGGAATGTGTCGTAAGTATCGTTCGACGGAAGATCGAGGAAAGCATCCGTGTCGTAGTCATAGACTTCCACGTTAAAGGCTTCCACATGTGTGAGGATGATGTCCTCTCCGAAACGTGAGCCACCAGAGAGTTGATCGATGACGTAATCGCCGTCCGAGTCGGTCAAGTCCCCACGCTCATAAGGATCGTTAGCTGTGGTCGGTTGAATGCCTGGATACCCAAAGCTTGGGTCAGACGTTTCCGCATGCGTGAAGCGACCGAAGTAAACTCCGTTGCTGTCGTTTTCAAAAGAGGTTCCGTTCGCCCGGAAACCAAATCGATTTTTCGGTAAGGCAATCGGCCAGTTGGAAACTCCACGATCATTCGCAAGTGAGTCCACCGAATGGAACCACAAAACGCCATCACGCCGGGTCGCTGAGTAATCGAAATCGGTATAGAAATTTGCTGCGGTATAGTCTGGATTGCCGGCAGTCCGGAATCGTCGGGTGCGACCGATTCCGTTGGTCGGTTGGCCATCTTCACGAATCGCTGAATGGATCGGGTCTCTGAGTAACAAAAGTCGGCGATACAAGTTTCCACCGCGAAGGAAGTAGCAGACCTCAGCAGCTGAGGAGGCTCCTAGATCGTTGTCGAAAATGCCATCATCTTTTTCAGCTTCGCTTGTAATCCCCAGGTTGGCCGCTTTGCCAATAAATCGATTGGAGCGTCCACGGTCATCCTGATCACCACGCTGCCCACGTTTGAGCTGGATCGTGAATTGCAGGATGTCATCGGTGTCGTTCGTATTGTTGTTTTCAGCGATGAAGAAATATCCCCGCTGATTGACCGAGTCAATAATCGGTTGATCCCCGTTTTCGATCGGAACAATGCCTTGCAAGTCCCCGTAAGGAAATGATGGCTGACGATAGGTGAGCGCTTGCAGATCTTTCCGTAAAGTGGTGACCACCGACCGGGCTTTCTGATCGTTGTTCGCCAGCCCCCGTTGTTCAGTGATTGAACCGACAGCTGAACCGTAAATCTGCGCGAACATCAGCATGATCAAAACAACAAGCGCCGTCGCAACAAGCATCTCGGTCAGGGTGAACCCCGATCGCTGCTTGTTCGAATCTGGTCGAGTTGTGTGATGGTATTGATTCATAATGTTCTACAGTTCAAAGATCTCAACAATCCCAGGCAGGAAAATCGCTCGGCCAACGTCGCTGGAGTTTCCGGTATTGACTGTGATTTGTTCGACAGCGCGATCCAGCGTGATGAGTGCACGTTCGTTGTTCGCGTCCAGTGTGATGACCGACATTCGATACCAGATGACTTCACGAGCATCGAAAAGGTAATTGCCTTCGCGTAGTAGCGGTTGCTTTTTTCCAGCCCATGAGATGAGCACCTGATTGTCTGTCATAGACATGGCTAAGGGAATGGCTGTCGCATCGACTTCAGATTCATCGTTGTAACCTGAATTTCCGAAATTCGCCTTGAACACCTCTTCATCTTCAAAGCTGAATGAGCGGTTGAAGAGAATGACGGCAGAGACTTTTGGCTGCACATATTCGTCAGGTCGACGAACAGTCAGGATATAGCTGTATCGCGGTGCAAACACTTCGACACGTACCGTGCTGACCTCTGCTAGAGAGTTCAGGTTTGATGGAAGGTCCTGTCCCGTCGGAATGTAGATCGTTTGACCTGAGATGTTGTTGATTGAACGTGATGCCGACTGAGTTCCATCTGCTGAGACAACGACCAGCCGTTGATCTGTCGCGTTCACGCTCTCAAGCGGGACGGAAGCAGGAAAGGTGACAGAGGTGGCAGTGATCGCAGAGGGAATCTCATTCAGTGCAATTGTCCAGCTGTCGGGCTGGGTAAAAAACGGGCGAGCAGAAACATAATCTGTGAATCCTCCACCATCCGTTCGCGCCAATCCCCCAACAAGAAATCCGGAATCGTACCCGAATGTATCTCTTCGAAGGCCGGGCGTTGTTCCGTCTCGGAATCGACCGAGCGGGTCAATGACATAATTGCTCAAAGCAACACGTTGCCAAGTGACTCCACCATCATTCACATTAGCACCAGTCGTTAACCACTTCGGTTCTGCCGCACCGGAAGTTCCGGCAGCAGTACAGCGATAAGCGAGATTCGGTTGCGGAAAAAGTTGGCCAGATTGAATTCGTGGCCAAACCAGATCGTTCACTGCATAGGCCTTGTTTGATTCCCATTCCCCTGTCCAGGTATCAGTGGCTGCTCCTCCGGGTGGTCTGAGAATGTGAGGTGCTGTCCGGACAATGTCGACGACGTTGTCTGCCAGGATTTTTGAATTTGTCAGCTTGGTCGCTTGGATCGAACTGAGAAGTGAGACCGGGAACAACGTGAAGACAGAGACGATTCCGACGCTGAAAATCAACAGCGAGACCAGAACCTCGGTCAGTGTCGCCCCTGTGCGGAGCGTTTTGGTATTGATTTTGGTGGGAGTGTTCTTCATCAGTTCGACTCCCGTCCAAGACGTGCGTAGTAGTAAGGCTGTGTTGCGATATCGTTATTAAATCCGTTTGTTAATGACCCGGAAATTGTGGGGTCGATATCAGTGATGATAATGCTACCCGTTTGAGTAAAGATCGTGAGTGCTTTGTGATCCTTTTCCGGATCAGCAGGCAGAATGAAATCGGGGTAGGTGGCGATTCCAGAGTAGTCGTAAGTCAGGGCTCGTTGGCGAAGTGGAAGAGCCAGAATGACATCGCTGACGTAGGCGATTCGAAAATTGATCACCCCTTCTGATTTCAGGTTGCCTGCTAATGTCCCATCGGGACTGAACAGGATATCCATGCGGTTCGAACCCTGAGCATACCCGGCTGCAAAATCAAAAAGGCCGTTGCCGTTGAGGTCGGACTCGGAACCCATCGTGTCGAGTGTTCCGTCTCTGTTCGTGTCTTCACGGGTACGCCAGCTTTCCGGAACTCGTGATCCATCCAGGTCGATGCAGGTGAGTGGATCGAGCAGAATCGGGTCTTCACCTTCCAGAATGGTCGGCTTAAGTTCGAGGCGATATGGCAATTCTTCTGTACGAGCGGGGTTCCCTGTAAGAGTTGGTGCTGGTGACCATCCTGCAAGTGTGGTGTTCCATGAACTCGGCTCGAAATGTTCGATGATTCGCCAGCGATGGGGCACTCCCAGACTGTTTTGCAGAGTGAACCAATTCCCCGAGCCTGCTGGAACTTCGATGCGATATCCGCCGACGGTGTCGTCAAATGCGCCGATGTTTTGAAGATTACCGAGGCCAGCTGAGTCGAATTCAATCTCCCAGAAACCGCCAGTATTCCAGACCGCCTGGACTGTGCCGCGTGTGTGGTAATCACTCGCACCGACATAAATCATGCTCTTCACGATGCGGGGATCGTTCTCATCAAGAATCAGACGCAGACCACGGACCTGACCTTCAGCGACCGCTCGTGAGCGGGCTCCTTCCAGAGCGTTTTTGAACGTACTGATGCTGTTACTCACGCGGTCCCCATCATTGAGTGTGAATGCACTCACTGTGAGGGTCGTCAAGATGACCAGAATCCCGATCGCCACGAGCAACTCGACAAGTGTAAATCCACGACGAGAGTTCGCTTCGGATGAGATCGATTCAAATTGTCGCAGCGAATTTTTCATTCTGTTCACTAAGACCTAAATGGTTGCTGCTGAAGTATTATTGCTGAGTATTTCTGTTTGTGATGTTATCGCGAATATCGGTCGCCCCGGATGTTGACTCAACTTTTGCCAGTCGATCAGCTGTTTGTGGTGGGCCGGGTGATGTGACTGTTGATGTTGGTTCTCCTAATCCGAGAACGCCATCGGGACCAGCGGAAACGAGAAGTGGAACGTAATAAGTGCTGGGAATGTGGTAGTTGAATGTGCTCATGGCAACACGGTTGACGACTGATCCGCCCGGTGTGTATTCGAAGTTGCTGTCAGCAGAGGAAAACTGGCTTGCCAGCAGACCGCTTGGGTCAAGTGGGTCACGGTCCAGCGGGCCGTTTAAGTTTGTATCGTTAGGAAGTCCCGCGATGAGAATGCTGGCATTCTTTCGTGTGGGAGCGTTTCCTGTGTCTCCATCATCACGGAACAGGTGTGTTGGAAAGTTGTAGAACCGAAGTGGCTGACCCCAGTCGTCGATCAGTTCGTCAAGTCCGTTGCCGTCGCTGTCCTGCACGTGTGCCTGATTGATGTTATCCATCTCCAGAACAGGCATAGGATATGACTTCCCACCGGGAATCACTTGGACACTGCTTCCCTGCGTTAAGGCGAATAGGAATAACTCCGAGCCTGTGACGCTACTGTCATCCGATGCCGCAGCTCCTCCCTTCGATGTCCACGCGCTAGCAAGAGGGGGGTTATCGCCAGTCGTCGACAGGTCAACATCAAACCCTCCTAAATCTTCCGGACGCTGCGGGAGTGCCTGGCGGTACATCAGTTTGCGGATGAGAAACTCTGCTTCTTTTTCATCCACTCCGGAATTTAAGGCTGCCAGTTTTTTCGCTTCAACACTGACGTCCGCTTCGAGCACGGCGTCGTAACGGGCCTGGATAATGGAATCGATCTGGTTGATCGTGGTCCGGGTTGCCACCCCTTTGGAGGCTCCGAGTAATCGACCCAGAGCAGGAACGATAAGGGCGAGCAGGATTCCGATGATCATCATGACCACCAGAACCTCCATCAGTGTGTAACCACGCAATGAATCGACACTGCGCGATGAACCGGCACTGTTACGAGTTGTGCGAAATTGTTGTTGACGATTGAACATATCGATTCTTCATCAAGTCCGTGACAGGGAAAGGCTTGCTCGCCTGGCTTAGCTGGCGTCTAAAACTCCACCGGAGAAGTTCGTGATATTGTCCTTCTGAACACCATCAGCGAAGCCGGTGAACCCCTCATCTTTGTCATAGCTTCCGCCTGTCCCGTACTGGGTATCAGCCCCCGGAGAGATGATCTGGAAACTGTTTTTATTATAAGGAACAGCCCCAGCTGTCCCCTCTGTTGACGGATCACTTTGGATATAAACCCAAGTCGGTTCGGTGATGGAAGACGATGCCAGATCTAAGTCTGTGTGAGCAAAGCTACCGTTCACGTTGTATCCCCGCCCCTCATACGAGCTGGCATACAAATATGGAGCGGTCTGCCCAGGCAAGGTATCCACATACTCAGGCATGTTTCGCAAAACGCCTGAAGGTGGTGAGTCAGAAACATCGACCAGTCGAGAGGCATCAAATTCGAAGAACGGACCAACGCGAGTTCCGGACCCGCGAGCAAACGGCATTTCCGGATCGGTCGAAAAACCGAGCGGAAACCATTTGGCTGGGGTTCCAGACATTGGGGAACCACCCAGTGCATTGCGTATCGAATTCCCATCAGAGTCTTCAGTGGCACAGACTCCTCCCAGAAAGAAGACTAAGCACTCTGCTCCGCGTAAGTCGATCGGGTCAGAGTCTGTCACCCCATTCCCGTTGATATCGAGTTCGCCAGCTGTCGGTGCATTGGCGTAAGTGAAGTCAAAGTTAGGCCAGACCTGACGGATGAATGCTTTACTCTCTCGGGTTCGCAAGTCTGTATTCGACCAGTTGCTGGAGTCTTCATGCAGATAAATTCGACTCGGTGGCTCAACGCCATATTTCAGTTTGAACTCGCCGATCGCTTTGGAGAGATTGCCGATCTCTGTCGTCACGGTGGCATTTCTCGCTGTCGTAATTGCCTTGCTGATCGCGGGGAAAAGCAGTCCGAGCAAAATCCCGATGATGACGAGCACAATCATGATTTCCACGAGCGAGAAGGCTCGCCGTGTTCGTTGAGGTGCTGTCGGTCGAGTCGTTGACTGACAGTTGCGATATTTTTTAGTTTGTCTTTGCATGGCTCGACTCCATTGAAACCGGCTGACCGGGTGTTGCGAAACGCTACGAGTCTGCATTGCTTCGCTGTGGTGGTTGTTTTGTGTTAATCCGCTTTTCGCCGGTAGTGGCTTCTTAATGTAGGTAACGCATTCGCTGTGCCAATGAGTGGCAGAGGCTCAGGGATTCAGGGGCAATCAGCAAAGTCCTTGTTGCCCCCGAATCGTCTGGTCTGATCAGGAGAGTTCGTTGAGAAGTTTCACCAATGGCATAAACAGGGCGATCACGATGAAACCGACGATCAACCCCAGGACGACCACCATGAGTGGTTCAAGCAAGCTGATCAAACCTTCTACGAGCACAGCGACTTCTTCGTCGTAGATGTCCGCGACTTTGTAGAGCATGTTGTCGAGCGCACCGGTTTCCTCACCGACATCGACCATGTTCACCACAAGGTCATCTGTGATGCGGGTCTCTCGAAGTGGAACCGCCATCGATTCCCCTTCGCGAATGGAAGAGTAAATGTGATCGAAGGCCTTTCGGAACACTTCGTTCCCGGCTGTATCCCGGGCAATGGAGAGGGCCTCCAAAATCGGAACCCCGGACGCGATCAACGTGCCTAACGTTCGACACGTTCGCGCAATCGTCGACTTCTGTATGATCTTCCCCAATATGGGTATTTTGAGCATGATCCTGTCTACGATGTACGCCCCCGTCTTGTTCTTCTTGATGAGCTTCACCATCACAAAGAGCGTGAATGGAATCACCGGGATCAGGTACCAGTAGCTCACGACGATATCACTCGTCGAGATGAGCACTTCAGTGATCGCTGGCAGTTCCACACCGAAGTCGAGGAAGATCTCCTTAAACTTCGGGATAATCCAGTACATGATGAAACCGACAATCCCGGTCGCGACGGTGATCACGGCACAAGGATAAATCATCGCACCTTTCACTTTTCGCTTGAGCGATTCGGCACGTTCTTTGAATTCGGCAAGACGCTGAAGGATGACTTCGAGTGCTCCCCCTGCCTCTCCCGCTTTCACCATGTTGACGTACAGGTTGTCGAACGCTTTGGGCTGTTTGGCCATCGCTTCCGACAAAGTGTTTCCAGACTCGACGTCTTCAATTACCCCCATTAAGGAGTTCTTGAGCGCCCCCGGTTTCTCCTGACCTTCAAGAATTCGCAGGCTTCGCAAAATCGGCAGTCCGGCATCCTGCAACGTCGAAAGTTGCCGGGTGAACATGGTGAGTTTTTTCGCACTCACTCCACCGATTGTGAAGGTCTGCTTCTTTTTCGGAGCCTGCTTCTGTTTATCAGCATCGTCCTTCTTTTTCTTCTTGGTCTTCTCGGCAATTTTCGTGACATAAAACCCTTTCTCACGAATGAGGGTTTGTGCCTCTTGCTCCGAGGGAGCCTCGATGGTGTCTTTCACCTCGAGACCGGTATTGTCCATGGCTTCATACTGAAAGACTGGCATGACGCTGATCCATCTTCAGGACAGAAAATGATCACCCTGTGGTGACCGTAGATTAAAATTTCAGACAGCAGTTGAACTCGAACAAGTGTGTGCAGCTGTTGTCTGATTGTCGATAAACTGGTTTGGTGTGAACTGATCCTGAAACCTGAAGTTGCTCTCTCAAACATTGAGAACAGCGACTTCTCCAAAGGTTGTCGGACTGGTTCTGATTTGATCCGCCGAACGGCTGAGCAGAACGTTGATTTGCTTTCGATTTCCGCGTGACGGACCCCGATGATTTCAGGGGATCACTCAATGTCCTCCATGACCGTTTCCCGCACGACTTCGTCGATAGTGGTGACTCCGTCGAAAATGAGTTTCAACCCTGCTTCACGCAATGTTGTCATTCCATGGGTTCGTGCGAGGTTACGCATTTCATCCACAGAAGCGTTGGAAGAAACCATGTCCCGGATGTCGTCATTGACTTCCAGGAGTTCATAAAGGCCGGTTCGACCTTTATAGCCAGAGTTGTTACACCGCTGGCAACCTTTTCCGTAGTAGAAGTTGTATTTTCGGGCCTGCTCGATGGGGAGTTGCAACTCCATCAGCAGGTCATCACTCGGTTCAAATTCGGTTCGGCATTCGGTGCAGATACGGCGGACCAATCGTTGCCCGAGGACCGCTTCAACCGTCGCTGTGATCAGGAACGCAGGGACTCCCATGTCTCGCAAGCGTGTGACCGCTGACGGTGCGTCGTTGGTGTGCAATGTGGAGAAGACCAAGTGCCCCGTGAGTGCTGACTGAATCGCGATTTCGGCAGTTTCGTAATCCCGAATTTCTCCCACGAGAATTTTATCGGGATCGTGACGGAGGATCGCCCGCAGGGCAGCTGCGAAGGTGACATCAATGTCGGAATTGATCGGCACCTGGATCAGCCCGTCGATGTCGTATTCGATCGGGTCTTCAGTGGTGATCAACTTTGTTTCAATATCGTTGAGTTCATTCAACGCCGAATAGAGCGTGGTCGTCTTTCCCGATCCGGTAGGGCCGGTCACAAGGACGATCCCGTTCGAGCGGAAAATCATCTCACGGAAGCGTGACAGGGTGTGCGGGTCCATGCCGATTTTGTTCAAGTCGAGCTGGACCACTGTTCGGTCCAGGACTCGCATAACGACCGCTTCACCAAACATGGTGGGGAGCACACTCACACGCAAGTCGACGGGGTTTCCACCGACGTTCAATTCGATACGACCATCCTGCGGCATTCTTCGCTCTGCGATGTCCAGATTCGCCATGACCTTGACGCGAGAGACGATTGCCGAAGCCAAGTGGCGCGGCGGAGGGACCATTTCGTAAAGGACGCCATCGGCACGCACGCGAATTTTGAATTCATCTTCAAAGGGCTCAAAGTGAATGTCGCTTGCCTGGTCTTTGATTGCCAGGAGCATGACCATGTTGAGCAGTTTTCGAATCGGGTGTGAACTGGTGACTTCGTCCTCACCGCCGATGTCGAAGGCTCCGACCTTTGTGTGCAAGGTTTTGTTGCCGACCTCCAGATCCTCCAACTGATCCATGAGGTTTTCCATGTCGTCTTCGCTGGCGGCATAGTGTCGCTCAATCGACTCTTCGACTTCAGCAAGAGAAGAGACTGCCCCGCGAACATCGTACCCCAGAAAGTTTCGCAAGTCGTCCAGAGCAGCGAGGTTCTGAGGGTCTGCCATCGCCACGGTCAACACGTTGTCGATCAGCGAGACGGGCATGATTTTGTAGACACTGGCCATCGTTTCCGGGACAAGCTCCAACACTTTTGGTGGGATCGTTGTCTCAGCCAGATTGATGACCGGCATTCCGAATTGCTCTGCGAGCGCTTCGGTGATCTGTTCTTCGGTGACCAAGCCCATCCGTTTGGCGACTTGACCGATAATCTCACCGGAGGACTGCTTCTGCTCCTCAAGCACATCCCAGAGTTGGTCCTCATTGAGGTAACCCAGGTCGACCAGAATTTGTCCCAATTTCCGTTGTGCCATGAGTAGCTTTCCCAGCGAATCACTTATTAGCTCTGACAAAACCCGAACAGGAGTCGAAAACGAGTGCATCACAGCGATTTCAACAGTCCATGAACGATTTTGCTCTGAACGATCTTGTCAGGTCTTTTTGTTTATCTCATCAGTTGTGAAGTATCCGAATCTGAATTCATCGTCAGAGCAGTTTGCTCTAACGTGTCCCCGTGAAGAACGCGTTTCTGAAATGAAATTGATGTTCACCACGAGGCAGAACCTGAACACCAATTCGATAGATGCCTAGTCGTCATCCCAATCGTCTTCGTCGTCCCAGTCCTCGTCATCTTCGTCTTCATCATCCTCTGCACCCTGCTTGATGTTGTTGATGCGGGCTCGAAGTTCACCGGGGTTATTGGAGCGGACGATCACATCCTTCTCTTCGCACAATCCTTTTCTCCACAAGTCGTAGAGAGCATCATCCAGCAATTGCATCCCGAACTTCCGTCCGGTTTGAATCGAAGAGTTAATACGGAATGTTTTGGCTTCACGAATCAGGTTGGAAATCGCAGGCGTGACGACCAGCATTTCGTATGCTGCGACAAGGCCTTTGGGCTTCTTAGGTAACAAAGCCTGACTCAACACACCGATAATCGCTGCTGAAAGCTGCGTTCGGATCTGTTCTTGCTGAGTCGTGGGGAAAACGTCGATGATTCGGTCCACAGTTCCCTGGGCACCGGTTGTGTGAAGTGTTCCAAAGACAACGTGACCAGTTTCCGCCGCGGTGATCGCTGCGGAGATCGTTTCCAGATCCCGCATTTCCCCCACCAGAATCACATCGGGGTCCATACGCAATGCCCGCCGAAGAGCTTCCGGGAAGTCCGGGACATCGACCCCGACTTCACGCTGGTTGACGGTCGATTTTTTGTGGTCGTGGTAATACTCGATCGGATCTTCAAGAGTGATGATGTGGTGCTGCTCATGATCGTTGAGATAGTTGATCATACTCGCCAGCGAAGTTGTTTTTCCTGATCCGGTTGGGCCTGTCACCAGGAAGAGTCCACGCGGACGGGTGATCAATTCAGCGACAATCGGCGGAAGCCCCAATTGTTCGAATGTGAGGAACTCGTTGGGAATTCGTCGCAGCACCATTCCGATATGGCCGCGTTGCTTAAAGACCGCAACACGGAAGCGGGCCTTGTCTCCAAACGCAAACCCGAAGTCAGTCCCCCCAACTTCCTGAAGTTCCTGCTGGTTCCGCTCAGGCGTGATACTTTTCATCAACGCGACGGTGTCTGAAGGCTCCAGCACCTTCGTGTCGAGTCGTTGCATTCGACCGGAAAGGCGGACCACGGGCGGCTGCCCGGTACTGATGTGCAGATCGCTGACTCGTTCACGGACTACCGTTTCGAGCAATTTATCAATTTGAATCGTCACGAATATGAGCCTTCAGGACATGATGAAGACGCCACGCACAGAACATGCGTGACACCGAAATTATTCACATGATCAGGTTCAATGACGAATCCGTGTCTCAGTTGCCAACCTATTCCATGCAGTGCGGCAACTGTTGTTCTTTAAATTTCAATCAACCTTCTCAACTGGGATCTCTCAATTGCTGACTGCAGCTTTTGCAGGCTTTGAAAAAGCCATCAAGGAGGTTTGTTGTGTCGTAGTGATGGCAATTCCCTCGGGAGTGGTGTCGTCTTGATTCAGTGCCCAGGTGTTTTGTTGAATTGACGACAGTGCTCCGCTCGTTTTGATCTGTGGTCATCCTTGATGTGAGGCCAGAATGATCACTGAGTCTCTACAGTTTAGTGCCCTCCTGACCGAAGCTTGTATGCCTCGGTGAGTGTCGTAACTCCTTCAACTGCCCTGTCGACAGCATCTTCTACTAATGTTTTCATGCCGAATAACCGGGCTTGTCGACGAATGTGCTGAGCTGGTTCACTTCGGAAAGCAAGATCCCGAAGAGTTGCATTCATCATCATCAATTCGAACACAGCTTTACGTCCCCGAAACCCGGTATGCTGGCAGTTTTTACAGCCTTTTCCTCTGCGGAAGTTTGCATTTTCGAGTTGTTCCTCAGTCAATTCGAAAAACTCCAGCTCTGTTTGGTCCGGTTGATATGACTCTCCACATTTCGGGCAAACGACACGTGCCAGGCGCTGTGCCATGACCGCCATGAGGCTGGAAGCGACCAGGAATGGCTGTACACCCATATCGATCAGGCGTGTAATAGAACCGGGCGCATCGTTCGTATGGAGTGTACTGAATACCAAGTGTCCAGTCAAAGATGCCTGAATTGCCATCTCTCCCGTCTCGGTATCTCGAATTTCGCCGACGAGGATCACATTCGGGGCTTGTCGCAGCATTGCACGGATGATTCGAGCGAAATCGAGGCCGATGCTATGCTTCACTTCGACCTGATTGATCCCGGGAAGGTAGTATTCGACCGGGTCTTCCGCTGTGATAATTTTTCGGTCGGGGCGATTCAGCTCTCCCAAGGCACTGTACAGTGTAGTGGTTTTGCCACTCCCAGTAGGGCCTGTCACCAAAAAGATACCGTTCGGGCGGCGGATAATTGCCTGGAATCGACGGTAGTTCTCTTCGCTAAAGCCCAGGCTGCGGATTCCGACTTTGATGTTATCTCGGTCCAGAATACGCATCACGATGGCCTGACCGTGATTTGTGGGGAGAACGCTGATCCGTAAATCGATCTCTTTTCCACCAGCTCGCGTTTTGATTCGTCCATCCTGAGGACGTCGTTTTTCTGCGATGTCCATTCTCGCCATAACTTTGATGCGAGATGTCAATGCACTCAGCAGTCGACGTGGTGGGCTGTCACGCTCGACCAGGACTCCATCGATCCGGTATCGAATTCGAATTCGATCTTCGAACGGTTCGACGTGAATATCACTCGCCCGCATATTCGCTGCTTCTGTGATAATCAGATTGACCAGACGGACAATCGGCGAACTCTCTTCGCCTTCTGCGTCCTTCGCAGCTTCGTTGATCTCTGTTTCGGTGAAGTCAATCGCGGTTTCCGTGAACTCCATCAGCATGGAATCGACAGACTCTGTTTCAGATCCACCATAGAACCGGTTGATGGCATCGTTGATTGACTCTTTGGGAGCCATCGTCAATTCAACATCGCGATTGAGGATAAATCGAAGTTTTTCCATCACTTCGAAGTTCATCGGGTCAGTGACCGCAACGACCAGTCGCTCCCCGATAAATTCCACGGGCAAGCACGTGTTTTCGCGAGCTACCGATTCTGGGACCAGTTCAATCACCGCACTGGAGATGTCCAGATTGTCTAAATCTGTGAACTTGAACCCGAATGCAGCCGCTTTTGCCTCGCTGATAAGGCTTTCATCGACGTATCCGAGTTTAATGAGCGCATCTTCGGGCATGATTCCGCCCGCTTTCGCGACGCTAATCGCTTCCGCCAATTGATCAGCACCAATGGTGCCGTCGTCGATGAATTGCTGAAGCCAGTCGTTACCTGCCATAGGGAATCTCTCTCCGCAAATGAGGGGAGTGAAGTGAAAGGTTTGAATGCACTTTGTTTGTGGATTGACTCAATTCAGAACGGAGGTGTCTGAATGGAATTGGCACAAATGTAGTGGACAAAAGCAGCTAGGGAAAGTGATGTACATGAGTTGATGTGATTTTGGCTGAGGCGTTGAAGTGAAATTCAAAAGAAACCTCAGAACACTACAAACTCGCTGATGTGTGATAATATGCGTAAAAGAAGGGAATTACGCCCTGATCTCAAAGTCTTGCTGTTTGAGCAACCAAATTTTTCAGAGAGATGGAATTCAGTTCTCAGCTCAGCCCTTGAAGCAGTTGCCATGCTTCTCTTGACTGTGAAGATCGATGTGTCGATTGACGTGATGAGTTCTTCGCTACTCGTTAGAGACATGGAACGCTTCATCGCAATTTTGTGTGTCGATCAGTATTAAGTCAACCAGTAATCGGGAGAACGGTCCGCTCTGGGAAGTTCGCTTCGGGCAGCAAGCTGCCGACTTCTGCGCGGACCACGTCTCGGGCCACCTCCAACGTTTTGAGGCAGACATCCGGGAGAGGCTCCAGTTGAATTCGTTTCATGACCTGATTCAAGCGGAATAGAAGGCGCTCATCGTCGAGGTAATCTTCCAGAAAACGTTCTCGGATGAACATCTCAACCATCCAGGAAAGCTTTGTGACTTCTTTTGTTGCCAGTGAAGAGACAACACCTTGTAAGCGGGCTAAGTCAATCTCATTGAGAAGCTTGTAGAACGCTTCCAGTCGCGATGGTCGCTGTTCGATTAAAGCGGCGTCGAGGAGAAGTTCCATCACGATGTGACCAAGGAACCCGCAACGCCAGGCATTGCTTTCGTCCAGGTTTTCGCGGAAGGAGCGAGCGATAATCCCGGTGACGCGATAGAACGCTTCTGTCCCATGGAACCAGCGATCGTCGTCGAGATGCTTCTGAATGCCTAAAGCAATCTCGACTTCGTCGCCCGCTAGCATTGGCAACTCTTGAGCGATTTTCTTCCCGCGAACTCGGGCTTTGCGGTCGACAACACTCAACCAGTCTGGCACACATACACCAGCTGCGTAATAGGGACGGTCGAGATATCGAATCGCATGGGTAAAATAATTCACGGTGCAATAAGCTTACGCAGACGGTGCGAATTCGCAAAGTCCTATTCTTCTTTCGAGGATGGGCGCGGAGCCATTTCCAGGATCGAAACGATCACCAGCACGCACAGGACCAGCGAGACCACCAGGAACGCCCCTTGCCAATCTTCGACTTGATACAGCAACAGTGCTCCGATGCCTGTCGTCAGGGTTGCAAAGTGAACGGTCATCACTGCATGTTTTTTGCTGAGCCCCAAGGCTTCCAAGCGATGTGAGAAATGTTTCTTGTCGGGTTGAAACGGGCTGCGCCCTTCCTTCAGGCGAATCAAGATGACAGAGCACAAGTCATAAAGCGGGATCGCCAGAATACAAAGGGGGGCAAGCATGACATGCCGCTGTGGCATCGTTTCATCATAAAACGTTCCCAGAATTGTCAGGCTCGACAGCATCAAGCCGATGAACGTACTTCCTGCATCGCCCATGAAAATGTTGGCAGGAGGCCAGTTATGAATGAGAAAGCCGCTCAGCGACCCAGCGAGAATGACGAGGCATCCACCGACGAGCCAGCGAGGCTCTCCAACTAGTGTCAGCATGATACTCGCAAACATCACAGAAGCGATCAGCCCGATTCCGGCGCTCAGCCCATCCATGTTGTCGAGAAAGTTCAACGAGTTGATCAGTGCCACGATCCACAACACGCTGACGACCTGCCCCACCCACGGCTGCGAGACAAACAGACTGGCACTCATTCCGGTGCTGACTAAAGAGATGGCGACGAAAAACTGGACGCCCAGCCGCCATTTCCAGGAAAGCCCGAATCGGTCATCTAGCAGCCCCATCAACACCAGCACTGTTCCAGCAGCTAAAAGCCCCCATAGTTGAGGGGAGCGATGCAGCATACCCGCCAGGTGGATGCGAAATTCTTCGGGAATCCAACTTGCCGGGAGAGCGTTCTGTTGAATCAGCAACACGATCAGCTGAGCAGCGATCAGCGGGAGGAGCATTCCCAGGTAAATCGCAAGTCCTCCACCGAGCGGTGTCGGTGTCACATGAACCTTCCGGGCAGCTGGGTGGTCAACAAGTCCCCACTGCGGTGCGCAGCGGCGAATGACAATTGTCATTGTCGTTGAAATGACAAAAGCAGGGACGAAACAGACCAGCAAAAACCAGAGCATATCCCGAGGGGACCTCTTTCAGGTCGTGGAAAGAGTTTTCAAACTCGCAGGCAAACACTTTATCGAACTGAGTGAGATTTGCGAGCAGCACTCCGAACGGATTTCGGGTGAAGCGATTGATGGCTCAAAAGTCTTCAACCCAAACAGAAAACGTTACCAACTGAAGGGGCGTGGCAACGTTTCTGAGGTGGGGGAATCGTCAACATAAGTCAGCCAGGCGTGATCAACAGAGAGAAGGTGCCCTCATCGATCAATTCGGAAATCGATTGGTCGGAATTCGAGACCACGCCCGCAGGCTGACAGCGACTTTATGCTGATGATTTCGCCGATTTTGCTTGGTCGTCAGTCCCTTCGGACGCACGCTCACGCTGGATGGCTTCGTACACTTCTTGTCTGTGTACGGGAATTTCGGTTGGAGCTTGAATCCCCAAGCGAACCTTGTCGCCACGAATGTCGACAATTGTGATGACGACATCGTCACCAATCATAATGCTTTCGTCTCGGTGGCGTGAAAGAACGAGCATCTTCCTGACTCCTCGCTAAGAACCGAATCTCGTGATCAACGGATTGGCTCGGTATGATATAAAATGGTCTATAACATTTCTGACCGGGTTTTTCCCAACCTTGAAGCGTGGTGGAAACCTTTCCGGGGACCCCTGCGGTGGAAGGTGTTCTCGTTGACTGAGAAACCAGGTTCAGGTTTTCGGATCAGCACTTTGGCTTCTGCGGGCGATATGCTTTTCATCGTCCAACAGAGGGCTGGGTAGGATAGG
Organism: Thalassoglobus polymorphus; assembly: GCF_007744255.1. Classification (GTDB taxonomy): domain Bacteria; phylum Planctomycetota; class Planctomycetia; order Planctomycetales; family Planctomycetaceae; genus Thalassoglobus; species Thalassoglobus polymorphus. The sequence goes on along the minus strand of NZ_CP036267.1, from coordinate 3,918,809 downwards.
AAGACCAGAAGAAAACAGATGTCTGCACAACATGCATGTGAAGTTGCAGGTTGTGATGATTGTGACACCGCGTCTGTTGAGAGACCGCTACCAAAGTGGCGCGCAAGAGCCCGGTTCCATCTCCGTGTTGCACGTTTGCCAGCAGAGTCTGTGCTGAGATGTGAGGACGTGCGCCGCTCAGCTGGTTTGACCTCAAGACAGCAAAAGAGGCAGAACAGCTGGAGTGACGAACTCAACCGTTAAGTGTTTACAGTGGCTGTAGAAATTGCGTTTCGCGTGGAGGATCACTGTTCTCCACGCGCCCTACTCTCTACGAGTCTGATCACGGAGATCCTTATAGAAGTGGGAGGATTTTCGAGAGCAGAACCGTCATTGCAAAGCTGACGATACTGAGAGTTGCGAGCATTGGAGTCCATGAGCGAAGGCTTTCCGATTCGGTCAGCCGTCCCATTTTTGTGAAGATCCAGAATCCGGAATCGTTCATCCAGCTTCCCATCAGCGAGCCAGCCCCAATGGCAGTCGCCAGATATACCGGATTGAATCCCAGGTCGATGCCGGTCACCATCGATGCCAGCATGCCCGATCCAACGATCATCGCAGTGGTACTGGACCCCTGAGCAACCTTCAGTAATGCGGCGAGTGAGTAGCCTAAGACCAGAAAGGCGATCCCAGTGCTTTTTGTGTCTCCATTAGAAAATTTGTCCTGAATCGCTTCACCGATCCCGGCAATTTTCAGCATGTCTCCAAACGCTCCCCCGGCAGCGGTGATGAGGATAATGACCCCGCCGCTCATCAACGCCAGTTCAACAGTTTTGGACATTTCAACGAGCGTTGGTTTCCGCGTGCTGAAGACCAACCCCATGGCGACGAGCGTCGAAATTAACAATGCGAAGTTTGCGTTTCCGAACAGCATTGAAATATTCGCGGCATTACGAAGGCCTGTGTCCCAGTTGTGAGGTTTGATTGTCTCCGGGAAAGTGACTTCAAGAAGGAGTCTATTGAAACGTTGCCGTTCGTGGACCTTCATCTTTTTGAGATCACTTTGCGATAACTCATTCACGAGAGCTTCGCGGGTCAGCATCTCTTTTTCTTGAGGCGTCAACTGATCGTTCTGCAAATCGGCAGCGATTTTCCAACTCTTTCGCACGACTGCATCGAATGCTTCGTTGCTGTAGATCGCTGGGTCTTTCTCCAGTAATGCGGCATTCATCGCAGCGACGATCTCTGTTTTATCGTCATCCGTAAGTGAATCTTTGGCGATCACTTCCTTCGTCGTTTCAGGAAGAACATTGACGAATTGAGGAATCGCTGCCGGTTCACTTTGATCTTTCAAAGCGGTATGAAACGCCGGCCAGTCGGTGACATCGGTGACCGTCAGGCGAGGTGTCTGTTCGGCATTGGCCATCGTTTCTAAAGCTGTGTTCGCAGAAATTAATGCCACTGGCAAAATGACCGGTAACAATGACAAGAACAACGGGGGCGTTGTTTGTGGAATCTGCGGATCATCGTCTTCAGTGCCAATGACTTTGTCGTCACGAAATGGGACTTCAATCATCCGATTGAGCCAGGCAGAGACTGCCAATCCTGCGACAGCGGCTGGAAATGCGACCATCGCACCAACCAGCATCATCACACCGATGTCGATTCCGAGCGTCGTGGCCATGACCAGCGGTCCCGGAGTCGGTGGGACTAACGTGTGGGTAATCGCCCCCCCTGCGGCAATCGCTAGAATATACAGCAGGTAATTTTTGTTTGTTCGGCGAAAGAGAGAACGGGCCAACGGGACCAGAAGGTAGAAAACCGTATCAAAGAAGACGGGAACCGAGAGCACGAATCCACTTCCCATGAGTGCCCAGGAGGCTCGCTTTTCGCCGAGTAATCTCAAAAAAGCCTGCACAATCCGGTCTGCGGCCCCGCTCGCCATCATGCACTCGCCGATGATGGCAGCCAGGCCAATCACAATAGCGATGTTGCCAGCCGAATTTCCGAACGAAGTTGCCACGCGAGAAATTTTGTCTTCGACCGATCCCGGAGCAAGCAAACTCACCACAATTGCCGAAATGATCAATGCCAGGAAGGCGTTGACTCGTAAAATCAGAATCAGACCGAGAACAGAGGCAATACCGATGGCGAGAATAACGAGAGGGTCCAACTGCTGCTCCTTGGCTGGTCGCAAAGATGATAACGTTGATGCGTCAAGAGTCTCTGTTGACGCATTTATTGCATTCGATGTGTTGCGCACAGTTGACCCAATCGAGGCCGAGACGTCAAATCAGTTGCTTTTCCTAACCAGGCGGAGCTGGCATCGCTGGTTTCGGAGACTCGTAATTTTTGCGTCTGAAAATTGGCCGACGGTGCAGCACTGTCAGCGACAGCAGCTGCACAGTTTGAGTTCTTTCTAGAGTTGATCCTGAACTCACGCCCAACTCATTTCCAAACAGTTCAAGCGCCTTCTCGACCTGCAAATTTCATTTTTTCGAAGACCTGGCAGGCGGGTATCTCGCTCTGCGACTCAGGAATTCAGGGCATTCTTGTGTCTGAATCAGTGAAGGGGAAGTTCTTGTGGATTGGCTGCGAACCGCCCTTGATTTCTTTGTGTCGACTGCAATAGTTCAAGTCAGTCCGACTTGACGTCACTTCGAATTCGACTTACTCTGTGACCATGAATAATCAGTCAACGAACTTCAGCCTGCTACTTAGTCTCCTCCTGCGAAGGGGGTCTTAGGCTGTTGCTCTGATATTGTTTCCAGAAAAAACACCCTGAGGCTTCACGAAGCCTCAGGGTGTTTTTTTGTTGACTGTTTACTGATGAAAATGCAAGAAGTGTGCCCATTCTTGCTCAATTCGACCTTGGGCACTCGACACTCAACTATTTTCCACGGTCCACCGAAAGGGACAATCTGATGTCTGACGTCATTACCTTCTTCGACACGACTCTTCGTGACGGCGAACAATCGCCCGGCTGTAGTATGGATACAGCTGAAAAGCTGGAAGTGGCTAAGGCTCTTGTGGATCTGGGTGTCGATGTCATTGAAGCCGGGTTCCCCATCGCTTCTCCCGGCGACTTCGAGGCGGTGCAGAAGATCGCTCAGAAATTTGGGGACCAATCGACCATTTGCGGGTTGGCACGTTGTCGTAAGGAAGACATCGACAGCGCCTGGGGGGCACTTCAGGATGCACAGAATGTTCGCATCCACGTGTTTCTTGCCACCAGTGCGATTCATCGCGATTTCAAGCTGAAGATGGCGAAGGAGGAAATCGTTCGCCGTGCTGTCGATATGGTCAAGTACACGTGCGACCAGATGGCCTCACGAAGCGATATCGTCACACCGAACGTAGAGTTCTCTCCGGAAGACGCTGCACGAACCGAACTCGATTTTTTGTGCGAAGTCGTCGAAAAGACAATCGCCGCCGGGGCGACGACCGTCAATATCCCAGACACTGTTGGCTATGCGACGCCGAATCATTTCTTCAAAGTGATTTCCTACTTGAAGGAGAACGTTTCGAACATCGATCAGGCTGTCATTAGTACACATTGCCACAACGATTTAGGACTTGCGGTTGCCAATAGCTTGGCCGGAATTGAAGCGGGAGCGCGGCAGGTCGAGTGTACTATCAACGGCTTGGGCGAACGTGCTGGCAACGCGGCACTCGAAGAGTTGGCGATGGCGATTCGCACACGTGGCGACTATTACGGTGTCACGACGAATATCAATACTCAAAAATTGTGTTCGACGAGCCGTCTGGTTTCGAAAATTACCGGTATGGCAGTTCAGCGAAACAAAGCGATTGTTGGCCAAAATGCATTCGCGCACGAAGCTGGAATCCATCAACATGGGATGCTTCAAGAGCGGACGACTTACGAGATTATGCGACCGCAAGACGTGGGGTATGTGGGAACAAACCTGGTCCTCGGGAAACATAGCGGACGCCACGCCTTCCGCGACCGCGTGGAATCACTCGGGTATGATTTGAGTGAAGAGTCCTTTCAAAAAGCCTTCGAAGCCTTCATTGCCTTGGCAGATAAGAAGAAGGAGATCTTCGACGTCGACATCGTTGCGCTTGTCGACAATCAGACGAGTTCAGAGATCGAAGAGCACTGGAAGATCAAAAACTTTCACACGCTCAGCGGAACGGAGACGATCCCGACAGCAACTCTCGAATTGGAGCACAAGGAAGGCAACATTGTCCAAGATGCTGCCACGGGAGATGGTCCTGTCGATGCCGCGTTCAAGTGCATGGAACGAGTCGCTGGCATCTCGGCAAAACTGACGGACTACAATGTTCGCAGCGTGTCGAGTGGAAAGGATGCCTTGGGCGAAGTGAGTCTTTCGATTGATATCGACGGGGTGATCTTCCATGGAAAGGGAGTCAGTACCGACGTCATTGAAGCGAGTGTCCAGGCGTACCTGCAGGCTCTCAACAAAGCACTCTCGCAAGATCGCGGACGCCGACGTAACGAGAAGAAGGGCGTGTGATTCAATTTGCGTTTCCCTCTTTAGCCGGACACTATCAAGTGTCCGGCTAATTTTTTGCGCTCTCAGTTTTTCACGTTTCAAAAGTTTTTTGATCCAGATTGCCCAGTATACGTTCTTGGAAGTGTCGTCGAATCTTGAATTCTTCGTAAAGGGATCTGATTTCGGTTCGAATCACTTGCATCGGTCGCTCCAATTCTGGACGATCATTCACGACAATTAGTTCTTACAAAGGTCACCTCGATGCGAACGCTCTCTCTAACGTCATTTCTCATGCTGGCAATCTGCCTCCACGGTTGTGGAGGAGGGGACAAACCGGCGGACTCACCTGCTGATGGTGGTGCGACAACCGAAGGTCTCGATGACCCAATGGATAGTTCATCACTTGGAGCCCCGGGGGAAATGCCATCCACCGATCCTCCAGCAGCCAATGAGACTGCAGCAGCGAATGAGGCTCCATCAGCTTCTTCCAGTGGTTCAGCTGAAGCTGCGAGTCCCGATGGTTCAACGCTGAATTATGTTCCAGAAGATGCGGTCGCTGTGTTGATCGTTCGCCCTTCGAAGGTTTTGAGTAATCCACTTGTGAAAGAGATGATCACTCTGATGGATCAAGCCAATCCTCGCGAGAAAGTCGAGGAGAAAATGGCGGATTTTGCAGACGAAGTTGGCGTCAAGCCTGAACAGGTTGATCATGTGCTGGTTGTCGTTGACAAGAATATGTTAGACATGGCGCCTATGATTGCGGCTGGAGGAGCACGACCCTCTCCGGTTGTGGTTGTGCAACTTGCTCCTGGAGTCAGTTCGCAACTGATTCTGGATTCCGTTCCACAGGGAGAATCGATTGAGATCGCTGGCGGAACTGGAGTCACCACTCCCGATGGCGGAGTTCTTTTCAAGGTGAGCGATTCCCGGCTTGTTTACTCATCAAAAGAGAATCTCGATTCGGTTCTCAAGAATGCATCGAGTGGAAAGGTCAAGGCGATGGTTTCAAAATCGGCAGCCAGCGACTTGGCACTCGCTGTTGATTTGGAACCCGTCAAAGTTCTGTTGCAGGACGCCATGAAGCAAAACCCTAACCCGCCCGGGATGGTGATGACCATGGTCATGCCAATTGTGACACAACTGCAAACGCTTTCACTCGGAGCTGATCTTGAAGCGGCAAATATCCTGGAAGTCAATGTGAGCACTCCCAATGTCGACGCGGCTCAGGGAGTGCACGGCATGCTGAACGGTTTCCTGGGGATGGGGAAACAACAATATGAGCAGGCCAAGGGCGAGATTCCCGAGGAAATGCAAGCGATGGCAAAGCAACTCGTTGATGGAGCCGAACTGTCCACTTCGGACACAATCGTCAGCCTGACGCTTCCGCGCCCTGAGAACTTTGAGAAGCTTCCTGAAATGCTCAAACCCGCATTCGCCGAAGCGGCCGAAGCAGCCAAGAGAGCCCAAAAACGCAACGACATTAAGCAAATCGGATTGGCGTTCCACAACTATCACGATGTTTACCAGCACTTCCCGGCAGTCGATTCCAATGGCGAAAAAGATGAAGCCGGTGTGAGAGGAAAAGGGCTCAGCTGGCGCGTCCACCTGCTCCCCTTCCTTGAGTATGCCCCTCTCTACGAGAAGTTCAATCTTGATGAAGCTTGGGACAGCGAGCACAACAAAGCTCTCATCGCTGAGATGCCGGCCGTCTTTGGTGACAACCCGGAAGGCAAAACATCAATTCATGTCTTTGTCGGTGAAAATCTGGCGTTCAACGAAGGCAAGCCCGGAGCCAGAATCCGTGACTATACTGATGGAACTTCCAATACCATTCTGGCAGTCAAAGCGGGTGACGATACCGCCGAAATCTGGACTAAACCGGGTGGGCTGAAGTTTAACGCAGAAGACCCGTTTGCAGCTCTGGGCAACATTGGCGAAGTGTTCATGGTCCTCCTTTGTGATGGTTCAACTCGAGACCTGAGCAAGGATCTCGACAAGACAACGTTCTCCAACCTGATCCAACAGAACGACGGCAACCCTGTTGATTTCTAGAGCATCTTTCGAGTTGGTGCTCAGGTTCTGCCTCGTGGCGAACAGCGTTTTCACTAAAGAAATGCCTTCTTCACGGACAGTTCTCAGAGCAAACTCCTCTTAGCGAATTCGTGACTCAGCCGCGCCGGAGAAATCGGGCGCGGCTTTTTTCTGTCTACTGCTCAGGTTACAGCTCCGACTCAGTATAATGGGGCGTTGCGAAGTGGCGTTGCGATGCCTCAGTTTTTGCGTAACTGTTTGGTGAACCGGTCGGCATAGAAGATCGGCTCCGGGGTGCGGTGTTTTGTCATCGTCGCTTTGGCGAACAGAGTCGCCTCTTCGAGCGAGATCAGATTCCCCGGCGAGGCGAAAATGGGCTTACTTTGGTTCTTTGTTTTCAACGCATTTCCGATCAATTCACCATTGTCGTAAACGGGGCGAATGTCACCGGCTCTCATTCTCTTCGTGTCCACTGATCCGCAGAGCAAAGACTTTCCAATTCCGAGTGTGGGCCGATTGATCAACACACCCAGGCAAGTCGCAATTCCGGCACGTCGAGGATGTAGAATTCCGTTTCCATCGACGAAGATGATGTCCGCCAAATCTCGGCGACGTCTCACTTTGTCGAGAAGTAAGAGCAACACCGGCATCTCTCTGAAGGAAAGGAAACCCGGGATGTAAGGAAACTCAACCGGAGCGACGACAGATTCCTCAAACGTCACGGCGAGCGTTTCGGAGTCCAACTCCACATAGGCGCCAACTGCATTTCCATCGTCCCGGTAGGCACAGTCGACCCCCGCAAAAGTGCGAGGAGTCAGTTCCTGCGATTTTCTTTGACGCCTCTTCGCCAACGTGAATTGGAACTCTTTCAGTTGTTTGAGCGGTTTCACGGAATGAAAATCGGAGAAACGGCAGGCAAGGTCAACGTTCCCCAAGCCGGTTAGCATGACCCCATCTTTCTTGAGCAGCCCGGCCTTCTCGTTTGGATCACCGGTGACGTACATTCCGATTTCGCCATTGGATCGAACGACACGATGGCATGTGCAGCCATGTTGATGATCATGATCCTTGAAGAATGCTCCCAGCCAACGGGCTGAGGCTGTCTTTTCGTCGCCCAAGGCTCTGGCAAGATCTCCGTACGTTGTCACTTGCCCAACTGGAACCTGAGCAAGTAACTTCAGGACCTCACTCCTCAAGTCGGGAAGTTCACACAGTGATTCGCTGAAGGTCCGTTTCATATGGTCAGCGGATGAAAGAGGGGATTGATCGTGACGGATTTGATTGCGCGTACCGTGTCACCTTAACGACGCTGCTTCACCTCTTGGATCGATCCGCAAAAAATCTTGATAAGGAGAGACATTTCATCGCTTTCGTGATTTCGGTGCCAATGAAGAAGCGGTTTTCTTCGGACAAACGATAAACTTCATAGGAAAGAATCGATACACTATTTCTGAAAAGCCTTCAGAATGTAGACCCAGTCCGGAAACCTTTGGAACCACCGCTTTCCTTAATGCTTGAGTGAGCTATTCCAGGTTTCAGGATCAGTTCTAAAAACTCTTTGGAGTACATAGAGGGTTGCGTTAAGCTGCTCTCCGTAAAGAAGACGGCATGTCACAGGTTTCAGTGGGAATGACGTATTGAGTACATCGCTGCCGCACGCACAAGTTTTTCTGTTCTTGCTGCTTCTGTTCACTCCGTTTGCGGTGATCCTTGCCTGTCTCTTTTTACGGGCAGCGGTTGCGACATATCGCGCACTGATCGGCGGTAAGAGTTTGATCTACCCTCCTTCGCCTGTAGAACTCTTCGAAATCGTGGTGATCTCTTTTCTCGTTTGCCTTGGGCCGATCTTTCTTCTGGATTTAATGCTAGGAGCTGTTGTTGGGTTTTCAATGAAGGCTCAGGCAATTGGATTCTTGATGGCAATTCCGTTTTGTATGCTTTTAACAGGCGGTGTGGTCTCGCAGCGGCTGCAGATTTCGTTCGGAAGCGGATTGATTGTCTCGACCTGCTATTACTTGTTCTGCCTCTTCCTTCTCCCTGTCTTGCCGATCTTGCTCGCAGTGACTCAGTTGCTTTCTTTTTAGAACTGATCCCGAAACTTGAACTCGCTCCCTCAAACGTTGAGGAAAGCGACCATTCCAAAAGTTTTCGGACTGGTTCTGGAGCAGCCTGCTCGAGCGCGTGCCCGTGAAGACCCTGTTTCTCCAGTAAAATTGCTGTTTGCCACAAGGAGGAACCTGAGCGCGAATTCGATAGATGCTCAGGGAGGCCAAGTTATTTGTTGAGAATGAGTTTTCCTTTGCGTGTCAGGCGAAGGCGGTAACACTCTCCGTTATGGCAGATCGTGATTTCCGTCCTTTCCTGGAAAAGGTCACAAGAATTATAGACACCATCGGCGCAAGCTAACTTCTGCCCAGGCTTTGGTGCAGCCTGTTTTTGGGGGTCGGGATCGTTTTCGAGGGAATTCATCGATTCCACTTTTAGAAATGTGCTTAAATCGGGTGGATTCTGAATTGAAATCAGCTGATACCAAAACTACTCTAGGTGAAATTGAGACTCAGTGTCAATTAACTTTCCCACCTCAAGCTAGCCAGCCAGATCGCCAGCCACGGTTGCAGGTGTCAGTCCTAAATGACTTTTCTGGAGCAGAAAACATGTTTTCCCATCGCCCCCGCAAGGGTTTTACGCTGATTGAGCTATTGGTTGTGATTGCCATCATCGCCATTCTTGTTGCATTGCTCTTACCGGCTGTTCAACAGGCTCGTGAAGCTGCTCGGCGAACCCAGTGCAAAAATAATTTAAAACAGATCGGTCTCGCTCTTCACAATTATCTGGACGTGAATAACGGGTTTCCTCCTTCCTTCATCTCGGACATCACCACAGGGGGCGTCAATCAGACAAACGGTGGGGAATGGTCGGCTCAGGCACGGTTGCTGCCATATCTGGAGCAAGCCAGCCTTTACAATGCTGCGGATCTGTCCCAAGCCTATGATTCAACAATTAACGCTGCGATTCCTGCGATGAGAATCGCAGCCTATCAATGTCCCAGTGATCCCAACGACGTGGCCCGGACAGATACTTCAGGAAACGCAATCCACTACCCTCTCAGTTACGGGTTTAATGGAGGATCGTGGAGAGTCTGGACCAACGGTACTCGCGTTCCCGGAGATGGGGCATTCGCTCCGAACCGCAACTTCAAACCGCGTGATTTCACCGATGGGATGAGTAATACGATCGGTTTCTCTGAGGTCAAAGCGTTCACTGCCTACAACCGCGATGGCGAAACTGGCACATCAACCATTCCCAACGATTCCTCGCAAGTTTCTGCATTGATTGCAGGTGGCGGAAGCAACAAGGCCAACAGCGGTCACACCGAATGGGTCGATGGCCGAGTTCATCAGACTGGTTTTACTGTCACTCTTCCGCCAAACGCAGAAGTGACTGTTCCGGGCGGAGACCGAGCTGAAGAAGGGGATTACACTTCATGCCGCGAAGACAAGCCTTGCTCTGGACCGACTTACGCCGCTGTCACTTCCCGCAGTTGGCACACCGGGATCGTCAACAGCTTGCTCATGGACGGCTCCGTCCGATCGATCAGTGAAAACATTGACCTCGGAACCTGGAGAAATCTTGGTCAAAGAAGCGACGGTCAAGTGATCGGCGAGTTCTAAACGTTCTTGAGCTGAGTGCTGAGTGATCAGTAATCTCTTCGAGAAGAATCGATTTCCGAACAGAGACTTGATTCGCCAAGCTAATTGCAACTGATTTTTCTGCGACTTTACCGCGACATTACTGCGACATTACTGCGAAATGTGATCGAGCAGCATGCGACTTCGTATGCTGCTCGTTTCTTTTCGTAAGGGCCTTCTTTCGATCCCTTTGCCTGATTAATCCGTAAAATCATTACGGGTTCTCTATTTGGAAAGTGCGGCACGAACGTTTCGCTGTCGACGGGTTGTCTCTTCTCGATTTGATCGCGCAACTCTTTATTGAGTCATCCTCTCTGCGAACCGAAAGAGATGAAATGGAATGAGATTGCGAAACCTTCGCTTCTCATTGATCGATGACACAGAAGTCGAAACGAATCACCAAACATCAGGCGGCCAGTTTGGGCTGACCTGGGAAATGTCAGCAAATTACCAGCTGAAAGTTTGAGTGACTCAACAAAATGGAGTACTCCTGGTGCTGGAACTGTTTCAACAACTTAGTGATGATCAGACAGCTCTTCTTGGGTGTGGTGCAGCGATGCTGGGAGCCATGTTCATGTTGACATTGAGCTTTCATGCGAACCCCAAGAACCGCAAGAGTTTGCCTGAAGCAAGCACGAACGGTCAGCAGGAATCCGAGAATCTCGATGAAAATCGGCCGCGACGGGCAGCCTAGAGACTGGGAATCTTGCTCAGTCTAGAGGATTCTCGTTAAGCTTGAGGCTGGTTCACCGATTTTTTCGCCATAGATTTAGAAGGATTACTGGAATGACAACTTTGCGCACACTGGCCTTAGCAGCGATCTTGATGTCCGTTGGATATCTTCTCGGGCAGGCAAACGTGGGGGCGAACTTCGTCAATGCACAACAGGTTGGAGAGAACGTTCCAGAAGAGACAGTCGAAAAGATCCGTGTCGCCAACCGGAATTTGAACGAAGCCATGGAGGCATTGAAGTCCGCAGGGATGTACGAATCTGTGACGGAGGGGCCGAACGCCTTCTTGATTCTGAGCGGGGGCGGAAATGCTCGTCAGGATCTTGAATCTGGGCGTGGTGTCGATCCGGAAACATTTGCGGGGCTGTACGCTGGTCGTGCGATCCCGGAAATTCAGGATTTGATTGGTAAAGACGAGCAGAATCGACTGACATACAACGATGAAGTGATCCGAATTTACTCGAAATCACGATTGCAACGAGTCTTAGCCAATCGAACCAAATTGACCGAAGTGAACTTCTAAGCACAATAGAAACGTTCAATCCGACTGTTCGGGTCATTCCAACGGATTCGATGGACATTAGAAACTTGCTTCCGATTCGGAGAGATTGCTGAGAATTTGTTTTCAATCGTTCCGAGACTCCTTATACAATGAGACAGCAGCTTTATTTCAAAGTTGTTGCCACCTTCCATGATTCTCGTCAACAGCCATCCGGCAGCGGCGAAGTCCCGGGGATTGACATTATGAAGACCGCTTGGAAATTTTCCGCATTACTATCAACTCTCTTCGTTGCGAGTCTATGCTTCGCAAACGACCCGGTTGATCGGGCTCCAATCGTACGATCGTACGAGTCACCTTCTGGGGACACCTTCGGGGCGATCTCGGTTCAGTTGCCAGCCAGTAATGAATCGCGCAGCAAGGTTGATCACGTCGTCGTGATCGATACCTCAGCAAGCCAGATTGGCGAGCATCGCACAGTTGCTCTGAAAGCTTTGAAAAGCTTTCTTCAGAGTCTTCCCGAATCTCATCGGGCAACTGTCATTGCAGTTGATGTTGAAGCTGTCCCTATGATGGACGGTTTTGCATCGCCCGCAAAGGCTGCTGAAGAGTCTCTTGCAAAGCTGGAAGAACGTTTTCCAGCGGGAGCAACCAACATCGCTAAAGGCTTGGCTGCAGCTTCCAAAATCCTCGCAGAGAGCGAAAACGGTTCAATTACTTTCATCGGTGACGGAATGAGTGCTGCTCATCTCATCCAGGTCGATGAAATGAAAACGCTGACCTCAAACTTTCGAGCCCGACAGATTCCAGTCCATGGATTCGCTGTCGGTTCAAGTAAAGATATGCAGCTCCTCGGTGTTCTTGCTCAGGAAACTGGTGGCTTCGTCATGCGAGACGAGTCAAGCAAAACGTCTCTCACCGGTGAGCAGGCAGGTGAACTTCTTGCAGCAGCTGCTGTTAAAGTCGTTTCGTATCCAGAGACAGTTTCCATCGAAAACAACAAAGCTCAACTGCTTCCAAGTCACGCTTTGCCACTCCGTTCAGATCGTGAAACCGTCTATCTTTACAACGGAATTGTTGAGCCCAATGCAACCTTCACTTCTGGCGCTCATCAGTGGAGTCTCTCTGGGCTGGAACGTTCAACCGGAAATACTTTCCTTCGAACGTTGTGGTACCAAAGTGAAGTCACTGATGGTCTTTCATTAGGCCTTGCGGGTGACTGGCTTGTCAATCTTGCTCATCAGCAATTCGAAGACAACATTGTCCGTATGGAAGCACAAGGTGTTCAAGCACTTAACCAAGGTGCATTTGACACTGCTGAGAAAATTGGCTTCTCAATTCAAGAGATCGATCCTGGCAACACGACAGCAATTCAATTGATTGATCAAGCAGGCCAGAAAATGGTACTGCAAACTGTGCAATTCGAAGTTGACCAAGCTGTTGATGCCGCAAAGCAACTCGATACGGATCGCACGGGACCACGCGAAGAAAACCCGATTGAAGCCTACAAACAATTGAAAGACGCTCGGACTCAGGCACTTCGAGCCGAAGTCAATCAAGGAATTCAGCGAGCACTCTCGATTGTTGAAATCGATCCTGATGCCGCATTGAGTGCACTTGATCAGATTCGTGGAACAATCAAATCCGCGACAGACATCGACCCTGAAGCTCGCAAACAGCTGTTGCGTCAACTCTCTTCAACGCAATTGGATGTGATCTCCCAAAAGCAGAAGATTTACCTCAAAAATGCTGAGCGTAATAAACGACGGGTGGAAGTCGAAGCTCAAGCCCGACTCGTTCAATATGCAGAAGAGCGTGATGCTAAGCTTGAGCAAATGGTGGATCGAATCCGGGCACTCTTAATCGAAGGCTATCAGGGAGATGCAGGGGCGTTCGAATCAGCGGAAGCTGTCGCTCGTGGAGTCATCAGCGAATACCCAAATAGTGCGATGGGTGTTTCGGTTGTGTTCGTTTCAGAAGCTGCGGGACAAATCGACAAATCGAATCGTTTGCGACACCTGCGTTCGGACCGTTTTCTCGAAGCTCTTTATCAAGTCGAACTCTCACACGTTCCGTTTCCTGATGAACCTCCAATCTTGTATCCGCCAGCAGAAGTTTGGCAGGCACTTACAATTTTGCGTGAAAAGTGGAAATCTGTCGACTTGCGTAATGACAGTCCGAATGAACAAAAAATCTACGATGCTCTGGATGACATTACAAACATTGAATTCCCAGGAAACCCACTTTCTGACGTAGTTCAATTCCTTAGTAGCCAGCACGGGATTCCGATCATCATTGATGAAGTCGAGTTGAGTAACGAAGGTTTGAGCCCGGACGATGAAGTCACACTGGTTCTTTCCGGTGTCACACTCAAAGCCGCTCTGAAACTTCTGCTTGAGCAGCATGCCCTGACCTATGTGATCGAAGACGAAGTGATGAAAATTACCACACTTCTGAAGGCGGGTGACGTGTTGACAACTCGTGTTTACCCGGTTGCTGATCTTGTGATTCCAATCTTCCCGTTGAACGGTGGATTCGGTGGAGGTGGCGGTCTTGGTGGACAAGGTGGCGGTCAACTCGGTGGTCAGCAAGGCGGCCAGCAAGGTGGTGGCTTCGGTGGCGGCGGTGGCGGCGGCGGCTTTGGTGGTGGAGGCCAGTTCAGTGTCCCAGCACAGCCGATTCCTGGCAAAAAAAAACTCAACCTGAAGTAAAAAAAGAGGAGCAAAAACCTCTCTTTCAACCGGTTGGTAAGAAACAGGGGCAACCTGCAGCTCGGCAAGGGCAGCAGGCTGCCCCTCTGTTTATTCAACCCCAGGGAAAACAATCGACTGAGACTCCCTTCAAATACGACGACGTCAAAATGCCGAAAGTCTCTGAAGAATCGGCTCGGAAAGACTGGTCAAAGTTCTTCTCGAAGAATCGTCCGTATCCAGTTCGCATTCGCCAATGGGTGATGAAGCTCCACCAGGAGGGCAAGCATAAAACCGTCATTGGTTGCCTCGAATCCGCTCTGATCCAAGGGCAGGCTCAGCCATGGATGTACGAAGTGCTCGCTCTCTCCATGGAAATTGAGAACTACCCGCGTCAGGAAATCGAGCGTGTCGTTCTTTCGCTCTCGGACTTCGGTGCGGTCACTTTTGACAACTTGATTTATTCGGCAGCGTATCTGACTCGTTTTAACCGAAAGAGTGCTGCGCTTGGGCTGTATCAGCAAGCTTCTCGTCTGGCTCCTGAAAGACATGAACCCTACATGTTGTCGCTCAAGTTGGCCAAAGACGTTGGGGACTCAAATGATGTGATCTGGGCAGCGACGGGAGTCCTGCAGTATTACTGGGGCAAGGACTACATGAATAAACATCGCGATGCAGAGAATATCGTTGTCGATCGCATTCAGCAGCTTGAGAAAGAGGGGAATCAAGAGCAAGCCCAACAGTTGCAAAGCCAACTTTCCCAATGTCTGGCGCGTGATCTCATGATCCGTGTGGACTGGAGTGGAGCTGGAGATCTTGATCTGTATGTCGAAGAACCACTCGGGGCAGTCTGTTCTTTCGAAACTCCGTTGACGATCGCTGGTGGGATATTCATGCACGACGGGGCTGGGCCTGACCAGGCGAATTGCTACGAGTCGTATGTGTGCCCACAGGGAGTGACCGGCCCTTACCAGATTCGAGTGAAGAAGTCATTTGGAGAAGTCGTCGGGAATCGGGCGACTGTCACGGTCCTCATCAATGCCGGGACTCCTGAAGAAGAGAAGATTGTCCGGACCGTGGTTTTCAACGACGAAGAAAGCGGATTCACGATCGATCTTCCAAATGGACGGAGAACACAACCACGCAATCTCTCGCAGTTGGAGCCGACTTTTCGAACTCAGTTGTCGATGCTCAATACGGCTCCATTACGGTTTCATCACGTCAAAAGCCTCAACGAGCGAAAGGCAAAAGTCCATCAACAGTTTGCTGAAGATCGCCTCACTCCGACACGTCGAGCAGGAGCCGTCGGGTATGCTCCGGTTGTGCAAACGATTCCAGAAGGGACATCGATGACTGCCCAGGCAGTAGTGTCTCCAGATCGGCGCTACGTCCGATTGTCGCTTCAACCATCAATCACGAATGTGACTGATGTCTTCACTTTCAGTTACTTGAATAATGGAAATGCGAACGGCGGAAATGTTGGCGGCAATTAAGCGGTTGCAATTAAGCGGTTGCAATTAAGCGTACGCAATAAAACAGTGGCGTATTGTTGCATGCGTGTGGCCTGTGGAATTGGTGCAGCTTGCTTCCAGTGTTGACGTTTTTTTCGGTCGTTCAAAAGGAGTTGTGGCAGACTTCGGCAAAGAATCCTTGCCGTTATTGCGCGATTGACTTTGAGCCGCTCGACGAGGATCCGGCGATCGGATAGCCCTCTGGAAGTGGACGTGATGCGACCCAGAATCCGGAATCCTGGACGAGCTCTTTCAGTTTTCGGTGTAATTCGAAACTCTCGGGATAGACCCAGAATGTAATCGTAGCGTTCGATCCTTCCGAGATGAGGGCTGAGCGGAACTGAGACTTCGGCTGAATCGCCTCCTCAAAAGTTTCCGATTCGACATCTCGCGTAGGGTGAATCACCCAGTCTGTCACTGAGATGCGAATCATGCCCGTCCCGAAGCGCGCCCCATCGAGGAGCGACCCCGATTCTCGCTGAACGAGGAACTCCATTTCATATCCGCTAATCGGTCCGACTGTTGATTGGAAGCGTGGTTGACTCATCAGGAAATCGCGTCGACGGTGCATGTCACGTTTCACAAGCTCTGCCAACAAGTCGACAGGGACGTACGAAATTTTATTATTGTGGATGCGAAAATGAACTTCCTTTCCGGATACAATTCGCCCAACTGGATTCAAGCGATGGGCGAGCTTTTCAGGATCTGGTCGTTTCTCGCTGGTCTCTTCGAGTCGCTCTTCGAGAAGATCTATGATTTGTTGCGATTTGATTTGATCCGCCTGATGCATTTCCGAAAGCTGACTTTTCTGTCGCAGTGAATTTGTCAGCGAGGAGAGTTGCGCCTTGAGCTCATCGAGTTTTAACTGTTCTTTGGATTTGCTCGATTTCAGTTCTGCCAGTTCATTTTTGAGTCTGGAGACTCGCTCTTTGCTCTTCGCTGCCTGGTCTTTCATCGTGTTCGTCTTCTCTTCCAGCTCTTTAGGGATCACGACCTGAGCAATAGCAGGGAAGCTCAAATCAGGCGGAGGGACGAAATCCGGAGCGGACACCATTTGTTCGGATTCAGGCTGAACTTCGCTGAACAATTCTGCATCGATGGGAATTTCTCCATCGATCGGCCCCACTGGAAGCAGCTCAATCGAGGCAGGTGTCTCATCGAGTTTGGTGACTTTGAGCTTTTCGGAATCAATGGAAAGCAAAGGGGCCTGACTTACACGGACACCTGCAACCACGATCAGGATGATCAGAATCCCGACGATATTTGCAATCACATCAAGAAAGGAATCTGAGCCGAAAGAGGACTCTTCGACATGTCGGCGACTCATGATGTTGTTCTCCCGTGACTGGAGCCTTCTCGATAATGTGGTATCAACACGAGAATGTTCTATTCGAATTCAGGTTGGCAAAAGTGACTCTGAGAAATCGTGAATGAGTGCTTAACGGACTTCTACTGCAACTCGTATTCAATATTCGAAGGCACGTCCCAGTCTTGAGTCAGTTCTTTCGCTTTTGTGTAATGGAGCAGTCCTCCGGGGTGAATCACAATTTTGACGACCGGCTTCCAAAAGTACGACTGCGGGGCAGTTCCCCAGTCTTCAGTGGATTTTGAAACAGCTGATGAGAGTGCAGCTTTCAGTTCAGCCGGGGCTGTTCCTTCTGGAACTTTGAGAGGGATTTGATCGTCGATCTGGAATTGATCCGACCATAAATGTATTTCCAGTTCGCGTTCAATTCCAATCGTTCCCAACTTCTGCGGGGCGCGTAATCCGCGAGTGCTACCTCCGCCAGATTTTTTGTCTGAGGTTTGTCCCTCAAATGGATTGATGGGGAGTAGTGCAGGCATCTCTGATTGCTGCATTGGCCTTGCGTTTTGCGCGGAGAATTGTCCAGGCTGCTGTTGCAGTGCCGATCTTGGACTTGGATTGATTTCAAAGACTCGCTGAGCGTTTGGGCCAGCGTTGGAACGTCTGGACTCGGTCCACGGTTCCCGAGAAGAAGTTTCCCGGTTGGAATTCTTTGGGGCTCCTGCCATTTCAGGTTGGCGGGAAGAAGGTTGCAGAGCGTCTAGTTGTGATTGCGATGGAGGCTGTAATCGAGTTTGATCTTGTGTTTGTGATTGAGTTTGAGCCTGTGTTCGCGACTGAGTTCGTCCCTGCAGCCGTGCCTGATTTTCTGATTGCAGTCCTGATTGCGGGTGCGTTGGTGAGATTCGTGGAATCTCTGCTGAGTCTTTTCGGCTTGGAGGCAGCCATTTCTCGTCGCCTAAGAAGCTTCCTTTTTTGGAGCGGTTCGAGGCGTCGAGTTCCGGGATATGAAACTCACCTGCTCGGTTAGAATAGTTGAGTGGTCCCCGTGTTGCTGCGAGTCGTCCAGTTTTTGCAGCGACCCGATTTCGATTCTCTAAGACCGCTGCGACAGCTTCTTCACAGGCGCGAATCGCTCCCGGTTCTGACTCTGACCATCTGATATCAGTGTTCGTATCGACGAGCTCATAGCCGAAACGATGATCCAGCTTTGAGAGCAAGCCACGTGCGATATAGAATCCAGTCGTCCCTTCTGGACGGACCACAAGTAAAATGTAAGGCTTTTCGTTGTTGTTTCGTTCCCGTGACCAATACTCAACAAGTGCTTCGGCTCCAGCCAGAACGGGATTGTATTCGGGCGGAAATCCACTGAGGTCCGCTGCTGTCAGGACAACTCCCTCAGCGACAAATACGATTTCTTTTTTGCGACACTCGATCAGAATTGGCTTTCGCGCTGTTCCCGTTAGCGAATCATACGCGACGATTTCGGTTTCGGGGGGAAGGCTGGCAATCTCCTCTTCGAGTCGGGCAATCTGCCGAGTCAGTTCCGCAGCCCGATTTTGCAAGCGTTGACTTTGCTCTTTCTCTTCGGCTGTCAGGCTGTTGAGTTTCCCGAATTCAAGTTGTTTCTGTTTGAGCGATTGGAGCAGACTTTCTTGATCAGATTGGATCTGTTTCAACTCGCCGTGCAAGCGCGAGCGGTCTCGCTCCATCGCTTTCCGTCGTCCTTCCAACTGCTCTACGCTTGAAGACAGGGTGGCAACTTTCGATTTCCACTCTTGGTCGATCTGTTTCTGTTTGCGCATCGCGATTTGTAACTGAGCATTGTATTCCGCACGCAAACGAGCTTGTTTGGCTTCCCAATCTGCTTGAAGAACTTCATTTTCTTCGAGACTATTCCCGGCCAGCAACGGAAGGATCGGCTCATTCTCATCGAGTTCTTCCGGCTCATCAGCAACAATTGGCGTTACAATTCCAAGGAGATCTTCCAGTTCTTCAACAGACTTTACTACCGGGAAATCAGGGGGAGCGACTTCTTTGTCTGGTTCCTGATTCGGTACTTCTATAGAAACAACTGGAAGCTGAGATTGTTTTTGAATTTTTTGAGTGATGACCAGCAACAAAAAGATCAGCGCACCCATTGTGCAGACCAATACGGCCAGAAATGGGAAAAGAGTGACAGAAGGTGTGCTGGAACGTCGACGCACGGAAACTCAGTAATTTGAGGCAATGAATAGAGAACTGAAAATAGAGGTGGAAGGTGTCGTGAAAATGGGAGTCTCACAACACTGCTGGATCTCGGTTAAGCTGCATCACGGGTACGCGATCGCGCTGTGAGCAGGTTCACAGCTGCAGTCAGGTTGTGGAGTGTTTGTTCAAATGTTTCGGCGGTGTGGAGCGTGTCGAGATTATTGTCGAGCTGGCTTTGCAAGCGGAGCAAGGATTCTTCCTGACCAATAATTTTCTCGAGTTGGCCCCCTTGTTTCACCATGTTTTCACTTTGGCTGGCAAGTGCAGATGTCAGTTGTGAGAAGTTCTCTTGCCAGTTTTCAATCCTGTTCGCGAAGCCTGTCAGCAATACGTCCAGCTTCTCATGTTGTTCTTGCGAAGTGGCTTCGACGTTTAAGCTCAATGTCTTGGAGAGCTCTTGAATGCTTGCAAACATTTCCCGTTCCGCAGCTTCACGACTGGCAGCAAGTGCCTGAATTTCTTTGAAGAACTGCAAGCTCATCGATTCTTGTGAGTCCAGAAACTGCTGACGGTATTCCGAGAGTTGTTGAGCATGTGTCGAAAGCGTTTGCCCCGTGCCATCTGTGAGGGCTTGTGTCAATTTTTCTTGCTGGACGAGGAGAGTCTCTGACCACTGAGTCCGCAATTCCTCCAGAGCGGATGACCAGGCAGAGGTTTGCTTGCCGATCATCGCTGCTGTTTGTTCAAGTAGCGATTCAGACGCCTTAGTCTCGGCTTCCAGCAACGGGTGGCTGTTCTCTGGCGAAAGCGGGAAACATCGATTGACTTCGAGGCGGCTTCGCTCATCGATCTGGCTGAGCAGATCTTCTTCCGCTCGTTTAATGAATAGAGAAGCGAAACCTAAGACGAGCGAGAGAGAAAGTGCTAAAGCGGTGGTGTCGAACGCGACGGCCAATCCATTTGTCACTTCATCCAGCGACGTTTCCAATTGATCAGGAGTAACATTTGCGATCGCCAGCGTGATTCCCATAACGGTTCCGAGGAACCCAAGAATTGGAATCGACCAGATGACAGTTTGTAAGAGTTGATGACTGGCATGCAACCGGTCGGCGGCCGCTTCGGAGAGATAGGTGAGGTGATCTCCCATCCCTTGACCGGATCGCTTCCCCTTAAAGAACGCGAGGATATGATCGAGCCGACGTCCCCAGTATGTGTTCTGAAGTTGTGCAGAGGCCGAAGTTAAGCGGTTTTGAAATCGACCAACGTTTTGATCGAGATCGTCGCTGACCTCTTTGATGCCGAAGTTCGGCACGCTGTATAACGCTCGCAACTCAAAAATCATCAGAACAGCTTTGACTGCGATGATCGAAAGTCCGACAAAGAACAACCCGGCGAGGACGCGCTCTAACGGATGCCCGCAGAAGTATCGTAGCGCGAGTTCTTTCGCCACAGGCAGATTGGGAATCTGTTGGTAGAAAAGCCAAGTCGCCCCAACGGCCCAGATCCAGGGCGCGGTCAGGATTCGATAACCAATCCCAGTGGAATCTTGAATTATGTTTTGATCACGCATGGTACATTACACCAACAAAGTCAATGAATCGGCAGATTCTGCAGACTGTCTAAGGAGAACAATCGGCTGTATCGTTATGATCGTCCCAGACGCGCTTGATCATTGATGGAATGTTGACTAGCGTTTTTTTTCGGGAAAGATATTTGGACCGAAGTCCCGCAAATTCAGGTGACTCTCCATGCCCATTAAATTTCGATGTCCAAATTGCCAGCAATTTTTAGGAATTTCTCGCTCTAAGGCCGGAAGTGTTACAGATTGCCCGACTTGCGGGAGGACTCTACGAGTTCCTAATCTTGATGGGGAAGTCTCTCCGCTTCCTCCGCCTCGCTTGAATTTCGAAGATCAGGATCTTCAGCGAGCCCTTGGCGCGCTGGCTTCGCTGGGGCCAGATGGTGAGCCAGTCGATGTCCCCACTGCTCAGGACTCACATCCTGAAGAGCTTCTCGAAGCGGTGGAATCTGACCAAGCTGAGAACATACCGGTCATCGTCGCTGAACCGATTCCTCGGTCGGAGCCGGTCGACGTCGCCTCGGAGTCGGAGGCTGCAACACCTGTTCAACTTCAAGAAGAGCTCGCCCAACTCGACATGGCGATCCCCATTCTAGAACCAGAGGAAGTGGATGTCCGCTCGGGGATTTCAATCAAGTTCGCCATTCTTGGGACTGCTGCAGGCTTGCTGCTCGGCATTTTGATCGGACGCCTCACCGTATCTGGCACGTCAGGTTCATCAGGTTCGTCAGAATCTGCGGTGAATCATGCCGAAAAAGCGAAAAAGGAAGTCGTTGCTCCGAAGGCAAAGCCAGCTTTGCCTCAGGGGGATGATGATGTGCAAGCTGCGACATCAGAGGTGGCTGGAACACTCAGCTATCAATCCGCCACCGGAGAAGTTCGTCCTGATAAAGGAGGGCGCGTACTGATTCTCCCTGCGAAAAATCCATCACATACAAAACTCCCGGGAAACGGTTTTCGAGTGGGGGCCAAGCAGATTGATCAAGAAGTTCTCGCTGCCGCTGTGAAAGTCTTAGGCGGAGGGTTTCAACTTGCGGATGATCAAGGGGAATTCACATTTTCGAATTTGGCTCAGGGTGAGTATCTCATACTTTTCGCTTCACGCTATCAATCGCTTGACGAATCTCAGGTTGCTTCTCCAAACGTTCAGAAAATTCTCGATCTGTATTTTGAACATCCAACTCGCGTGATCGGGCAAGTTCAGCATCAGGCTCTCAGCATCCGAGTCACTTCGGAAAAGAATCAAGCTCTTGAAATCGAATTCGGTCGCTAATGCTCTTGCGTGTTTCTTGTGCCCGTGAAAAACGCGTTTCAGCAGTGACTGCTCAAACTGCTCTGTTGTTGGGAAGCATTTGTTTTGAGTTCATTGTTTCCCGATACCGTCTGTGAGTACAAAAACACTGCATTTCAGCTGAAGGATTTCACTTTTTTTAGTGAGTTGCCAACTGGTACCGGTCTGAAGACACGTTGACCCAGTTTCGGTATCGGACTTATGATGAAAAATTGTGGCAATGATTGCCCAATCTCGGATTTATTCTAGTGCAGGATGCGTATCGTGAGTTCTTCCGCTGAACATTTGATCCCATATTCACAAGTTGAACAACTCCGATCCGGAAGAGAAATCGTTCGACAAGAGGCGGAAGCCCTGCTGAATCTGGCAAGGAATATGGACGCATCATTCCTTTCCGCTGTGAATCTCGTCAAAGAATGTACCGGAAGTGTCATTGTTTGCGGGATGGGGAAGGCTGGGCTGATTGGGAAGAAGATCACCGCAACACTTTCGTCCACAGGGACACGAGCACACTTTCTACACCCCGCCGAAGCGGTCCATGGAGACTTGGGCTGTTTGCATGAGGACGACGTATTGATTGTTCTCTCGAATAGTGGTGAAACGGAAGAAATTCTAAACGTCATTCCCACCGCCAAGCGGTTCGAGATCCCTGTCATTTGTATCACAGCGACCCACCACAACAGCTTAGCCTTTCGATCCGATATCGTTCTCGAAATTGGGCGCGTGCGCGAAGCGTGCCGTTGGGGACTCGCCCCCTCGACCAGTACAACCGCGATGTTGGCGCTCGGTGATGCATTAGCGCTCGTTGTGAGTGAAGCGAAAGGTTTTATGCCGCACCATTTCGCTCAGTTTCACCCAGGTGGAAGTCTCGGGCAGAAGCTCAAGCCGGTGACTGAACTGATGCGTCCGAAAGATCAACTTCGAATTGCTGCCGACTCTGAAACCGTGCGCGATGTGATTACACAATCGGCCAAACCGGGACGTCGAACAGGTGCCGTCCTTCTTGTAGACGAGCAGGGGGCGCTTTCAGGATTGTTCACCGATAGTGATCTTGCGCGGCTTCTCGAAACTCGACAAGACTCCGTTCTTGATGAGCCTGTTTCAAAGGTCATGACCAAAGAACCGCTCACACTCAATACCGATTCCATTTTCTCAGATGTTATCGAGATCCTCTCGACACGAAAAATTAGCGAGATTCCCGTAGTCAGCGCTGACCGACAGCCAGTCGGATTGATTGACATTACGGATGTGATTGGTTGGCTGCCTACTGAAGGTTCCACGACCGATGATTTAGCGGAGACGAACTCTTGATTCGTTTACTACTGACGACTGGGACGATGTTATTCATCTCGTCAGTGTATTTTCTGTATGTCTCATTTGTCGTTCCATTCACCGTGGCTCAAAAGATTCCTGCGGATCAGGTGGTCGCGCAAGTTTCCGGGTATCAGCCTCCGGTTCTTTCCGACACCGTCTCTGAGCATTTCTCCGAAGTGAAATGGCTTCAAGCGGGCGAAATTAAAACATTCCAGTCGAAGAATACTCTTTTCTATACACGTGATGTTGAACGGGACAAGACGAGCGGAAACAAAGTCCGCATGTCTCCGATTGCCATGCTCTGGACCGACCCACGCCGTCCTGATGAAAAGCCTTATCGGCTGATTGCAGAGACAGGCATCGTTCAGTTTGAGAATCAATTCTTCGACGCAGCTTTGCACCTGAAAGATGCGAAACCGGGGCGGATCGTGTGGGCGACGCTCGAAGGAGTTGTCCATATCGACGGTGCCGATGGACTTGTCATCGATGGAAAGCAGTTTGTGTTTTCCGAACAGTCAGGACAACTCTACAGCGACTATCCTGTGAGTTTTCACTATGGACCGACAGCGAACGACCAGACTGAAGTCGCCGGGACTGCTGATCAAATCAACCTGAGTTTAACTCCTTCCGATGATGCAGTCCTGGGAAAAGACATGCCTCGCGTTGGTGGAGTTTCTGTGTTGACTCTCCGGAAAGACGTTCGGCTTGATACGACATTTTTTGAAGATGGTGTGCGTCACCAGGCATTGCTGACTTGTGATGGTCCTTTCGAATATCACGTATTAAAAAAGCAGGCGACATTTAATAGTCGAGTCAAGATCACTCATCTTGAGCCTGGTCAGGAACGGGTGATGGCCGAAACTCTGGAAGCGGAAAGACTTCGACTTCAATTCGAGCCGGCTCCGAATGCAAAACAAAATGGCAAATCAAGTGAGTTCTTCGACGATCTCGTTCTTCGTGAGGTCCGCGCTTTTGGGTCAACGAAAAACGGATTGGTCGGACGCAACTCTCAGATTCGAATCCGTTCTGAGCAACAGAAGCTTGTCGCGACGATGCAGGATCTCGCCTACGACGTCGTCACTCGAACCGCCAGATTTCTTGATCCCAAACAGGTCGTGGTGAAGCGAGGAGATGCAACATTCGCCTGCCCGAATGTTTTGGTCGAACATACCGTTGAAAACAGGATTCAAAAAATCGAATGCCGTGGCCCGGGAAGCATTGAGGTTTCGCACGAGAGATTCGGGAAGTCGCATGCAGAAGCATCCTGGGTTGGAGCTGTCAACGTCATGCCTGATGAGACGGGACCGCTTCATATTCTTGAGCTGCTCGAAGGGGCTCAAGTCGTCATTCCTGAAATGGAAAGTGTTTCAGGGAAGCGAACATTTGAAATGGGCATGGCAGCGAACCAGCTCCGATTGTGGGTCGATCTGGAGAAGGCTGAACGAATTAAAGAACCGGAAACGATTCTCAATCAGGAACTTCCGCTGACCAGAGCATTGGCTGCTGGGAACGTCAAAATGGTTTCGAAAGATGTCATTATTGAAAACTCGGATCTCATCAATGTGTTGCTGGTTCCGGGGGTCATCCAGGAAGAAGCGGATAACAAAATTTTGGGTGCGAGCTACACCGACGATTCCCGAAGCTCGAAAGAACGTGATCCCATTTATGTGTCGACTGATCAGATTCAGATAAACCTGATCCACGATCAGAGCAATGGAAAAATCGAACTCAAGAAACTTGATGGTGTCGGAAACGTCAATGTTCGACATCAACCGGAAGCGAGCCCTTCACTGCAGCAGTTCGGTGGAGAGTCACCGGTTGTTTTGACAGGGACACGTGTCGTTGCGACGCGGGACGGAGCCGAGGATCAACAGGTGACCGTCCTTGGAACACTCGATCAGTACGGAGAAATTGAAAATCCAGCGACCGTGGAGTTCGGACCGACTCGTATCGGCGGAGCAAATCTGAGCTTCAATCAAAAACGAAACGAAGTCTCCGTCATCGGCCCCGGAGCGTTTCTGATTCCAGTGACTCGTGATCTGGACGGCAAAGAGCTCGACCAACCTGCCACCCTCAAAGTGGAATGGCAGGAGAAAATGGTGTTCAACGGACTTGATGCCCGCTTCTTTGAAGCTGTCAGTTGCTCGCTGAGTGGTCATCAGGAATCAATTTCACGAATGAATTGCAACGACTTAACCGTTCGCCTCAGCCAGAGAATTTCGCTGCTGGAAAAGCCTGATCCCAGGAAGAAAGTCGATGTGAAATCGATCGAGGCCCGACTTGGGGTTCAGCTGGAATCAAGAAAGTTTGAAGGAACGAAACTTGTCGGCGTCTATCAGGGAGAGCTTGCAGAGTTCACGATTAATCAACTGACCGGTGACTTTGTTGGACTAGGGGACGGCGAAATTCACTCCTGGTCGCTGGGCGACGGTTTGAAACTTGCACCGAGTGACGCAGCTGAGGCGAACCGGCCGATCCGCTCTGACAAGGAGCAAAAGTGGCGGTATTCTCGTCTGAAATTCTCTGGGAAACTGACCGGCAACTTCGAGCAGAAGGTCGCAAACTTTGAGCGGCAGCGAATCGGCATTCTCTCTGCACCTGTGGAACAGGCACAGGTGAAGTTCAAGGAAGATCATGTCTCGATGGTGAAGGATGCAGTCCGGCTTGATTGCCGCACTCTGAAAATTTTCCAGAAAGAATTCAATGACCGAGCATACTGGGAACTGTTCGCACAAAATGTCAATGAGCTGGAAGGACAGGTTTTCCGGGCTGTTGCAGATGAACTTTCCTTCGACGAACGACTCGGACGGTTCATTCTTCGGGGAATCGGGAAAGATGCGACGTTGTACTTTCAGGAACGTCCCGGAGCTTCCTTCAGCCCCTCTTCGCATCGGCTGATTGAATTCATCCCCAAGAAACGCAGCATCACCGTCGACGGTTCAAGCGGCTTGGGTGGGTGACATTCGCAAGATTCATCACTCCGCTACAGACACTCAATGAGTGACCGGGCCAGTTCCTTTGACAACGGGATTTTTCAGCGAGCCGATTCCGGTGATCGAAATGGTAATCACGTCGCCATCTTCCAGAGAAAAGTCATCATCGGGTACAATTCCTGTTCCGGTGAGCAGAAACGCACCGTTCGGGAATTCATCTTCTCGTCCCAGCCAGCCGGCCAGATCGGGTAATTTGCGATAGAGTTGTCCGAGGTTCGTAGAATCGGAAGTGATGGTCTTTCCCTGACGTTCAATGACGAGATCAATCTTGGTAGCTGCAAGGTCTAGCGTTTCCGATGCCAGTTGAACCACTGGTCCAATCGAACAGCATTGCCGATACACTTTTGCCTGCGGAAGGTACAACGGGTTTTCGCCCTCAATGTCCCTGGCGGACATGTCATTGCCAATCGTGTACCCAACAATCTCCATTTTCGGATTCAGAACAAGCGTGAATTCCGGCTCTGGAACACTCCATTGGCTGTCATGACGAACACGGACAGCTTCTCCCGGATTGACAATACGATTCGGTGTGGCCTTGAAGAAGAGTTCCGGACGATCAGCGGTGTAGACGAGGTCATAATGAGAAGCTCCTGTCTCGGATTCTTCCATTCGAGCAACTTGACTCCGTTTGTAAGTCACACCCGCTGCCCAGGTTTCCTGATGATCGACCGGTGCTAAGAATTCGACGGATTCCAACGCACAGGTTTCTGCATTTGCAAGAAGAGTCGTCACAAGTTCTTGCGGCTTCTCTGAGTTCAGCACATCCGCCAGAGTAGAGATGTTGTTTGAGCCCGAAAGGTCGAGAAGTTGGACTTGAGCTTCTTCAACAACTGCAACTCGAACAGTGCCGTCTGCGGTTTTTACTTTTGCGAGTTTCATATTTTCTCTTTCAGTCAATGCTCTTGAAGAAGAAGGCTTCTGGAAGGAGTCTAACTCAATAAACGGTATTTCTCTAAGGCAACCAGCGTTCGCTGCATGTCTTCCGGAAGTGGAGCGACGAACTCCATGATGGCATCAGTCACTGGATGCCGAATTGTCAGTTTGTGTGCGTGTAATGCCTGTCGAGAGATTAAGGGAATTTCATCTTCGGTGGAGTCTGTCTCCGCAAGTTCCGATTCAAAAACTCGATCGTGCCCGGCATATAATCTGTCTGCAATGATCGGTGTTTTGAGATGCTGCAAGTGGACCCGGAGCTGATGAGTCCGGCCTGTTTCGGGCAACAACTGTACGTAGATAAAGCCTCGAAATCGTGTGAGAACATTGTACTTGGTGATTGCCTCTCTCGACTTTTCAGTCGGCTCGCAGACGATCATTTTCTCCCGCACTTTCGGGTGAACTTTGACGTGAGTACGAACGTAGTCCGCGTCACGTTCCAAACTCCCACGGGCGATGGCGTGATACTCCTTCTTGACCGTTCGTTGCTCGAATTGCTTCGTCAATTGGTGGTGAACCTGATTATTCTTCGCAATCACGATCGCTCCAGTCGTGTCCCGGTCTAACCGATGAACAATTCCTGGTCGAAGTTGGCCTGCGATATCACTCAGCTGATCGAAATGATATTGAACCGCAGCAGCGAGAGTGCCCGTAAAGTTAGATTTGCCGGGATGCGTGACCAGATTTGCGTGCTTGTTAATGACGGCGATGTACTCATCTTCGAAGATCACTTCGATAGGGATGTCTTCAGCGGCAATTCCGCTTTCAGCTTCTTCCAACAACTGCACAGAAATACGGTCATTCACACGCAAGCGGCGGGAAGCTTTGACCGGGAGTCCGTTGACCAGAACGACCTTCTGTTCGATCGCTCGTTGAAATTGCCCACGGCTGTGGTTCGGGAAGATACGACTTAAGTAGTGGTCGATTCGCCAACCATGCGCGCGAGATTCGACCGTGAGATCCTGTTTCGATGTGTAAAGGTCATCACTCATGAAATTTGGTTCGGAAAAAAGTTTAGCTCCACACATGAAGCGCGGAGCTAAACGGAAGAGCAGGTATTATGTCTGTGACGACATTGAAAAGATGTCTTCAGATTGCGCGAGGCGGCTCTATTCCTTGGTCTCCTCTTCAGCTGAGGCTTCAGGCTCTTTCGCAGGTTTAGCTTCTGCTTCAGTTTCCGCCTTCGGCTCTTCAGCTTTCGGTTCAGCTTTCGGTTCAGCCTTTGGTTCAGCGTCTTCTTTGGGCTTGCCTTCTTCTTTTACAGGCTCAGCCGGCTTTTCACTTGTTTCTTCAGATTCCTTTTTAGGTGCGTCTTTTGGAGCATCACCTTTTTCAGGGGTTGGGAATGATTTGGGGGCTGCGTCTTCAGCTTTTGCTGGCTCTTCACCCTCTTTTTTCATTTCCTCTTCTGTAGGGACAGTGTTCTGATTGGCCTCACCGACTCCTGCTGATGGCAAGTTTAAGATGCTATCTTGGAGGAGTTCCAGATTTGTTGGATCGGGGGCAGGAGTGCCGCCGGGACGGAGATCACTCGGCAGTGGTCTGTCGCTTGGTTTTGGATTTTGTTGTCGGAACCAGGCATAAAATTCCTGAGTCGATTTTTTCTGCAATGCTTCGACGCGTTGAGTTGCCCAAGCTTTATGACCTGATTCGGGAAACTCCTCAATCAGTTTTTGATAGGCAGCGATGGCTAGAGATGTGTCATCGCCATTGAGGACTTCACGTGCTGTTGCCAATCCGAAAAGGGCTTCTTCCCGAGCCGCTGCTGGAGCATTCGTTTGCTTCAAAAGTTTTTCGAAGGCCTCGACAGATTCTTTCAGTCTTGCGTCACTCACTTCACGATTGGTAAGTGCGCTGCGTAGGCCTTCTTGGAGAAAGCCTCTGCCTGCTTGCAGTAATGACCAGGCTCCAACAGTGGTCCCCTGCGTTTTTTTTGCCAGATTCATGTAGTCGTCTGGAACGCGGTTCTCAACAAATTCTTCCCATTCCGCTTTTTGCGAAGAGATGGAACTTCTTGACCAGAGGATGACAGCGATCAGGACGACAGTCACGCCGATAAATCCCATCAATATCTGATTGGAATATGGCTCAATCTTTTTTAAGCCTGCAGTCAGCCACTTCTCCAGTTCCGTTTTATCGGCTTCATGGTGATAGTGGTGTTCCGGTCCTTGAGGCTTCTCGTCCGGAGTAGCTGGGACAGGGGGTTGTTGTGTTTGTTCGCTCATGGCGGTCCGTCATCCTGGCGTAGTGCCTTGTCAGGCTGCAATAAAGGGTCAAATTTGTATTCAGACTCAGCTGACGCCGATTGCCTTGGTTTGACCCCTCAAACCAACAAATGGACACTATTGTGTGTAAACATCTTCCGTGGAAGGGAACTCTCACTGCAATGGGAAAGTTCCGTCAACTTTGTCTGATCTGTCTCAAAGCCCCAGTATAAGAACGTTTATGAAAACTGGTCAAGCTGCGGTCTTCAGAGAATTGATTCCCGAGAAGATTCATTTCGCACACAGGCTGGCTTTCGGGGCCGCTATTCTTCTCGGAGTTCCTCTGATCCCCCAATTTGTCAGCGATTTCCTGCGTGACAGCCCGCTCAATGCGGCGTAGAATCAATTCAGGCATTTTCAATGGTTCTCGTCCTCGTGGAGATCACTTTGACAGCTTAATAGACTGTTCGCCGCGAGACGGAACGTGAGAACGAAGATGGAATCTGTTCCAAGTTGAGAATTGATCGGAAAACTCAGAGATGGCCCCACAAATGATTCTGTGTCGCCATGTTTAATTGATTTTCAGCTCGATTAGCTGATTTAGCAAACAAAACTTCAGCCACGAACGTAGTCAATCTCCAGTTGTGAGTCTGCCTGCTTCTGAGAAAGGAAGCGTTTTTATGCCGCAATTCCATCTCTACAGGCTGGTTCTTCTGGTCGTCTCTGTTGGGCTGACGAATCTTCCCGCAGAACTTTTCGGGCAGAAGTCAGACCCGTCTCGTCTGCTTTTCCTAGGTCCGAATCGTCCTGTGATTCTCGAGATGGAGTTCGTTGCAGGTCGATTTAGCATCGACGAGATGCGCAGCCAATACGCAAAAGAAGTCTTCAAGCAACTCGATAAAGACTCCAACGGAACACTCAGCCCGGAAGAAGCAGAGCAAATTCCGACCGAGGGACGTTTGCGAGTCGGCGTCGAGCGACTTGGTGAAGCATGGACGAGCATTGATGTCTCTCCAGCCGATCAGCAAGTGACATTAGCGGAATTGACTGCACATATACAAAAAGCACTCGGTCCACCGTTATCGATTGAGAGAGCACCTCCCAAGTTGGCAGCGACTGTCCGCTTGTACGAGGATCTGGACCTCAATAAGGACGGGAAAGTTTCGGCGGAAGAAGTCGAGCAGGGGCTGAAGGTCTTGCAGGCGTTCGACTTTGACGATGATGAAACACTGAGCGTCGCGGAGCTTCAACCGTTTCCAATTTCAGTGGTTCAGGCTCAGCAGCAAGAACAAGCGAAGGAAGAGCCGGTTCCGCTATTCTTTATTCGGGACGATGCAGAAATCGAGCTGGCGATCTCCGGCCTCTTCGACCATTACTCCACCGAAGAGGCTGTCTCTGCGAAAATTCTGTCCGGGTTGAAAGAACGGGACTTCAGCCGCTTTGATCTGAATGATGATCGAGCTTGGGATAAAGATGATTGGGAGCTTTACCTCAAGCGTTCTCGCCCGGACTTCGTAATGAAAGTTTCACTTTCGCCTCCAAGTGTGGAAGTTGTGAAAGGAGAATACACAGGCAGGAATCGTCCGACGATCGATATCGGCGGGATGCCCGTAGAATGGCGAGCCACAAGTAAAGTCTACCAGCAGTTCGATTCTACGCGGTTATTTTTAACTCGTTTCATCATGTCCGATGTCGACAAAAACAAATACCTGGACCCGATGGAGTTCAATGGACTTCAGGCAGATGTCCCTTTTGAAGCGGTCGATCTTGACGGAAATCAGCAAGTCACTCGCGAGGAAATTAAGTTCTTCTTTACAATGGACGGATTGGCGGCTCAGAGCCGGTTGATTTTACTGCTCTCGAATGAAACCAAAACGTTGTTTGAAATTCTCGATACCAATCTTGATCGGCGACTGAATCCAAGAGAATTTCTCGCTGGTCCCGAACGCTTATTAGAGTACGACTTAAACGGTGATCAGGCATTGCTTCCTGATGAACTGATGTCCGAGTTCCGAGTCACTTTCACTCAGCCACAACTCTTTGAGATCGACCCGGCCCGAGCCCAGACTAATATGATGAATCAGCGACAAGGCCGCACCAATGAACAAGTCTCCGGTCCTGTCTGGTTCAGTCGAATGGATGACAATCTCGATGGCGAGATTTCCTGGAGAGAATTCCTGGGGCCTCGCGAGATGTTTGACACTCTCGATACAAACAGCGACCATTTCATTGATCAATCCGAAGCTGAAGCAGCGGAAGCTTTAAGAACCGACTCCGGAAATTGATTTCGGTCTCGTAGAATTGAATTGGAATCTCCTTAAGGAAACGACGATGTCTGATGAGAATCTAGTCCCCATTTACACCACTCGTGATATCTCCAAAGCTGACGTGATCCGAGCTGCACTCGAAGGAGAAGGGATTCGATGTGAGATGGAAAACGAGCATCAGGGAGGCTTCACCGGTGTCACAAAAGTGAGACTATTCGTCCTCGAAGGTGACAAGGACAAGGCCGTTGAATTCATTGATGTTCATGAAGATGGGGATGAAACCGACGACCCGGCGTGATGATGCAATCAAAACCAAGTTGAAGAAGATCGTCGTTCAAAACATGAGAGTCCTGCCAGTCAGCGGTTTCTCAAGCTGATCCACGATTTTCCAAATGAAACTTGAAAACCAGTCCGAAAACCTCTGGCATCATCGCTTTTCTCAACGTTTGAGAGAGCAATTTCAAGTTTCTGGACCAGTTCTAGCGATTAAATTTGTGAGTCTAATTTTCAATGTCATCGCCTCGGCCCCTCGACTCTGAATCAGATCCAATATTGGTGTTTGCATTTTGAGTCGTTGCGGGCAGTCTATGAGATCCCATTGAGGTTGGATCTCGCAGCCGCGAGCCCCCCCTTTCCAGCAGTTAAGTCAGTAACACACAGAAAAGACAGTATGCCTGATCGCGATGACATCCCCCGGATTTTCTACTCTGAATACACTGAACTCCCATTTGCGAAGTGCATTGATTGTGAATGCGATCTCTTTGAGTCGGAAACAGTTTACACAGTCGTGAAGCATATCGTGGGGAAAGAGACTGTATTCGAGATGGCAATTTGCATGTCGTGCGCGATCAGAATGCGCGAGCAATATTCGGAAGAGACATCTCGAAATATTCAGGCATACATCGAAACGAAGCTTCGTGAGAAACTCTTAGCACGTATTCACTCTTTAGAAGAGTCCGACTTGGAAGAATCGGATCTTGAAGAAGAAGAGTTTACTGTCGAAGATGGATTGGCGACTTGCTCGTTCTGCGGGGCTGATCGATCGGGCACTCACCGTTATGAAATGGTCGGATTGTTTCAAGAAAACGAGCTGCTCCTTGATTCAGGGCAAGGCATCAGTTTCAGTTCCCCCATGATGCTCTGTCAGGAGTGCAACTCTGAAGTTGGCAAGCTGATTTCAAAACAGACTCGAGATACCTGGGACCGATTCGTCGAAGAACATTTCGATGGTCCACCAGGAGTTGAAATTGACGGCCCGACAGTGGAGCCGATCTTGTTTTAGAACACGTTCGTGTTTTTGTGTCCGCGAAGAACGCTTTTCATGTAGTGAATCACTCATCTCCACGAGACTGTTCCCGTACTTCTTTTCAAAACTGCTATCGCAGCATCTTTCGAATTCGTTTGCAGGATCTGCCTCGTGGCAAATAACATTACTACTAGAGAAATGCATTCTCCACGGGCACACGGTAGAGCAAGCTGCTCTAGGATACTTTCTCGTTTCTTGTGTATGCGAAGTTGCAGACGAGTAATTTGAGAGTCGCAGTGTAAAAATAAAAACAGCCCTGAGGTTTCTCAGGGCTGTTTGATGTAGATCTTAAGAAAGCTGATTAAGCGTCCAGGTAAGAACCGTAGTTTTCGCGGTATTCTTTCTTGACGACATTCATCACTTCTGGTGCGTTGGTCGCTTTCAGGTTCTCTGCGTCCCACTCGATCTTCTTGCTCTCACCGCTTGCAGCGGCCCAGACAGCAAGGTTGCCGAGCAGAATAGTTTCGGTCAACGGGCCGGCATACTTCGCGAAGTTGGACATCGCGTTTTCTCGTTTGCCGATGATTGATTCATGGAATTCGGTGAAGTGACCTGGAGATTTTTCGAACTCCATTTGGGGAGCGTCTTTTTGAGCAATCTCGGTCCCGTCATTTTCGATCAGAACCCATTTGTCTCCATAATCCTGGTAGGAGTAAAGTGTTCGATCTTCACCGACAATGATGGCACCACTCTTGTGCTTGAATTTCACACCTTTGAGTAAGCTCTCGTCGGGAGTGTTTCCGCCATCGTACCAGTGGACTGGCATCGTTCCTTCACCACTCGGGTGAGTAAATTCGAATTCGATTTTCGATGACTTCGGATAGCTGTCCTGATTGTGTCCTGTGCAGGATGCTTGAATTGATTTTGGATTCGCCAAATTCAAACCGGCGAATGGCATGTTGAACGTATGGCAAGCCATGTCGCCCAACGCTCCCGTTCCAAAGTCCCACCAGCCACGCCAGGCAAAGTCGTGGTAAGCACCTTCACCGTACGGACGCTCAGGTGCAGCTCCTAGCCACAAATTCCAATGGAGATTTGGTGGTGGAGTGGTTGCTTCGGGGCGAGGTCCACCTTGAGGCCACACCGGGCGGTTGGTGAAAATGTGAGCTTCTTTGATCCGTCCAATTTTCCCAGCCTTCAACAGTTCAGCTGCGTGGCGTAAGCCATCTCTTGCAGTTCCCTGGTTGCCCATCATTGTCTTCACGCCTTTGTCATCGGCGATTTCAACAAGTCGGCGAGCTTCCCAAACCGAGTGGGTCAGCGGTTTCTGGCAGAAGCAGGCTTTGCCCATCTTCATAGCCATTGCAGCAGCGGGAGCATGAGTGTGGTCAGGTGTTGAAACCGTCACCGCATCGATTTTGCTGCCCATCTTGTCGAGCATTTCACGGAAATCGTTAAAGCGCTCAGCTTCCTTGAACCCTGGTCGATTACCAGTTTTGGCGAGAGTTCGGTCGTCGACGTCGCAGATTGCGACGATGTTACCGTGCTTCGATGCGTCTGCGGAGTCACTACTTCCTTTTCCACCGACTCCAATGCAGGCGTAAGAAACTACCTCGTTGGCGGAGCGTTCTTCACCTTGTGCATACGCTTTAGGACTTC
Organism: Thalassoglobus polymorphus; assembly: GCF_007744255.1. Lineage (GTDB taxonomy): Bacteria > Planctomycetota > Planctomycetia > Planctomycetales > Planctomycetaceae > Thalassoglobus > Thalassoglobus polymorphus. The sequence goes on along the minus strand of NZ_CP036267.1, from coordinate 3,884,219 downwards.
CAACGTAAACGGCTGCTCCAATTGCGGCACTGGTTTGAAGAAAGTCTCGACGTGTCGTTTTATTTGGCATTCGAATTCCTCAGGTTTAGCATATTAGAAAGTTCGAGATTTCAGAGCGTCGAACAGGCATGTTAGACGCGCATGACAGCGAAGCTCATCTCTTTACCACATAGAGTAGCGAAGCGAGTAGAGATTTTCACGCATCATAAAATTTTAGAATGCCTGAACCATCTTTCGAATTGATGTTCAGGCTCTGCATCGTGGCGAACAGCAATCTTATTCATGAGGCGCGATCTTAACGGGTGCTGCAGAAAGGTAGCAGCTCCTCGAGAAGATAGCTCGGAGAGAAATAAATTGATTGAGAGAACGGGAGTCGCTCCAATCAGAAGTGATCAGAGCAGTCTGTGAATGAAATGATCGCGAAAGTGCTTTGAACGGCGTCAGATTTGACGATGTCGGTTTCCACAATGCCGTTTGTTATCAGTCTTCTTTCTCGTTACTCAAAATCGCATTAGCCGTTTCCACCGACATCGTAACTTGCAGCAATGGAAACAAGTTCTCGTTCCTGTTGGTGATGTTGGATGAAGTTCGTCATCCATTCATTCAGGTCAGCGGAGACATTGACAGCAATTCGTTGGAAATCGCCACCATGTGTCAATTGATCACGGAGTTGTTCGAGACGCTGGAAGAGCTTTGCGTAGCCTTCTTCCAACTCCGCAACTTTCGAATCCCAGTTTGGAAAACGGTCCAAGACATCCTGAAGATACCCGTGATCGGATTTCAATGCGAATTCTTCTGGAAGGGTGTCGAGCAGAGCGTCTAAGACAGCCTCCAGCCAGTGAGCAGTCTCACTGTCAGCTGGTTCATCTAAGAGATCTCGCAAATCCCCCAAGAGGATGTACTCTAACTCCGTACATTGTTGCAATCGCCGATTAGTGCTCATGCCAGCCTCCTTATCCAGATTGTCAATTTGTGATGTGTTCTTCAGAGAAATCCATTCGTTCTTTGCCGAAATTGGCACACCACAGGATAAGTGAATACTTGTGCGAAGTCAATAAATTGAGGTTATTTCACAAGTGAGCCACCCGTCGATCGGACGTAACGGCGTGGTACGAGAGGCGTTGAGAAAGATGTTTGTTGAAGACTTTTGCTGCGAAGAAGGCGATTTTGTGAGTTCGCAGGCGTCTCTGATTGAGCGTTTGCCAGCTGTGTATTGTTGACGTTCTGAGCTCGCAACTGACGGGCGACTGGACGGATCGGAGTGTATTGAGACATCAATCCGTGACCATCTTGGGGGCCTTCCAGTTCTCCATCGAGATAGGTCATGAACTTGGAGCTTGCATCGTGAATGATGACCACACGGTTTTGTTGCTCAGGATGAGCAGGGTCACGAATGATGACGACGACTTCAGCTCCGCCGGTTTTCAAATCAACTGGAACGCGTGGGGCAACGGGGTCAACAGGTGTGCTGCCGACGAGTCCACTTTGGTTGCCTGATCCTGGGGGCGATGACGGAGCAGGCTCGTGGGATGCAATTGGAAATGCAGAAGCTGCTGCAGCCGGTTCAGGAACAGCGATCTCTTTTGCAGGCATTGCGGGAACCGCTGGTTGCTCTTGATAGAGGAAAGCAAGTTGGTTTCCTTCCAGGAGAGAATGAACTGCGAGCAAACCAGAGTAGAGTCCACGGTTTCCTTCCTTGTCGGCAGCGATGCAAACCCCAACGACTTCACCTTCTGAGTTAAACAACCCACCACCTGAGCGTCCCCGAACGGGAAGTCCTGTGCACTCAATATTGTGTGGCCCAAGGTATTTGTCGATTTGAGTGACTCGAATCTGTTCGCGAGTCGGATCATCGCCAGCACTGCAACCGATCCCGACAACTGGTTCACCTGCGACAGGAGCCCGCGAAGCTTTCGCGATCAAAGCGACAGGTAACGGCTTGCTTGTGGAGACCGAAATCAGTCCGAGGTCAGCCTCTTCGTTGAAGTTCTCTAAGCGGGCGATGTGCGTTTGCTTTTGATTATTGATCTGCAAGTCGACTTCAATTTTGGCCTCATCGTTGAAGCCGCGGAAGATGTGGGCACAAGTCAGGATTTTGGCGATCCCTTCCTGAGAATGAATAATCGTCCCCGAACCAAGGTTGATCTTCCCATCGATAATGACACGAATTCGAACACTGGAGTCCATCGGGTCGGCAGAATGGTTGGCAATGTTCTGATTGGGAGTCGCTTCTCCCAGGCTCGTATCATTTCCACGATAAGTGTTTTCATCACTCTTGCTGGAATTCCTTCCGAGAGAAAACATCTCTTTTAGTTGCGACCCGGTCGAAGCTTGCCCTTGTGCTCTGTTTTCTGCTGCATTTGTACCGGGGGATGCCTCAGGCATCGGGCCAGGATTTCCCAGGCTGACATTCGGAACTCCATCCCCTTGTGCGATCGATGGACCAGAGGCTTTGGGGACTTTCGCGACGAGGCGACGAAGATCTGTCTCGGTCATCGCACCCGACTGGCGATGAGCTTCTTTGCCATCAACGACCAGCACGAACGTCGGCAAACTGGTGATGTTGAACTTGCTCGCGAGTTCCTTCTCTTTGTCGAAGTCAACTTTGCGAATTGGCAGGCCCTCTCGCTCTAATCGAGCGACAAGTGGAGCCATTTGCTGACAAGGCCCACACCATACCGCACTAAAATCGTAGACGATATTGTCTGGATCTGCTGCAAATGAGAATGAAGCTGCGAAAGCAGATGCTACGAATGCAATACAGGACGCGAGACTTCGTGTCATGAGTGTATCTCCGTAAATCCCCCGCTGGTGTAGACGGAGGAGGAATTGTTTTTGATCAGCACAGATCAGAGGAAGCTGGATTCGACGATAGGATTCCGTTCTCGGTCAATCGAGCTGTGCGTCGTTGAGAAGTTGGACAAGCTCACCAAACTTGTGGAGTTGAGTGATTGAGGTCCCGATGGAGCTCAATGTCAGTCTGATTCCGTTCATGGTTTCCATCTGGCTTCCTGCCACTCTTTTGAAAGACTTACAATGCGGGATTGTTGAATCGACAATCGTGTCTGTCAACAGACCACACGGGGAAACCCCCGCTCATTGAGCTTGCCTGAGTCTTTCTATTGGTGAATGTGTGATTTTGATTTTGGAAATTCTCAACCATCTGAGTGATGGTCATGGCGTCGATGCCGAAATTCGTAACAATGCAGGCTTCGTGCCACTTCGAAACTGGATTCTGAAATGAGTCGGAAACAACAAGAAAGATCGGCAGCAAGGCATTCTGGTATAGTGACTTGCGCCATTTTTCTCCTTGGAGTCGTGTTGACTTGGGTCTTCTTCTGGCCGCTTTGGAGCGGCGGCGGGCTGATGGGGGGAGATATGTACCCGTATTACTTCCCACAAAAGGCGTTTTTTGCAGATTCTGTGAAGTCGGGCACAATTCCGCTTTGGAACCCATTTGTCGGATTCGGATATCCCACTCTTGGGGAATCACAGACGGGAGTCCTCTATCCTCCAAATCTGGTCCTCTACAGCGGTTTGAGCGTCAATACAGCCTATAACGTCTCTCAGCTTTTCCACTATTTCATCGCCTTTCTGGCGACTTGGGCTTTGGGGCGCCGCTTGGGGCTCTCAGTAATGGCGGCCATACTCGCTGCAACAGCGTTTGTTTATGGGTGGTTCCCAGCCCGCATCTGCCTGGAGTGGACGATTATCGGAGGAGCCTGGTTTTCCGCAATTTTGTGGGCAGCCACTGTTTATCTGCAGTCACAGAAAAGGTGGGCCCTCGTTGCGATCGGGCTGTTTCTGGGGATGGATCTGCTTGCTGGTCATTACAATATGGCTTTCATCACACTGCTCGTCCTGGTGTGGTTCCCGTTCCTCGTGCATAAAAAAGATGAGGTTGAAACACCAAAGCCGGTTCAGCAACTGCTGCCACTTTTGCTTCTCATCGGCTGCGGATTTCTCATAGGTGCCGTTCAACTACTGCCTAGCTGGGAACTCAAATCTCTCAGCCAACGACAGGACGTGAATGAAAAATTTTCTCCAACGTATGGGAATCTTCCGCCGGAGGCGATTTCACAATTGTGGCAACCTTGGTCATGGCATGCTCAGGACGAATTGACTGATCATCTTCTGCGAGATGCTGGATGGCTGAACGTTCCCGTTGAAACGAATCAGGTTGAGGCTTTTGTTTATTGCGGACTTTTGACGATCATTTTGATTCTCTTGGGCTGTGTCGTTCCAAGTTTGCGACGTGGGAATCCTCTCCCCGGCTTCTGGCGTTGGGGGCTACTCGGTTTGATCGGGCTACTCTTTGCGACCGGCTGGCCCACATATTATTTATCTGAAGTCCCAGGATTTGGCTTCTTTCGTGGGCCGGGCAGATATTCTCTCGTTACCTGTTTCGCATTTTCATTGATGGCAGCTGGAATTTTTGATTCTCTGGTTCGAAAACTGACATTCACCAGTTCCTCAAGATCGTTGCTTGGCTCAATTTTGATCGGGATTCTGATTGCTGATCTATGGGCTGTCAGCCGGCAATATGCTCCCGGATTTGGAGCGTCATGGGGGCGAAGCATTTTTTATGTCGTGATGGTCGATCACCCGCCGATCGCTGCTCGAGAGCAAAGTGAGCTGCGAGATTTCTTTAAACAGGCAGGCGGAAACGTCCGATTGTATGCACCGGGAGAGAATGTCCCGTCGATGCTAGGAGTTTCCTCGCTGCCGGTTTACCTTGGGTTGGGGCCGGAGATCTACGAGAAGGATCAGGTCCGCTTCGACTTTTCGACAGACAATGAAGCTGAGATTCAGGAGTCGGGCGAGCGGTTGCGCAGCTTTGGTGTGACTCACTTACTTCTGGAAGATCCGATTAACGAGGCAACCTGGAATGTGACGCTGCACTCCCAGTGGATCGACCTCATGCTCAACGGTGCCTTCGGACGCCGGGAACCGTACTACCTCTACACACTCAACGATGCACTTGGTCGAGCGTATGTGGAAGGGCACCCGGAAATCGAAGTGAAGGTCGATTCATCACCGAATGAAGTGGTCGTGACTTTCCAAAGTCCTGCAGAGACTCTTGATGCAGATGTCGTGCTGACCGATCTCAATTTTCCCGGTTGGACTGGATATGAAAAATCTGCCGAGAAGCAGTCCCTCTTTCGCCGTCAGCATATTCAATTAGACGAACCTGCAAAGCAGGCTACGGTTCGTTGGAAGTATCAGCCGTGGAGTGTCCGTTGCGGTGCTGTTCTCTCTATCATTGGTCTGCTGCTGGCTTTCTTCTCCCCTCGAATCATTGAGAGAATCAAGCCTGTCAGCTCGAACAAAAACTAACGAGACATCAAAACCAATATCGATCAGAACGATACCCGAGGCATTGTGTTTTGATCTTAAATTGCAGTGCAGCAATCTGGCTCAAGGGGAGTCGCTTATCCGCCGAGTTGTGCTAACCACCACGTTAAGGCGACGAGCAATCCGACGACGATCCATGAAATGATAAAACCAGCCATCCCGACGAAGCTTGGTGCTGGCAGCTCAATATCTTTGATCGGAATCAGTTTTCCAGTTTCTGGCGGGAGAGGATTCTCCGGCAAGGTACAAGGTTCGTGGACCTTCTCTCCGGGGCGAACAGGTGTTCTTAATAAAGTGAAGAAGTGCTCCAGCTTGCTTTCATCGGGACGCTTCGTGAGGAAACTTGTCAGCAACCCGACACCTGCGCCACCTCCCAGATAGATGACGTACTGCCATGGAATGCTTGTCGCAACTTTTCCCTCTTTCAGCGATTCGTACTTCGTGAAGGGGAAATTGTCCCACAGCCATTCACGGAACAAACCGGGGAGATAGTCAATATTACGTTGTAAGATTTTGGAGCCCTCTTCAGCTGTGGTCCAGTCGAAGGGGGAATGTTTTGTTGTTAGATACCAGAGTCCGGCGGCGGTGAGTGTGGATGTCCAAACTGCAGCGGGCGTGTAGCCTCGCCAGATAATTCCAAACCAAAATGCGAGTCCAATGAACGCTGGCACAGCGTTGACGTATCGAGTAAGGACCTGAATCGCATCATCGAATTGGGACATCAGCAACAGTGACAAAGCAACAATTCCAATTCCGGAAAATCGACCCACCCAAACCATGACCTTTTCTGAAGCTTTGGGGTTGATGAATTTTCTGTAGATATTTTCCGTAAACAGCCCAGAGCCCATCACCATGTGGGCATCGCACGAACTCATGATGGCTGCGAGCAGAGAGGCAAATAGTAAGCCAACAAGCCCCGGGCTAATACGCGGGAGGATGTCGTGAGCAGCGTATCCGAATACGCTATCCGCAAAATCTTTCATCTTGTCTGGATCAGCATTGAGCTCGGCCAGACGTTCAGGTGAAATGAACCCATTCCCGGGGGTCAGGTAAATGATGACACACGCCAATCCAGTGAACGTCCAGGCAATTGTGCAAAGACGTTTCATGAAGTTCCCGACTGTAAATCCGAAGCGTCCTTCGTATTCCGTTTTCCCTGCACCACAAACACCCATGATGTGCGGCTGGACCACAATTCCGATCAACGCGTTGATTGACATCATCACAATATAGAAAATTGTGATCGGCTCTTTCCCCAAGCTCTCGGCAAGCTCTTTCGTGAGCGTCATGCTGAGCATGTCCTCGCCAGAGAAGCCAGGGACTCCTAGATGGAGAGCTGCGAATCCGCCTGGAGCACCGGTGACCTGAGCGGCGTAGTGCAATGCAAACGGGAGGAGGAGAAAAGAGAAAATGATAGTCAGGATTCCCTGGACAAAATCGGTAATGACAGCAGCTCCCAGTCCGCCGGCCAGTCCGTAAATCACAAACATTACCGTCATGGCACCGACGGCATATTCCACGGGAAACTCTCCGCCGCTAAGCCCAGTGACCATTTTTGCACCGAAGAAGAGTGATGCTGAAATAAACGTAATCGAGATACACATGCCGAGAATCGAATACAGCAACGATGTCGATGTGTCGTAACGGGCTTCAAAGAAATCACTGGTTGTGAGCGCTCGCATACGTCGCAAAACTGGGGCCACGATCCAATAGAACGGAGTCGCCCAAAGCCAAAGAAACTGATACCAAATTCCAGCGAGGCCGTTCCGAAATGATCCTGCCGAAACACTAATGGCATGTTCACTACTTGTCCCCGATCCGAAAGCGAAGAACATCATGAAGACTTTGCCAAATCGACGTCCCCCCATGAAGAAATCATCAGAGTCGCTCACCTTTTTGAACGACCAGACTCCGAGTGCGGTGATGCCGAGCAGGTAAGCACACAGAATGGCCCAGTCTGCCCAATGTAGTCCAAGATAGTGTGAGTTGGCTTCTAAGCTGGCAATCGTTTCAGCAGCGAACAGCATGATTTTTCCTGCAACATTTTGAGCCAATTCGAATTCAGAGGTTGCCGGTGCTTATCTTGGCCGTAAGGATCACTTTCACGAGGTGGTGAACTGTTCGCGAAGAGACTGGAAAATAATTATCGGCAATACTCTTGGAATTACAAAATTGACGAACCCGGGAGGCGTGGGGCGGGAGCAGGTGAAACTCCCGTGATTTATGGGAGTTTGATCATCTAGAGCAGTTTGCTCTACCGTGTGCCCGTGAAGAACGCATTTCTCTAATAAAATTGCTGTTCGCCACGAGGCAGGACCTGAACACCAAATCGAAAGATGCTCTCGTGGAGCTTGCGGTTAGTCTGAACATACGCAAGAGGATCTAGTTGAAGGGATTTGCGGTGATCTTAATGAACGTCAGGCAGCCTGTCGGTGAGCGTTAATGTGAAAGAACCGCGGGGGGGGGAAGTCTTGGTATCTTGCATTCGTCACGAGACCAGAACGACCAAGGTCTTTTCGTGGCGAGATTCAGGGCGAGTCATGGTGTGAGTGCCGACTCAGGAGTCGATGTGGTCAGGGTCTTTTTTGTCGTCCTCGTCTGTTTCTTCCATGCCCTTTTTGAAGGAATTGACAGACATTCCCAAGCTCTTCATCGCTGACGGGAGTCGACTGCCAAATAGAAGCAGCACGATCACCGCGAGGATGATTAATTCAGGAGTTCCAAGTCCAAACATACCCAACATAAAACGTCTCACAAAACGGTATTCAGGTCATTGCCAGCGATAGCTGCGTCTGTGTCACAACATCGTCTGAGAACGAGGATGTGCTCAGTTTTGAAGACACTTCTTCACAATGACTCATCGCAAACACTAAGTGTATCGACGAATTCAACAAGACTCAAACAGGCAGGCACGATTTTCTGTTGCGTCAGTTAGAAATCGCAACGCTGCCAGAAATCACAACGCTGTCAGGAGTCACGACGCTGCCAGAAATCACAAGACTGTGTATTCATGAACTTTCTACGCAGGAATTGAGCCAATCAATAAAAAAACGTCCCCGATCTGCACCGGGGACGTTTTGGCTGAAGCATCTATCAAGTGAGTTTTCAGGTTCTCCCTCGTGGTGAACAGCTATTTTCTTAGAGAGACGAGTTCATCACGGGAAGAAGTTCGAGCAGTTCGCTCGAACTCACTCCCCTGAAAAATATCTAGAATCAGTTCTTGAACTGATTCTGAAACTTCAAATTGCTCTCTCAAACGTTGAGGAAAGCGACTATCCCAGAGGTTTTCGGACTGGTTCTCATAGTCGTCTGCGTACCGATTAACCACCTTGCCAAAGCAGGAAGCGGTCGGTGAGATCTTCTCGAATAGTTTGATATTCTGGATTCTCCCAAACTTGCTTGAGTGGGAAATCCTCCGGAACTGGTTCTCCGAGGAGTTCAAGAACCGCTTGCCACATCAAGATCGCCTTGATCGAATCTTCAACGGTATCCGGTTCATCAACCAGCATGACATTACTGCCATCTTCTGCGACATACTGTTGAATGACTGAATCGAGTAGTGCCATCCCTTCTTCAAGGTACTTTTTCGCACCTTCGAAGTCCTGCACGTTACGGTATAACCGGCGACCTTCAGTGAGGTGATAGCGGGCTCGAGTCATCTCGTCACGACGTTCGATTTCGCAATGGCGTTTCCATTTATCGTAAGATGTCGTCTTGCGATACATGTTTTGCCATTTTTGCTTGTCGGCGAGCGTCATGTTGTCTTCCTCGGCGAGTTGCTCGAGGACGTTGTTGTCGTATTCGAGGATAATCGTGCCACCACCGCTCGATTCGATTCGCTTCCGTCCGTAGATGTCGGTCCACTCGCGATAGGCGTCGCTCCAGTTTTTCTGGCTTTCGTTCGCCCATTGCTTGTAGACATTTTCACGTCGAGCAAGTTCCTCTTCGGGCTCGAGGTTGAGTGTCTCGATTTCATCGAGCTGGTCCGCCACTCCGTCCTGTTGATGGAAGCGTGCGTATTCCATCAGGCAACGATAGGGGTAGGCCACAAACAAGGCCTGATCCATACGATGCTGCTCCACATTTGGCAGTTCCAGTGTGTCGTTCGCTTTGAGGTACCACTCACGGGCGACTAAGTAGTTGTCGATTCCTTTGGGGTTGATGGTCTCATCAGGTCCCCCGCCCCAGATCTCAACGTTCGGGTCGCTTAGAAAGAATTGACGGTAGACTTCTTTTTCGTCAGCGACGCCGATCTTTGTTCCAAAGAACTGACCGGTGCTGAACTGTAATTCCGGAACTTTCTTGTTTCGTTCAGTTCCTCGAATCATGAACTTTGCCCCGCGCTTCACCCAGTGGTAACGATCTTTGACGTCGTCGCACTCGGCAGAGACGTTGTAGGTCAAGTTCCATGCCTGGTACTCCCAGACAGCCTTAAAGTGCGGCTGTAAAAGGATGATGGACTCAACCGTTTCGGCGAGTTGGTTGAAGTTTTTCGTGGTCCGGTAGTGGTCGGCTTTCTGCCATAACCAACTCGCGGCAACTCCGCGCATCCCCAGCAGAACCAGGTTCCACGAGGCACTGGTTGGGTCGACATCACCGAGGCTGGACTCTCCCAATTCGTACTCAGTACGCAATTGGGCCAAAGTACCTCCGCGAGAGCCTTCGTTTCTTGTTCCGTCTTCTTTCAGGACCGCCGGGGTCGAAGGAGGACCCAGGAACAAAACCGGAATGAGTGCTAACAAAGCAACTCCGGCATAAAGCAGCTTTCGCTGCTGAACAGTAAGTTTGCTCATTTGTGCTCAAGCTCCCGTAATTGAAGACTAAAATAACCAAGAATAATTAATGGGAATAAAAAACCGAGAGTAATCAAAATGCTTGGTAGCAACGCTCCTGTCCAAGGGACGTCATACCCGTTAGCTGTGTATTTGTTCATGCTGAAAAAAGTGAAATCGGGAATGACAGAACGCACAACAAACAGGATGTTGAAGACCGTCTGATCGAGCCTCTCTATAATATCTTTCGCAATTCCGAGGTTGTCGGGAAGGGGGGATGTTTGATTCATTCCGGTGACAAGCCGGTAAATCGACTCCAACATCCCTCCACCAATGACCTTGCCGTCCTGTCTTTCTTGCTGCTGTTTGACTGCTTCATTGACGAATTCGTAGATCACATTTCCCATGATGATCATGGAGCCTGTGAGTAATGTTGAGACGGGACCTTTCACGAAACAGCTCGATGTCGTTCCAATCGAGACGACCAGAACCAGCATAAACGCCAAGCCGATATTTGCCTTCAGGTAGGAGGAGAGGAAGGATCGGTCTTCCATTCGAACGAAGAGATCCCCTTCGGCGCAACCGATATACTGTTGATCGTCGATACAAGCGACTTCAACGGTTAATGAGCCGTTGTCGATAAGGTCATCGAACAGATTCGCGACCTTCGCATTTGCTCCGACTTCGTAGCTCTCCTGATATTCAATTTCGCCCGGAATTACGACGACTGAGAGTTCCGGGTCCTGTTTGTGTTCTGCCACAGGGTAGGATTTTTCAATCGGGACCCGCAATTTTGTGGTCGGATTGACGAGGGTGATTTGATATCGAGTCTGCTCTTCAATATCGCCCTTGTATGTTCGGAATGCTTCAAACTTTTGCTCAAAGCGAATCTCTCCACGTTTTCTCAGCTCGGCTGTATCGAGGTTGTCAAACTTCCAGATGGCCCGCGCCTTCGAGAGTCCTTCAATGTAACCCCGGTATTCCCAGATGTCTCCAACATTTGTGCCTGTCTCAGAAGGTTGACCGGTGCGTGTCAGGAAGGAAAGACTTCCATAGGCTGGCACACGCGCGATCAGTTGATCTTTCGCCTGTTGCGGAACCTGTCGTTGAATCCAAACGTACCCGAAGATCGAAGTGACGGCGAGCACCGACAAAACGACACCGGAATATCCAACGATTCGACCGATCACAATTTCACTTCGGCGAACCGGTTTCGTCACGACGGTATGCATTGATTTCGCTTTGATATCTGCCGGAAGTCCCCAGCAGGAAATCAAAATCGCCATCAGGTTCAGCAAGAAGTACATGATGGTCATTACGAAAGTGATGTACGGAAGAGCGGGCTTTTCTGCGTCGGAACTGGAAAGAAACCAGCCGCCGAACATGAACAGCAGGAGGAACAGCAAGCCAATAACAAAGGCTTTCCGGCTGATCGCTTCTTTGATCGTCAGCGATGCAATGGCTCCAATGCGACTGAGTGAAAGACGTGTTAAATCACGGAATCCACGCTTTAGTGTATTCCAGAACACACGAGGACCGGACGTCCCTCGATATGCAAGCGATCCAGCGAAACCGGCTGCCAGGCCGATGATCGAACATGCCACAATTGCGATAACCCAATTCAATAACGCTGCGGCAACGTCAAAGGATGGTGGTTCAATAGACATGATTACCTCAGTCCGAATTATTGTATGGAGAGAATTTTAACGACACGAAGCGAGACTTTAAGCGCTTTCGCTCGTTGGACGTTCGCCCGGTTCAAACCGACGTCCTGGTCGTGCTTCACTCTCAGCAACAGTTCGTAAGAAGAGGTCTTCCAAAGTCGAAGTCGGATGAGAAATGTTTTTCACGTCCGCTCCATGTTTTTTCAGTGTTTCTTTGACATCACGAATTGCTTCTTCACTCAAAGTGCTTGTGAGCAGTTGAGTCTCATCGTTTGATGACAGCAGTTCCTGAACATTTCCGATCACCTTCAACTCACCGCGGAAGAGGATCGCAATTCGGTCGCACACATCCTGGACATCTGCCAGCAGGTGGCTGCACATGACGACAGTTTTTCCCTCGTCCCGAAGCTTGAGGATCATGTCTTTCATGTCCCGTGTTCCGAGTGGGTCGAGTCCACTGGTCGGTTCATCAAGAAGGACAAGTTCCGGATCGTTGATCAGGGCTTGAGCTAATCCGATTCGTCGCGTCATCCCTTTTGAATACTCTTTGAGCTGTCGCCGCCGTGCTTGATCCAAGCCGACCCGTTTAATGAGCTCGTCACTTCGTTTCCGACGTTCCGCTTTCGACATCTTGAATAACCGCCCATAAAACTCGAGCGTCTCATCCGCATTCAAGAAGCGATATAGATATGATTCTTCCGGCAGGTATCCGATCCGTTCGTTCTTTTCGACGTCATGTGCAGGCTGACCCAGAATTCGAACCTGACCTTCAGATGGGAACAGGAGCCCCAGCAGAAGTTTCAAGGTTGTCGTTTTCCCTGATCCATTTGGCCCCAGCAGACCAAAAATTTCGCCACGTTTGACATCCAGGCTTAAGGAATTGAGAGCCTTGACTTTAGAGCGTCCCCAGAAGTCTCGATAAACTTTCGAGAGGTTGCGGATTTCGATTACAGAATCTGACATCAGTTCCTCTAGGTTGTTCGTGAACAGGAGCGGATGCTCCGATACAAAGAAACGAAAAAGTATAAATGCGGGATCTGTCCCGAATTCGGGGCAGAAGAGTCACTGTTCTCAATGAAAAAAAGATTGTGACACAAATAACACACGTACACTTTACGGATCGGACCTGGGACTTTCAACGAATTCGACACCTCAACATCAGCACCTTCGCATAAAATTTGCACTTCCCCTCATAGCCACTTTCGTCGTCAGCGTTTATACTTCGCATTCTGAAATTTCAATTCGATAACCCAGTCCTCGCGGAGATTGCGTTGCTTGCTGGACCACTTGTCACCCGTGAACTCACAACTGACCCACGAAAACCGAAGCACTTCGGGATCAGAGCTGGCTATGCGGCAGCCCTGACGATTCTGGTGTTCACAGGTGCGCAGGCGACCTTTGCGCTCGCTCCGCCGCGTGGTTTAGGCGATATTTCCCGTTTTGGCGTCTTCATCTTCAACCTGCTCAGCTTTGTGCAACTGGTTGTTGTTCTGGGGACATCATTGCTTTTTACTGCAGGAAGCGTGGCTCAAGAAAAAGATCGCCGCACTCTAATTCTGCTGTTAATGACAGATTTGAGGTCCAGCGAACTCGTAATCGGGAAAGCGATCGCCAGCTTGCTGCCGATCTTCGTGATGATTCTGGTCTCTATTCCGATCTTCACATTACTGACTCAGCTGGGAGGAGTGACTTTCGAACAAGTTGTCTGGTTTGAGGCCCTCTGTTTTGTCACCGCATTGGCAGCCGGGAGTTGGGGGACGCTCGTCGCTTACTGGAAAGAGAAAACATTTCAGATCATCGCCATCACATTAATGGGGGCAGGGCTCTTTCTGGGGGCTGTCGAGGCGGTCGGTTTTCTTGGAGGAGAAAGCTCGTCACTAGCCATGATCGCTGGTGCTCTCAATCCGTTTCGTGCACTTGGTGACATTCTTAATCCGCTTACAAGCCAGCCGAACGTTGTGATCCCGGCTGTTCAAGCATGGCCAGCAGTCACAGGGCTGTTTTTGCTGGCATCCGGTATTTCGATCTGGACCTGTTTACGGGTTCGAGTCTGGAACCCGCCCCGCACGATCTTCATCAAATCTGAAGAATCAAGTGCAGTTGAGAAGACGAGTGAGGAGAGCGGAAAAGAACCATCGCACGTTCGCGATTCACGCACGATCTGGGAGTCGCCAATTATCTGGCGAGAGATTTGTACACAGGCCTACGGAAAAAAAGTCGGACTCATCAAGGGAGCGTACTTTGCGTTCGCTGTGGCTTGCATCTTCTGGCTGCGGCAGATTCCAGAAGAGACCACGTTCATGCTGGGCATTATCTCTGCGCCCGGCTTGGCGTTTACCCTGCTTTCTCTGATCTCATTCATTTTGATCAACGCTCAGGCGGTGACCTCCTTAACTTCCGAGCGTGACGGCCAGACTCTGGAACTCCTGCTCGTCACTGAGGTCACAGCCAAAGAATTCATCTTCGGTAAGATGGGTGGTGTTCTCTTCAATATGAAAGAAGTGATTCTCGTCCCGTTTTTGTTTGTGGCGATGTCCTGGATGCGCGGCGAGATGAATATGGAGTCGCTCATCTTTATCATTATCGGAAACCTGACACTGGTCCTGTTCGCCACAGCGCTCGGAATTCATTCTGGCTTGTCCTTTGAAAACTCGCGATCAGCGATCTTGAACAGTTTGGGGACCGTCTTCTTTCTGTTCATCGGAATTTTTGTCTGCATGATTTTGATTGTCGAAGCACGTAGCTCATTCGAGATGCAATTTGTTCCATTTATTGCTTTCATCGGAGGGGGCAGCCTGGGCTTGTGGATGTCGCTGACGCATAAAAATCCTTCGACTGCTTTGTCGATCTGCGGATTGATCCTGCCGTTCATGACGTTCTATGCCATTGTCAGCTTTTTACTGGGAAATACAGCCGCTGTGCTGATGGCGGTTTTGTTCCCGTTCGGCTTCACGATTACTGCAATTCTAGTCCCTGCAGTGAGCGCCTTCGATGTTGCTCTTGGGCGAACGACAACTGATCGAGGATGAACGAACTTTTTGCGACAGTCTCCGTGTGGCTGCCTGGGGCGCTCCTGATGAGCATGCTCATTCTGGCGTCGGCTTTTTTCTCGGGAAGTGAGACAGCATTATTTTATCTCTCCCGCGAAGAGTTGCGTCGGCTGCATTCAGGGGGATCAAGTGCGCGACAGGCTGCGAAACTGATGCGTCAGCCAGACCAGCTTCTGACGGTTGTTCTGTTTTGGAATCTGGTCATCAATCTCTCTTACTTCTCCATCAGCCTGGTGACTGCTAAGCGGCTCGTGGAAGCAGGTGCTCCGACGATGGCCGGAGCTTTCAGTCTCCTTTCACTCCTCGTGATGATCCTGTTCGGCGAAGTCGCTCCGAAAAGCCTTGCTGTATTATTCCGCAGGACAATCGCTGTCTGGGCGAGTTGGCCGCTTTCTGGGGCCGTGCGTGTTCTGGCTCCGATTCTGCCAGTCCTGGGAGCAACAACTCGCGGATTACGCAGGGCGATGTGGCCGCAACTGAAAGCCGAGCATTATCTGGAGCTGGATGATATCGAAAGAGCCATTGAGACCTCTGAGCTTGGTTCAGAACTCGTGCAGCTTGAACAAAAAATCCTCGGGAGGATTCTGCATCTTTCAGAAATGACTGCAGAAGAGCTGATGCGCCCGCGTGGAACTTACGAAATATATCAGTCCCCAATCACCATTGAGGATATCCACAATCATTCGCGGATGCCGGCCTATCTGTTGATCGGTGGGGAAGACAGAGACACGATCAGTTCAGCCATCCCACTTGATGAGATCAGTTCACTTCCAGAGCGAGATCTGGAAGCGATGGCGGAACCGGTCACTTATGTTCCCTGGTGTGCGACTGCCGCGGAATCTCTGGGCCAGTTGCGGTCTCAACTGATTAGCATCGCTGTGGTGATCAATGAATATGGCGAATCGATCGGCGTGATGACGGAAGATGATATTCTCGACACACTTCTCGATCCGGAATCAAGCAGGGCAAAACGTCTTTTGGACCGTGAACCGGTTCGACGGCGGAAGGATGGGAAGATCATTGCCGAAGGGGTGACAACACTTCGCTATTTGTCGCAATGGCTCAATATTGATTTCGAACCGGACGAAGACAGGCTGCTGACCATCGTGGCGTTAATGCACGAATCTCTGGAGCGATTCCCTGAAGTCGGGGATGAATCAGTTTGGGAAGGCTTACACTTCCGGGTCATCAAAGAGGGGGGACCTGGCGAACCGATTCTCGTCGAGGTCGCAAAGCATATCCCTGCGACCGACGACGAATCCAATTCCTCGTATTAATTTTCTACGGGAGCAGCTTTCCCTCGCTCAGGTTGGTAAGTCCATTCAGGCTCACCTTTGAACTGGAACTCCTTTGAAGTCGGGTCGAATTCATCTCCGGGGCGATAGAATCGTTGAACGATAACTTTACGCCAGATTTCCGGCTCTTCAATTGTCCCTTTGTTCTCGTACCCGTTTGAGAAGCCTGTCATGATGATTTTGAAGTGGTCGGTCTTTGGATCAACGTTCTTCCAGGTCGCCACTCCATAAATCCAAGGCTGCTTTTCGGCATCCTCTGCAACCGCTTCCGGGAAGTCCTGAATCACTGAAACAGAGTTGTTCAATGGTACTCGTTCAATTTTCTCGATTTCCTTGATCGCGCCAGGCAAGACTTGATCCGGGAGAATCTGGTTTGGAATTTCTGTGTTGGGATCGTCGTAAGTCACGAGCGTAAACTGCGGGATAAACTGCATCGGCCCTGGCAAAGGATCAAGTTGGTTCACAGCGAGAGTGTCACTTCCCTCACGCGAGCGGAGAGGTCGGTTGATTGCACGCCAGACGAGGTACCAGACTTCTGTTTTCTTGGCATCGCTTGCTTTGGGATCTTCAGGATCAAGCCAGGCAAGGCGAACCAGTTTAATCTGCACTTCCATCACTTGCAGCGATGGTTGTCGAACCACTTCTGCGTTCAATGCTGTCGAAGGAATCTGTCGATCAAAGCCTCGCGTGAGCTGAGCTTGGGCATCGACTGCAAGAGTGAAGATGATCGCTGTCGTGAGCACAAAGTAAGATGGAATTTTCATTCTGTAACCATTCTTGGTCGAATGTTTGAGTCCCTGTCCGGAAACCTTCGTCGCGAAACCTTTTCAATGGAACGAAAAGAGCTCAGCAGGTTTCAGGATCAGTTCTAGAAAGATCGATTCATTATCCAAACTCCGATAGCCAGGTCAAACCGAACCAGCATCGAACTTCCCCTGTTTGGTTTTCGATGATAACTCAGGCTGGAAACCAACGAACAGGCCGACTTTCATCGATTGATGACAAACCTCTGGTCACGCTTCCAGTTTTTCCGGATTTGCAGAAGCTGAATCAGCCGAGAATGAAGCTTTGATGTGAAACATCCAGACAAACAGCAGGATCGACACAACCGCTACGAGAGCATTTTTCGAGTTGGTGTTCAGGTTCTGCCTCTTGGCGAACAGCATTTTTTGAGAGAAATGCGTTCTTCACGGGCATCGACTTCACGCGCATCCAGTCGAACAAACTGCTCTATAACAGGCATTGGTGATTCTTATGTTCGTGAAGAACAACTTGCGTCAATGGAAACGGGACTCGTCCCGGTGCATCACTTAGATTTTGAGTTCCGCTTTCACTTCCGCGAACTGCTTCAGGGCGAATTGCAAATCTTCTTGCGAGTGTGCAGCGGACATTTGGGTCCGGATTCTTGCCTCTCCTTTGGGGACGACGGGGAACGAGAAGCCTGTGACGTAAACCCCTCGTTTAAGGAGTTCATCCGCCATGCTGTTTGCCAAGGCGGCATCGCCGAGCATGATCGGGACAATAGGATGCTCGCCGGGGAGGACCGTGAATCCGAGTTTTTCGATTTCAGTTCGGAAGAAAATCGTGTTCTCTTTGAGCTTTTGAATCTGAGATTTGTCTTCGCTGAGGAAATCGAGTGCTTCAATGGCAGCAGCCACGATTGGAGGAGCGAGAGAATTCGAGAACAGGTAAGGACGTGAGCGTTGTCTCAACCAGTCAATTATTTCTTTGCGACCAGCTGTGTATCCTCCGCTCGCACCTCCGAGGGCTTTGCCGAGTGTTCCGGTGATGATGTCGACCCGATCCATCACGTCGCAATGTTCATGCGTCCCGCGACCGTTTTCACCGACGAATCCGACAGCGTGGGAATCGTCCACCATGACAAGCGCGTCGTACTTTTCTGCTAAGTCGCAGACGGATTGCAGGTTGGCGAAATACCCATCCATCGAGAAGACGCCGTCTGTGGCGATCAGCTTGAAGCGAGCCGACTCGGTCTGTTTGAGTTGCTCCTCAAGGTCGTGCATGTCGTTATTTTTGTACCGAAAACGCTGTGCTTTGCATAAACGAATGCCATCAATAATGCTCGCGTGATTCAAGGAATCAGAGATGACAGCATCCTGGTCTGTGAGAAGCGTTTCGAACAGGCCGCCATTGGCATCGAAGCAGGACGAATAAAGAATCGTCTCTTCCATACCGAGGAAATCGGACAGTTTTTGTTCAAGCTGGTGGTGAATCGTTTGCGTTCCGCAGATGAAACGGACCGATGCCATCCCGAATCCCCACTCTTCCAAAGCCTGCTTGGCGGCAGCCACAATTCTTGGATGATCTGCCAAACCCAGGTAATTGTTCGCGCACAGATTCAAGACTTCCTGTTCGGCAACGAGAACACGCGCGTTCTGCGGCGTCTGGATTTTGCGCTCTCGCTTTTCCAGTCCCTGCTCGCGGACCTCTTCGAGTTGTTTTTGTAAATGCTGTTGAATTGAGCCGTACATTGGAAGTTCCTGATTTGTTTTGCTGGTCGCTTGAAGTCTCCAGCGAAACCGGTCTGTGCTTCTGACAGCTCCAAGTTTTGCATCTTGGGTCAGTTTTCAGAAGTGACAAGGCTTGGTTTGCCCGGAAAATCGTCATCAGATCGCAAAGCGGCGTTTCGAGTCAAGGTGCTATTGAATCTGTTGAAATTTCTCCCGGTCCTCTCATCCCTCGAGCCCTCGACCATTAGCTTCGGCCTGTCGATCACCTCTGTTCTCGTTTACGGGGGAGCGTAAAAAGGATGTGTTTTTGAGACGTATCGCTAAAACTGGTCGTTGTTGTGCAATTCGTAAGTTTCGTCAGTATTCGTGTGACCCGCAATGATGGCAGGTTTTTTGGTTGTGAACAGAGCTCTCTCAGTTCTTGGTCGACTTCGCTGTCCGAGTAAATCTAGAGTCGTAGAACACAGTCTCTTTGCTCTGATGCCATTCCATGTGGGCGATTAATGGATTTGATTGTCTTGATGGTTGAGCGGTTTAAGAACCTGTCCGGTGACCGATGCAGTGAAGGCTTTCTCACAATTTGAGGAAGTCGCCTCGGGGATTCGGATTGTTTCCAGGCAACTCAGGTTGCGGCAGACTGAGGGTGTCTCAAGCTTTCTCTTATGATAAGTTCCGTCCCATGAGTACAGTCATCGAAGACGTTGATCAACATCCGGTCGAAGAGACTCCCGTGACCAGACAATACCAAACTGAAGATGGACAACCGAATCTCGCTCTTTTGGAGGACCGTACTCCCGAAGGGCTGAAAGCCTCCAGTGCAGTGACACTGATTATCGGAGTGCTCGGGACGTTGTTCGTTCTGCTCAATTATTCGCCTTTGTGGCATACCGATTTCTGGGGACATCTCCTCTATGGGGAATGGATCTGGTCACACGGTGCACTTCCCAAAACAGAACCGTTCATGCCTCTTTCGGTAGGGATGTCATTGACCGACACAGCTTGGCTGAGCCAATTGATCGGTTATCTTACGATTGAACAGTTCGGGGTTTCGGGGATTCAATTCCTTTATGCCTCGTCGATTGTTTTCGTCGCTGGCTGTCTGGCGTTTTCGCTTTATGCTCGGACTCAACATGCCGCAATTTCATTGCTGGCAGTCTTCCTGTTCTACTGGACAGATTACCAACAACTGGCAATCGTCCGCCCTCAGCTGACTGGGATGATGTGCTTCGCTGCGGTTCTGGCGATGGCGACATCTTTCCGCTGGCGAATATGGTATTACCTTGCGATTCCAGCGATCTTCGCAGTTTGGGCGAATCTTCACGGCTCGTTTATCATCGGCATTGTGACGCTCGGAGCGTTGACCGTCGGTCGCGCAATCGATGTGCTGCGTCGAACTAAGAATGTCAAGATGGTCCTGGCAGAGTCGCGGACACGTCAGTTGTTTATTCTCACTGAACTCGCAGCCGCGGCGGCTTTGCTCAATCCATACGGAATTGGAATTTATCCAGCAGTCTTCTCGATTTCCGGTCATCCGAACATGGCCGGAGTGATTGAGTGGGAGCCACTTACTTTGCGAATGAAGCAAGGTCAGGCGGCTGCAGTCCTTGCTTTGAGTTTAATCGCTCTGTACCGCCTCTCACCGCGTCGCGTAACGACGGGGGAAGTCCTGCTATTAGTCGGCTTCGGAATGGGGGCAATGTGGACTTCGAGGATCATTGTCTGGTGGGCTCCTGTCGCTGCCTACTATTTTGGATTGCACGCAGCAGCGGTCTGGCGCGTTTGGATGAAGTCGCGACCACCTGCACCGAAACGTGGCGGATTGTACTCCGTTTCCATTTTGGGACTGTTGTGGATCTTCTTTGCATACACACCGTTTGGAGGGGCAGTCCTCCATGGTGGCCCCAAGACTCCAGAAGAATCTCGCAAGCGATTTGAGAAAAGTGTTTCCAGATCGACACCTCTCGAAGCTGCCAAATACCTGAAGCAGCATCCACCACAAGGGCAGATTTACAACACGTTTGACTGGGGAGATTACCTTCTTTGGGCAGGTCCAGAGGACTTGCAGGTCTTTGCTGCGTCGCACGTGCATCTTATCCCTGAAGAAGTCTGGGAGCACTACAACGCCGTGTCGCATGGTTCGTCGTCATGGCAAGCGATTATGGATCGTTACAGCGTGAACACGATTGTTTTGAGGCCGAGCAGGCATCCTGCACTGGTTGATCGAATCAAGCAGGAAACCGCGAAATGGAAGACGGCTTACGAATCCAACACCACAATAATTTTTGAGCGTAAGAATCCGATTTAAAGCAAAGTCAAGATTGCTCTTTACGTTCTGCTCGCCACGAGGCAGATCATCCAGACAGAGTTTGGAATTACTCTGCATCTGCTGAACACTGACTCAAATTTTGAGATCCTCAAATGAAAAAGAAATCAACGTTCAAAACATTCGGTATCGTGCAGCTTCTTGTTCTGGGAGCATTCTCGATCGCGTTGATTGTCAGTAACTCACAAGCTCGGACTGACCTGAAGGTTCAGTTTCTCGGGAAAGAACCGTTCGTTCCCGTTCCTATTCCGCGTGAAGAGCCGGTTCAAATCGAGCGGGAATATAATCGCCCGGATCTTGTTTCTGACGAAGCATTGGCGGCAGTGTTGGAGAAAATTCAACCACGTTTTGATCAGACTGAAATGAAGCCAAACCACATCGAGCACGCCTTGCGGACTTGGGGAGTGAAGGCGACGTTTCAAAATCCGCACGCAGTCTCTGGTCAAGAAATGCTTCGGTTTTTGACCGACCACAGTGTGTATATTGATTCCTGGGGAGAGAGGATGAAAAATCTTCCCTTGCTCGAAGAGAAGCCGACAGGAATCCGAGTTCGCTGGGGAAAAGAAATTTGTGCGTCGTATCATCACGATCATCTAATTGCTTGCGTAACGGAAGCGGGAGCCAGATTGGATACTCCGGTCTATGGACCGTCGCGTTCTGACCATACACTTTACGATGTTGTTCAGGAGTCGCTACGAGATTTCCGACTTGATGAACGCGAAGTCGAGTGGACCGCCATGGCCTTCGGTTTGTGGATCGCTCCGACCAATGAATGGGTTGGGGACGGCGGTCGAAAGTATTCGTTCGACCTGTTGGCGAAACGTTTGATGCGCGGACAAAAAGAACTGGGCGTTTGCAGCGGGACTCACCGCGTTTATTCGCTGGTGCTCTTGATTCGTCTTGATGACAAGTTCGAAAACATTCTCAGTGATCCGGTTCGCGACACGGTATACGCGCATCTTGAAGATGTCCGAGATCTGATTATCGCCAGTCAGTTTCCTGACGGTTCATGGCCGGGAAATTGGCCGGACGGAGCAGAGGCGGTGAGCAATCCAAGCGACGAAGATATTTATAAGAAAGTGATCGCAACAGGGCATCATCTGGAATGGTTGTCGATTGCTCCAAAGGATCTTCATCCCCCGGATGAGCAAATCAAAAAGGCGGTTGACTGGGTTGTGGCAACGACAAAGTCACGGACCCGCGCCGAGATCAAACAGCGATACACGTTCTTCAGCCATGTCGGATCTGCTCTAGCTAACTGGCGACAAGTCCACCCTGCAGATTTCTGGCACGAATGGGAAAAAGAACATCCCTACGATCCAGCACTAGAAGATGATGGATCAATTCAGAAGAGCGAGAAACAACAGGCAAACGCTGAAGAGCATTAGAACAGGAAATAAGGTCTGCTAGGTGAACCGAATACCTTGACGGCTGGATGCAGTAAGGTCAATCGATTTACAGTTCACTCCAACCAGAATATAACTCGAAATTCGCCCTCAAACAAAACACACCAGCCCAAATCTGGTCGGCACAGCAGACCCTACTGTCCCTGGATGAGTCGCTGCGCACAGAGAAAGCGTTCCCCCAACGTCGCTTCGTTTGACCACGCCCAGAGAATCGCCATCCAGGTCAGCCACTGTGGTGTCCAGGTTGCTTCTTTGCGCATTCGAATCGCCGACCAATCGACACCCCGCGTCAGCCATTGCAAGGCTTTGGATAAATCGACAGAATTGAGTTGCACGCTTCGTGCGTGCCGGTCTTGATGCGACATTCCCGATTCCTTTCGGGTTGAGAGTGGGTGATCTTTCGCTTCGCAACAAAAGAATCTCCATAACCTCAATTCGCATCAAGACTTCTTTCAATTCAGAAAACACGGTTAACGGCGTTGCGTGCCACCCGTCCGGTAAGCATTGTGGAATCATGATATTGTAGAAAACTTTCATCTTGAACAAGTCTGGACTCAGTCTTAATTTTTCGAAAGCCTGCCAATATTGATATGCAAGATACGCCAGAAAAACCACCACGCAAGATTACTTTGGAATGCCCGAAGTGTGGGAGAGAATTACGTACAAAAGAAAAGAACACGGGACGTACTGTTCCCTGTCCTGGTTGCAGCGAGTCAGTTCTCATTCCTCCTGCAAAAAGACGCAAGAAAAAAAAGAAACGTCGCGTCAACGAAGATGCAAGTGATACCACTTCCTCTTCCGAATTCGCTCCATGGTACGAAACCAGTGCAACGAATGCAGAAAAGAATCTGGGCGCCAATCGTAAACGGACAATGCAGAACTTGCCTGCTGGATGGAATTATGTCCGATTTGGTTTGAGTCTCATATCCATTTCGACGATGGCAGTCTGCTTGATTACACTTGGAATCGCGGCAGCGACACTCGTTTTAATTTGTTTATTGATCGCTGCCATTTTCGAGATTGAAGCGGGGATGCTAGCCGGAACTGTTTGTCTCATGCTGACTGGTATCGTTGGTCTGAAACTCGTTATGGATGAAGTGGTTTCTTTGCTCCACGTTTTGATATGTGCTGGCTACATACTATTGCTCTTTGTCATGACGATCATTGCCCCCCAGTTCGTAGCATTATTATTCATGGGTACGATTCCCTTAGCTGGTTTAGGATTGCTGGTCGGATGGTGCTGCTGCCTCGCTGCTCCGAATGAGAATTGCTTGCGGTATTTCATGATTGGAGCACTCTCGACATTTCTCGGGGCAGTGATTTGCTATTCAATAAACGTTCAAACTGTCTTTTCAGCGATCATAAACGGTGGGAATATCCGGCAGGGGGGACTCTTCATGGTGCTGTCGATCAGCGCTTTGGTTCTCATGTTATTAAGTCATCTGTTATTTGTTTTATTTTTGCGGTCAGTCGGTTCGTATTTTGGTGATCAGCCTACCGCAGAATATATGGATAGCTACCTGTTTTATCAGGGCGGGATCATCGTGCTTGTTACGTTAGTCGGATTCGCAATACATGATGCTCCTGCATTCACAGTCAGAAACCAGGGAAACGCAGCAGCGACGATAATGCTCTACTTTGTGTTGGTCATCTTTTCATTGATTGGAACCATCTGGTTCTTTCGCTGCGTCGAAGCCGCCCGAAGTCTGATCCGACCTTTTATGCGAGATTGATCGCCATGCCCTTAGCGAAAGTAGGGGCCGCTCTGCGGACCGAGTGCATTGACCGTTGGATGCAGTAAAGTCCTTCGATTTAAAGTTATCTCCAATCATTATTCAACTGGAAATTCGTCCTCAAACGATACACAAGCCTCAATCTGGTCTGCACTGCGGCGTCTACACTCGCTGAAATTATGGATGAGACGCGTCCTTCGCGGGCAGTGGTGGATCAAGCTCTTCTCATCAAAACAGAGTTGATTTTTCGCCGGAGACTTTTAAGTGTCCAACCACACACGGGGTGCTACTCCGTAGTTGCGGGAGTTGGGTTGAGGATCATTCCCTGATTCTCGCCGGGTAAGGAACCGATGGAACGGATCATCTCAAGGATCGAGGACTCTTCCCAATTGTCTTCGTTGACTCGCATGGAGAGTAGGACTTCTCCGTTTTTTCCGGGGAAGGCTCCTTCGACGAGGTGATACTTTTTTCGCGTAGGGGGATCTTGGCCGACTTCAAACACGAAGAGGACTTCTTCTCCCTGAATATCGATCGGGAGACGGACCGTTTTGGATTCGTCGACAACAAGCGGTGTCCCTCCGCCCCCTTTTTCCATTAACGTTTTTCGAATGTGTCGTTGAACGTCCTCATCGGACCGGAACTGGCTGTTGATTTCAATCAGCGTCAACAATCCATCGCCGGCAAACCGTTCGTAATAAACCCCTCGGATGCTCATCAAGTAGGCTGCGTTGAGTTCAATGGTTCCCTTCGGTTGGTAGCTGTCAGGGATGTGAATCTCGACAATTTCTTGAGTCAGTTGCATGGCCCGGTCGGGATCTTCATAGATCTCCGGTCGAAACCACCACATTGCACCACTGCATGCGCAGCAGAAGAAAAGCAGAATCGCAGAGACAAACCCGGCGACCAGCACCAGCATCGGGTGAGTGGGGCGGTCCTTCTCACTCTCATCTGCGGTCAGCATTTTTTTGCTGGTCAGTGACTCCTTCTTGCTTGCCATGATTTCCTTATTTCAAGAGCTATTTGAGAGTCAGTCCGAAAACTTTTGGGATAGCTGCTTATCTCAACGTTAGAGCGGGCAATTTCAAGTTTCAGGATCAGTTCTGGAATGATGTACGCCTTCTGCCTCGTGGAAATGAGTGATCTTCTACATCAAAAGCACTCTCCTCGGGCACACGAAACACGTAAGTGTTCTAGAGGGGAATCTCCAGTTGCGACGCTGGAGCTTTCAGTTGTTCGCGATGTGTTTTGACAAGCTTTTCGATTTTCGCAAGAACCTCAGGGTGCTTTTTGTTCAAGTTAAAACGTTCACTGGGATCATGATGGAGATTGTACAGGAGCGGGACATCATGGTTCTCGCGTTTTCGGGCATCGGCACCATAAGCTCCCTGCGTGTAATAGTGTGCTTTCCATTCCCGGTGCCGCACCGCCATCAATTCCGTTCCACGATAATAGTAGATTGTTTCGCGAGGGCTTTTCCCTTCGCCGAAAAGAACGGGCGAGATGTCGAGACCATCAACAATGCGGTCATCAGGAATTTTCCCGCCTGCCAGGGTGATGCACGTTGTGTACAGGTCCATTGTACTCGCAAGTTCTAAGGAGACCTGACCGGCAGGAATTTTTCCCGGCCACCAGGCGATTCCCGGTTCTCTCATTCCACCTTCCCAAGTACAGCCTTTGCCATCCTTCAGGAGTCCTGCCGTTCCGCCATGCTCATTAAAGATCAACCATGGGCCATTATCACTTGTGAAAAAGACACAAGTATTTTCGGCGAGTCCTTCGTCTTGAAGTGTTTTTAAAACCTGGCCGACGGACCAGTCAATTTCCTCAATGACATCGCCATACAGTCCTCGGGCACTGTGGTTTTCAAACTCCTTACCGCGAAACAACGGAATGTGAGGGAGTGAGTGTGGCAAGTAGACGAAGAATGGTTGCTCTTTATTTTTCTTGATGAAGTCCACAGCGTGTTCGGTGTAACGGCGAGTGATCGTTGTTTGATCCGCAGGGCGTTCTACAACTTCAAGATCCTGGATGATGGGAACATTCCAGTATTCGATCTTTGGTTCCAGGAAGGCACCACGTCCCTTTGGGGCGGCGTCATTCAGTCGGTCCATGTCGTTGGAATACGGAATGCCGAAGTAAGTGTCGAACCCATTGTTCGTTGGCAGGAACTGTGGCAGGTGTCCAAGATGCCATTTTCCGAAACAGCCTGTCGCGTAGCCTTCTTCCTGAAGAGATTCAGCGAGTGTCACTTCCGATGCGGGAATTCCTCCGCCGGAGTTTGGAAAGAGAACTCGTCGTTTGTCGCTGCACATTCCGTTTCGAATCGGAAGTCGCCCGGTGAGCAAAGCGGCCCGACTCGGAGTGCAGACTGATGATGCGGAATAGAACTGCGTGAATCGCATTCCCTCAGCAGCCATACGGTCCAGATTCGGTGTGCGAATCGTCGGATTTCCGTAACATCCGAGGTCACCATACCCGAGGTCATCTGCGAAGATGATGACAAAGTTAGGCTGGTCAGGTCCCTGCGCCGACACTGAAGTGAGTTGCATGCTCAGGATGGCACACAAAGAAACGAGAACAAAACGATTCATCTTGAGCAGGTCCTTATTTCGACTTTGTTAAGAACTGCATCATGAATGGAATCGACGTTGGAGTCAATCAGTACGCTGCGGGCTGACTGATTCGTCCAGCTTCGAAAAAATTTAATCCTCTTTCGTTGGGGAGAGTTGGTGCTCTGCCCAAAGTGCGGCTCCTAACACGCCGGCGTCATCTTCCAGTTTTGCCGCGACAACTTCAAAACTGTCCCGATATGCTGGCATAACACGTTTGTTTGCTGAGCGCTTGACTTGGGGTACGAAGAGTTCTGGCATCGCTTCAACCAAGCCGCCACCTAGAACAACCATCTCTGGACCAATCAGGTTTACCGAACTGGCGACAGCAATTCCAATATAGCGGGCAGCTTCGGAGATGATATCTTCGACGGCCTGATCGCCTTTTTGGATCGAAGATGACAACGCTCCACTGCGGATTTTGGAGAGGTCAACGCCAGAGTTATCTAAGAGGTTCGGGGCATCTCCTCGGTACGCAGTTCTTGCGGCTTGCGCAGCAATTGCAAGCCGACTCGCGACTGACTCCAGACATCCTCGTTGTCCGCAACCGCATCGTGGACCATTTGACATCACTTGAATGTGACCAATTTCAAATGCCGAGATGCGTGAGCCGCGCAGAATTTCTCCCCGATAAATACATCCTCCGCCGATTCCTGTCCCAGCAAAGACAGCGATTGCAGTTCGGGTTCCTTTCGCTGCTCCGACTCTGTACTCAGCGTATGTTCCGGCATCGACATCATTCAGGATGGCAACAGGACAACCCAGTTCTTTGGAAACCTGCTCTTGAAGTCGAACCTCTTCCCATCCCAGGTTCGGGAGGTCGAGCAGGATTCCTTTCTCCATATCAATTGGACCGGGACAACCAATTCCAATCCCTTTTAGTTGTTTTGGAGTGAGGTCCGCTTTTTTCAGTGCATCCTGAATCGTGTCGATGATTCTGTCGACACCCTGCTTGGCGCTCGTTCCTGGCTTGGTTCGCTTCTTTTCCTTGGCGAGGACTTCCCAGTTATCGTCATAGATCTGGGCAAGCATCTTTGTGCCACCTAAATCGAAACCCATCCAGTATTTTAACTCATTGTCTGAAGTCATTGTTCCTCATTAACACGGTTGTCCCTGAAGGTTCAGGGGAGAGCGCGGGCTGATCGTGTACGATTCACTATCGATGAAAGCTGTCGATTCAAGGTCTCGGTGGCAGAGTTTAAGGTCTCGGTGACAGAGTTTGTCATTCATGCCAATTTATCATCACTTCAATTCCCTTCAACGTCAAATCCAGATCGAACCCGTTCTCTAAAGTGGGGACATGTGTGAAAAGAAAATCGTAAGCAGGCTCGACTTGTGATTGACGGTAACTGGCATAGTACAGGAGATGGTTACAGACGTACCGTCCGGCATTGTTACTGAGTTCAGTGGGAACTCCAGCTCTGAGCAATTCTTTGGCCAGGAGTTCAAGGTCGAGTCGATTCGCAATTTCCGATGGACCATCTTTGACAATTGGTTTGTTCTGGCGGAGTTCACTCGCGTTGTCTTGAATCGAAGCATCGTCCAGGTTGACGCCCAGAGTTTCGAGCCGCAGAGTGCTTTGATGTCTGCCGACGCCGAACGCGAGAACCAGCGATGGTTGAATCTCGGAAATGAGTCGATCGAAGACTTCCTCGACTCCTCGGTATGCAACCGGGACAAGCTCGGAAACAAATTGGACTCCGTTCACAGCAATGGCATCGTCTCTGATCGCGTCCACCAATTGTTGAGTTGGGTTGATGGGACAGCCCGGAAATGGTGGAAATCCGGTAATCAGGACTCTCATGGCAACTGCTCTGATTCAGGAGATTCGTTTTCAACCCCTCTTTTCAGGGACATCTCAAGCGTCTGGTTCAAATTGAAGGCAACTCTCGTCATCAGATCAAAACTTTCCCGGGAATTCGGTCTCACCTTGTTGACGCCTCCGTTCTTCTCGGAATAATGTCGATAAGGTTGAGATTTTCAGGAAGTGTTCACGCAAAACGTGACGACATCCTGCCAACACGATACTTGATGGATCGTGTTAATCATACAGCTTCGTGCGATCTCGAGTGATGAATGTCACGTGTGATCAGAAATTGTACATGTTTGTGGATGTGCAACAGAATGAGAGCATTGAGAGATTTTGGCATTGATGAACGATTCGCCCCTATCCAGAAACCTCTATCCCATTGAATTTCCTCAGTGTTTGGGAAATGAAATTCAGGTTTTTGGATCAGCTCTTAGTGAGTTTGAGAAATGACATCTGCGACAAAAAGTGTTCCTGACGAACAGGGGCGATTTGGAGAATTTGGACGTCGATTCGTCCCGGAAACTCTGATGGCTGCTCTTGATCAATTGTCTGAAGAGTATGAGCGAGCAAAAAAAGACCCAGACTTTCAGTCTCAGCTCGACCATCTTTTGAAGACATACGTGGGACGTGCCAGCCCGCTTTACTTCGCTGAAAGACTGACCGAACACTGCGGCGGGGCGAAAATTTTCTTCAAGCGAGAAGATCTCAACCATACCGGAGCCCACAAAATCAACAATACCATCGGGCAAGCGTTGCTGACGCTCCGGATGGGGAAAAAACGTGTCATTGCTGAGACCGGCGCCGGACAGCATGGCGTTGCCACAGCTACGGCATGTGCGCGGTTTGGACTCGACTGTGTGGTCTATATGGGGGAAGAAGATATTCGACGCCAAAAGTTGAATGTCTTCCTGATGCGCAATATGGGGGCTGAGGTCCGAGGAGTTTCATCGGGCTCAAAAACTCTCCGGGATGCAATCAACGAAGCGATGAGAGACTGGATGGGGAGTGTTGACACGACACATTATATTCTGGGCTCGGTCGTAGGACCGCATCCGTTTCCGGTGATTGTTCGAGACTTTCAGTCAGTCATTGGAAAAGAGACCCGCGAGCAGTGCATCGAATCACTCGACCGGCTCCCGGATGAAATTGTTGCTTGCGTCGGTGGTGGATCAAACGCAGCGGGGATGTTTTATCCGTTTGTTGAAGACTATGACGTGAAGCTGACCGGAGTCGAAGCAGGCGGTCGAGGCTCAAAACCTGGCGACCATGCCAGCACGCTGACTTACGGGGCTCCTGGTATTTTGCACGGAAGCTACAGCTACGTAATGCAGAATGAAGATGGGCAAACTGAGGATGTTCATTCGATCTCGGCAGGGTTGGACTATCCTGGAGTCGGACCTGAGCACAGCTACTGGAAAGACTCTGGCCGCGTTCAGTACACCGTCGCTCAAGACGACGAAGCACTGGCAACGTTCCAGCTCGTTGCGAAGCTGGAGGGAATCTTGCCAGCCATCGAGAGTTCACATGCTGTGGCACATGCCATGAAAGCTGCAAAGGAACGGTCAAAAGACGAAGTGGTTGTCGTCTGCCTGTCTGGTCGTGGTGATAAAGACATCAACGAAGTGGCACGTCTTACTGAAATGGATGTTTAGAACTTTTTCGATTCTTCTCGTGCTGGCGAAGATCATCACCACTCGCCAAGAAGCAGAACGAGATGGGGAGAATTGGATTTGCCTTCGTTTGCAGCACTTTAATTAAAGATTTATTCGCTCTAGTAAAATCTGATCAAGTGATCGAAACTCGCATCAGTCATCTCGATTTCAATAATCTTGTCAGAGATTCTTAGACGACGTTCATTGGTATTGGCTCATCGGTTTTCGATGTTGGGAGTGTTTTGTGGGATCTCGAATATCTGAAGTCTTTGCGACGTTGAAGCAAGACGAAAAAATGGCGTTCATGCCTTTCATTACAGCTGGCGATCCCGATCTGGCTGGGACTCAAGAGGTTTTGAAGAGTTTGGCGGCCGCTCAGGTTGACCTGATCGAAATTGGGTTTCCCTACAGCGATCCGATTGCCGATGGCCCGGTGATTCAGGCGTCATACACTCGATCACTCGATGCCAAGGTGACGGTTCACGAGATTTTTGATTCTATTTCAGAGTTGAAAGATGATGGTCTTCCGCCGCTGGTCGCAATGGTCAGCTACGCGATTGTCTTTCGGGTCGGGCTCGATTCCTTTCTGGAGCAGTGTGTTAAATCAGGGGTTTCAGGGCTGATTATTCCTGATCTCCCCGGAGCGGAGGCGAAAGAGGTCTTTGAATCTGTGACATCAAAGGGGCTTGATCTAATTCAACTTATCGCTCCGACGACTCCGCGCGCGCGTGTGAAGCAAATTCTCGAATGTTGCTCCGGATTTGTGTACTGCATCGCTGTCGCCGGGACGACTGGAGAAAGACGTGAAGTTGCTGATGCGTTGTTGCATCAGTTGAAATGGTTGCGAGAAGAGACTGATTTGCCTTTGGCTGTCGGATTTGGAATCAGTCAGCCTGAGCATGTTGAGCCTTTGCGAGGCTTGGCAGAAGGGGTGATCGTTGGCTCGGCACTGGTTCGAGAATTCCAGAAAGTTGCGGATGGAGAGATTCCGGCTGACCAACTTGGGGAAGCAATTTCGAAATTTTCAGCCAAGATGGTTGAAGCAGCACACGCAGCGAAGCAGTAATCGCATGGTAGAAAGTGCAAAGTCGGCTCCGATTCCTTGAAATTGTTGCAAAGAATCGATGAGAGGAGCTTGGTGCCGATTCGGGCAAAAATGTTCTTACTCCAGTCTTTGTAAGGGCTTGTTGCATTCTTGAAGAAATTTGAGCTTGAATTGGCACGTGGAATGCAATGACTTATTTTGGTGACTGAGTTGCTTCGGCGTGAGAAACCGAAGCTGGGGGATTGAGACCCACCTCGTGAGAAAGGGTGTGTTAATATCTGAATCACCTACCATGAATGCATGAAGGCCGAGCGATGTGAGATACCGCTCGGCCTTTTTTGCGTTGATAAGTTTGAGTTGAGCTTTTTGCCCTGTTTGCTTCTGGCGAGAAGCACTTCTGAAAAAAGTTAATCTTGCTCAACTGAAGACGATTCTTCATTCAGAGATTGAATCTGATCACGTAATTCCGCTGCCAGTTCGTAGGCTTCTTCTTCGATGGCCAATTTGAGTTCGTTCTTCAAGCGAATCAGCTCGTACTGCTTGCGGCTCTCTTCCGAGACTTTTGGGGGGATTTTCCCTACGTGCTGAGTTTCGCCGTGATGAATGCTTTCCAGTAACGGGATCAGCTCATCATGAAAGTGTTGATAGTCATGCGGGCAGCCCAGACGTCCCTGGCTGCGAAAGAGTTTATATGTCATCCCGCATTTTGGGCACGCCTCGGATGTTGACTCAACGGGACTGTCCGAAGCGATACTTCCGATCGGTCCGATTGACAGTGGGTCCTCCAGGTCATCAGGAATTCCACCAACATCGACCGTGTTGAGATATTCGCCCACACACTGATCACATAAGTGCAGTGCAACGGTTTTGCCGTTTTTGATTTCCGTAATATGGTGAGTGGCCTGCTTGTTGCAGCGGAGGCACTTTTTCATCGGAGTCCCAATTATTTTGGATGGTGAAGAGACCGCGCTGCAGCTGGAGATGGCATTCCAGCTTCGGCACTGCGACCCATCTCAATTCTATTCGGCTGGAGTATCAAGTCAATCGGTACCGGATCTATCAAGAAAAGGCCAGATGACCGACAGTTTAAGAAACGTAGGTCGCAATTCGATTGAAAAACGGCCTCTGACTCTCGCTCACCCCTTCGACAATCCATAAGATGCTGATACAGATTTTCTTCTCAGGCAGCGACGATGCATTACCACCCTTCATTTGAACAACTTGTCGAGCGAGTGGGGAAAGCTGGATTCATTCCGGTGTACCGCAAGCTTTATAGTGATACATTGACTCCCGTTACGGCATTCTGCAAAGCGAATTGGTCGGGGCAATCGTTTCTCTTCGAAAGTGTTGTCGGTGGAGAAAAGGTCGGCAGGTACAGTTTTCTAGGTGGTGATCCGTTTCTGCGAATCGACGCCTACGGTAATGAGGTCGAAATCACTCGGGATGGCCAGACCGAGAAGAAAACCGTCGACGACCCACTGATCACCTTGGGAGACTGGATCGACCAGTTTTCATCGGCCCCGCACCCGAATTTGCCCCGTTTTGTCGGGGGAGCCGTTGGCTATGCCGGGTACGATGTCGTTCGATACACCGAAAATTTGCCTAATCCACCTGAAGATGATCGGAAGTTGCCGGACTATTCGTTTGCGTTTTACGATTCGATGATCATCTTCGATCATATCGAGAAAACAACGCTTGTCGTCGCTCAAGTTCCCACAGACACGGGAGACCTGAGAGCTGAGTACGACCGGGCCTGTTCGCAAGTTGATGATCTCTGTGCACGTTTGCAGTCACCGCAGCGAATTCTTTCGTTGACTGATGTCTCTCCAGATCCTCCCATGAGCCAATCGTGGAAGTCGAACTTTTCTCAGGAAGAGTATGAAGAAGCTGTCGAAAGCTGCAAAGAATACATCAAGGCGGGCGATATCTTTCAGGTTGTTATCAGTCAACGTCTCGAAGTCGAAACAACAGCGACACCTCTTGAAATTTACCGGGCATTACGGGTTGTGAATCCGAGCCCGTTTATGTTCCTGTTGCAAACTCCCGGGGCGACTCTCGTCGGAAGTTCTCCAGAAATTATGGTCCGTGTCGAGGATGGAGAAACGACCATTCGTCCTCTTGCTGGCACGCGAAAACGTGGAGAGACAGAGGAGGAAGACCGGGCACTTGCTGAAGAATTAGTGTCTGATCCCAAGGAACGGGCCGAACACGTCATGCTTGTGGACCTGGCCCGAAACGATGTTGGTCGAATTGCAAAATACAACTCCGTCACTTTGAGCGATGTGATGGTTGTTGAGAAGTACAGCCACGTGATGCACATCACATCGAATGTCAAAGGCCAGCTGAGAGAAGGTTTGACCTGCCTCGATGCTCTTCGCGCTGGATTGCCGGCTGGGACAGTTTCCGGGGCTCCCAAAGTGCGAGCTATGGAAATCATAGATGAGCTGGAAAAGCATCGACGCGGTCCCTACGCCGGAGCGGTCGGATATATTGACTACACGGGCGACATGGATACCTGCATCGCTTTACGAACGATGGTGATGATCGGGAATAAAGCGTATGTCCAGGCTGGGGCAGGAATTGTGGCGGATAGTGTTCCCTCAGAGGAATATCATGAGACCCTCAACAAAGCCAAGGGGCTTCTGAAAGCCATTGCCGTCGCTGAGGCTTCAAAATAATCCCTCAAGGCCAGCTATTCGCGAGCTGTTCAGACGCCCGTTTGGGTGTCAGATTTATAGATTTTTTTGCGAATTAGCGACCCTAACGCCTTCAGCTTGGCAGAACTTGCCGGTCTGCGAGTTCGGAATGGCGTAAACTGATTCGAAGCTTGACCATTCGTCTTCTTTCTCACTACAAGCCCCGATGCTTGGGCTTTTCTCAAGTGAAATCGACCTACCGCGGTTCGGAATTCTCCGAATAATCCGCAAATCCCTGACTTCAGCCTTCCAATCCTCAGTTCCGGTCCAGTCGGCACAATCGGCTGCCGATAATTGATATGACCGGTACTACCGGATCAACAGGAAGAATGTATTTACCTGCAATACTTGGCACAATCGTCGTACTACGGATGGCGACGAAATGGCCACGGTCTCAGCTTTTGGGGCAGACAATGACGTCGCGCAAACCCTACCTATACGGATTGCTATTTCTCTTGTTCATACCTTCCCTGTCTCATGGGCAGGTTGGTTACACCACGGACGAACAGGTCACAGGTGATGCTAGCGGAACGCTCTATTCCGCTGTTGTCCCACTCGCATTTCCGCGGAGTTACATCTTCGCGAGAGGTGATTTTGGTGACCGCCCAGGTGTTCTGGACAACTACTTCGCAACTGGTGGGTTCATGCCCATGCAGTTCCACGGACCGGACGAAGTCTTCTATATGGAAGGTCAAGTCTGGTTGACGGAGCAGAACGAGAAATCCCTCGTCGGAGGTAACTTCGGTGTTGGTAATCGTTGGTTGATCCGGGACTTCTCACAGATGATCGGTGTCAACGCCTTTCTCGCCTGGGACCAAAAAGGTTCAGGGAACAACTACGACGGTGCGGGCGTCGGAGTGGAATGGCTCAGCGATTACCTCGGGGTCACAGCCAACGCTTACATCCCCTGGAATCGACGGATCAACAAGTCTGGGAATGCGACACCCATTAAGGAAATGACTCACTTCACCGGGTCCAATCTGGCATATGTCACCCTTCAGCCTGTCGAAGAACAGCTCCTTGGGGCGGACTTCGAAATCGGCTCAGCCATTCCGCGTGCGGAGTGGCTGTCGCTGTTTGGTGGAGCTTATTACTTCGATGCTAAACAAGGAAATGATTTCTCCGGAATCAGTGGTCGAGCTCAACTCGACTTCACGAGTGCAATCGTGAACCTTGCAGTGACCGACGATGACCGATTCGGAACCAGTGTGAACCTCACTGGTGAGTTGCGACTTGGCGATGGTCCACTCGACTTCACTCCTCGATATCGGACTCTCGACAACCAAATGTTTGATCGTGCACGACGTCAGGCACGTATCCAAACTTTGCAGTACATCGCACAAGGCGAAGAAATTGCTATCAATCCTGCGAACGGATTGCCCTTTGAGTTCATCCATGTTGATAACACAGCTGCTCCTGGCGGAGACGGGACATTCGAAAGTCGATTCAACGAACTTGACGATGCCAGCAATATGCCGACGGCTGATATCATCCTGGCTTACAGCGGAAATACCGAGCACGGCGGACCGCATCTTAATGCGAACGGTGGTCTAGTTCTTGAAGACAATCAAATTGTTCTCGGAGAAGGCTACAACTTCTTGCTGGAAACAGCGAACTTCCCCGGACTCCCTTGCCCATTGCCAGACTTTGCAATTGGCGCAACCGACAATCCGTACATCGCCGGAAACGCTGGTGCTGATCTGATTACTCTGGCGAACAACAACCAGATTCTCGGATTGAACATGCTTGCTCCGACTGGTGGAAATGCCATCGTTGGTACGGACATCACAGACACTGTCATCGACGAAATCAATCGCGACGTCATCTTCGGTGTTGAAAACACAGGCGCCGGTGGTGGAATTCTGCTGACAAATATTGGTGGAACCGCAGACATCACCAATATCGGATTTGATATCACTGATCCGACAGCAGCTGGCGGAATCGTGGTCAACAACACAGATACTGCAGACCTGACTCTGACGATCAACAACGATCTGATGACATTCCCAGGCTTAGTTGTGATGGGTGGTCAAACAGGTATTGGAATCGCAGCAGACAACTCAAATATTGCTGCTGATATCGACAACATCAAAAACAGTGACAGTGAAACAGGAATCGCGATTGTTGGTCGCAATGCAGCCGACATCACAGCAGTTGTCGACAATAGTGACTTCACCGATTCAACTGGCGATGGATTGAATGTTGATCTCGACATGTCCACCGCGACTGCGATGTTCACGAATGGGTCATTCGATAATTCTGGTGACGCTGCTGGCGACAACGCAATTGATATGACTCTCACGGACAATTCCGTGTTCAATCTTGGGTTGACGAATATCACAGGTGACAATGCGTTTGATGACGGAATCTTCGGAAGCATTGATGACGGTTCACAGCTGACAATCGTGGCCAACGATACATCCTTCTCAGGTGCACAAAATGGAGACGGGCTTGATATTGACGCCACAATGGAGTCAATCTTTAGCGGTTCGTTCATCAATGGCTCCTTTGCGGATGCTGGTGGTAACGGAGTTTCACTCGACTTCGATGGAATGGGAACCACAGGTGTTCTGACTCTCGACAACGTTCCGCTTGATAACGCAGGGTTGAATGCTCTGGAAGTGATCGCCGACAACAACGCTGTTGTGACTGTCACTGGAGACGGAATTTCCGGAGCTGGTGCGGGTGAAGATGGAATTCACCTCGACGCTGACAACACAGCCACGATCGGTGTCGTCTTGTCGAACACTGGATCGTTCGCAGGTGCCGGCAATGACGGAATTGATCTCGCCAACAACAATGGTGGTCGAATCATCCTGAATGCAGCTGGCGAAATGGGAATGCCAATCGACTTCAGCGGTGTGACCACTGGAAATGGATTGGTCTCGACAGCCAGCGGAATCGGAACTCGT
Organism: Thalassoglobus polymorphus; assembly: GCF_007744255.1. Taxonomy (GTDB): domain Bacteria; phylum Planctomycetota; class Planctomycetia; order Planctomycetales; family Planctomycetaceae; genus Thalassoglobus; species Thalassoglobus polymorphus. The sequence continues at coordinate 3,847,426 of NZ_CP036267.1, read as the reverse complement.
ACCGATATCGATCTCGTATCGGGGGCGAACTTTGACAACGCTGCGATCGACGCTATTAACATCAGTTCAGATGCTGGTGCTTTTACCACACTTGATGGAACGATGATCTCAGGCGCCAGTGCTGGAGATGACGGAATTCAACTCAGCAGCACTGATGGAAGAATTGATCTTAACATCACGCAAGCTGGCTCCTTCGCAAATGCAGGTCAAGCAGGTGGTGGAACTGGGGATGGAATTGACATCTTCAACGAAGCTGGTGGAAGAATCACTCTGAACCTGGCAGGTGACGGCGGGAGCATTATCGACTTCAGCGGAGCAGAACGAAACGGACTCGTTTCTAATACCGATGGCGATGGGACTGTGACAGACATCAACTTGTCAACAGGAGCCATGTTCGACAACGCCGGTGAAGATGCAATCAATCTCACCAGTACAGATTTGGGCCTCACTCAACTCGTTGGAAGTATGGTTTCCGGATCAAACGCCGGTGACGATGGGATTGATCTGAACAATGATGGCGGAATGATCAACCTCCAACTCACCAATACGGGTTCATTCGCAAATGCTGGTCAGAATCTGCTGGGTGGAGGCGATGGAATTGATTCCGTCAATAACAACGGCGGAGTGACAGCGATCAATATCTCTGGAGCCGGCGGAATGCCTGTTGACTTCAGCGGTGCGGAACTTGATGGGCTCTTCTCGTCGACTGGTCTGAATGCCGCGACGGACATCGATTTCAACACTGGTGCGATGTTTGATAATGCTGGCAATCATGCAATTCATCTAGAAGCCAACGATGCTGCTGGTGTAAGCCTGACCGGAGACAATGTTTCTGGCTCCATGGCTGGCAGCCATGGAATTCTCATCAACGCCGAGAACTCAGCTGGCGTCGTGAGCACCGGAGTAGACGTAAATCTCACCAACACAGGTTCCTTCGCAGGAGCAGGTGGTGACGGTCTTCAATTCAACGGCACAGACGGTGCTGATATCAACATCAACATCGCTGGCACAGCTATGACTCCTGCTGACTTCAGCGGTGCTGCTGACCGAGGGGTGAACGGGAATCTTGATAACTCTATGGGCGTCTTGACACTCACCAACACCAATTTCAATGGACCACTCGGTAGCGATGGCATGTTCATCGATGCCAACAACGATTCTGTTTTTGTCGGAACAATCACAGACTCGACCTTCAACGACGCCACAATGGGTGACGGAATTGAAGTCAACATGGATGGATCAGCAGGAATGTTGACTCTGACCAATGTTGACGCCAACAACGCCGGTGACAACGGACTCATGCTTCGAGCCGAAGACACTCTGGCACTTGGCAGTTCGACGCTCGATGTGAATCTGGACAATGTGAGCCTCAACAATGCAACTTCGGACGCAATCAATGTGATCGCCATGGATGGCGGATACATTGATATCGATGGCACCGATGTCGACGGCATGGACGCCGGAGACATGGGTGTCCAACTCAGTGCTATTGCGAGTCGTATCGACTTCACACTGAACAGCACCGGGACAAACAACTTCACGAACTCTGGCGATACCGGTTTGGTCTTCAACGGCACAAACATGGCGACCATCAACGTGAATGTTTCGGACACCAACTTTGATGACACAGTTCCAGGTGGATTTGGAATCAACGGAAGTCTGACCGATTCCATAGCAACATTGAATCTCACCGACGTGACAGCGAACAATGCCGAGTTTGCTGGCCTGCGGGTTCGAGCAAATAACTCAACGGTTAGCGGAACACTCTCAAACGTTGAACTCAACGATGCAGGAACCGATGCAATCTTTATCCAGGGTCTCCTTGGAGCAGATGTTGACTTCACAATGAGTAACATCTCTGGCCTGCGAGCTGGAGACGACGGCTTCGACATCGACGCAGTTGGTATTGATGCCATGACCATGACCGACATCAATATTCAAATTGATGATTCGACATTCTCAGATGCAACGAACAACGGACTGGAAGTCAACTTCCAGGACTTTGCAAACGTCATCTTCAACTCAGACACAGGCTTAAACCTCGACAACGCCGGTCAATCCGCAGCGATTCTCGGAATGGGTGATGGCGTGAACCTCACTGGAGGGAACTTCGCCACTGCCGATATCGACATCACAAACGGTTCGATCCTCAATGCGTTTGACGATCAAACTGATGCTGTGATGATCATGGGCGGAGCAATGGGTACCGTGACGATCGATCCAACGACTGCGACCGGGGCCGGAGACAACGGTGTCGAATTCGAAGTCGCTTCTGGTGGTATCTTCAACTACACAGCTGGAACCATGGGTGGTCCTGCTGTCGACTCACCAGTCTCAACTGCTGCTGACCCAGTTGGCAACAACGGAGTCTTCGGAACAGTCGATGCCGGTACAGTCAACCTGACCTTCAACAACAGCGACATCAATTCTGATGGAATGGGCGGATCAGCTGGCGACGGTATTAACGTTACCGGAACCAACGCTGCTGACTTTACACTCAACCTCAATAACAGTGACGTGAACGGTTGGTCGAACGGCAATGGCATCGTCGTTGCGATGACCGACTCAACAGCTGGCATCAACTTCAATGGCAGCACTGTCAATGATGCGGGGATGAATGCAATCGACCTGACATCAAACGGGACATCGACAATCGATGTTGGATTTGATGCCAATGGAACAACAATTCAAAACACTGGTGGCACTGCAATCAACGCACTTGCTAATGGTGGAACAATCAACTTCGACGCTCCTGGATTCTTGACAGTTGACACCACTGGCGGACAGGGGATTGCCCTGAACGCTCAGAACGCTGGTACCATCGACTTCCAGGCGATGAACGGATTGACGATCGATGGAGCTGGACAAGCTGGTCTGCTCATCGATGCGGAAACAGGCTCGATGGTTACCGTCGATGCAATGGGCACGATGGCGAATGCCTTGTTGATCCAAAACTCGGGAGGCCAAGGTGTTGCGGTCAATGCTGATGGCGATTCCATGGTCGATGTGACCCTCCGGAATGGATCGATTCAGGACAACGGAACAGATCCAATGTTCCTTCCTGGGCATGGTATTCAAGCTGTCGCGAACGGTGACATGGTGATGGGGGATGGATCATTGATCAACCTCACGCTGATGGACATCGATATCACAGGCAACACAGGAGACGGTGTGAATCTGGTCGCCAACATGGGTGACAACACAATGATGGGAATGCCAATCACATCGGGAATTAATTATTCACACAACGGTGGAACGATTGGAAACAACGCCCACCCGGACCCGGCAGTTCCTGACGGAGTCGGCTTCGGAATCAGTGCGACCGCCAATGGTGGCGGAATGGGATCTGACACGATCATCGGACTTTCGTTGAACAATGTGTCTGTTCTGAGTCCTCCACAACCACCAGGAAACGAAGAAGGTGCAATTAACCTTGTCATGAACAACGGTGGTGTGATTATTCAGGATATCACCGGAGGAGAACTCTCCGGACCAGTTATGGTCTGTGCAGATGGGAATGGCTCGTTTGCTTCGCTGTCTCTGGACAACGTACTCATTAACCCAAGTGTTGATGGAGCAATGGATCCGGACGCCGCTGCGATTGTCCTCAAGGCAATCAATGACGGTAGCGTCGAAGCAAACTTCAGTAACATGACAGGAGCAACAGCGATCAGCGGTCATGGGGCCCAGGCTGTCGCCTTCCTGGCAGACACTGGTGGTCAGCTCAATGCGACTTTCACCAACATCGAAATGAACAACAACCTGCTTGGACTCGGGACTCTCACAGGTCCACTTCCAGCAGGTCATCCGGATGAGCCAATCTTCACGGGTGTGGGCTTCGGACTTGAGTCCGTCGTTCAAGGTCTTGTTCAAGGATCAGGTATGGCAGCTTCTTCAGCGAATGTCACATTCACCGACGTGAACATTTTTGACAACGCCGGAGCGAACGCTTTTGAAGTTGATGTCTTGGATGGCGGTCAACTCAACCTGACGGTTGACAACATGACGACCTTCAACAACGGTGCACAAGCCGGCGAAGGTGAGTTCCAGGTCAATGTCGAGGATGCAGGTTCAGTTGCGACGATCAATATTGATGGTCTCACCGCCAACGACAGCGGAGGTAAAGGTGTCAACCTGATCTCCAGCGGTGGCGGAGCATTTGACATTGAACAACTGAACGACATCACAGCCAACAACGCACAAGAAGAAGGCTTCAACCTGGTTGGTGCTCTCAATGACGCCGATGGCATCGTCACTCTCAGCAACTCCAGCTTTAACGGAGCAGGACAAAGCATGGGTGGGCAAGACGGTGTGAACATCAATCTTGATGTTGTGGCCGATACAACACTGAACCTCGATACAGTCACTGCCAACAACGCTGGCGGTCTGGGAATAAACATAAATCTAGATGCAAATTCCAATCCCGCAGTTATGAACTTGGACGTGAATATTGACAACGTTCAAGCAAACGGAGCTGGAGGTTTTGATGGCCTTCTGGTTGTTGTTGATGAATTGGCTTCCATGGCAAATTCGGATGTGACGATCACAGGTGGTTCATCCTTTAACGACAGTGCCAATGACGGAATCAACATTCTCTTCGGAGGTGCAGCTGATTCGACAGCAACTGTTCTGATTGACGACACCACCGCGACCAATGCAATGGGATTGGCTGGCGCATTCTTCGGTGATGGGATTTACATTGATAACACGACCGTAGGCGGAACGGACATCACTGACATAACGATCACAAATAACGTGGATGTCAGCGGAGCTGCTCAGAGCGGACTTGAAATCCATCTGGCAACACAAACAAACCCAACCAATATCATGATCGATGGTCTGACCGCCAACGACACTGGTGGCTTGGGAATCGACCTCAACTTGTCAAACATTACTGGCGGTGACTCAACAGTCAGTATTGCAAACACGACTGCTAACAACACGATGATGGGAACCGGTGGTGGAATCGACATCAACCTCGATGGAGTCACCGGCGGAACTCAAGCGATCAGCCTGGACAATGTCTCCGCACAAGATGCTGCTGGAGCTGACGGACTCGACATTACCGTTGCGAACACTGTCGCAACCGACATTGTTGACATCGACATCACTGGCTCCAACTTCGACGGAGCAGCGATGACCGGAGTTGACATCAACGTCACAGGTTCAGCGATTTCCAACATCGACATGACCGACACCACAGCGAACAACGCTGGGCTAGGCGGAGTCGACATCAACCTTGCAGATGCTCAAGACATGAGCAGCATTACACTGAGCAATGTTGACGCAGTCGGATCAATGGGCGGAAACGGACTCCTCGTTGACGCAACACTCGCTATGGGTGCAACCATCGACGTCGGTATCAACGGCGGCATGGGCGGAGTCAGCGACTTCTCCAACTCCTTCGGAAACGGCGTGCTTCTCGACATCACCGGAGATGCAACCAACACCATCAATCTGGCTGTTGACGGATTAACCGCCAATGACAACGGTGGAGACGGATTTAACTTTGCTGTGATCAATGGTGAAACTGTGGATGTTAAAAACTTCACCAACGTCACCACGAACGAGAATATGTTGAACGGAATTGATCTCCAGGCAACGAATGGAAGCAAGGTTGAATTCGACTCGATTGGGGGAGGTTCCTTTGGTGATATCACTTCTACAGGTAATCAAGAAAATGGCATGAACATTGAAGTCAATACGGGGGCAATGTTTGGCCCGGTTGATTTTGCAGGGGCGAACAATCTGTCGAATAACAGTCTTGGAAGTGCAAACTTTCATGCTCTGAACATTGACGTTCGCGATTCTAATTCGTCAGCAGAATTGAGCTTCAATGATCTGACCATTGCGAATACGGCTCTCGATGTTGGCGGCAATCCTCTAGGCGGCGGGATTAATCTGGCGGTCCAAGATATGAACGCATCTTTGATATTTAACTTAAACGATAGTTTAGTTCAAAGAAGTGTTCGATCTGGAATCAGATTGAATGCAACGAATGGTGGAGATTTCGAGGGGACGTTCACGGGAGTAGAGATCCTTGATAACGGAGTTGGAGCAACTACTCGTGGTGAAGGATTCATTGCGAACATTCAGGGGGCAAACACAACCGCTGAAATCGTCTTTTCTGATGTTCATTCAAACAACAATTCCACAGGCAGTGGATATCTAATCAGTGTCGAGTCTGAAGGATCACTTGACTTAGCCATCAATGATGGCACAAGTGGAAACGGAAATGCTAACACTGGTATGATCATCAATGCCGACGGTATGAATACAAATCTGACAGTCACTTCCACCGGAGCTAATGTCTTCAGTAACAATATGGGCATGGATGTAGGTGCTCCAGTTGCTGTTACAGGTGACGGTGGCGGTATTGAGATTAGTTTGACTGATCAGGTGACTGCGGGACTGGGGCTAAGTGTTTCAGCTACGGGGAATGCTGGCGATGGTGTGAGCATTGTGACCGACAACTCCAGTGTTGATCTGACGATGTTGAGTCTGAACGGTGGAGGATTGGCTGTTGATGGAAACGCAGGGAATGGACTTCGAATCGACCTAGATAACCTTGCTAATCCGTTCGATTTTATCCTTGATGATTTCACTATCAACAACAATGGTTTAAGCCAAGCAGACATCCGGCTGGCAAATATGTCGGTTGATAATATCTTCATTGGAGATGAAAACGATAATGGTACCGGCGTGAGTGTAGCGAGCGCCTCAGGTACCGGAGATGGTGTTCGCTTGAGTCTGGATAACATGACGGTGAATAACAACTTCAGTATCCACCGTCTCTCTGCGTCAGGAAATGTTAACAGCGGACATGGCCTGAACATTGAGATAAACGATAGTACACTGACGAACCCCGCTACAATCACGGAGAGCACATTCACATCAAATGGACAAGCTGGTGCAAGAGTCCTGCTGGAAAATGGTTCACAGGCAACATTCCAGGCATTCCAGACAGTTGATGGTGTGAATCGGTTTACCAATAACTTTGAGGAAGGGATGCTGTTCGAACTGCATGATGAAATGAGTAGTTTGGATATTAATAACTTTTATGGAAACCTGATTACAAACAACATGGGAATCGGATTGCATATCATTGCAGATGAGCCTCTTCAAGCCCCGAACGATCTTGATATGGTCGGACCAAGCTTGGATGTTGTTATTGGAGACTCTGCTCGTACTGTGAATACTATTACAGGTAATAGAGATGCAGCAGTAGCTCTCGATATGAGAGCTGATTCAACTGGAACGTTCAGCATCGAAAATTCAATTCTTGCTGGAACGCTCAATGGTGCTGATGCTAAACACTTCGGAGATGGATTGGCGGTTTTGCTTTCCAATGGTGCTAGGCTTACGGGATTAGAATTGGATGGAGCGGGAGCAATGCTCAATCTTAATAATAATGCTGGTAGTGGCCTTAGAACGAATATCACTGATGTCTCCGAGATGACTAATTTCGTAGTTCTCAATAGCTTGATTGAGGGGAATCAGCAGCATGGTATTAGTGTTGAGAGAATGGTTGAAGCGATTTACACCAACGGAGTAGTTATCGGTGGTCCTGGAGAAGGTAATATCATTCGGAATAATGCCCTGAACGGTATTAATATTGTGCATAGCAACTCACCGTTGACGCTAACGATGGACTTGGATATCACCGGAAACCAGCTATCTAATAACCGCCAAGACGGAATATTTGTTCAAGCGAAATCAGATGGCCGAGTGACGGGTAATATCACTGATAACGATATCACTCTTAGCCAGGTAGGTCGTGACGGAATTCATTTCCAGATTGACAATGATGCCGATTTAGGAAGCGAGTTGCTAGCAAATGAGTTCTTCTCAATTGATGGGAACTTCATAAATCAAGGGGCTCTCGGTCGTGACGGAATTCATTTCGATATCAATCGTAGCGTTGGTTTCGTCGCTGGTCCCGGAAATGCTTTTGCTCATGTACTGATCAACGATAGTCTGACTCGACAATCACAAATTATAAACAGTGGTCGTCATGGTGTCACGATTCTGGATGACAGCGGCTTTTCGAACCCTGGTGGGCCGATTACACAAAGCCGCTACAGGATCAATGACACTCTGATTCTGAACAGTGTGCAAGACGGAGTTCACGTTGAACAGCGTACAGTCAACCCACAATTTGTCGACTCGCGTCAAGGTGGTATTAGCGTGGAACTCACCGGTAGCGATGGCGTGGGGGCAAACGGCATGCGTATCGTTGGAAGTGGTAATAACGGAGTTGATTTCGATTTCCGATCTGCAGCAGTTAGTGCAAACGAAGCGTTTCGAAGAACAGATAATGTTAGTAACAACGTGTTGATTCAAAACGCTCGTGTTACCTCCAGCGGAAATAATGGAGTCGATTTCTTCTTCACTGATTCATCTAACACTGGAGTCCCATTACAAGCAGGTGGTGCTAATATTCAATTCGGTGGCGACAGTGCTGATTATGTTCACGCCAGTGGGCCACTTCCAGCTTTGACCGATTCACGTGTGTTCGTGCAAAGTAATACTAACGATGGTATTCATGTACAAATCGACTCACGAGGGTTCTTGGGCACAACCAACCGAACAGTGACCAACACCACAATGAAAGGTACAGAAGTACTATCCAATGGAGGGCGAGGGTTGTTTGTAAGTGCTCAGCATGACGCAATGTTCTCTACTACAGGTAGTTCAACACCACTGGATACATCAACTCGGTCGGTTTGGGTGATTGGCGATCTGGCAGATCCATTCCCATCTAACCGTTTCAATAATAATATAATGGAAGGTGTTATCTTCGACACACAAGCACGTGCGATTAGTCAGAATGTATTTACAGGTACTGTGGCTACAGCAAGAACACGTAATAACCCCGATGTGTTTGTCCTTGTGAACGTGAATCGTAATCCAAATAGTGGTACTCGTGTGAGTAGCCAACACTTCTTTGGGGACATCCTTAATCCAAACATCGATCCATCTGGAGATGAAACCCGACGACGTGTAACGACCGACGTTGAGTTTTATAACAATCAAGTCAATTCGAATGGTACTTCAGAAGGACGTGATGGCTTGGTCTTTTCAGTTGGAACTCTCACTCGTATGAACGCCAGAATTCAAGCAAACCAGTTTGATGGTAATGGTGGTTTTGATGTAAATATCTTCCCTGTGCATTCCAATGAGCTAGTGTTGCCAACGTCGATTGATGTTGGTGCACCAAATGCAGACGATCGAATTGTTTATGATCCAGTTGCTTATATGGACGTCATTTTCGGAGGTCCGCTAGCTTCAGATCGAAACAGTGCGCAATCCGTTCAAGTGCTTTCAAACGGTACAAACACGTCAGCTATCACTCAGACTGGCATTATTAACCAAGCTGATGCGTTTAAAGCGACTGTACGACCGGTTTACCTGATGGGATTAGTACGCTTCGATTCGGAATGGCAGACTTCCTTTGAGGATAATCAGAACCCCGGCAGTTTCCTAGATTTACCAGCGACTGGGTTGGATGACTTCATCAACGGTACTATGGCGACTCCGGTCTGGCCTGATATGGTATTCCCTCCATCTCCATAGTTCAGAACCACCAATGGCAACATAGGGTCTGTGATCCGGATCTTGGGTTGACGAATTGTTAGCCCGTTAAGTTCAACATGGTCGCGAGTCACTACGGTGGCTCGCGGCCTTTTTCTTTGGTGTCGGGAGAAATTACAGTCGGGGCGTTTGGGATCTTCGCTGGGTGAATTCGATGTTTCGTAATCATCCATTCGGTATGTGGAATTTCACAGAGCATGTAGTCGAAGTGTTTTCCAGAGTGGATAACGAGGACGACCCGCTGAGTTGATTTGCCATCGCTGTCTTTGGGGGCGACATCGTTTTGCTGGCAGGGCTGCCGTCGAGGAAGCTGGTATTCGTTCGGGGCCTCTTGTTTAAGGCTTCTGCTTAGCAGTTGGCGACTGTCATCGTAAAAGGCCTCTATTCCAAAGTGGAGAGGCGAGGCACTATCTGTGGCAGCGGGCTGCTTGATTCTTTCACGCAGGTTTACGACAGTATCTGCAATATGAACGACCAGTTTTTCAGACAGGATTTTTTGATGCCCCGCTTTTTGGTCCACACTCTTTGCTTGTATTTCCTCTTAAGCGTTCTCTCTGCCACCAGCTTCGCGCAGCGATTGGAAATTCCTCGCCGACACGAGAAGCCGCCCGGACCTCCTCTTTCTGCGGAGGAAGCAGTCAAGAAGATGGTGGTTCCGGAGGGGTTTTCTGTTGAACTCGTCGCCAAGGAACCGGACCTCATGAATCCGGTCGGAATGGCGATTGATGAAAAGGGGCGTTTCTGGGTCACCGAAAGTTTTGAGTATCCGCGACGCTCCCCCGGTCCGGGGCGCGACCGTATCAAGGTTCTCGAAGATACCACTGGTGATGGGATGGTCGACAAAGTGACTGTCTTTGCTGAGGGGTTAAACATTCCCTCGGGGATCGCTGTTGGTCATGGCGGTGTGTGGGTTGCGAATGCGCCGGACCTGCTCTTCATGCAGGATACCGACGGAGACCTCAAAGCGGACAAGATTGAAACCGTTCTCACCGGCTTTGGTCGCACGGATACTCACGAGCTGCCCAACTCTCTGACATGGGGACCGGATGGTTGGCTGTACGGATTGAACGGCGTCTTTAACTATTGCCATGTTTATTATTCGAAAGAGAACCCGAACTACGAAGCGGATCATCCCGGCTTCAAGTTCACTTGTGCGATGTTCCGCATTCACCCCCGCACACGGGAGTTTCAGATTTTCGCAGAGGGGACGAGTAACCCTTGGGGAATTACATTCAACGGTGACGGAGAAGCGTTCATTTCCGCATGCGTGATTGATCACCTGTGGCACATTTCCGAGAGTGCCTACTACATCCGCCAAGGTGGACCCTATCCACCGCACACGTGGCCGATGCGTTCGATCGTCGATCATAAACACCAAAAGGCTGCCTACTGCGGTATCACCTGGTTCGATTCGGAAGCCTATCCTGAAGAATATCGCAACGTACTGTACATGGGGAACATTCACGGGGGTTGCATCAATGCTGATATCGCAGACCGTAGCGGAGCGAGCTACAAAGGCCGCCCGCATCCCGGATTCCCTGCACCTCAGGGCGCCTTCGAACACGATACCGTTCGCAAGATCAGTGAAGGAGACGATGCGAAACTCGCTGACTTCCTGACCGCCAACGACGCCTGGTTCATGCCGGTTGTGCAAAAAGTCGGCCCGGATGGTTGCCTGTATATCTTAGATTGGTACGACCGCTACCACTGCTATCAAGACGCAAACGCCGACCCGGAAGGTGTTGACCGATCCAAAGGCCGCCTGTATCGCGTCGTCTATAAAGGTCACGAGAATAAGATAGCCGAAGACCTGGGAGCAAAGTCAGATGATGAACTGATCACCCTTCTGGGGGATTCCAATGTCTATAAACGAAATACGGCTCAGCGACTTTTGCAGGAACGAATGACATTCGATTTGGCGAAACAGGTTCTTGCGGTCGTGAAGGATGAAAAGACAAGCCACACTCAAAGAATGCATGCTCTGTTTTGTGTTGTGTACAGCGAAGACTTTACGAAGCTGTTTGGGGAGATGCGAAGCATGTCAAAATCGGTCAAAGACGAGATCGAGCCATGGTTGGTTCGCCGGACTTTTGATGACGCTGAGTTTTCTAAACTCGCCCCACAACAGATGAAAAAAGATCCGAATCTGGATCAGACATTCAAGAAGTACTCTCCACAAATGCTGGCTCAGATGGTCATTGGAGCCAGCAAGTTTCAAGGGGAAGAAGAGTTCGCTGTCAAATACTTGCTAGCGATCCTGCGTGTCTCCGGCGACGATCCAATGCTCAGGCATCTCGTCTGGCAGAACCTGCTTCCTTTGATCGATGGTCATCCAGACGCAGTGATTGAAGGGCTTCGTGAATCGCTGAATAGTTCGAAGGAAGACTACGCCAGTGGGATCGGGCCGATTTGCGGAAGAGCAATTCCCGTTTTATGTCAGAATCGATCTCTGTCGGGAAAAACTATGGGAGGGCTGTTTGAAGCGGTTCTCAAGTCTCCAAACTCGACGCCAGCATTCAAGTCCAATACTCTCGGATTGCTCAGCCGTTTATTACGTGAAGGACAACTTTCAAAGGATCAGCGAGCTGAGTTGTATCAAACTTTGAAGCCTATTCAATTCGATGATTCCAACATGACAGTGGTTCTGGCTCTGCTAGGGGATGTCGAAGCGATGCAGGTCGTCCGCAAAACTTTCAATGACACAAGCAAGCCCCAACCAGAGCGTTTGGAAGCACTCAGGGTTCTGGTGGCTGCCAGAGCTCCTCGCATCGTCAGTAATCTAGGTGACGCCATCGGCGGATTGAAGACTGCGAAGTCGTTCCGCATTGCAGCGATCGAAGCGATCGGCGGAGTCAATGACCCTGAACTTGCGGGCTTCTTACTTGACAATTATCCGACTTGGGAAGCGGACGTTCAGCCACGCGTGATTGAAGTTCTCACGCAGCGGGACATCTGGTCCGTTGCTCTACTCAAAGAGATTGAAGCCAAGAAGATCGACAAGGAAGCGGTCAACTTGAATCAGTTGAAACGAGTTTCATCTTTCAAGAATGAAGAACTGCAAAAGCTTGTTGTCAAACTTTACGGACAAATTCGAACAGATCGTCGATCCGATCGGCAGCACGTCATCAATTTCCACCGAGATTTTCTCAATGGAACACCGGGTGATCCGCACAAGGGGATTGCTGTCTTCAAGAAAGTTTGTGCGCAGTGTCACAAGATGTATGGCGAAGGAGCTGAGGTCGGTCCAGATATTACCCGAAACGGCCGCAGCAACTGGAATCAACTGTTGCAAAATGTTTTCGATCCGAGTGCCGTCATTGGTCCCGGATACCAAGCCCGACTTTTGGCGACTGAAGATGGCCGGATCTTAACCGGGCTGCCTATTGAAGAGAGTGACGAGCGAGTCGTTCTTAAGATTCAAGGGGGCAAGATCGAAACGATTCCTCGCGACAAAATTGAGGCTTACAAAATCAGTGAAGTCTCCATGATGCCCGAAGATCTGGAGAAACAACTCAAGCCGCAAGAGCTCGCGGATCTGTTTGCATACTTAGCTCTGGACCGTCCACCGAGTGATCCGAATGCAAAGATCCTGAGCGGAGCACCGAAGCAGAAAATTCGGGATTAAGCATTTTTAATGCTTGGCGTGCCCGTGAAGTTCACTGGAATAACTTCAGGAACTGCTCGCCGCGAGGCATAGCGTGAACATCAATTCGCAAGATGCGAAAAAGTTCTGAGCCTTCGCAGTACATTTCTGCTTGTGCTGCGAGGGTTCTCTATGGAGTTTCTTCGACAGCCGACCGTTGGCTCCTGTTGAGCTTTTGCTGGGCAGGAGTCTCGAAGCGGTGTTCGATGACTTCTTCCAAAACATTGATGACAGCGAGGTCGGTATTGCCTTTGAAATCGACTTTCAAGTCTTTGATGGCTTCCTCGTTGCTGAGGTGGGCTGAGGCCAGCCCGGACTGTGTCAGCTCAACATAATGGCGTACAACTCGTAGCACTCTCGCACCGATTGGAACGGGTTGGGCTTCGGCTTTTGTCCAGTCGCTACTTTGCATTAAGACCAGCGGGAAAGCGCCTGAAAGTGAAGCCCCCAGTGACTTCACAAGTTCCGTTCCATGGAATGTGTTTTCTTCGCAAACGACGTTCTGATCAAAATCTCCGACAGCTTTGCGGATGACGCGGGCAGTAATTTCAATATTTGTGACATCCATCAGCAAGGCTGCCACACGTACGTCATCAATTTCTCGCGGCGTCATTCGCATGCGGATTGCGACTTGTTCGCAGAGATGATTCACTCGTTTTGTGCGGACTTGAAGAACGGGGTCTGCACATTGCAGGTATCTAGAAAGGACTTCCACAACGCCCACGTGGGCTTCATGAACTTCGGTGACTTTCTTGTTTCGATCTTCGTTGAGTGTTCCGATGAGAATCGCGGTGATTCCAAGGATCGCTCCCCAAACCATCACACTCAGGGCGACGATGACAGGTGTTTGCTCAAATGAAAAGCGGGTGAGGTCAGCCATGATGACAACCGTTGCCGTCACCACAGAAAACAACGCCAGTGTTCCGGCTCGATAGCGTCCCAGGAAGAATCCTGCGAGAACAACAGGCAGGTAAAACAGGTTTAACACGACAATGCGTGAATGTTCGATCGAGTAGAGCAGGGCTCCCAATGCAAGAGTGATCAACACCAGGAAAATTTCCAGTTGTCGTTCGGTAGATTTGTCGATCATTGCTATTGGTCCCTGTTTAAAAGCAAGCAGTATGTCTGTATGTGTCGTTGTCGTGTGTGAGAGCAAGTTCAAGTTTCAGGACCAGTTCTAAAAGATAGAAGGAGGTCTCTAATAAAATGGGGCAGATCACTCGTCCCCAAGGGGCTCGGAGAGGTCATTTTTCGCGCTGAAAACCTGAAATATCGATCATGGCCGCAGTCGCTCACTGTAAATCTGAAAGCCTTGGTCGATCTTCATTGTCTGGTCTTCTTATTGGTCCGATTGCGCCTCATGAATTTTGTTGTATTGAATGACGGTGGGGATGTAGCTGCCACCCCGGTCGGAAGGGATGTGGTCTCCTTTCAATGGAGAGGCATCTTGGAAGCGTTCAGCGATGTCTGCGAACTGCTCATGAATTGAGAGGAAGACATCGACGATGTCTGCATCGAACTGTTTGTGAGCGTTCGCTTCGATCTCAACAACACAGTCCACATGTGGAACGGCATCCTTGTAAACACGTTGAGATGCCAGTGCGTCATACACATCGGCGACGGCAACAATCCGCGCGGCCAGGGGAATTTCTTTTTCGGCAAGTCCGTAAGGATACCCTTGTCCGTCCCAGCGTTCGTGGTGATACAGGGCGATATCTCTGGCCATGGAGAGGAAGTCCGAATTGCCTAATCTGCATTCGATTTGATGGATACAGTCACTTCCGAGTTCCGCATGCAGCCGTATTTTTTCTCGTTCTTTTTCGCTGAGCGTGTCTGGTTTAAGCAGAATTGCGTCTTCAACTCCGACCTTTCCAATGTCATGGAGGACAGAACTGATTCCAATCATCCGGACAAATTCAGAATTCACGATCTCAGAAAATTTCGGATGCTTCCGCATCGCAGTGGCGAGTCGCACCGAATACATGCTGATGCGTTCCAGGTGTTGCCCTGTTTCCGGGTCTCTGGATTCTGCAAGCTTGGCCAGTCCGAAGATGATCGCGTCACGAGTTCGAACAAGTTCATTGACAGCAACGAGCGAGTCTTCGCGATGTTTTTGGATACGATTATCAACCGCTGAGTAAACTTTGGAAATGACCATCCAGTTTACGCAGAATTGAATCCCTGTTAGCCAGATGACAATTCCAGCATAAAGAAAGAAGTTCGCAAGAGCATGCTGATTCTCCGTGGTGCCTTCGAGTAGATTCTCAGAGGAGAGGACGAGAGTTGCGTGCCCAACTGTGTGTTGAATCCAAAGCCCGAATGCGAGACAGAGCGCCTGTGAACAAGTCAAAGTGACTATGATTTTTTTGAGAGATGACATAATTAGCCCGATGAAGTCAGATGTCGTAGTCGAAGCTTAGGTCGTTAATCGCTAGAATTCCGGGAATTGTCTTCAGATAGGAAAAGGTCAAAGCGGTTTCTACCGATTGTTGGAGCTTTGCGGTTTCTGGCCGGAGCCTGCTCAAAATCCGTGATCGAAATGCTCCCATATGATCATGCGAAACTGTACGATCCATATATCTATCACGGATTTAGAGCATCTTTCGAGTTGGTTTGCAGGCTCTGCCTCGTGGCGAACAGTATTTTTACTAGCGAAATGTGTTCTGCAGGGCACACGGTAGAGCAAACTGCTCTAGTGAGCTCTTCAGTTCATTTGATCAATGAAATCGCCTCAATACCGAACTTCATAATGGGGATCGACACTGCGTACTTTACGAATCTACGATACAGACACAGCTGCTTGTTTGATTCAGGACGGGAAACTGGTCGCCTTTGCAACCGAAACTGTTTATGGATTGGGGGCGAATGCGCTGAACCCAGTTGCAGTTGCAAAAATTTTCGAGGCAAAAGAAAGACCACATTTTGATCCGTTGATTGTACATCTCTGTGATCAAAGCCAGCTGGAAGAATTTGTCGAAAGCGTTTCTGAAACTGCGCAGGCACTTGTTGATCACTTTTGGCCGGGACCGTTGACGCTTGTCTTGCCGAAGCGGGATCTCATTCCGGACCTCGTCACGTCCGGCTTACCAAATGTTGCGATCCGGATTCCTGAGCGGGACTCTGCCCGGGAACTGATCCAGAAGGCAGGAGTTCCCATCGCGGCTCCAAGTGCCAATCGATTTGGAAGTGTCAGTCCCACCACAGCTGAGCATGTCCTCGATGGTCTCGAAGGGCGTATCGACGCAGTCCTTGATGATGGTGCCTGCGACATCGGCGTGGAGTCAACGGTTCTTGCTTGCCCGGCAGATGGGACAGCCACTCTACTTCGACCAGGTGGGCTCTCTCTGGAGGAAATCGAAAAAGTGATCGGGAAAGTTCTTCAGCTTGATCCCAATCAAAACCGGGACGATTCCCCGCAAGCTGGGCCGGGAATGCTCAGTCGACACTATGCTCCGTCCAAGCCGATTCAAATTGTCAGTAGCCTGCAAGAGATTCGTGACTGCAACGGCAAGGGCGCCTTAATGATGGGCTCTCACGAAACGAATCAATTCGAAGTGGTAGAAAATCTTTCTCCGAGTGGTTCGCTCGTTGAAGCAGCAGCCAATTTCTTTGCCGCACTTCGACGACTCGAAAGAACGAACATCGATTCCATTGTCGCAATGCCATTCCCCAATGAAGGTCTGGGCCGCGCTCTGAATGATCGTTTGAAAAGAGCCGCTGCAGAATAAGGCCGCGTCTCACATTTTCAAGAATTGTATGTATCCGCTCTCGTGGAAAAGGGTGGTTCATCAAATGGAAATCACTCTGCACGCGGTTCTACTCTTCGCGAGTGGTTGTCTCCAAATCGACGAGGACAGGCTCCGGTGGGGTAGCGGATGTTGCTCCGACCAAAACCGAAGGTGCCGATGCCTTTGAATGGTCACGACCATCGTATGCGTGGAAGTCATTGAAGAAATGCTTCTTGGCGATGCGGTAGGCCCAGCTGCGTTCTGGAATCGCCAGTTCTGGATTGTATTGTGACGGTCGGACTTGCATCCCTTCAAGTTCTTCCATGGCAGTGTGACGGACTGTGCCGTCTTCGGCGCCATGCTTTTCAACGAGTTGTTTCAACAGGTCTGGTCGCTCCAGGACGATACATCCGCGAGTTGTGTCTCTGGCGAGTTCACGGAAATCCTTCAGGTATTCCGAGTCGAGTTTCTCTGCGAGTGAGCGTTTGTCGTCATGGATGTTGTCCTTGGTGAATTGCACAATCGGACAGGGTTCGACACCGCCCCATGGGTTGATGTGATGGGTGATTCCTGTCGCGGCTGGGCAAAGTGCTTGACCGTCATGGTCGTAGTAGGCATCCACGAAGATGATCGGTTTGTTGACTCGGCTTTCGACGACAAATTTCCGAATCCGTTGCTGTTGCTCCTGCGTCAGGCAGAGATCCGGCGAGGCATCCGGCCCCATTGGTCGGTACACATGGAACCAGGTGTAGAAGACTCCCATCTCAATGAGACGGTCCACCCATTTGTCGGTCACAAGGTCGTCGATGTTTGTCTTGCAAACACTCGTGCAAACTCCAGTGAAGACTTTGTTGTCCAGGCAGTTTTGAATGCCCTGCATTGTTTTGGAGAGCACGTCTTTGCGACCGCGTCGTTCGTCGCTAACAATTTCACTTCCTTCGACACTCACGAGCGGAGTGACATTGCCGAGGCGGCGGAGTTCTTTGGCGACCTCATCGGTAATGAAGTGTCCATTCGTGAAGACCTGAAAGTAGCAATCTGGATGGGCAGCCAGGATTTCAAGAATTTGAGGATGCATAAACGGTTCCCCACCGACGATCCCAAAGAAAACGTTTCCGTTCGCTTTGGCTTCATTGATGAGTTTGTTCATGGCTGTGACGTCGATCGTCTGCTGCTTCGCAGCGACATCCACCCAACAGCCTGTGCAACGGAGATTGCAGGAATTGATGATCGAAATGTACAGAAACGGCGGAAAGACCTGTCCGGTTTTCTTCATCCGCTTTTTGAACTTGTGGACGGATAAAGACCCCTTGATCCCCATGTTCCAGAAGAGTTTCCAGACGAGCCGCTTATCGGTCTCGAAGAGTACTCGTTTTGCCATCCGCAAATACATTGAATTGCCTCGATATTGAATCAAGCGCTAGTCGGGCGATGCCAACAGCAATCAGAAAAAGGCTGTCGATCTCAAGTCAAACAGATCGTATCATGAATGATTCCAACACGTTCGTCGAACGGGTCGGTCTGAAGACATCTCCAGTCTAGAGCATTTTCGTGAATGATGTACGCGTTCTATCTCGTGGCGTCTATGATTTTTTCTGAGAAAAAAGCGTTCTTCACGGACACGAGAAACACGAACGTCTTCCAGCTCTGATGTGTTCCCTTGTACCGAAATGATCTACAATCAAAATAACCAAGAGAGTCCGTCTCTGCCACTGGTGAAGGCGAATTGAGTTGGGGGATTCCGTGTAAACGCCGCACAAATACGATCAATCCCTGCCATCTTGATTTGTGATTGGCGATCGAAATGGATTTTCGGCGAATCCGGGATATCATTAGAGTTCATCACTTCGGTCTTTTGGCTTAGGAGCGGATCTGTGTCTCAGGGAGTTTCCAGGGGACATCGCCAGGTAAACGGCAAGTAGGAAAACAGACTTAGCGACATATTTAGAACTTGAAATTGCTCTCTCAAGCATTGAGAAAAGCAGTGATTCCAGAGGTTTTCGGACTGGTTCTACTTAAACTGATGTAGCATCCTGTCATTCGGACTGAGCAGGTTCTCTTCCTGCCAGGGAATTCAAGACAGTTGTCAACTTAGGGCCAAGCATGAGACTTACTGACAGATGAATCCGTTCGGAACGGAAACAGAAATGACCGCGAAACAAGAAGCGACTAATCTGGATCGCCAGAAATGGATGTGGCCGTTCGAACTGCTTGAGCAGATTGGTGAAGGCGGGATGGGGGTTGTGTATCGCGCTCGTTACGTCGTCAACGACCGCGAAGTCGCCTTGAAAATGCTCCCAAGCGATGTCACCGATGAAACCACTCTCGCACGTTTCGAGCGCGAACTTGAGGTTCTGAAAAACCTGAAGCATCCGAACATTGTTCGCTGCTTTGGTGGCTCTTGCGAGAATAAACGTCGTTTCTATGCGATGGAATTGATCTCGGAAGGGTCGCTTGAGGACAAGCTCCAAGAGAATAAAAAACTTCCCTGGGAGCAGGTCATTTTCTATGCTCTGCAAATGTGTGATGCGCTTGAGTGCTCCCATGAAAAGAAAGTCATTCACCGCGATGTGAAGCCCAGCAACTTCTTGATAACAAAATCAGGTCAGTTGAAGCTGAGTGACTTTGGGTTGGCTTCTGTCGCAGCTGCTCGAAAAATTACGGCTGCTGGAAAGACTGCGGGAACATTTCTCTATATGGCTCCCGAACAGATCCGGGGACTTGAGGTTTCCCCACAAACAGATCTTTATGCGCTGGGGTGTGTCCTCTACGAATTGGTCACGGGTGAACCGCCGTTTTTAGGGTCAACTCCTGCAGCAACGCTGCACATGCACTGTCGGGATACGCCGCCACGTCCGACAGAGAAGACATTTGATTGCCCGGTTGCGCTGGAACGAGTAATTTTACAACTTCTTGAGAAAGAAGAAAAAGATCGTCAGACGTCTGCTGCGGAGGTCGGCCGGCAACTGAGAAGTGTCAGGCAAACTGTGACGGTTGTATCCAACCCCAACGACAAAGGCTTGGATCGACCACTTCAAAGACCAGAGCTTGAGGATCCAGCGACAGCATTTTTCAAAACCGTCGGTCCGGGAAAAATTCTGAAACATGATTCCATTCCCAATTGGGTAGTCATCTCTTTGTTCGTTTCTCTGCTTTGCTCGCTCAGCTGGAATTTGGTTTCAAGTATTCAAGCTCGCTCAGGTCGTCAGGGCGAAAAACTATGGGTCGAGGCCGCAACTCATAGCCAGCAACCTGTACGGATCGAGGCGATCGGAGCACTTGGGAAGATCGCTGGTGAAAGTGGTCACAATCTTGATGTCATCAGAAATGGTCTGAATGATGAGAGCTGGCAAATTCGAGAAGCGAGTGTTCTGGCCATGGAAGAGGGGGGCGGACACGCAAAGAAATTTATTCCGGCTTTGATGCAACTCAGTAAGCAGGACGAGAACGAAAAAGTCCGTTCCTCAGCCTTAAAAGCTGTCGAAACATTGAAGGCTGCCAAAACTCGTTACAATTATCCGATCGGCGGAATCCTGATCGGAACGATGCTCTTCGCCGCGACCGGCGCGGGAATTTTCTACTGGATGAAGTCCTGAGGATCATTGCAGCGATCTAGAGCAGTTTGCTCTACCGTGTGCCCGTGAAGAACGCATTTCTCTAGTGAAAATGCTATTCGCCACAAGGCAGATCCTGCAAACCAATTCGAAAGATGCTCTAGCTGATGCGGCAGACATGAAACTGCAGAGACAAGACTGCGACAATTATTACAGAGAACGAGTTCGACATTCTCGAAAACAATCCTCTAATACGCTTAAGAGAAGGTCACTTCTTTCGTTATGACTTCGGCTCAACTGAATCTCGATGAATCTCCGATTAAAATCGGGACACGTCTCATTCCAACGCGGTATTTCCTGGCACCACTCGCAGGGTATACACATCTTGCGTTTCGTCGTGTGATTCGAGAGTTAGGCGGTCTCGGGTTGGCAACGACGGATCTCGTTCTCGCTTCGCAGCTTGTCGCTGAAAGTCAGAAGTCGAAAAAACTCATTGAAACGACGCCGGATGATACGCCGCTTTCGATCCAGATTTTTTCGGGCGTCAAAGCAGAGCTTGTTCGCGCAGCCAAGTGGCTTGAAGATCGTGGATATGCCAGTATCGACATCAACATGGGATGTCCCATGGCGAAGATTAACGGTTCGGGGGGTGGTGCTCGTTTGATGTGTGATACTGACGGGGCATGTGCTTCGATTGGAGAAGTCGTCAACGCAGTAACTGTTCCGGTCACCGTTAAGATGAGGCTTGGCTGGGATCGAGAGAATCTGACTGCTCCAGTCTTGGCAAGAGAGTTTGAAAAGCTCGGCGTCGCAGCAATCACCATTCATGGTCGAACGCGACAACAGGGGTTTCATGGTGAAGTCGATCGCGAAGGAATTAAAGCGGTCGTCGAAGCGGTTGAGAACATTCCGGTCGTTGGAAATGGCGACGTTCGCACACTCGAGGATGCACATCAAATGCGGGCTGAAACCGGGTGTCAGGCAGTCGCGATCGGTCGCGGAGCAATGCTTGATCCGTGGATCTTTGCGAAGCTTGCACAAGTCGCCACTGGAGAAACTCCGACCGAGCCCAACGCGGACGAGCAGGTCAATTTTTTACGACGACACTTTCACTATATGACCCAGCAGTACGACGATTACAGTTGCTTACTCTTTCGGAAATTCGCTGGCTGGTACGGACTGAAGTTGGGAATCCCCGACGATTTAGAAGATCGCCTCAGGCGTTTTGAATCGATCTCAGAGTTTGATGAAATCGCAGACCAAATTCGGGCACGCCATGGCGAGCGAGAAGCGACTCTTCCAACAGCATTGATTAAAGTTCCCAACGGACCGGTCGAACGTTGGTGAAAACAAGCAAGTTGTAAGAGGTCACTACCCAGATTACTTTTCTTCTTCACTCTTCTCATCGTGATGAGTGTTCGTGAAATCTGGAAGGTCCAGCACCTCAGGGCGACGTTGTTTCTGCGTCTTCTTCGGGACGAGTTGGCGCATCGATTCAAGTTTTCCAAAGCAAAGCAGGCGGTCACCCGGTTCAAGAATGCGATCTGACCGCGGATTCGGAATGACTGTTGTCCCACGATAAAGAGTCAGTGCATTGATGTCTTTTTCTCTCAAGCCTGAGTCAGAAATCGTTCGGCCAACGTATTCAGAGCCTTCAGGAATGTGGAGTTCAGTCACTCCATACCCTCGGCTGACGGTGAGCCTTTGTCGCAAGTCGATCTCTGGAAAATCGACCTGAGCAGCGATGTAATCGACAATCGTGCCAGCAATATCAAGGTGTGTGCAGGACTCGATTCCTTCGAGTCCTGGTGAAGAATTGAGCTCCATGATTTGTGGGCCGGTCTTCGATTCGAGCATGTCGACACCAGCGACTCGCAGTCCCATGATCTGGGCTGCCCGGACAGCAGCATCTCGGTACCGCTCATCCAGATCGACCTGTTCCGTCACACCGCCGCGATGGACATTACTGCGGAATTCCTGTCCCTGTGCGACACGTCTCATCGCTGCGACGACTTGATCGCCAACAACAAAAGCACGAATATCTCTTCCTTTACTTTCTGCGACGAATTTCTGAACAAGTACGTTTTGTTTCGTGCTTTGTAGTGTCTCGATAATTGCTTCCGCGATCTTGACGGAATCTGCGAGGATCACGCCGACTCCCTGGGTTCCTTCGAGGAGTTTGATGACCACGGGGGCCCCACCAACTCGCTCGATAGCAGGAAGGACGTCTTTTTTATCACGAACGAATGTTGTTTCCGGAATTCCGATTTGATGTCGACTCAGGATTTGCATGCTTCGTAGCTTGTCCCGAGAGTTGGAGATTCCGTTCGAAGAATTTGCACAGAAGACATCCATCTGCTCGAACTGACGAACAACCGCGGTGCCGAAATAGGTAATAGAATTCCCGATTCTTGGCAGGACAGCGTCGTAATGACTGAGCTGTTTCGTGCGGAAGTAAAGATCGGGAGTCCCTTCCTTAAGGTCGATCGCAAACTTCAAGGTGTTCAAGACTTTCACCTCGTGCCCACGTTGAGCCGCCGCTTCCTTGAGTCGACGAGTGCTGTAGCAATTGGTGCTGCAAGAAAGAATAGCAAATTTCATCGGGAACCTATTGTGTTACTGTGTCTCTTCCCCGATCAGGTCGTTTTCCCTAATCAGCGTCTCTTCTCCAGGAACAAATCTAGAACTGATCCTGAAACTTGAAATTGCTCTCTCAAACGTTAAGAAAAGCGGCTATTCCAGAGATTTTCCGGACTCGTTCTAGAGCAGTTTGCTCTAACGTGTACCCGCGAAGAACGCATTTCTCTAGTAAAAATGCTGTTCGCCACGAGGCAGATCCTGCGAACCAATTCGAAAGATGTTCTAAACAAATTTTGGAATTGCAATGTGCAAGGTAACATAAACAGGCAAGGCACCGTTAGCGGACAACTGCATGCAATTCGGGACAGTGGCCGCTTCAAGAATTGCGTGATGTCATCTCTGAGAAATCGGCAGAACAAAGCGAGTTGCCAGGGGGGATGCGAGGCGAGCGACGTACTTCTGTTCTCCGTTGGTACGGCATTTCAATTTCTAAATGACATTGAGGTTCAGCCGGGTATGGTAGAGCAAGCTACGCTATTTAAGTCGTGAGACGCGATTTACTCGAACGCATGGAAAAACAAACTTCCTTATGGGTAAGCCAAGGCTTTCCCCTCTTCTCCAATCCCTCTTGTGAGCTGAGCGAGAGGCTCAGGCAACGCCAGTTTCATGCTTTGTCATCGGAATTGTTACGATCTCTTTCTTGTCGATCGGTTTCGCCTCTTCATTCTGAGCAGGGCTTTCAGTTGACTCCCAGCGATCAATGAGGGTCAAGATCGCTGGCAGAGTGACAAGAGAAATGAACAGGCAACTTCCCACGCCAATCACCAAAATTGTTCCAAGTGAAACAAGCCCTTGATGTGCTGCGACGACCATGCTGCCAAACCCGAGCATCGAAGTGAGAGATGTCAGGGTGATGGCGTTGATTGTACTTGGGGAAGTTTCATATCGACCTGTTGAGTGACGCGCATCATGAATGACGTGGACACCGTCATCAACTCCAATTCCTAAGATTAGCGGCAATACGATGAGGTTGGCCGGGTTCAGATTCATACCTATCAACCCCAGAATGCCGAACATCAAAAATCCGCCAGCCAATGGTGGGAGAAGAGTCAGTAGTGTGCCCCGCACGCTTTTGAAATCGAGCACGCTTGAGACAAGCGCAACAATCAAGGCGTACAAGGAGGCGAGCTGGAGGATATTCACTGGTTCGCCCGATTTGAATCGCAACGAATATGCAAATCCAACAACTGCCAAAGGAGCAACGAGAGAAACCAGAAGTGTCCCCGACTTCAGTGAGTCGACAAGTAGAATTAGGAAAATGACCACAAGTGCGTAGATTGCAGCGTCGAAATAACTCTCCCGAATCTGGCGTGCTGCTTCAAAGTTCTGTAAAGGTGTCCCCGTTGCTTTGGGATCGATCGACCGGACTTCTTCAACAAACGCGGTCAGCGGCTCTTCCTCCCAGACTTGTTCGCTGGGATAGATTCGCAATAGCCAGTGCCCCGATTCAGAAACGAAACGCTCGTGGATGCCTGGAAGGAAATCGTTTGGGCTGACGGGTTGTGGGCTCGAAACTCTCTCTATTTCCTGAAATTGCCGATGCAACGCCGTGAGCATTCCATTTTGATATCCCGACAGAACCTGCATTTGCTGCGGAAGTTCCATCAGGGTGAGGTTATCAAGAAAACTATCAAGTGATTTTGCAGCTGAGATCGCAGCAGGTTCGCTCCGAGAGGAAAGTGTTGTGTAGAGCCGGTCCATCGACTGGCCAATCGAGAGTGGGTCCAGTTGAGGAAATTCCCGTGGTAAGTCGGAGAGTCGACTCAGCCGAGAGTGAATGGCCTGCACAAGCAGGTTTGTTTCTTCTGGTGGGAAATTCGGCATATAAGATGCCATTCCCTCGACGCGTGAGACCGTTGGCAACGTGAGAAACTCTTCCTTCAGAATGCGCGCTTCTGAAATCGAATCGGCAATCGAGATTGCATAGAGCAATGAGCCGTTTGTCTCTTGAAAGATCCGCTTTTGAAGTTCGACCGAATTGACACCTTTGGCTTGCAGATTCAAAAGATTTGAGTCGTATTTCACCTTCGATTGAATCGTCCCGTCCTGGACTTGAAAGCCTTGGGAACCGATGCCAATGATCGCCAGCAACGTGACGACGGTCACCACTCCGGGGTGATTTCGGATCAGCTTGCGTAATGCGTTTCCCTGGAATGGAGTCGGCATTTGACGCGGCTCTTTCTTGCGATCCGCGAGCGTGACCAATGCCGGGAGAATCGTGAATGTCGCGATCGCACACAAGAGGACACCGCCACCTGCAATCACTCCGAGTTCTGCAACTCCGAGAAAATCGGTGAATGTTGCACAAAAGAATGCTAGTGCAGTCGTCACCGCAGCCGTCACGATTCCGGTACCGACGCTCCGTGAGGACAAAGACAAGGCCCGATGCAGTTTTTCGTTTCGGTGCCGAAGTTCGATGTAGTGCGCGAGGTAGTGAATCGCATAGTCGATCCCCAGCCCAATCAAAATCGCAGCGAACGAAACTGAAAGAATATTCAGGTGTCCGATGGCAATTGTAATATACCCCAACGACCAGGCGAGGCTGATCGCCAGCATAAATAATGCGAGCAGCGGGTGTCGAAACCCACGGAATCCGATCAGCAGAATTAGGCCGACTCCAATGAAGGAAATCATCGAGGCCTTCATCATGTCCTGCTGAGAGCGTTGCATCTCGTCCGCTTCCAGAACCGGAATCCCTGTCAGCCCGACCCTGACGTTTTTGTATTG